>DYSW01000053.1 GCA_020726285.1 Melioribacter roseus
TATCTTTTTATGGAATTCCCAAATATTACGCTCGCAAAGATGGCAAAGAAATTGACTTTTTATTGAATGAATTTGCTTTTGAAGTAAAAGAAAGTCCAGATGAATACGACTTAAAAAATTTGAACCGAATCTCAGAAAAAATTGAGATTAAAAACACTTCATTAATTGGAAAACATAAAATGGATAATTTCCAAGAATATATTTGGGGTGGAAGCATTTTTTAAGAGAATAAATACAAAAAACCTATTTTTCTTGAGACATTGCGTATATATGGATAAAAAGGTATGACAGTATCTTTTTTAGAATTTTGGAGAATTCAATGAAACGGATATTTTTATTAATATTTATGTATTTTTTAACAAATATTATGACTCAATTATCAGAAACCTTTACTCTAAAAGCAAGAAATACTGAATATGGTACAACTTTAAGTATTGCAGTAGGTTCAGATGAAATAGTTTTTCTTGCTAATACCCAATGTTTATGAATACTCTGGTTGTGTTGGCAAAGATGACAATATAAATAATTTATCTGAGTTTAGACTTCACCAAAACTACCCAAATCCATTTAACCCAAGTATGATAATTAGTTACCAGCTTCCATCCACAAGTCAAGTAACTTAGTGATTTTTTGATATACTTGGTAGAGAAATCGCTACATTAGTAAATAAAATTCAAACTGCTGGAAATTATCAAATTGAATTTGATGCTTCTTATTTACCAAATGGAGAATATTTCTACAAATTAGAAAGTGGCAATGTTACCGAGACGAAAAAAATGCTTTTGATGAAATCATCAGTTACTAATTTAACTTGGAAGAAAATATTTCTCAATCATTATTGCAGATTTTCAATTAAAATACGGCAACTCATTATATTTGCTATTAAGTAATTGAAAGTTAAACAAATAATATGTGAGATTTTATGACAACATTAATGGTTAGCGTTTCTGGAATTCGTGGAATTGTTGGAAATGGTTTAGACCCCGAAGTTTTAGTTCGATACTTAAAAGCATATAGAAAATTCGTAGGAAATGGTAAAATCGTAATTGGTTACGATGGAAGAATTTCAGGGCACATGGTTCGCAACATCGTAAAAGGCACATTAACTGCACTTGGCAATGATGTTTATGATATTGGAGCTTGTCCAACTCCGACTGTTTTGTACAATGTAAAAAAAATGCAAGCAGTTGGTGGAATTTCAATTTCCGCAAGTCATAATCCAAATCAATGGAACGCACTAAAATTGCTAAATTCTGAAGGCGAATTTCTTACACCAGAAGAAAGCAAACAAATGCTCAGCTATCTTGATGCTGAAGTTGAATATCAACCTTGGAATAAATTAGGTAAAGTTTATGATTTTACAGAAGGTTTGCAAAATCATATCGAATTAGCACTCAACTTACCTTTTGTTCAGATTGAGAAATTGAGAGAAAGAAAATTCAGAGTTCTGTTAGATTGCGTAAATGGCGCTGGTAGTTGGGTAATGCAAGAATTACTTGAAAAACTCGGTTGCGAAGTTATTCCTTTAAATTGCGAAAAAACTGGTATTTTCCCACGTTTGCCCGAACCTTTGCCCGAAAATCTGACCGAAACAATTCAAGCAGTAAAAAATTCCAATGTTGATTTAGCAATTATTGTCGATCCAGATGTTGATAGATTGGTATTTCTAACTGAAAATGGCGAACCTTTTATCGAAGAAAATACAATTACTCAAGCAGTAAAATTCATTCTCTCGAAGCAAAAAGGAAATGTAGTAGTAAATCTTTCGACAACTCGCTCAGTTGAAGATGTTGCAAATCAATTCGGCTGCCAAACTTTCCGCTCACCAGTTGGCGAAGCAAATGTTGTGAAGTTAATGAAAGAAACTCAATCAATTATTGGTGGCGAAGGAAGTGGGGGAGTAATTCTTCCACAAGCACACTTCGGACGCGATGCACTTGTTGGAACCGTAATCACACTCCAACATTTATTGGAATTTGGTGGAAAAATGAGCGAATTAAAAAATTCTCTTCCACATTATGAAATTTCAAAACACAAAGTTGAAATTGGCGATAAAAATCCAGATGAAATAATTGAAAAACTCAAATCTAAATATTCATCAGAAAAAATAAATACTGATGATGGTTTGCGTATTGATTTCGCAGATTTTTGGGTTCATTTAAGAAAATCGAATACAGAACCAATTATTCGCTGCATTGTTGAAGCGAAATCGATGGAATTAGCAAATTCTTACGCAAAAGATTTTCTAGATACTGCAGTGAACCTGTAATTTTGAATTCCACCTAATCGGTAGATAAATATGAATTATCAAATAAAACACTATTCACAGTTCACTATTCACTGATTACTGATCACTGATTACTGATTACTGACTTTTAACTAAAAAAAGGATAATTATGAGAAATAAAATCAAACAGATTTGGCCCGAAATTGAACTAATTAAAAATGATGAAATCAAAGAAAAAACATATCAATGCTGGAAATATGCAATCGAAAAATCTCCACTTCAACCTGAAGATTTGGATAAAATTCCCTTTTCCCTTTTAATTGATAGAAAAGATATTTCATTTATGAATCACAAAAGAACTACGGTTCAACTTTCTATTGAAATCGCAAAAATTATGGAAGCAAATTTCAAAGTTGCTATTAATTGGGATTATTTAATTTCTGGGGCAATATTGATTGATGTTGGCAAATTGTTGGAATATGAAATTATTGATGGAAAACTTTCTACAAGTCGAGACGGGAAACTACTTCGACATCCATTCAGCGGAGTTTCAATTGCCGATAGATTCGGTTTACCTTTCGATATTCAACACATTATTGCTTATCATTCCAAAGAAGGAGATTTAGGAAAGCGAACAATTGAGTCAATTATTGTTCATCACGCAGATTTCGTTAGCTTCGAGCCTTTCCAAGATTCCAAAACACTTACAATTTAGATTTAGGCGTTGGTTTTCAACGCCTAATTTAGTTACCTACTTTTGCTTTTCAATTTTCACATTAGAAATTGCTTTAATTAAATCCGCAGGAAGTACGCCATTTTCGGTTGCAATTTCTTTCAAATTATCATCTTTTTCAATTTTAATTCCATTTGCATTTAGTCTTTTTACGCCTTCTGACCAACTGATATTATTTTCACTTAATATTTCAGACAACATTTTTCGACCGTAACCACTTCCAGCAACATATTTAGTTGTTGGCTTTACTTCATTATTTATTGTCGTAATTGCAGTTTTTGTCGATTTTTCTTCAGATTTTACAATATTTTCATTTGCTGAAGAAGTTTTATTTGACGAATTATCAGTTTCATCTACATTTTGAGGCAAAACAATTTTTCTACTTTCTTTTAATTTGGAATCTACAACTGTAAAAATATCTGAAGGAGCTTTATCAAATTTTTCGGCAAAATCTCCAACGAGTTGATTAGAATCTGTTGCTAAATATCCTTCTTGTTTAAGAATTTTGGATAATTCCGTGAAATTTGTCCCAAACTGTGATGCCAATTCGTAAAGTTTCAATTCTTCTGCGTGTGGAATTGGAGGCTCAACTGTAGGATTTCCCCAAGAATCTGTTAAATATTCACCAAAATCAACTACCATACTAAATGGCGGAATTAAGAAGAAAGTCCCAAAAAACACAAAAAGACCAACTATTAACGCAAAAAAACTTTCTCTTTTAATTTTGCTTCCTGAATTCATTCTTTCTCTAAAATAACTAACAATCGGCTTCCAATTGTAAATGAGATGGAATGTAACTGTAATTACCCAAAGAAATGAAAATAATGTATGCTGTGCAATCCATTGTTTTTTTGTAAAGCCTAAAATTGACCAATTTGACCAATTTGCAATTCTTCCTGGAGGTGCCAAGTACATAATTACTCCGCTTATCAACATCATGAAAAACGATATTACAAGATACAGACTTACGAAAGAACGCCATTTTATCCAAGATTTTTTTGTTGACATGAAACTACCTTTTTTGTTTTAGTATTTATTATTTTGAATGCAAAATTAATTAATTTATGAATAGACGTCAGACAATTATTTTTTCGATTTGGTTTGTTTTGTTATTTCAAAATAGTTTTAGTCAAATTTCCAAAAGTGAATTTGATATAATTTCTTTTCAACTTAAGAATGATTTCATTTTTAAAACAGACCAATATTTTACTCACGCTTTCAAATTAAAGTTGGAAAGTTCCAAAATGCACGATTTTGTGCTGAATGATTTCCTTTTCTGGGATTTTGGAAGTGAAAAATTCTATCAATTTTCGGTTGAACAAAATCTATATACTCCAAAAAACATTCATAATGATGAAATTCAGTTTGAAGACAGACCTTTTTCTGCCGATATTTTATTTTCGTACAATAAAATGGAATTCGATAATTCCAATAAAAGACGAATTTTCAGCCAAATACAAATTGGAATTTTAGGAAAATCCGCTTTTGGTGAAGAAATGCAAAATGGAATTCACGCACTTCTCCCAACTTCTGGTGGTGATGTTAGTGGCTGGAAAAATCAAATTTCTGATGAATTTTTAGTGAATTACAGACTTGAGTTCGAGCAAAATCTTGTAAATCTTTGCACTGCAAATCTCAATTTGCTTTCTGGTTTTCAGATTGGGGAACCGCAGACACTAATTGATGGTGGATTTTCATTAATATTTTCGGATATTATGGAATATTTTTCAAAACCCGAATTACTTTCTACAAACGATTTTATTTTTCAAATTAAGAATGAATTCAAATTAAATTACGTTATATATAATTCCCTTTTACAAGGTGGAATTTTCAATAAACAAAATGCGTATGTTTTGGATGAGATTATTAGAACTGTGCCATCAAATAAATTATCTGTTCAAGCAAAATTCTACAAAACGATATTCAATTTGGGTTTTGTTTCAATTGCAAGGGAATTTCCAAAAGCAGAAAATCATAAATGGCTATTTTTTGAAATTCAAACAAAATTATAAATGACATCTCCATTAAAAGAAAAACTTCGCGATTTACCTTCCAAACCTGGAATTTATCAGTATAAAGATAAAAATGGTACAATTATTTATGTTGGAAAAGCTAAAAATCTAAAAAACAGAGTAAAATCTTATTTTAGCACAAAAAAGCACAATGCAAAAACTACTGCTTTGGTCGAAAAGATTTACGATTTAGAACTTATTATTACTGATAATGAAATTGAAGCACTTGTTCTTGAAAACAATTTAATTAAAAATTTGAAACCGCGTTACAACATCAATCTAAAAGACGATAAATCATTTCCCTACATCAAAATAACAAACGAACCTTTTCCTCAGATTTATTACACACGCGATATTTTGCGTGATGGTTCTAAATATTTTGGGCCATTTACCGAAGTGAAATCGATGAAAAATACGTTGGATTTGCTTAAAAAGATATTCAAAATCCGTAGTTGCAGGTATTTTATCGATCAAAAAGTGATTGATCAAAAAAAAGTGAAGCTTTGTTTAGATTTTCATATAAAAAAATGCAATGGACCTTGCGAAGGTTTGCAAAGTGAAATTGATTACAATAAATCAATTAAACAAATAATTCAAATTCTAAAAGGAAAAACTGAAGAAATAATTGCAGAGCTTTCGGACGAAATGAATAATTTATCGAGCAACTTAAAGTTTGAATCGGCGGCTGAAATTCGCGATAGAATCGAACAATTGCGTGTTTATTCTAACAGACAAAAAGTTGTAACGGTTGATAATATTGACCGAGATATAATAGCAATTGCTTCAGAAGATAAAGATGCCGCTTGCACAATTCTAAATATTCGAGATGGAAAACTTATTGGAAAACGCCAATTCCATTTAGTAATAAAAATGGAAGATGATTTATCGAGAATATTAAGTGCCGCAATTCGTTTTTATTATAACGAATATGTAGATATTCCTAACGAAATAATCTGCGATAATCTTCCTGAAGATGATGATTTTTTACTCGGCTGGTTAAATGCAAAAGAAGAAAAAACAGTGAAATTCATAATTCCACAACGCGAAAGTGATAAAAAATCGTTACTGAAAATGTCAACTCAAAATGCAATTTTATTCCTAAAAGAAATTCAATTGCAAAAAATGAAAAAGGAAGGAAACATTCCACACGTTTTACAATCGCTAAAAAGAGATTTGCGATTAAAAAAAATTCCCAAAAGAATTGAATGTTTCGATATTTCAAATCTTCAAGGAACAGATTCAGTTGCAAGTATGGTAGTTTTTGTTGATGGAAAGCCAAAAAAGAGTGATTATAGAAAATTTATAATAAAAACAGTTGAAGGTCCAAATGATTTTGCTAGTATGGAAGAAGTAATTTTTAGAAGATATTCAAGATTATTAGAAGAAAATACTGATTTTCCAGAACTAATTATGGTTGATGGTGGAAAGGGACAACTTTCATCAGCTGTAAGTGTTTTGATAAAAATTGGGAAAAAAGAGCAAGAAATTATTGGTTTAGCAAAACAATTGGAAGAAGTTTTTCTGCCCGAAGAATCAGATTCCATTATAATTCCGCGTACTTCTTCATCAATCCGACTACTGCAACATATTCGAGATGAAGCTCACAGATTTGCAATAACATTCCACCGAGAAAGACGGAGTAAACGCATAATTACTACCGAACTTTCAAATATAAATGGAATTGGGGGAAAAATAGCTGAAAAATTACTTATAAAATTTGGGAGTGTAAAAAATATTAAAGCACAAACAATAGAAGAATTAATTGCTTCCATCGGAAAATCAAAAGCCCAAATTATTTTTGATTATTTTAAGAAATCATAATCCAATTATCACTTACTATTTAATAAAAAACGCCACTTCTGTGGCGTTTTTTGTAAAACTATTTTAATTACCGA
>DYSW01000007.1:0-34208 GCA_020726285.1 Melioribacter roseus
TTATCAAAAACTGTTTCCATCAAATAAAAACACTAAATATATTTAATCATTTTCCGAATCTTTAAGTACAGCGATTAAAAATTATAATTCCCGCTTTTGGCGGGAATTTTTTTAATTCAAACCTCGTTTTTTTAACAAAGCTTCAATTCCTGGTTCTTTTCCACGAAATTTTTTATATAATTCCATCGAATTTTCTGTTCCACCTTTGGAAATGATGAAATCGCGATATTTCTTTGCTATTTCTTTATTTAGGATATTCCCACTTTGTTCGAAATATGCAAAAGCATCGGCATCAAGCAATTCTGCCCAAATATAACTATAGTAACCTGCAGAATAACCGCCTCCGAAAATATGATTAAAATATGTTGTACGATAACGTGGAATAATTTCGTCTATTAATCCAATTCTCTTCATCGAAGCATTTTCAAAATCTGTTACTATAAAATTTTTTTCATCAGTAATTGTGTGCCAATCCATATCTAAGAATGAAGCAGCAAGATATTCAACCGTTGCAAAGCCTTGATTGAACAATTCTGCTTTTTTTAATTTGGCAATAAGTTCATCTGGAATTACTTCGCCCAAATTGGAAATGTTTCTTTCTATTTTACCTAAAGGTTGCTAACTTTGAAACTCAAATTTTGAAAGTAAAAATTTAATAATTTCAGAACAAAATGTTCTAAAACAAAAAGGTGAACAAATGACAAATAAAATTATTTGGACAAAAATTGACGAAGCTCCCGCTTTAGCAACTTACGCACTATTTCCTGTTGTAAATGCTTTTACAAAAGGGAGTGGAATTGAAATTGAATTGAAAGATATTTCCTTAGCCGGAAGAATTTTAGCAAACTTCCCAGAAAATTTAACTGAAGACCAAAAGATTGGTGATTATCTTACTGAACTTGGTGAGCTTGCTAAAAATCCAGAAGCCAACATTATCAAATTACCAAACATCAGTGCTTCGGTTCCTCAACTTCAAGCTGCAATAAAAGAATTGCAAGAAAAAGGTTACAATATTCCAAATTATCCCGAAGAACCAAAAAATGATGAAGAAAAAGCTCTTCAACTTAGATTTGCAAAAGTTCTCGGTTCAGCCGTAAATCCTGTTTTGCGTGAAGGTAATTCCGACAGACGACCAGCGGCATCAGTAAAAAAATTCGCCCAGGAATTCCCACATAAAATGATGAAACTCTGGCCCGAAAATGGTTCTAAAACTCGAGTATCTTTTATGCAAGAAGGAGATTTTTACGGTTCGGAAAAATCGATGACAATGTCAAAAGCCGACAATGTGAAAATTCAATTTGTAGATGAAACCGGAAATGTTACTATTCTAAAAGAAAAACTTCCTTTATTGCAAGGCGAAGTTATTGATTCAGCAAGAATGAACGTGAATTCTTTACGAAAATTCTATATAGAACAAATTGAAGAAGCAAGAAAAGATGGTGTTTTACTTTCTCTTCATCTAAAAGCAACAATGATGAAAGTTTCTGACCCAATTATGTTTGGTCACGCAGTTTCGGTTTATTTCAAAGAAGCACTTGATAAACACGCTAATTCATTAAAAGAAATTGGAGCTAATGTTAATTTTGGTTTAGCTGATGTAATTTCAAAACTTGATAAACTTCCAACCGAAAAGAAAGAAGAAATTCTTGCAGATATTGCAAAAGTTTACGAAAATCAACCAGACTTAGCAATTGTTGATTCACGCAAAGGCAAAACAAATCTTCACGTTCCAAATGATGTTATTATTGATGCTTCAATGCCAAATATTGTGCGCGACGGCGGAAAAATGTGGAATATGAAAGACGAATTGCAAGACACAATCGCAATGGTTCCAGATAGAAGCTACGCAACAATGTATGCCGAAATTGTTGAAGATGCAAAACGCAATGGACAATTCAATCCATCAACAATGGGAAATGTTGCAAACGTAGGATTAATGGCTCAAAAAGCTGAAGAATACGGCTCGCACGATAAAACTTTTGAAGTAAAAGGAAATGGAAAAGTTCAAATTGTTGATTCCGAAGGAAATATTCATCTCGAACAAATTGTAGAAAAAGGCGATATTTTCCGTGCTTGCCAAACAAAAGATGCCGCAATTAAAGATTGGGTAAAACTTGCAGTAAGCAGAGCAAAAGCAAGCGGTTCACCAGCCATTTTCTGGCTCGATGAAAACAGAGAACACGACGCTGAAATTATCAAAAAAATTAATCAATATTTACCAGAACACGACACTACTGGCTTGGAAATGAAAATCTTAAAACCAGTTGATGCAATGAAATTCTCGCTTGAAAGAGTTCGCAAAGGTTTAGATACAATTTCTGTTACAGGAAATGTTCTTCGTGATTTCCTTACAGATTTATTCCCAATTTTAGAACTTGGAACAAGTGCAAGAATGCTCTCAATCGTTCCTTTGTTAAATGGTGGTGGTTTGTTTGAAACTGGCGCTGGTGGTTCTGCTCCAAAACACGTTGAACAATTAATTAAAGAAGGACATTTGCGTTGGGATTCACTTGGCGAATATTGTGCGTTAGTTCCGTCTTTTGAAATGATTGCAGACAAATTCAATAATCCAAAAGCAAAATTACTTGCTGAAACTTTAGATGTTGCAATAGGGAAATACCTTAAAAATGGGAAAATGCCATCACGAAAAGTTGGTGAACTTGACAATCGCGGAGCTTCGTTCTACTTATCATTATATTGGGCTGAAGCATTAGCAAACCAAAATCAAGATGCTGATTACAAAGAACGTTTCGCGAATGTAGTAAAATCACTTGCTGAAAACGAAGATACAATTGTCGCAGAATTACTTGCGGCACAAGGTGAAACTAAAAAACTTGGTGGTTACTATTATTTTACTGAAGAATTAACAACCAAAGTAATGCGTCCAAGTGCGACTTACAATGCAATAATCGATGCAATTTAAGAATCAATAAATTATTTATTCCAAAACCTTCAGAGGAATAATCTTTTGAAGGTTTTTGGAAAATTTTCTGTAGCAATTCCGAATTCATAAACTCATTAGAAATTTATCACTTTCGAAACACCAAATTATCTTTCCCTTCAGAAATATCAACTAAAATTTCATCACCATTTCCAATTCTTCCTAATAATATTTCAGTTGCTAACTTGTTGGAAATATAATTCTGAATTACTCGTTTTAATGGTCTTGCACCAAAAGAGACATCGTAACCAAGTTCCAAAATAAAATTCTTAGCCGCTTCTGTCAATTCAATCTGAATTTCCTTTTCAGCCAATTGTTTTTTCAATTTCTTTAATTGAATATCAATAATTTTATAGATTTCGTGTTTCAGCAGTGGTTTGAAAAGAATTATTTCATCAACTCTATTCAAAAATTCGGGACGAATAGTTTGTTTTAGCAACTCGCTGATTTCTTGTTCGAGTTCAAAATAATGCTTATCCGCATTTTCTTCTGTAAAATTGCGTAATCTATTTTGTATTAGCTGTGAGCCCAAATTTGATGTCATAATTATTATTGTATTCTTAAAATCAACAGTGCGCCCTTGGTTATCGGTTAGTCTTCCTTCATCAAGCACTTGGAGAAGAATATTAAAAACATCTGGATGCGCCTTTTCTATTTCATCCAAAAGCAAAACAGAAAATGGATGGCGGCGAACTGCTTCGGTTAATTGTCCGCCTTCTTCGTAACCAACATAACCCGGAGGCGCTCCTATTAATCTTGAAACAGAATGCTTTTCCATATATTCCGACATATCAATTCTTATCATTGCTTTTTCGTCGTCAAACAGAAAATCCGCCAAAGTTCGTGCAAGTTCAGTTTTTCCGACTCCGGTTGTTCCTATAAAAATGAATGAGCCAATCGGACGATTTTCATCTTGCAAGCCTGCACGCGAGCGGCGAACTGCATTTGCAACTGCCGAAACCGCCAAATCTTGTCCGATTATTCGTGTATGAAGTTCATCTTCCAAGCGAACTAATTTATCGCGTTCAGTTTCCAACATTTTGCTTAATGGAATTCCCGTCCATTTTGCAACAATTTCGGCAATATCTTCTGAATCAACTTCTTCCTTCAGTAATTTTTTTGACTGCTGAATTTCAGATAAATATTTTGTTTCGATTTCTAAATTTCTTTGAAGCTCATTTATTATTCCATATCTAATTTCTGCAACTTTCCCAAAATCGCCATTTCGCTCAAAATTTTCAGCTTCCATTTTAGCCTTTTCTATTTCAGATTTAATTATTCTAATTTTCTGAATTTGGGATTTTTCAACTTCCCATTGTGCTTTCAAGGAATTTCTCTTTTCACCGAATTCAGATAATTCAATTTGAATTTCTACTAATCTTTCAACAGATTTTTCATCAGTTTCCCGTTTCAATGCTTCACGTTCAATTTCCAATTGTTTGACTTTTCGTTCGATATTATCCAATTCTTCGGGCATCGAGTTTATTTGAATTCTCAATCTCGAAGCGGCTTCGTCCACCAAATCGATTGCTTTATCTGGCAAAAATCTATCGGCAATATATCTTGTGGAAAGTTGCACAGCGGAAATTATTGCAGAATCTGTAATTCGAACTCCGTGGTGAATTTCGTACTTTTCTTTTAATCCGCGTAAAATTGAAATTGCGTCCTCATGATTTGGTTCATTTACCAAAACCGGCTGAAATCGGCGTTCCAAAGCAGAATCTTTTTCGATATATTTTTTGTATTCCTTTAGCGTTGTTGCGCCAATTGCGTGTAGTTCACCACGCGCAAGTGCTGGTTTTAGGATATTTGCAGCGTCCATTGCTCCATCTGTTTTGCCAGCTCCAACAAGCTGATGAATTTCGTCAATGAATAGAATTACTTCGCCATCTTTTGCCTGAACTTCCTTTATTACAGCTTTAATTCTTTCTTCAAACTGTCCGCGAAACTGCGTACCAGCCACAAGCGAACCCAAATCAAGTGAAATTATAGATTTAGTTTTCAGATTTTCTGGAACATCTCCATCAACAATTCGATGTGCAATTCCTTCGGCAATTGCCGTTTTACCAACTCCAGGTTCTCCGATTAAAACGGGATTATTTTTGGTTCTTCGTGATAAAACTTGCAAAACTCTGCGAATTTCTTCATCTCGACCAATTACTGGGTCAAGTTTTCCTTTTCTAACAAGATCGTTTAGATTTTTACCATATTTTTCCAATGCTTGGTAAGTATCTTCAGCGTTTGCATTTGTGATTCGCTGATTGCCGCGAATCTCTTGCAGAACTTTTAGAATCGAGTTTGTGTTTATCCCAAATTGATTAAGTAACTTTCCTGTTGAATCGGTTTGTTCGTTCAAAGCTAAAAAAATATGTTCCGAAGCTATGAACTCGTCTTTCAGATTATCAGCATATTTCAGGGAATTGTCGAGCAATTTTGCCGTTGCGTGCGACATTCGTTGGTTCCCGATTTTTGCTCCGTCAACTTTAGGAAAACGCTCCAATTCTTCCGCCAATTTTAATTGAATTGACTTTAAGTCAGCACCGATTTTGTGAATTACAGAAACCGCAATATTCTCTTTATCTTGAACTAAAGCCGCAAGAATATGAATTGGTTCAACCATTTGATTTGAATAACTTTGTGCAATTTCCACAGCATCTTGAATTGCATCTTGTGCTTTTATTGTCATTTTATCATAATTAAAACTCATAATTTTCTCCTAATTTCTTAAATTTAATAAATCGAAAGCTAATTCCAATGTTTTTTAATTTCTTAGAATAAACAATATTTTTAATGATAATTCTATTCAAAAAGCTAATAGGAGTTTCAAAATTTACTTTTAGTAATTTACAATTAATATTGAATTAAACTTTTACTAACATTCAACCTATTTATTTGAATACACTTTTTTTTAGGTTGATATGAAAATCGCAACAATGAAAATCGAGAATGAATTTCAGCGAAAATCCGCAATAAATATAATGAAAACCGTTTTTATGGATGAAAAGAAATGGATTAATTATCCAGATAAACATATTCCAAAAGAAACAATCAACTCGCCGCAATATTCTTGGTTTATTGCTTATTTTGATGAAATTCCAGTTGGTTTACTTCGTTTGCTTTACGATCCGCCATTAGAATTGCCAAAAAATTATCAAGTTACTTTGAACAAAGACATAAATATTGCAGAACTTCAGCGTAGCGGTCGTTTTGTTGAAGTTGGAAGATTTATGATTTTGAAAGAATATCGGAAAAATTTCCGAATCGCTTTGAGTTTAATGAAATCATCAATAAAAGAAGTAATCGAACGAGATTACACTCACTTAATCACTGATGTCTTTGAAGGCGAAGAAACTTCGCCATATAATTTTCACACTCGCGTTTTGGGTTTTAAGGAAATTGGCTCGCATTTGCACGGAGAATTAGAATGCCCAAACAGAAGAATAATTTTAACAATGAATATTTATGAAAGTTATTTAAGTCTGAAGAAAAAAGGTGGAAAAATTTACGATTACATAAAAGATGAAATTGAGAATATTATTATTTCAAAAATTAGAAAAAAGAATAAAAGAATAACCCAAATAGCAACAATTTAGCCTTAGTAAATAATGATGAATGAAAATCACCTTGTGGATTTGCAAGGTGATTTTTTTTATTAATTCCCAAGAGTTGCAACCATCACAGCTTTAATTGTGTGCATTCTATTTTCTGCTTCATCAAAAACTATGGAATATTCCGACTCAAAAACTTCTTCAGTTACTTCAAGTCCATCCATTCCGTACTTTTCAAAAATTTCTTTCCCAACTTTTGTTTCTTTGTTGTGAAAAGCTGGCAAACAATGCATAAACTTCACATTTTCGTTTTCAGTTGCATTAATTACGCCCATATTAATTTGATAAGGTTTCATCAAATTAATTCGTTCTTCCCAAGCAGAAGCTGGTTCGCCCATCGAAACCCAAACGTCAGTGTAAAGAAAATCAACGCCTTTTACGCCTTCCTCAACATTTTCAGATAGAGTAATTGTAGCACCAGATTTTTCACCAATTTCGCGAGCTTTTGCAACTAATTCTTTGGTTGGCCAAAAAGATTTTGGAGCAACGAGTCGAACATCCATTCCCATTTTTGCACCACCAATTAAAAGCGAATTTCCCATATTATTTCGAGCATCGCCCAAATATGCAAAAGAAATATTTTTTAGATTTTTACCGCTTGATTCTTCCATTGTCATAAAATCAGCCAGAATTTGTGTCGGATGGAATTCGTCTGTTAAGCCATTCCAAACTGGAACACCAGCAAATTGAGCTAATTCTTCAACAATTTCTTGTCCAAATCCACGATATTCTATTCCATCATACATTCTGCCAAGAACTCGAGCTGTATCTTTCATCGATTCCTTGTGTCCGATTTGCGAACCACTTGGTCCAAGATAAGTTACGTGTGCTCCTTGGTCGTGTGCCGCAACTTCAAAAGCACATCGAGTTCGAGTTGATGATTTTTCGAAAATTAACGCAATGTTCTTGCCTTTTAGTTTTTGTTCTTCGTATCCGCTATATTTTGCAGCTTTAAGGTTTTTTGATAAATCAATTAAAAATCTAATTTCTTCTTGTGTAAAATCAAGTAATTTTAAAAAATGTCTGTTTCTTAAATTAAATGCCATTTAGTTTTCCTATTCTATTTTGTAATAATTTCCAATTAATCTCTAATTTTAATGTGCAATTCTTTCAATTGCGATTCATCAGCTGGCGAAGGAGAATTGTCCATCAACGACATTGCACTCGACGTTTTTGGGAAAGCAATTACATCGCGAATTGAATCTCTGTCGGCAAAAATCATTGCGAGTCTATCAAATCCAAAGGCAATTCCACCGTGCGGTGGCGCTCCATATTTGAAAGCATTCATCAAAAAGCCAAATTTCATTTGTGCTTCATCATCCGAAATTCCAAGCGCTTTGAACATTTTTGCTTGCAATTCTGAATTATGAATTCTGATACTTCCGCCTGCAATTTCACTTCCGTTTAAAACCAAATCGTAAGCTCTTGCTTTCACTTCGCTTGGGTTTGATTCTAATTTGTCGAAATCTTCAATTTTTGGAGAAGTGAATGGATGATGCATTGCATAAAAACGCTGAGTTTCTTCGTCCCACTCAAAAAGCGGAAAATCAGTTACCCAAAGTAGCGCCGGTTTTGAATCTGGTTTAATTAAATTTAATTCTTTGGCAAGTTCAAGACGTAAATTCCCGAGAGTTTTAAGCGATTTATCTTTTTCTGCCGAAACAATCAAAATTAAATCTCCTACATTTGCGTTCATTTCTTGTTGGATGGAAAACATTTCAACTTCGGTTAAGAATTTTGAAATTGGCGATGTAAAACCTTCTTCGGTAATTTTTGCCCAAGCAAGTCCACCAACTCCTTGTTTTTTCACAAATTCTGTAAAATTATCAATTTGCTTTCTTGATAAATGTGCAGCATTTTTCACACGCAATGCACCGATTACACCCTTTTCGTGGAAATCTTGAAAAACCTTAAATTCTGAATTTTTCACAATCTCGTTCAGATGAATAATTTCCATATCAAATCGCAAATCTGGTTTATCGCTTCCATATTTTCCCATTGCTTCATCGTATGAAAGACGAGGAAGAGGAAGTTGTAAATCATAATTTTTTATTTCAGATAGAAGAATTTTCATCAGATTTTCAACCATTTCAAAAATATCGGCAACATCAACAAACGACATTTCTACGTCAATTTGAGTAAATTCCGGCTGGCGATCTGCCCGCAAATCTTCATCACGGAAACATTTTGTTATCTGAAAATATCTATCGAAACCAGAAACCATTAGCAATTGTTTGTATGTTTGTGGTGATTGCGGAAGTGCGTAAAATCTTCCTTTGTGGATTCTGCTTGGAACAAGATAATCGCGAGCCCCTTCTGGTGTGCTTTTCATTAATATTGGAGTTTCAACTTCAACAAAATTTTGGGAATCGAAATAACGGCGGACAATTTGATACATTTTGTGGCGGAGTAAGAGATTTTGCTGCATTTCTTTGCGACGCAAATCTAAATATCGATACTGCAAACGCAATTCCTCGCTTGCATCAACTTTATCTGTAATTGGAAAAGGAGGCGTTTCTGCTTCGTTTAGAATTACCAACTTTTCGGCAACAACTTCAATTTCGCCTGTTTCCATTTTGGAATTCACCATTTCGGCGGGACGTTTTCTAACTTTTCCTTCGATAGAAATCACATATTCCAATCTAATTTTTTTAGCGAATTCCATCAAATTTGAATTGTTTTCGGTTGGTTCAAACACAACTTGTGTAATTCCATATCTATCGCGAAGTGTTATAAAAATTAAATTTCCTAAATCACGGCGGGAATTTACCCAACCATTTAACACTACTTTGTTTGATTCGTTTTGTGTGCGTAGTTCGCCAGCTGTGTGCGAACGTTTATTAAATTTCATCAAATTCTCCTTAAAAATGAAAGCAAAAATAAGGAAAGAAACACTAAAATGATGATTTTAAGTTGTCTTTTTATTCTTTATTACCAAAGTTTGATGAACATTTTCTTATTTTGTCAGACAAAAAATCAGAAAAAAGAAAATGGATTTAATACAAAGCGTTGTAATTATTCTTGCTTCATATTTAATTAATCGAATTATTATTGATTCCGAAACTCACCTTTTCTACATTGATTATCTTTTAAAAAAGCATCATTTCAATTTTTCCACACTTATTTCCTTTATTCTGTTTCTGTCGTATGGAATGTCGTTATTTTTCCCAAATACGGTAGTTGTTCTTTCGCTTTTGCCAATTGTAAATTATTTGTCAAAAAATGTAGAAGAAGATAACGTAGAACATCTCAACTTGCTGATGTTGGCTTTAATTTATGGTGCAAATATTGGCGGAATGGGTTCTTTGGTTGGCTCGCCACTTAATTTTGTTTTTATTGGATTAATCGAAGCAAATCAAATTGCGGGAAAAGAATATGTTAACTTTTTCACTTGGCTGCTTGTTGGAATTCCTAGTTCATTTGCTTTCGTATTAATCTCAAAATACATTTTGGGAAGTGCAAAAAAATTGTCGAAAGATAGAATTGAAATTCACTTTGACTTGAGTGGAATTACAAAACAAAAAGCTAAGAAATATCTATTTTTTTTTGCTTTTGCAACAAGTATTTTGATTTTTCTCTCGGCTATCCAGTTTCTCTTTGATTTTAATTCTCCGAGCGAAAGAAATCTACTCGATTTATTTTTTTTCATTTTTCTACTTGTAGTTATATTTCTGGCTTTTCTTCATCCTCGCAAAAAACGAAATTTCGAAACACTTGTTTTTAATCTGAACTTATTTATTGCGACTCTTTTTACTTTTCCTTTAATTATTTACAATCAATTTATCAAAGAAAACAATAAATCGGGCAAGTTGAATAATTCAGTTGAAAAAACAGATAATTTTATTGCCAATATTTATGATAGCTTAATTTTTCAACGAGTTGATTTTAAGTTTGTAGATTTTCGCGAAAAAAATCCATATTCGTTTGTTTCGCTTAATAAAATCTTATTCGATTTACCATATTCTGGATTTTTATTTGTAATTGTGATTACGGTTGTGTTTATTGTTTCATTAACTTGGGGCGATAATCCTGCAACTAAAGTTATTGATGGAACTTTAATTCAGTGGCTTGGAAATAATCTGAAGGGAATTATTCCAACAAACGTAAACTTCATTTATCTACTTTTCATTCTAATTTTCTTAACGATATTTTTAACCGAAATAATGAACAACACAACAATTGTTCTAATCTTTTCAACAATTTTGCTTAGCTTGCCAAATATACAGGAATGGAAATTACTTGTTTCGCTTCTTGCTGTAACTATTGCAGCTAGCTGTGCTTTTATGACACCAATTGCAACTACGACAAATATGCTTGTTTATGCAAGTAGCGAACATCGCTCACTAAAAATGATGTTAAAAAAAGGATTTTGGTTAAATATTATTGGCTCAATTTTTCTTACAGCCTTTCTCTGGTTACTTTCTTTTTTCTTTAGAAACTAATTTTTTTAAGAACAAAAATCTAAAAACATTGTCAAACTCATCACATTTTAATAAAATAAAAGGAAAAATATGAATCGATATGGTTTATTGGCGTTTTTGCTGATTAGTACTTTTCTTACAATTTCTGCACAGAAAAGTAAAATTGAATTCGAAGAATATGATTTACCAAATGGTTTGCACGTTATTTTACATCAAGATAGCTCAACTCCAATTGTAGCTGTTTCAGTTCTTTATCACGTTGGCTCTAAAAATGAACGTTCTGATAGAACTGGATTTGCACACTTTTTTGAACATTTGATGTTCGAAGGTTCAAAAAATATTCCAAGAGGCGATTATTTTCAATTAGTTCAAGGCAATGGTGGAAACTTAAACGCAAATACTTCGTTTGATAGAACATTTTATTACGAAATTCTACCTTCAAACCAACTTGGGTTGGCACTTTGGCTTGAATCTGAAAGAATGCTTCATCTTCAAATTGATTCAGTTGGAGTTGAAACACAAAGAAAAGTAATAAAAGAAGAGAAAAAGCAACGTTTAGATAACCAACCTTATGGCTCAATTTTGGAACAAACGTTCAAACGAGCATATTCAGTTCATCCTTATCAATGGACTCCAATTGGTTCAGATCAATATATTGATCAAGCAACAATTGATGAATTTATGGATTTTTATAAAACTTACTACGTTCCTAACAACGCAACTTTATCAATTTCAGGCGATATCAAAATTGAAGAAGCCAAATATTTGATAGAAACTTATTTTTCTGAAATTCCAAAAGGTAGCAGAAAAATGAATATTCCAAATGTGGTTGAACCGCCACTAACAAAAGCAATTCAAGATACAGTTTATGATAATATTCAACTTCCGGCTGTAATTCAATCTTATAGAATTGCACCACAAGGAACTGCGGATTTTTACGCGCTCGAAATGCTTACAACTTATCTTTCGCAAGGAAAAAGTTCAATTCTAAAAAAAGCATTGGTCGATGATAAGCAATCAGCCGTTTTTACTGGAGCATTTCCTTTGCCGATGGAAGATGAAGGACAATTCCTAATGTTTTCAATTGCAAATATGGGAACTTCTGTGCAAGATTTACAACATCAGATGGATTCGATTATCAGTTATGTTCAATCTAATACAATGGATGAAAATTCTTTCCAAAAATTGCAAAATCAAGTTGTTTCAAATTTTGTTGAACAAACTTCAACTCAAGCGGGAATCGCAGAAGCACTTGCCAATTATCATGTTTTTTTTGATGAAGCAAATTTGATAAATACTGAAATCGATAAATATCTTTCAGTAACTCCGCAACAAATATCAGATGTAGCAAAAAAATATCTCAATCTTAATGGTAGAGTAGTTTTGCATTATTTACCAAAATCTGCACAAAAGAATTAGGAGAAAAAATGAAAAACATAAAATTTTTATTGTTTAGCGCTTTTGTTTTTATTTCAATGTTTGCACAAGTTGATAGAACATATCCGCCAAAACCTGGAATTGCACCGAAAATCAATATCGGAGAAGCTGAATCTTTTACTCTTGAAAATGGACTGAAAGTATTTGTTGTGGAAAATCATAAAATACCAAAAGTTACTTTTTCGTTTGATTTTGATTACCAATTTGCTACTGAAGGTGAAAAGACTGGATTATCTGAAATTACTGGTGAATTAATTGGAACTGGAACTGAATCAAAATCCAAGTCGGAAATTGACGAAAGCGTTGATTTTATAGGAGCTAATATAAATTCAACTTCTCGAGGAATTAGCGGAAGCGTTCTTTCAAAATTCACAGAATATTATTTTTCCATTTTGTCAGATGTTATTCTAAATGCAAAATTCGAACAATCTGAATTGGAAAAATTACAAAAGCAAACTGTTTCGGGATTAAAATCCGAAGAAGCTGAACCAAATGCAATAGCTTCGAAAGTTACAAATTCTTTGATATTCGGGAAAAAATCTCCTTATGGCGAAATCAAAACCGAACAAACTGTGAAATCAATAACTTTAGATGATGTGAAAACATTCTACAAAAATAACTTCGTCCCAAATGTAACTTATCTTGCAATTGTTGGCGATATCGACAAAAATCAAGCTGAAAAGTTGGTAAATAAATATCTCGCAAAATGGCAAAAAGGCGAAGTTACAAAATCTGAGTTCGAATTTGCTCGACAACCATTTGTTAGAAAAGTTGCAGTTGTTGATAGACCAAACGCCGTTCAGTCTGTAATTCACGTAGCAACACCGCTAAAATTTAAACAAGATTCCAAAGATTTATTTGCTGCAAAAGTTGCAAATTCAATTTTTGGTGGCGGATTTACTTCCCGATTAAATCTAAATTTGCGTGAAAAACACGGTTTCACTTATGGAGTTCGTTCTTCTTTAATGCAAGATGAATTAATGGGTTCGTTGGATATTTCGTGCGAAGTTAGAAATAGCGTTACAGACAGTTCACTTTCCGAAATTCTTTCCGAAATGAAGAAAATGCGAAATGAACTAGTTAGTTCAAAAGAACTTGATGCAATTAAAAAATATATGGTTGGAAGTTTTGCTTTATCATTAGAACAACCCGAAACAATTGCAAAATTTGCAATAAATATAGCAAAATACAATTTGCCAACTGATTTTTATGAAACGTATCTCGAAAAAATTGAAAAAGTAACAGCAGAAGATGTTCAAGCTGTTTCAAAAAAATATTTAGATCCTGAAAAAATTCACTTAATTGTAGTAGGAAGTAACGACCAAGTTGGTGAAAATCTGAAAAAACTTTCCCCAAATGGAAAAATTAATTATTACGACACTTACGGAAACGAAGTTGATATTTCTGCAAAAAATCTCCCAACTGATATAACTGCTGAACAAGTTGTTGATAAATATTATGAAGCAATTGGCGGAAAAGAAAAAATATCGCAAGTGAAAGATGAACAAGTGATAATGAAAGGAAATGTTCAAGGTTACGATCTCGAAATTACAATTTCACGAAAATTCCCAAACAAATTTTACTTTTTGCTCGATATTGGAATTATGCAACAAATCCAAAAATATGATGGAAAGAATGCAATGGTTTCTGGAATGCAAGGAGAAAAAATTCTTGAAGGCGAAGAATTGGAAACGATGAAAATTGAATCTGAAATGAATTCCTTACTTCGTGCTAAAGAATTGGGAATCGAACTAAAACTTGTTGGAATTGAAGACGTAAACGGGAAAAAAGCATATAAAATTGATGTTGTTAAACCAAAAAATAACATAACTACCGAATATTATGATATTTCAACTGGACTAAAACTTCAGGAAATTTCAACTCGCAACACTGAACAAGGACAGTTTACAACAACAATTGTTTATGGCGAATACAAAGATTTTAACGGCTATAAATTTCCTGGAACTATTTCTCAGTCAGTCGCAGGACAATCATTTGATTTAACAGTTGAAAGTTATATTGTGAATTCTGGATTAGAAGATGGAATTTTTGTTGTAGAAACACAACAAGAAAGTAGCTTTTAGTCAGTATTTATAAATTTAAGCAATCAAAAAGACGGCTTTTTGCCGTCTTTTTTTTATAAAAATTAGAGAATGAAAACAAAACATAAATTCCAGAATAAACAAAAAAACCTTCGAGGAAATATCCCGAAGGCTGGATTTTTGTGGAGCTAAGCGGGTTCGAACCGCTGGCCTCTTGAATGCCATTCAAGCGCTCTCCCAACTGAGCTATAGCCCCAAAAATAATTCACTTCTCAAACTTTTCTTTAAATCATTTATGTTTTCTTTGTCGAACAACTTCGTAAAGAAGTATACCTGTTGCAACAGAAACATTTAACGACTGCAATTTACCGCACATTTCTATTTTAATCAAGTCATCGCAGCTATCTGCAGTTAATTTTCTTATTCCTTTTTCTTCATTTCCAACAACAATTGCTGTTGGAAACCGAAAATCATAATCTGTATAATTTTTTTTGGTACTCAGACTTGAGCCGACTACCCAAATATTTCGTTCTTTTAGTTCATCAATTGCACGCTTTAGATTGCCAACTTTTGCAATTTTTAAATATGAAATTGCTCCAACCGATGTTTTTTCGACAGTTGCATTTATTGGAGCGGAATTGTTAATTGTCATAATGATTCCATGAACTCCAGCGGTTTCGGCTGTGCGGAAAATTGCTCCCAAATTGTGTGTATCTTGAATGGAATCCAAAACAAGTAAAAAAGGAATTTCATTTTCAGAAATAGAATCGAGTATTTCATCTATTTCATAGAATTGGAAATCTTGTACGATTGCAACAACACCTTGTGTATTTCCTTCGGATTCATAATTTTGGAATTTTTGTGGTGATAATTGTGAAATTTTTATGTCATTTTTTCTGGCTGCTACTATTATTGCATCAATTATTGGATTTTTCTGTCCGTATGCAATTTGTATGTTTTCAATCTTTTCGCCTGAATTTATTGCTTCCAGAACGGGCTTTCGACCAAAAATTATTCTCATTCTTCAATCTCATCTTCGTATTCTGATTTGCTAATTAAATTCAGAATTCCATCAGTATCATCAAGTGAAAATTCTTTTGATTCGCCTGTTGCCATTTTTTTTAGAATTATCTTTTCGTTCTGAAATTCTTCGCCTCCAACCATCAAAGTAAATTTTGCTCCGAGTCTATTTGCTTCTCGCATTTGTGCTTTTACACTTCTATTCAGGTAATCAATTTCAGTAATAATTCCGTTCATTCTAAATAAAAGGGCAAGATTGAATGCTTGTGCCGTTACGTCTTCTGAAAGGCGGACAACGTAAAGAGGAATTTTTGGTTGTTCTTCTTCATTAAATAATTTTTCGTTTGTCATTGCAAGGAGAATTCTTTCCATTCCAGCGGCAAATCCAACTGCATGAATTTCGTCCTCACCAAGTTGTTGCGAAAGTAAATTGTATCTTCCGCCGCCAAGTAATGCAGATTGTGCTCCAACACTTTCACTAACTATTTCAAAAGTTGTGTGTGTATAATAATCTAAACCACGAACTAGTTTTGTGTCAATTTCAAAATCTATTTGTGTTTTTTCAAGAATATTTTTAACCGTTTCAAAATGCTTTAAGTCTTCTTCAGAAAGATAATCTAATAATTTTGGAGCATTGTTCATTATCTGAATATCTTGCTCAAGTTTGCTGTCAAAAATTCGTAAAATGTTTGTTTCGAATCTTCGTTTACTTTCTTCACTTAATTCTTCGAACTTCTGTGCAAGATATTCTTTCAGAATTGTTTTGTATTTTTCTCGGGATTGTGGTGTGCCAAGTGAATTAATTTTTACTTTGAAATTCTCAAGTCCGAGATTTGCCAAAATCATATAAGGCATTATTATCATTTCGGCATCTAAATATGGAGAATTACTTCCCAAAACTTCCGCTCCAAATTGATGAAACTGACGCAAACGCCCGGCTTGTGGTCGTTCTTGCCTGAACATTGGAGAAATGTAATAATATTTATTTAGTGGTTTATTTCTGTGCATTGAGTGTTCAATTACGGAACGCATTACCGAAGCTGTCATTTCTGGTTTTAGTGTTACATTATTTTCGCTTCTATCTGTAAATGAGTACATTTCTTTGCCAACAATGTCAGTATTTTCGCCGATTCCACGCGAAAAAAGAGATGTTTCTTCAAATATTGGAGTTCTAATTTCAGTATAATTAAAATTTTCAAGAAGAATTCTAACGTTATCTTCAAGAAAATGCCATTTTTCAATTTCAGGTGAAAAAGTGTCTTTTGTTCCTTTTATTGCTTTAATCAAATCAATAATCCTTAACTTTCTTCTTTTTTAATTATTTCAAATATTTCATTGGAATTTGTTGCCAAACCGATTTTCTTTCTGAATTCATCGTTATTCATTAAGCGAGAGATTTTGCTTAACAATTTGATGTGATCTGTTACCATTGTTTCTTTTCCGAGAAGTAAAAAAATTAAATCAACTGGTTTTCCATCGTGCGATTGAAATTCAATTGGAGTTTTTAATTTAGCAAAAACCAATACGAAACCATTAATATGAGCAGATTTTGCATGTGGAATTGCAAAACCGTTTCCAACTCCAGTTGAAAGAATTTTTTCTCTATCAAGAACTTCTTGGGTTATTTTGGTAATATCACTCAAATATGGATTGGCGTCTAATTTTTTTACGAGTGAAATAATTGCTTCGTCTTTGGTTTTATATTCAAGGTCAGTAAAAATAAAATCGGGTGTTAAAATTTCTGATAGTTTCATCTCGCTTCCAAATAACATTTTAAGGAATGCAAAATTACGAAATCTTTGACATAATTTATGCTAATCCAAGTAAAAAAGTACTGCCTAAATGTTTGCAAAATCAATTATTTATAGATCAAAACACTTGCAAAAGCTTCAACACCTTCTTCTCGACCGACAAAGCCAAGTTTTTCGGATGTTGTTGCTTTAATGGATATTTGAGAAATATCGCAAGCAAGTACATCGGCTATTTTTGTTCTCATTTCGTCAATATATGGTCGTAATTTTGGTCGCTGCATTACAATTGTGGAATCAATATTCCCAAGAATAAATCCATTTTCTTTCACCATTTCATAACATTTTGCCAGAATTATCTTGCTATCAATATCCTTATTTTCTTGCAAAGTATCTGAAAAATGTAATCCAATATCGCCCAAAGCTAAAGCTCCGAGTAAAGCATCCGAAATTGCGTGAAGCAAAACATCTGCATCCGAATGCCCAAGCAAGCCTTTTTCAAATGTAATTTCAATTCCACCAATTACCAATTTTCTGTTTTCCGCCCATTGATGAACATCATAACCGTGACCAATTCTAATTTTATTCATAATACTTTATCCTAAAATTTGTGAATTCGTTTTTCAATTCTTTATAAGAAACAAAAACATTTTTTACTATCGACCTCGAACTGCCAATTTTCAGCTTTTCTACAAAATTTTTCACTAAATATTCTTCAGTTTCAACTACAATATAAACTTCGCCTGTATAAAGATTTTGCACAAAACCATTTATTTTCAATTGTGTTGCTTCGTTATAAACAAAATATCTAAAACCAACACCTTGAACCAAACCAGATACAACTATTTCGGCTCTAACTTTCTTGCTTTCCATTTTTCACTAATATTTTCGTAAGATTCTGATGTAATTAATCCCATAAAAATCAACGCACTTCCAAAATATCCAAATGTTGAAATTCTTTCATCAGCAAAGATAAATGCAAAAAGTGCGGCAAAAACCGGCTCGAACGAATAGATTATTCCCGCTTTTGCTGGAGTTACATTTTTTTGGAATTTAGTCATTAAAATTGTGTTAAAAACTGTTCCAATTACTGATAAATACAAAATTGAAATTACAAATTCCTTTGTGAAACTGATTTTCACGATTTCGTAGTTTGTTTCGTTAAAGATTATCGCAATCAAAATACTGAAAAAAGCCACACTTGCAATTTGTATAAAAACAAGCAACCACATATTCACCGATTTTGAATAGCTATCCAGCAAAACAATGAATAAGGCAAATGGAATCGCACTTAACAGAGTTAGGAAATCGCCAAAATTGAAATTTTTACTAATATCTTCCAAGAAAGTAAAAACGGAATTTCCTCCACTCGAAAGAAGTGAAATACCAATTATCACGAAAAATATTCCAAGCAAAGTCCCGTTTGTTGGTCGTCTTTTTTCTATTATCAACTGAAATATTGGGATGAAAATAACCGAAGTGCTTGTAAAAAAACCAGATTTTGTTGCACTTGTATATTGCAATCCAATTGTTTGAAAGAACATTCCCAACCACAACAAAAATCCAAGAATTAACGATTTGCGGAAAATCATCGGCGTAATTTGGGTTTTATATTTGATGAAAATTGGAAACAAGACAATGGTTGAAATAGTAAATCGGAGTGCTAAAAATAATGCGGGTGAAGTTTGAATAAGCGATTTTTTGACAATAATGAATGTTGCTCCCCAAAAAACTGTAATTAAAATTAAGACTAACTCACTTTTATATTTTAGCAAAGTTTCTTTATTCACTGATATCGTATCCCAAAGATTTAAGAAGATTTGGGTTACTTCGCCATTTGGTTCGCACCTTTACATTCAGTTCCAAAAATACTGATCGTTCCAGAAATTCCTCGATAGATTTTCGCGATAATTCTCCTATTTTTTTAATAGCTGTACCATTTTTCCCGATAATTATTGGTTTTTGGGAATCGCGTTCAATAATTATTGATGCAAGGATGTAATCCTTTCGGTTTTCTTGTTCACGAAATTCTTCAATTACAACTTCGGTGCTATATGGAATTTCGTCCTGATAATTTTCGAAAATCTTTTCGCGAATAATTTCAGAAACAAAAAATCTCTCTGTTTCATCAGAAAGTGGATCTTCTGGAAAAAATTTTGGGTGAATTGGTAATTCAAGTTTGATTTGCTCAATTAATTCGGTTGTGCCAAAATTCTTTTTTGCTGAAATTGGAATTATTTTTGCCCGAATTTGCATTTCGGAAATTTGGTTGAAAATTGGCTGTAATTTTTCTTGATTTATCAAATCAATTTTGTTTAGAACGATAAAAAGTGGGCTTTCGGATTTAATAATTTTTCGAACAACATTATTGGTAAAAACAGATGAAATATCTTCTGTAACATCAATTAAAAGGATAAAAATGTCGGCATCTACTACTGAAATGTTGATAAAATCGACTAATTTTTCTTGCAAAAGATAATTCGGTTCCAAAATTCCAGGTGTATCAAGAAAGATTATTTGTGAGTTTTCGTCTGATAAAATTCCCAAAATCCTTTTTCGTGTTGTTTGTGGTTTTGCCGAAACAATGGAAAGTTTTTGTCCTATAATTGAATTTAATAATGTCGATTTTCCAACATTTGGAAATCCAAGAATTGTTACGTAACCAGCTTTTGTTTCCACTAATTCAATTCCTTTAGAAATTCTTTTAATTTAGTAATTTTTTCTTCCCATTCTGATTTTTTAGCTTTTTCTTTTTCAACAACATCAGATGGAGCATTTGCTACAAATTTTTCGTTGGTCAACTTGCTGTTTACACCTTTCAAACCGCCTTCGAGACGTTGAATTTCTTTTTCAATTCTTTCTTTTTCTGCTTCAAGATTTACAATTCCTTCGAGCGGAATAAATATTTCAGCAGATTTCACAACTGCCGAAGCCGATTTTGGTGGTTTTTCGGCTGATTTAGAAATTGTAATATTCTCAACTCGAACAAGCGATTTTATATAATCTGCCACAGAATTTGAAATCGATTCACTTTTGATAACAATACTGATTTTTGTTGAAGGTGGAATATTTAGTTCGCCACGAATATTCCGAATTGCAGTTACAATTTCTTGCAAAAACTTAACATCGTTTTCTGCTTGCAAATTCTGTTGATATTTCTCAGATTTTGGAAAATCCTGTGTAGAAATGCTTTCCTTTTCATTTCGTGTTTCAACCAAATGCCAAAGTTCTTCAGATAAAAATGGCATAAATGGATGAATTAGCTTTAGAATATCTTCAAACAAAACGAGCGAACGAGTTAAAACTGCAGATTTTACTTCGTCTTCAGAATTGTAAAGTCGTTTTTTAGCAATTTCAACATACCAATCGCAGAAATCATTCCAAACAAAAGAATAGATAATTTTAGTTGAGCCTGTAATATCAAACGAATCGAGAGCAGATTCCAGATTTTCGAGTGTTGATTTAAATCTTGAGTTTATCCATTCATCTGCAAAATCGATGTGTTTATCAATAAGATATTTATTGATTGATATGTTTTCAGTGTTCATCAACAAAAATCTTCCTGCATTCCAAATCTTGTTTGCAAAATTTCTTCCTAATTCGCATTTATCGGTGCTGAAAAGAACATCTTGCCCAAGTGGAGCGATGTAAGTAATTGTAAATCTTAACGCATCGGCACCATATTCTTGAATAACATCAATCGGGTCAGGCGAATTTCCGAGCGATTTGCTCATTTTTCTACCAATCGAATCGCGAATTATACTTGTAAAATACACATCTTTGAATGGAATTTTTTGCTCGGCTGAAGTTCGTTCATCTCGAAAATACATTCCCGCCATTATCATTCTCGCAACCCAAAAAAAGATAATATCAGGACCAGTAACCAACAAATCTGTTGGATAATAATAAGCCAATTCTTCATCCGAAGTAAAAACATCTTGAGCCCAAAGCCAACTTGAAGCCCAAGTATCCAAAACATCTGTTTCCTGAACCCAATTTTCCAAATCTTTTGGTGGTTCAACTTCGCAATAAATTTCTTTTGTTTCCTTGTTGTACCAAACGGGAATTCGGTGTCCCCACCACAACTGGCGAGAAATACACCAATCTTTGATATTACCGAGCCAGTGATTATAAGTTTTTACCCAATGATTTGGATGAAAATTGATTAATCCATCGTTCACAACTTGCATTGCTGGTTTTGCGAGTTCATCCATTTTCATAAACCACTGTTCAGATAAATATGGCTCGATTGGAACTCCGCCACGCTCCGAAAAGCCAACTTTGTGTGTGTAATCTTCAGTTTTTAGTAATATTTCCAATTCTTCTAATTTTTTTACAACATTCTTTTGGGCAACATTTCTATCTAAATTTTGGAATTCTTGAGGAACATTCTCGTTTGTAGTTGCATCTGGATTGAAGATGTTTATAATATCAAGATTGTGTCGTTGATAAATTGCGTAATCATTAACATCGTGTGCGGGAGTAATTTTCACTGCACCAGTTCCAAATTCCAAATCAACATATTCATCAGCAATAATTGGAATTAATCGATTTGTGATTGGAAGAATTGCGTTTTTGCCAATCAAGTGTTTGTATCTTGCATCGTTTGGATTTACGGCAACAGCAGTATCGCCAAGCATTGTTTCGGGTCGGGTTGTGGCAACAACCAAAAACTCGTTACTATTTTCAATTGGATATTTGATGTGCCAAAGATGTCCATTTACTTCGCGGAAAATCACTTCTTCGTCTGAAATCGCAGATTTTGACGCTGGATCCCAATTCACCATTCTGTAACCTTTGTAAATCAAACCTTCTTTGTAAAGTCGAACAAAAGCTTCAATTACGCGTGGATAATAATGTTCATCCATCGTAAACCGTTTTCTATCCCAATCCAAACTAACACCAAGTTTCCGCAATTGTTTGAAGATAATTCCACCATATTTTTCAGTCCATTCCATACAATATTCAAGGAATTTTTCTCGTCCAATTTCGTATTTATCAATATTCATAGTTTTTAAATATTGTATAACTTTGGTTTCGGTTGCAATTGATGCGTGGTCAACACCAGGAACCCAACAAGCATTAAATCCTTTCATTCGTTTGTAGCGAATGTAAACATCTTGCAAAGTATTGTTTAAAATGTGACCCAAATGCAACATTCCAGTTACGTTTGGTGGTGGAATCACGATTGTGTATGATTCCTTTTCAGAATCAACTTCTGAATGGAATAATTGATTTTCTTCCCAATATTTGTACCATTTATCTTCAATTAATGAAGGTTCAAAAGTTTTATTAATTTCGTTCATAGCCATATAAAATTCGTGTTAAAATGAAGAGCAAATATAAAGAAGTAAGTGATGAGAATGAAAAATGAGTAACAAAAAGGTGAGAAAAGAATAAAGAGACGAACAAATGCTCGTCTCTTTATATTCGTTTAATATTTTATGTGTTTTATTCTTCTTTTGCTCGCATCGAATCCCAGATCATATAAATTACAATAGCGAGAAACATTACTAAAGCAACAGCTTCGCCGCCGTGTGATTCCGCCCATTCGTATAATCTAAAATCTAATCCTGCAGATTTCATAATTACGCTAACAACTCCAAGTAATGCTCCGCCAGCAATAAATCCCGAAGCGATTAAAATTCCTCTTTCACTTCTGGCTTTGTTTAATTCTTCATTTTTACTTCTACTTCCAACAAAGTGAGCAATTATTCCACCAACCAAAATTGGAGTATTTAACTCAAGTGGCAAGTACATTCCTAATGAAAATGCTAACGCTGGAACTTTTATGGAAGTAAGAATTAAAGCCATAAATGCACCAGCAATGTACATCATCCATGGTGCTGGTTGATCACTCATTAATGGTTTAATAACTGCTGCCATTGCATTTGCTTGCGGTGCAGGAAGTTCATTCCCAACAAAACCGAAAGTGCTATTTAACAACATAATAACCCAACCGACTGTTGCTGCAGAAACTACCATTCCTAAGAATTTCCACTTTTCTTGTTTTTCTGGAGTTGAGCCAAGCCAATATCCAATTTTTAAGTCAGTAATAAAAGCACCAGAAACTGATAAAGCCGTACAAACAACTCCACCGATTATTAAAGCTGCAATCATTCCGGGGGCACCAGTTAAACCAACTGAAACTAAGATTAATGAAGAAAGAATAAGTGTCATCAAAGTCATTCCAGAAACTGGGTTTGTTCCAACAATTGCAATTGCATTTGCTGCAACAGTTGTAAATAGGAATGAAATTATCAGTACAATTAATAATCCAACAAAAGCGTGGAAAATATTATTTACAACTCCAAATAAGAAGAAAATAAATAGAATTGCTGCAACTAACACAACTCCACCAAATATAATTTTCATCGAAATATCTTTTTGAGTTCGTAATTCCTTTTCGCCTGTTTGAATTTTCTTTCCAAACAATTCGCTTATTCCAAGTGAAAATGCTTGTTTGATAATTGATGATGATTTGATAACTCCAACCAAACCAGCCATTGCAATTCCACCAATACCTATATGACGAATATATGATGAAAATATTTTTTCAGCGGGCATATCTTTTATAAGCATTGTAACATTTGCACCAATTGGAGTTGTAATATAATCGCCAAGAAACGCAAAAATAGGCATAATTACAAACCAAGAAACAAACGAACCTGCGGCAATTATGGCTGCATATTTTAATCCAACAATATAACCTAAGCCCATAACGGCTGCACCAACATTGATTTTGAAAACCAATTTGAATTTATCGGCAATTTGTTCGCCAATTGGCAAAACGCGAGTAGTAAAAACTTCGCTCCACCAACCGAATGATGCGATAATAAAATCGTACAAACCACCAATAATTGCCGAAGTAACGAGAACTTTTGCTTGATTTCCACCTTTTTCTCCAGCAATCAAAACTTCAGTAGTGGCAGTTGCTTCGGGAAAAGGAAATTTTCCGTGCATTTCGGCAACAAAATATTTTCGAAATGGAACGAGAAATAGAATTCCGATAAATCCACCTAGTGCAGATGCCATAAATATTTGTAAGAAAGTAACATCTAATTCTAAAATATATAGTGCTGGAAGTGTAAAAATTGCACCAGCCACAACTGCTCCGGATGAAGCTCCGATTGATTGAATAATAATATTTTCACCAAGTGCATTACTTCTTTTGGTTAAGGTTGAAAGTCCAACTGCCAAAATTGCGATTGGAATTGCGGCTTCGAATACTTGTCCGATTTTTAAGCCAAGATATGCAGCGGCTGCCGAAAAAAGTACTGCCATCAATAAACCTGTAATTACTGAATATACAGTAACTTCGGGATAATTTTTTACAGGCGAAAGAATTGGTTCATATCGTTCATTTTCTTTCAATTCTCGATAAGCATTTTCTGGTAGACCAATGCCTTTTTTGTTCATTTCCATTATTTCTCCTAAAATTTGAATTTAAGTGGAATTTCTAAAACTGTTTTTTCTTGTGATTTTAGCTTAAAATTGCCAAAAAATTGTTCATCTATTTGAATTTCTGTAGAAGGTTTTTTTACTGATAATTCTACTCGTTTTTGCATTGATGGATAAAGAGTAATTTGATTTTTTTTTGCAAAAGTTGGGTTTAAGTTTATTTTTTCAATCAAAAATGTTGATTCTGTTACAAATACCTTAATTTTCCCTTCTTTTAAAGCAAACGCAGGATTTAATTCAAAAAGAAATTCTTCTGCTTCTTTGGAATTATTTGTAATTGCAAGTTCGGAATGTGCATAGGAAAAACCAGCCGATTCTACATTTTCGCCATCTTTATTATAAATATTTATTGGAAAATCTGTCAATTTATTAAAATCCGTTTTTTCAATTGTTAATGAAAATGATTTACTTCCCATTCCAGGGGTTAGTGTAAATGGAATTTTACTGATTTCGCCAGCGTTAATTTCAAGAACATACGTTTTTTGATATCCAGAAATTTCACCTTCTAACGTATAATTTTTAGGTTTGCTGAAGTTGTTTACTAATTCAATATAATTTTTGTTTTCAGTAATTTCAGTATCTTCAATTCTATTTACTCCGTCAAATTGGATTGACAAATCGTAAGTAGATTCTCCTTCAGCTTTGAAAAATCCAAGAACATCAACTTCGTAAACTCCAGGATGAAGATTAAAATAATATTCATTTACAGATGCAACTTCTCCATTTCCTCGAACAACTTCGCTTTCAATTTGCTGTCCATCTGGTTGGTGAACCAAAAACCAAACAAATCCATATTGATTATCAACAGTATTTAGTTTTACATTCATTGAACTTGCGCCAGCTGGAACATTTACAAAATATCTTTTATGCATACTAATATCAACTTTTTCATTTTTCCAAGAATGTTTATAACCATTTTCAGAGGTAAATTCATAAGGAAGAATAATTGTTGCCATTAGCTCAAATTCTGGAAAGTTTGATTTATCGGCTCTTGTGGCACTAATAGTAGCATTATAAATTCCTGGATTTTGCATTTTAGATTTATCAAAACGAACATTCACAGTCCCATTTTGGTTATTTCGCAAATGTAGATTTTTTTGAATTGGAATTAACCATTCAGCATCACTTTTTACATTATACATTCTATAAAATTTATCATTCTTTTGGAAATTGTTTCTTGTGATTGTAAATGCATAAGAATCTTTATCTGTAACATAATTCCCATTTCTAATATAAAGTGCTTGCGATTTTTCATCTGGCATTGAACTAGCAAAAGCCGAAGTTGTGTATGTTTCGTAAGATTTTATAACATCATTTTTTACCCAACTTTTTAGTAACTCGCACGCATTTTTTACATTTATTAATCCAGAACCTTCATCAATTCTTTGATATCCATCAAGATGCACAGCGCTTTGTCGAACTGCTTCAAAAAGTAGCGTAGATGGAATTTTAATATCTGGAAATTGCGATTTCATTGCACTTAGCAAAAGCGACATAACTCCAGTTGAATAAGGCGAAGCCATACTTGTTCCCCACATAACATCACGAGTCATAAAATTTGGTATTGTAGAAACTGAAGCTCCTGGCGAAACAACATCTGGTTTCATAACTTCACCTCCGCGTGAACTAAAATATGTTAAAACATCACGTTGTTGGAAAGTGCCGTAAAGATTTTGTCCGACTTCCTCTGCTAAAACTGCACCGCTTGAAAATATTTTTGGCAAAGCGGCTGGTAATCCCGTAGTTGAAATCCCAGGACCTTCATTTCCGTTTGAAGTACAAACATATAAATATGGATTTTCATCAACAATTTTATTGATATATTTTTCCATTTCAGCTCGTCCTTCAATTTCGGAACCAACGCCAAAACTCATATTTATTATACAAGGTTTTTCTTGTTCTTTAGATATTTTATCCGCATAATCAAAACATTTCTTCATACTTTCTGTTACTGTTGCACCGCCAGCATAATTATTGTTACCAAGTTTTAGCCCAATAACATTTGCTCCAGGAGCAACTCCATTTAATTCTTGTCCGCCAATTTTGTATCCAGCGGCAATTCCAGCACAATGTGTTCCGTGTCCACCGTCATCAAAAAAGAATGATATTTTGCTTTCTTCTGGGAAAATATTCACGGCAATCGTAAAATCTGATAATTTATTTCCTTCGCTAATTTTGAAAATATCTTGAGCAACTTTGTAATTTCTCATTGGTTTTTCGTCTGATAAATCGCCATTTCCGTTTATATCAACAAAAATCACCCATTTTCCTTCAGATTCTTGAAATACTACAAAGTAGAAATTATCTTCTTCAGATTTATTTTTATTCAAATCTTTTATTCCTGAAGATGAATTTTTCCAGAGTTTTTCTGATAAATTCCCGATGAAATATTTTTCGTCAGAAGCTTTGATTGATAAATTTTTAGCTCCGAAAACTTTGAATTTCATTTCTTCATTTTGAAAAAAATACTTGTCGTTTTCTTCATCAATTTCTGCTTCATAAAACTTCACATCTCCTTGTCCTGTAAAATCTTGAACATCAATCACTTTTGTTTCGCCTGTTGAATTTAACGTTAATCCGTCAATTCCCATATCAACGCCAGTATCAAAAATAAAAATAATTGTTCCTCTTCCATCAAATTCTGGATGTTCAGCCAAAAATTCTGCGACTCTAGTTGATTTTATGGGAAGTAAAAGTTGTGTTGATTCTTGAGTAAAAAACGTGCTTGTGGCAATAATCAACGCAAATAAAACATACTTAATTTTTTGCATAATTAACCTCTTAATTAATCGATTTTTCTATTATTTGTTTAGATTTTTCTTTATCTAATTTGTTATAATCAAGCTCGGAACCGAGCAAGCTATGTGGAATCATAAATATTATAAAAGTTACAACTGAAGCAAAAATTGCCCATTTTTGTGGAACTCGCGTTTTTCGGAATGCCCAAAGTGTAATTACCCAAGCTATTCCAGCAATTAATGTTTTGTTGTCTGTCAAGTCAAAACCGTAAGGAAAACCAGTCCAAAATTCACCAAAAGCATATTTTTGCATAATTGGTCCCATCACAAATCCGCCAAAAAATATGAAACCAACTGTCCAATAAGTAAGTTTTTTTACATTTTTCCCGTTCTTAAAGTATTCCAATGCAGTTCTATTGGAAAGTAACATTCCAAAAAACATTGCAAAAACGTGAATAATAAGCACTGTTTCTGGAACTTCGCCTTTGAAACGAATAACTACATTTTGTTCTGTTGGAATTTTTGTTGCGGATTTTTCAGTAATATTTTCAAGAAAATATTCCAATTTTCCCGCAGGTGGTTGTCCTGGAAGATTTGCAACGTACTTTCCATTTTTATATTCCATTTGGATTTTTGTCCATTCATCTTGAGTTTTAAACCTTTTCCAATTCAATATAAGTTGCAAATTTGATTGATTTGTGGTGATTTCAAGAATTTCATCAGTTGAGCCTGAATGGCTTCTCTGTAATTTATATTCAATTTTTTCGTTTTTCGAATGAAATTCGCCTTTTAGCGGGTAAGTTGGACCTGTTGTCCGTTGGTAAATTGCTGAACCGATTGTAATCAATAAGGCAATTACCCAAAGCAATATTGTTTTCATATTAAGATACTTTCAAATTTGTGATTTGAAATATAAAGAAGAGAGTTGAGTTGAAGAAATTAGTTTTTGTTAGATTGTGTTTCTGGGAAAGTTAATTCGATAGTTGTTCCATCTTCAATTTTTGAATGTATTTCTAAATCACCGCCCAGCATTTTTGTAAGTTTGCTTGCTAAAGTTAAACCAAGTCCCGCACCTTCATGTCGGCGGCGATAACCATCAATTTCCTGTTGTGAAAACGGACGAAGAACTTCTTCAAGCATTTCGTTACTAATTCCGTTTCTGGTATCGACAATTTCAATTCTAAAATCCTTATTTATTGGATAAGTTTTGATAAATACTTTTCCCTTCTCAACATTGTATTTAATTGCATTTTAAATTAATGCAAAAAGAATCTTTTTAAGATGAATTTCATCCGTTTCAATGAATTTATTTTCGTCATCAAGATGCAAATCGATTCGAATTGAATTTAGCTCGGCTGATTGCTTTAATTCCTCAACAACATATTCAAGTATTCTATTTACGTTATAAAGATGAATTTCTGTTTGCATTTCGCCAGAATTAATTTGTGAAACATCAACAATATTATCCACAAGTCGCAAAAGTAGTTCAACACCTTCTTTATAAAACCTATTTACCGATTTGTAAAGTGTATAATCAAATTCTTCAATTAACGATTTCAGTTCCGACTTGTTTTCATCAAAAAAGAATAAATCTGAAGATTTTAGCGGAATAATTCGTTTCAGATTTTTCTTGAGAACATCAAGAATTTTTTCAATCTTTTGCAAACCATTAACTTCTTTTTCAAAAGAAATTAAACTTTGAATTATGTATGAATATTTTTCCACTTAAATTGCAGGATCTTTTTTAAGTCTGTGCAACAACTTTAACGAATTTTCGGGAACATATCCTTCTTAGCCTAAAGAATCAATTAAAGTTGGAAAATCTTCAGTATTTATCTTATGAACTTTCATTTACTTTAGAGTTGCAAAGTTTCAATTTCTTTTTGGAATAAATTTTTGTAACCTAAAATAAATTTATCAACCGCTTCAATACTTTTAAATTTTAATATTTCAAGCACGGATTCATCAAGCTGTAAACCGTTATCCCAATAGAATTTACCGATATTCAATTTTTGTGTAGCATAATCTGCTAAATGTACAACTGAAGCCATAACTTTGCTTTCTTCAGCTAAATGTGGTTGATGGTGATTTGCAATTGTGTTGCAATGTGCCAATGGTAAATTCCATTTTTCGGCAAGGAATTTCCCAATTGTTTGGTGATTGTATCCAAGTTGGTTAGTTTCAATTTGTAGATAATTTCCTTCTTCAACTGCTTTATTTACTATTTCAATAAAATCTGTATGGAAATATTTGTGTACAACTAGAATTCCCAAATCGTGCAATAATCCAGAAACAAAAGCTTCGCTTCCAATTCTGAATCCCAAATCTTCTGCAATTCTTTTTGAAGCATTTCCTGTAATTAAAGAATGCATCCAAAATTCTTTTTGATCAAGATATTTATCTGTTTTATTCTTGAAGGATTCAATCATTGATAGAGCAATTACGATGTTTTTAATGTCTTGATAACCAACAATCAAAATCGCGAAATCAATTGTTATAACTTTTCTTGGTAAACCATAAAGCGGGGAATTTGCAATTGATAAGATTTTTGTTGCAAGTCCTTGGTCTTTTCCAATCATTTGTCCTAATTTTGCCGCGTTTGTTGTTGGATTATCAAGCATATTGGAAACTTCCATCATCACTTGCGACATAGACGGTAAATTGTAAACGTTTGAAAGGATTAATTTAGTTTTTTTCTGTTTTTGTTCTAAAATTTGATCGCTCATTCTTCCTTTCTCCTATAGATTTTATAAAATTGTTGCTTCTGCTTGTTCTTGAATAATTATTTTATATTTAGTACATATTTCTTCAAGATATTTTTCGTTGCTTAATTTTAGTGTATCAATAACTTTTCGCTCAAATTTGAAGTTTTTGTCCCAAATAAAACTGCCGATTTGCTTTTTGTCTAGCATAAAATCTGCAAGATGAACAACTGCCGCAAGTTCGTGGAATTCTTCATATTTCATTGGGGAATGGTGTGTTTCAACCACGGCGGAAAGTGATGTTGGCAAATTCCATCTTTCAATTAAATATTTTCCAACATCTTCGTGAGTTGCACCCAAAATTTCCATTTCAATAACTTCAACTGGAGTTGTTGAGGTCTCGAGTAAATCCAAAATTTTAATGTATTCATCTTTAAAAAAGTTAAAAATTAGTGGAATTCCCAAATCGTGTAAGAATCCAGCAGTAAACGCTTCGCCGCTAAAATGATAACCCAAATCGTCTGCTAATCTTTTGGAAATTATTCCCGTTAAAAGGGAATGTTGCCAATATTGTTTTTGGTTGAAACATTTTCCGTCAATTCCATTGAATGCTTCAATCATGGAAAGTGCAATAACAATATTTTTAATATGATTAAACCCAAGTATCACAATTGCAAAATCGATAGTTGAAACTTGACGTGGAATTCCATACAAAGGAGAATTTGCAATTTTAAGAATTTTGGTTGTTAAACCTTGATCTTTACTTATAATCTCCCCCAAATCAGATGCCGAGGCATTCGAATCAGCAAGCATTCTATTCACTTCTGTTAAAACAATTGGAATAGAAGGTAGATTGTGGACATTATCTAAAATTGAAAATATATTCTTCTTTTTACTAAAATTTTCCAAATTAATTTCCATATTTGTGGGTTAACATTTCTTTAAGTCTTTCTACTACTTTTGTGTGTATTTGCGAAATTCGCGAAACTGTAATATCCAACACGTCAGATATTTCTTTATAATTTAAATTTTAGTAATAATACAAAGTCAAAATTAATCTTTCTCTTTCTGAAAGTTCATTTATTGCATTAACAAGTAATTCTTTTTTTTTATTGAATTCATGTGTTTCTTCTGGACTTGCAGTTTCGGCTGGAATTACTTCGTAGAAGGAATAACCTTCTCTATCATCGTTTGTTTTATCTAACGAAATATTTGTATATCTCAAATTTCCTTGTTCATCAAAATTGCTGCGTGGTTTTATCTGAAGTTTCCGTAATTCATCAATAATTTTTCCTCGAATTCGTTGAATTGCATATGTTTCAAACTTGGTTCCATAATCTGGGTCAAATCTATCTATAGCCTCGCTAAGTCCTTCAATTCCGAATTGAAAGAAATCCTTTTCATCTACAACATTAAGATTTGCAAACTTACTATTGTTAATAACGTAATGCACCAAATTCGAGTAATTAACAATTATTTTCTGTTTTATCTTCGAATTTGGCTGCTCTTTGTATAATCGCCAATGAGTTTCATTCTCATTATTCATTTTCTTGGCTTACCATTATATTCTTTATTCATTGCTTTTTTATACAACATTTTACTAACAGATCTAAAAAATACTAAAACCAAAATACCACTCATTAACGTAATAACAATAAAAATTGCAAAAGATTTGATCAAAACATTTTGAATGGGAATATTTTGCTGACTAAAAAATAGAAGCGAAAGAAAAATTACTAAAAGTCCAAAGTGTAAAATTATTTTATTCATAAAATCTCCTTAGTTTTAAAACACAAAGACTATACCAAAAAATAATTTTTGAAAGTGTGTTTTTTTATAGATTTGGCTATTATTAAGCGATGAAAATATTTTGGGAAAACCTATTTTTGTTTAATATTAGCCATTTGCACATATTTGCGTATTTTTTGACTAATATTACCAATTTCAGTTTGAGCTTTACTGCTATTATTTTTCACAAAAAACAGAGTTTGGTTTGAACTCGATTTTCGAAAGATTCCTGAAAAATAAATCTAACGCAGTTTCGGTTATTTTGTTTCGACTGCCAGATTCTCCAAAAATGATATCCGCAAATTCTTCTTTTTGTACAATTTTTTCAAGCGAAGTGTTATTTTGAAAATAATCTTTGATTGATGAATCTGGAAAAATATTTAGCAAAATATGCAGATTAGAAAAATTCAAATCCATGTCGATTACTAAAACTCGCAAATTGTTTTCAAATAACGCTTTAGCAAGATTTAATATGAACATTGATTTTCCAGTTCCACCTTTTCCGGAGGTTATTCCAATAATTGGAATTTCTGGATAATTCATATTTTCGGTAAAGTACAAACTAAGTTGCGATATTCTTTCTGCTTGACCTATCATCTGTTCAATTTTCCAGAAATAACTAAATTTGCTACAAAATCCGAGTCGGCTGCAATAATATCATCTGGAATTGTTTGTCCATTTGTTAAAAACTTAATTGGAACTTCAATTGTTGATGATAAATTGAGCAAATTTCCGAAACTTACTGACTCATCAAGTTTGGTGAAAATTAGTCCATTGTAATTAAAAAGTTCAAATTTTTCTGCAATATCAAGCATTGTTTTTAAGCTACTTGTTGAATTTAACACTAGGAATGTTTCATCTACTTTTACGGAGGAAATAAATTGTTTAATATCTTTTAGCAGCTCAAGGTTATTCTGACTTCTTCCAACAGTATCGATAAAAATTAAATCTTTTGTTTTGAATTTACGAACATGCGGCACAAGTACTCCATATTCCAAAGCGATAAATTTTCGTGTTGAAGCAATTTTTTGGAATAAATTCCCTCCAAGTTTTTCATCAACAAGCGAAATTAATCCGTAACCAATTTCAATTTCAATTGGGTCAACCTGAATGAATTCCTCAACTTTTACTTATTTTGGCTCGGTATCAACAGTTTCCTCAATTTCTTGAATCTTCAATTCTTCTTCCTTTTTCTTTTTACTTAAAAAGAAGGTTGCAAAACCAGAAATGCTTCCAAGAAATAAAAAGGGTATTGTCGGCATTCCAGGAATGATTGCAACAAGTAAAATTGAACTAGTTACAACTCCTAGTACGCGGGCATTGCCCATTAATTGCATTTTTATTTGTTTATCGAGAGCATTTCCTTCGGCATTTTTTGTAACAATAATACCCGAAGCAACAGAAATTAGCAAAGCTGGAATTTGTGAAACCAACCCGTCGCCAATTGTTAAAATTGTGTAAGTTTGTAAAGCACTAATTATATCCATTCCATCTTGCCAAACTCCGATAATAAAACCGCCAAAAATATTGATTGATGTTATTATCAACCATGCAACAGCATCTCCTTTTACAATAACTACGAACTCAATAATTACAAGAATGAAGAAAATTATAAATCTGTGTCCACCTATTATTACAAAAATTACACTGCCCATAAAAACAAGTAAAACACCTAAAATATTTTCTGATGTTTGTGAATTTGGATCGAACATATCTGCCATCATTAATCCAATTTCGTGACTGAGCAAAAATCCCGCAAATGAAATTCCGTAAAAGATTAATTCCAAAGTAAAGCCCATAATTACTCCAGTTAGAACTTCTTTCAATCCCATAAAAAATAGCCAGATAAATGAAATATTCGAAGGAACATCAACTCTGGGAATAATCATAAAAATGATATAAGTAATTGCTAATGCAGTAATTGCTTTGATAAATGTGGGAAAACTTTCATTATTGAAAAAAGGAGCAACCAAGAATAATGATAGAATCCGAACAAAAATTAGTATTCCAGTTATAAAATCTGATATAAGAATGTTCATTGCAAGGAATTTATCATAATGTTAAAAACATCTTTTGTAAACGAAATCATTTTATCTGCCAAAAATGGAAGTAGAACAATTATTACGATTGCAGTTACTATCAGTTTTGGAACAAAAGTTAAAGTCATTTCCTGAATTGAAGTTGCTGCTTGAAAAATTGAGATTATTATTCCAACTATCAAACCAGCTCCCAAAACTGGTAAAAGAATTATCAAAACAGTATAAAATGCGTCTGTAAGCAAGCTAATTACTACATCAATTGT
>DYSW01000007.1:34308-61885 GCA_020726285.1 Melioribacter roseus
ATTTGTTTATCCATATAAGGAACAATTGAGCGGTCGTAAACTTTCGTCCAAGTTGGTTGCATGATAAAAAATGTAACAAAAAGTGCAATTCCAGCTAATAATTGATTTGGCGGAGATTGCATTGTTCCGAGTGCATTTTTAAGGAATTGAAACACGATAATTATTCTAAGATATGATGTTGTCATAATTAGAATTGACGGAGCGAGTGAAAGAATTGTAAGAAGGAAAAGTAATTCCAATGTTGTGGCAACATCTTCGGGATTATCAGAATTTCCAACTGAAATTCCAACACTTGGCAGCGAAATTGAATTTTGGTTTTGTGAATACAAATTGTCTGGCAAAAGAACCAAAACCGCACAAATAGTTAATAAAAAGTAAATTTTTTTTATTTCAATTTTAGTTTTTGTTTTAGCAATTCCGCAAAATTTGCATTGATTGTCTGATTATTTTCTTCTGGTAGAAAATTAATTTTTTCTGCATCCATTTTATCTATTAATGTGATGGAATTTTCACTTAATCCAAGAACGTAGTAGTCGTCTTTAATTTTAATAACGGAAACATACTTTTTGGGAAGAATTCCTTGCATTGCCAAAATTTTTATTGGTATGGAATTTTTATTGCTCGTTTAGAATCGAAACATAAATTTCTTCATAAAATAAAGCATTACGTAAATTGACGCTAAAAGAAGTACGAGCACAACAAAAATGTAAACTACATCATTTACGCTCATTGCTGAATTCCTTGTATTCTTTCTTCGGCGGAAACAAGGTTTGTAATTCTAACTCCAAAGTGTTTATCGATAACCACAACTTCGCCTTCTGCAATTTTTTTGTTGTTCACAAAAATATCAACTGGTTCACTGGCGAGTTTGTCGAGTTCAATTACGTAGCCTCGTTCTAAATCGAGTATATCTTTTATTTCCATTCTCGTTCTGCCGAGTTCAATAAAAACGTTTAGTTTTAAGTCTTTTAGTAAATCTAATTTATTCTCACCAGCAAAGGAAGTAGGAGTTGCATCATCAAATTCTGGGAAATCAGCCAATTTTCCAAGAAAAGGACTTTCCCCTGAACTTCCACCACCAGCAACACTACTCGCTAATTCATCTAAATTATCAGTATTTTTAATTTGAAAAATGAATAACGCCGCTGGATTTGAAACCGATAAAACATACTCGCTGTAATAAATTTAATCAACAGAAATAACGTTTATATTTATAATTGTTTGCAATTTTGACATCAAAAACGAGGAAAAACCTTCTGCAAAGTTTTCGTGAATACCTTTTATTGTTCGAAGTTGTAATTTTGAAATTCGGTTCGGAAGACGAAAGTCAAACGGAACAACCTCTTTTCAGATTGCCCGACTTCGGCTTCCTCCGTTCCGGTTTTCATATTGGATAAAAGTTGGTCAATCTCTTGTTGTGATAGTACTTCAGCCATTTTGAACTCGTTATTGAATTATATATTTATTAAAATAAATTTCACTTACATGCATCCCCGGAAATGCAGTTTTCATTCCTTCCATAAGTAACTGCTTTACAGTATCTTTAGATGAAACTTCAAGCAATTCCTTAAGCGTTTTTTCTCGTAAAGTTGTTATAATTAAATCATTTAGAATCGGTTTTTTCTCAGTTAACGTTTTCATCATTTCTTCTTCCGAAACATCAAATCCAAGTGAAATTAACATCAATCTCATTCCACCTTCTGCTGGATTGATAATTAAATCTTCAGTATTGTAAATAAACTTGCCTGTTACAATTGAATCCTGAAATTCAGCTTTATCATGATTTTCAGTTTCAGCACCTTCTTCAGGATGTTTTACATCAACAAAAAAGTTGATTATTACAAAATAAACCGCCACTAATTGAATTATATAAAGTGGTAAACCAATTAAAATTGCTTTTGCTAATCCACCACTGGATTTCTTTTCTTGGTCTTCATCAGCCATAATACACCATTTAATTTTCAAAATTCCTTTGCAATTGTAATGCCATATACTTTTTCAAGGAAATTGTTTGATGTTTTTTGATTAGTTCTTTTTTTATTGGCTAATATTACACAATTGGTTGAACTCTTATAACGAGAAATGGATAAAGTATTTATGCAAAGTAAATTGCACACTTATTTAGACAGTTTCTCTTAAACTTAAACTGCTTTTCTCCTTTTTGGGATGCAGCACTTTTAACCAAAAATTCACATCTTTTAAGCGATTTTTGACAAATAAGTTAGTAAATCCGCAAGTTCATCAATTAATTTTGAATTTGATTTTTCCAAAACATTCCTTGCTTGGTGTCCCGAAGTTAATAAAACACAATCCGCACCAATTTCTGTTGCAACTTCCAAATCGTGCAATGTATCGCCAACAAAAAGTGTTTCCCCCTTCTTAAAACCTAATTTTTGGATTAAACTTTTACCATTTTCCAATTTGCTTGCGGCGTAAATATTATCCAATCCAACAACATTTTCGAAGCAATTTTCTAAATGGAAATGCCGTATTATTTCATCCAAACTATTTTGAGAATACGCCGAAAGAATTGACTGTGAAATGCCCATTTTCTTAATTTCAGAAAGCACAAAATGTGCATTTGCGTTTAATTTATTATCCAATTTATCTTGTTCATAATACGAGATGAATTCAATGCTTAATTCTTCAAAAAATTCATCTGTTAGATTTTCCCAAATTACCTCATAATATTTTCTTACTGGAAAAGTAAAATTTGCCAGATAATCGTTAACGGAAAATGCGGGAAATCCACGTTTTTCTCTCATTTTCGACATAATTTCAGCACAATAATGCAAGTCGTTAAACAATGTGCCATTCCAATCCCAAATTACGTGTTTATATTTCATAATAATCTCGAATGATAAAAAGAAAAAATCTATCCATTTTGTAAAACAAAGATACTTTGGAAAATGTTCAGCCGTTTTCCAAAGTAGTTAAATCTGAAATTCTAAATTCCCATTTTTAATGCCAGAATAAAATTTCTTCCAGCAGACGCTAATCCCGAACTATACGGACGATAGCGTTGGTCGGAAATATTTTCAATTCCACCAGAGAAGGAAAAATTATCTGAAATGAAATAGCTTACTTTCAAATTAATTGTGTACCAACTTGGCGAGTATGGATTTCCGTTTTTGTCTTTTGCGTATAGATAATCTTTAGATTTTTCTTCTTCGGGAAGATTTTCGAAACTGATTTCTCCGTTAGCAATCGTATAAAAATCAGCTTTCATATTTTGGCTTGAATATGTAAAATGAACCGATCCAAATTGCGGTGTAGCGTGTCGCATTGGACTTTTGCCGCCGTTATCCAATTCTTCTTCCCCTTTTTGGAAATTATATTTTGCCGAAAACCCAATTCCAAACGGAAATTTCAGTTCAACTCCCGTTTGAATTCCCCACACATTTGCATTTGCCGCATTTTGAATTGCTTGAACTTGGCTTAATTCGCCATCATACATAATGCTATCTTGCCCGTTAAATGTAAAATTTCGACGAACCATTGCATTATTCAAAATTGTGTAGAAAGCAGTGAAATCAATTTTTGCGTAATCCTCAAAAACTTTTGCAATTCCCAAATCAACATTGTAGGAATATTCTGCTTTTAAGTTAGGATTTGGCACAACAACTGAACCTGGTTCAGAATCAAAAACTTTTCCAAGATCATCAACATTTGGCGAACGAAATCCGCTTGAAAGATTTGTTCCAATTGTCCAAGAATCATCTACATTGTAAACCAAACCAAAATTTCCTGAAAATGCATCTTCGTTAAGTTTTACTTCAGTAAATGGGAAAGCGTAAAAAGTTGCATCAAAATTGGCATTTAATTGATAAAAATTATATCGAACACCAGTTTCAAAAATCCATTTTTCTGATAATTTATTTTTGTACGCAAAATATACTGCTCTCGAACTCCAATTTGATTTTGGATAACGAGAAGGTCCATCAACAACTTCATCAGTAATTACATTTTCATCTGTTCCTGTAGAAATTACATCGTTAAACACAAATTCTACTCCATAGACAAAATTTATATTTATATCAATTTTTTTCACAAAATCAAAGTTGGCAGAATATGCATTTACTTTTTCAAATCTATTATATCGAATATCCGAAGCAAAATCACGGTCGTGGCGACTTTCAGCAAAATGTTGGTAGGCGAATCGAATTACTAAATTATTGTAAAATTCGGTAGGCGAGTTGGTTGAAATTCCCAAATTATGCATTTGCCAAATTTGTGGACCATAATTCCATTCAGAACTTAGTGGTAAACCATTTTTGTATCTAATTAATCTATCGAAACGACTATAATCGGTTGTTGAAGAATGATGAAATCCATAATCGAGCAACCAATTTTCGGATATTTTGAAGCCAAATTTTTGCATTAAATTTACTTGCGAATAACCACTTGGAACTTGCATTTGAGAGTTTGTATTGGAAAAAACAACATCTTCATCATTTACTCTTTCTACATATTCATTTCTTAAATATTCATCGGGACCAAAACTCCCCATTTCTAAATCGCCATAATTTGTAAAAGTAGCACTTGTTAGCGAAGAAAATTCCGCCCAACCAAGATTAAAATCAAAATGTACAGTTTTTTCGTTATTTGCTGCGGAATGGCGAATGACGGCATTTCCTTTTGTTAAGATGCTTTCGTGTAATGAAAATTCGGGACTTAGTGTGTAAAAACTCATTACGCCGCCAATTGCATCACTTCCATAAATTACAGAACCAGGACCAAATAATACTTCAAGACTCTGAAGTGCGTAATTATCAAGTGAAATTACGTTTTGTAGATTTCCGCTTCTAAAAATTGCAGTATTCATTCTAATTCCATCAACGGCAATTAATAATCTATTTGTGGCAAAACCTCGAATCATCGGACTTCCGCCACCTTGCTGACTTTTCTGAATGAAGACTTCTCCACTCGAAGAAAGTAAATCGGCTACAGTCTGCGTGTTGTTGAACTCGATATCTTTTGCATTTAGTGAAGATATTTTAATTGGATTTTCCTTTTTTGGAGTTTGCCATTTTGTAGATGAAACGACAATTTGATCGAGTGAAATGTTTGTTGGTAACAAATAAATCACAAAATTTGCTTCTTTTACATCATTAAAAGATTTTGTTTGCTTTTTATAGCCTAGCATTTGAATAGTAAGTGAAGAATTTTCATCGAATTTTGATAAATTAACCTCGCCATCGGCATTAGTAATAACATATTTTTGCGAGTTAATATCTTGAATTGTAGCAAATTGAATTACTTTTTTAGTTTGAGCATCTTTAACAATTACTACCTGCGAAAAAATGGAACTCGCAGAAATAGCAACAATAAAAAACACAAATTGAATTGATTTCATATTTCTCTTTGAAAAATTAGTATTTAGTTAAAAAATAAGTTACGACAAGTTAAATTCTTTATCAAACTTCTCAATATTTCCCTTCAATAATTGCAAGTAATCCGAATAACATTCCCAATTTTAAGTAAAAACTTATCTTTTTGAAATTCACATCTTTTTCAAAAAGAATAACAGTAGATTTTGCAACAAACAAGTTGGTTGTTGCAAATACTATTACAAAATAATTGATAGTTAAATAATCAAAAAAATAAGGCAATGTTGTAGTAGAAATGAGGATAAAAGATAAAATTGCGACAAGAATTTTTGTGTTTTTTTCACCAATTAAAATTGGTAGAGTTCGCAAATTATTCGCTTCGTCTCCCAAAATATCCTGATAGTCTTTGATCATCTCTCTAATAAAATTGATTTGAAAAGCGAATACGAACGGAATAATTCCATTTTGCCAATTTCCAACCAAAATTGCGGAAAAGATGAAAACAAATCCCGTAAAAAAAGCAACGATAAAATTCCCTAAAACTGGTAAACCTTTCAGTTTTAAGGAATAGAAGAATAAAATGATATTTGCAAAAACAACAATTACTTGAGCTTGCCAATTAAGGAAAAGTGAAAACAGAATTGAAATAGCGACAAAAAATATGTAATAATAAATTGCTTCGTTTGATGAAATTTTCCCAGCGGGAATTCCTCTTTTTGGGCGATTTATTCTGTCTATTTCCAAATCAAAGAAATCGTTTATAATATTTGATGCCGCAGTTACAAAAACAACAGAAATTCCAGCAAAAAAAGAGATATCAATGGGAAATTCACCTTTTTCATTCCACGCCAAATAAATTCCTCCCAAGACAGAAAGGAATGAAATCAACAAGTTTATTGGTCGCGAAAGCAAAATTACTGCCGATATTTTTTCAACTAACTTATTCACAAATTTAATAATTCTGCAACGCCGTTTTTATTCTTGCTAAACCTTCATGCAATTCAGATTCTTCACCGCAATAACTGATTCTAAGGAAACCTTCCATTCCAAAATCCTTTCCAGGAACTGTAATTACCTCAACTTTGTCTATAAAATATTCAGCGAGTTTGTGCGAACTTTTTTCGTAATAAGAAAAATCTACAAAACAATAAAAAGTTCCTTGTGGTTTAACAAAATGAATATTTGGAATTTCACTTAACAATTGAACTAAAACATTTTTCTTCTTTTCTAAATTGAATTTCAGATTATTTGCTTCGTTTTCGCCAGATTCAATTGCTCCAATTGTTGCAACCTGCGAAATTGCTGACGGACAAGAAGTTTGATGACCTTGTATTCTATTCATTGCGGAAATTACTTCTTTATTCCCAACAGCCCAACCAATTCTAAAACCTGTCATCGAAAATTGCTTTGAAACGCCGTTTATTGTAATTATGTATGAATTATCAATTTCTTTCGTGGTAAAACCAAACGCATTGGGTGATAAATTTCCAGCAAAAACCAATTCGCGATAAATGTCGTCCATAATTAAATATATTTCCTTTTCTTCGCAAATTTCCACCAACGATTTAACTAATTCGTTTGAATAAATTACTCCAGATGGATTATTGGGCGAATTAAGAAGAATAATTTTGGTTTTACTGGTAATTTTTGATGTAAATTGCTCGAGAGTTGGAATTAACGTGCTTTTATCAACTTGAATAATTACAGATTTTCCGCCAGCAAGTTCAACCATATCAGGATAACTTACCCAAAAAGGTGTCGCATAAATTACTTCGTCAGTCGGATTTAAAATAGCGTAAAATGCGTCCATTAAAGATTGTTTTGCCCCAGAAGACGCAATGATATTTTTGGCTGAAACGTCAATTCCATAATTTTTTTTTGTAAAACTTTGGATTGCATTTTTAAGTTCGATAGTTCCGCCAGTTGGAGTGTAACGAATAAATCCTGAATCTAATAATTCCTTTGCTTTTTCTATTGCTGCTTGTGGCGATTTCTCTTTTGGTTCGCCGCCACCAAGATGAATTACTTTTTTTCCTTCTTTTTTAAGAATATTTGCTTTTTCGTTCAAAGCTAAAGTAGGCGATGGATTTATTTTTTTTGCTAATTCGCTTAATTTCATCGTTATCTCATTTTTTTATTGTAAATGCTATTCTTTAAGTAGGAAAATTTTTAGAAAAGTAGGTTTTTCCATCAAACACAAAACTTGATTTCACAATTTCTTCGAAACCTTCAACATCATATTCACGCATAAAAACATAAATAGAATCACCTTTTGCAATGTGAATTTTATTTGAAAAACCCGAAGCTACAAACGATTTTTTTTGTAATGGAACAGCAATTGCATCGCCACTTGAAAAAGCAATTAATCCGTAAATATCTGGTTTCCCGTCAAATTCCCACAAAGTGCGATTCTCTCGAGTTCTTCCCATTGAATATTTTATGGAAACGGCAAACAAATCTGCTGATAATTTCGACTTGGATTTCAGCTCAATTTCGGGTTTTGGAATTTCAAACGGATTTTCCACAATTGCTCTGTTTGGTTTAGATTTCACAATTTTCGGCTCAGAATTTGCCGTTTCTTCGACAGTTATTCTTGTTTGAAGTTGTGGAACTTCTTCCTTACAAGAAAGCGAAATCATTGTTATAATCAATATCAAAAAGTATTTTTTTATCATAGAATTTGAAAACAAATTTTTCAACTTCAAAAATATAATAAAAACTTGTTCAAATGCTATATTTACTTATTCTTTGTTGTTGTAACTTTGTTTTAACGGCTGTGTTTTATATTTTTGCTCACAAAATTATTAAGGTAAAAATCAATGAAATTCTCTGAAGTCTTTATTCCAACACTAAAAGAAACACCAACAGACGCAATTATTCCTAGTCATATTTTAATGCTTCGTTCGGGAATGGTTCGAATGCTTTCGGCTGGAATTTATAGTTTTCTACCACTCGGTTATAAAATGGTTAAAAAAGTATCCGAAATAATTAGAGAAGAAATGGACGCAATTGGTGGACAAGAATTTCATCTTCCAGCATTAAATCCGAAAGAAATTTGGGAAGAAACAAACCGAGTTGAAGCTTTTGGCGACACAATGTTTCATCTGAAAAACCGCGACTATGTTTTGGCGCCAACTCACGAAGAAATAATGACTTACCACGCAAAAGGGAATATAAATTCCTACAAAGAAATGCCACAAATTTGGTATCAAATTCAAACGAAATTCCGAAACGAAGCTCGCCCGCGAAGTGGCGTTATTCGTGGCAGACAATTTCTGATGAAAGATGCTTATTCTTTTGATTCATCATTTGAAAATCTCGATATTTCATACGAAAAGCACGACAAAGCATATCGCAAAATATTTGATAGATGCGGATTAAAATATTTTGTTGTTGGTGCTTCAAGCGGAGCAATGGGCGGAAGTAAATCAGAAGAATTTATGGTAAAATCGGATGCTGGTGAAGATACAGTTGCTTATTGCGAACATTGCGGTTATGCGGCAAATGTTGAAGTTGCAAAATCAATTATTGAACCTATTAAATGGAATTTGGAAGAAAAAGAAGTTTATGAAATTCCAACACCAAACATAAAAAGTATAGATGAACTTTGTGAATTTTTAGGAATTTCTGAGACTGAAACCGCAAAATCAAGAATTTATATTCACAACAACCAACCAATTTTAGTTTTAATGTCGGGAAATGATGAAGTAAACGAAACAAAATTGGAATCAGTTTTGGGAGGCGAAGTTCGTCCCGCACACCCAGAAGAGTTAAAAAATATTTCGGGAGCAGATGCTGGTTCAATTGGTCCAATTAATTTTAATTTCAGAATTCTTGCAGATAATCGCATACTTGGTGGAAAAAATCTGTACAGCGGTGCAAATAAAAATGAATTTCATATTGGCGGAATTGACATGGAAAGAGATGTTCCCAAGGCTGAGTATTTCGACTTAAGAACAATCGTTTCTGGTGAAAAATGTACACGTTGTAAAAGTAATTTGGATGTTTTTAAAGCAATTGAATTAGGACATATTTTCAAACTTGGAACGAAATATTCAGAAGCACTCGGAGCAACTTTTCTAGATGAAAATGGAAAAGACAATCCAATTGTGATGGGAAGTTATGGAATTGGAGTTGAACGCGTTTTAGCTTGTTTTATCGAACAAAATTATGATGAAAATGGAATAATTTGGAACAATAACTTAAAACCATTTGATTTTGAATTGATTGCTTTAAATATGAAAAAAAATGAAGTCGTTCATGTTTCAAATACAATATATGAACAATTGAAATCTGAGAAATTTGAAGTTTTATTTGACGATAGAAATTCCGTTCAAGCTGGAGTTAAGTTTGCAGATGCCGATTTAATTGGAATACCAATTCAGATAATTATTGGCGAACGTGGATTAAAAGAAAATAAAATTGATATTAAAATCCGTAAAACGGGCGAAAAACTCTCGGTAGCCGCCGACAAATTAATTGAAGAATTAAAAAAAATGATAAAATAATACGATTAATGAAATTATAAAAAAATAATTAATATTTGGCTTGAAATGACAACAGAAGAAAAAGCAGAATGGTTTGATGTTGCAACGCGATTTTCGCTTGGTGCAAATATTAATCTTGTGATGAAATCACGAAAGAATGGGAAATCCATGTGGGCTATAATTGATACAAAAAACAATAAAGTATTTAATTCAAATTTTGAATGGGAAGATGAACCATCTTCTGCAAATTTGCGAGATGAAGCTTTTTTAATTCGCACTCGCTTTGATTTTGAAACTGCAACAAATCAATATCAGCAATTCAAAATGTATGCTGAAGAAGGTTAAATAGTTGACATAAAATGAATTATAAGAACAATAATTATAAAGCTAAGCGTTAAAAAGACAGAACTCCATATAATATTTGTCCTTTTCTCATCTTTTAGCAATTCTTCGTGCGATCGGTCGTATGAATAACCTTCGCGGCTATAATCACCGTCTTTTATAGTCCAAGAATCAAAAGGGCTGGTTAGTTTTTCTTTATCTGTTTCAAATTTTGTCATTTTCATTACTCTAAAATTATATTTTGCGTTCTATGCGAACGAGGAAATTGGCTTTTTAAACCTTCCTTAAAATTAACTGCTGTTCCAATAATCATATCATTAAATCGAATAATTTTTTGTCCGAATGCTCCAAAATCTTTGTTTCTGATTATTCCGCCACCTAAATAAATCTCCATTTCTTCTTGGGCTAATTCAATCAAATTTCTCCTAATCTGATTTCCCAAAATTTGTGATGCAAGCGTGTGTAAATTTACTTTATCGTTTTTATCGATACTACCAAACTTTGCACCAACACGTAAAAACATTTCAATGTTTTCAATATCATAATTTTCTGATACAAAATAAATATCGGTGTTTTTAACCAAATATTTAAAATTTTCAAAAACTGGGTAAGCAATATCAAATTCTTTTGCAAGATTAACAAGGTATTTGCTTACATTTTTATCTTTATGTGATTTAAATCTCAACTCAGAAGACGTTCTATCCACTTTGGTTGGTTTTTCTGTTTCATCAAACTTACGGAATTTACAAACGAAAAACCCTTCGGAATTACTTTCCCAAGGAATAATTCTATGTGTTTTTTCTATTTCTGGATTTAAGTGTTCATTTCCATATTTCGTGAAACCCGAATTGGATTTTATTGGCAAACTAATTTCCATTAATTCAACAGGATAATTCTTTAATATTGTGTTTACAACAAGCTCGTTTTCTTCGAGAGTTAGCGTACAAGTTGAATAAACAATTTCTCCGCCAACTTTTGCCATTTTTATTCCGCTAACAAGTAAGCGTGTTTGTAAATCGGCAAGTTTTTCGGCTTGGGAAAGTTTCCACCAACCAGATACTTCATTCTTTTTTTGGATAATTCCCAATGCACTGCAAGGTGCATCGACTAACACTTTATCAAAATATTGATAAAAATTTTTGCTCAGAAGTTCACCTTTTGTGTGTAAAACTCCAAAATTTGTAAAATTCATTTTATCAAGATTGTGAACAAGCATTTTTATTCTATCCATGCTGATTTCATTTGCAATTAGTGTTCCGCTATTTTTCATAAAATCAGCGAGTTGGGTAGTTTTTGAACCTGGCGCCGCACATAAATCTAATGTTCTGTCGGTTTCTGTTGGATTTAGCACAATTGGAGGCAACATTGATGACAAACTTTGAATGTAATATTTCCCAAGATTGAATTCTAGTGTTTTTCCAATTTTTTTGGCTCCAACTAAAACTTTATAAGCAAATGGAATATTTTCTACGGGCTCAATTTGAATTCCGTATTTAGTTAAATCTGAAATTATTTTTGAATTATCAGTGAATTTTGAAAATCTCACAAAAGATGTAAAATCTGATTTTACATAGTCTTTATATTTTTCGAGATAATCTTCTCCGAAACGCGATAAAATATAGCTCGAAATGTTTTCGCCTAATTCCATAACTCTAATATCTCAAAAGATTTAACCGTTTAAAAATTTGGTTTGAAGTTTCTAAAAGTCCGTCAGATTTATCAAATATTTTCAGAAAATCTTCTTTTATTTTGATAGAAAAGGAATCGATTTTTTCCTCGTATTTTTTCACAATTTTTTTAATTTCTTCTTCAATAATGGGAATTTCAATTTCTCCTGGCAGAATTCTATTTGCATATAAAATGTATTTTGCTTGATAAAATGAATTTGCCTGGAAAATTGTGTTGCCGTTTATGTCAATCAATTCAAAATATCCAAATAATTCCGAACCGATTTTCAAATGAAGCTTCGGTATTTCAATCACTTCAACTTCACAAGATTCTAAATATGGTTTTGGAAAAGCGACTTTTATTTCATCGTTTATAATATTTGTCCATTTTTCAATGAAAATCCTTTTTTCCATTTCAAGTATTTTTTAATGATTTTATCACAAAATATGTCCCTAATAACACAAATGGAATACTTAATAATTGTCCCATATTCAACGCCATTCCATTCTCAAAAGTTGTTTGATTTTCCTTGAAAAATTCAATTATAAATCGAAATGCAAATGCCAGAATTAGAAACAAACCAAATAAAAATCCATCTTTAACTTTTTCAGAAAATTCGAGGTAAATCCAAGCCAAAATGATAAAAACAATAAAATAAGCAGTTGCTTCAAAAAGTTGCGTTGGGTAACGTGGAATATCATCAACTTGAACAAAAATGAATCCCCAATTTGCAGAAGTTGGTTTGCCAATTATTTCGGAATTAAACAAATTCCCTAATCTGATAAACGAACCAGCGAGTGCAACGGTTATTACAATTCTATCTAGCAACCAAAAAAATGGTTGATTTTGTTTTTTCTTTGAATAAAGATAAAGTACTATTAGAATTCCGATTGCGGCTCCATGACTTGCCAAGCCACCTTTCCAAACTTGCAATATTTCTAATGGACGACTGAAATAATAGGCTGGTTCGTAAAAAATACAATGCCCCAATCTTGCTCCCAAAACAGTTCCAACCACCATAAACCAGAGTAAATCATTGAGATCTTCAGTGGCTTTATTTTCACGTTTGTAAATGAAATTAAAAATCTGAAGTCCAACAATAAATCCGAGTGCAAAAAGCAAACCGTACCATCTAATTGAAAAAGGTCCGAGATGAAATATTTCTGGGTTTACGTTCCAAATAATCATAATTTATTTTTTTTTCTGCAATTTACTCAAAAAATTGAGAATGTCTAAATCTGCCAAAAACCTGATTAATTATTCACATTTAACAAAAACTGTTAAGCCAATAGTTTCGTTTATTGAATTTTTCAGAACACAGCCAGCAATATTGTACTTTTTATTATTCGCTCCTAGTGCGAATGTTTTGTTCGTTTCAAATTTTTCTACGAGAATTATTTGATTGAATAATTTTTTAATTCTATTAATGTCTTCTTCATGTTTAAAGTTGTCAAAGAAATAATCGCCTATTTTAATCTCTTTTTTGAAAGATTTTTTCATAATATTTCCATGGCGTTCATTAAAACTTAAGTAGCAAAACGATTTATCGAGAGCAAAAATCATAAAGTTGGCTGAATCATAAACTGTTTGCAAGTGCTGCAAAGTTCGTTTTGATTGAGTAGTAGTTTTCTGCATTTCAGTAATATCACGAACTGAAATTGCGGTTAATTTTTGATTTGGAAACGTTATAGACGAAAGGGAAATTAACGTAATAATATTTTCGCCATTTTTTCTTTTTAAAGATGCTTTGAATGAACACGAAAGAGAAAATAATGTTTTACTTAAATCTGTACCGAGTTCCTTGTCGTAATCAAAAATGAAACTATCAAAATTTTTCCCAATTATTTCATTTCTGCTGAAACCACTTAAATCGCAGAAAGCATTATTTATTCTGATTATTGCAAACGTTTTCGATTCTATTAGAACAACACCAACTGAAATTGATTCCAACAAAATGCCATCTCTAATCTCACTTTCTTCTAGTAATTTTTGAACTTCCATTTTGTTGAATTTGTTTAAAGAAAAAGCAATTACTAAACCTACACTTAGCAAAAAATAAAAGAATATTCCAACAACTATAAAGGGAAAACTTGCTAAATACCAAGCATTAATTTCGGATTTATTTACAACCGAGAATAATTTCCAACTTATAAAGTTTACAGCTTTTACATTTGCTTTCCACATTAATACATTAGCAATCGGAATATTTACTGTCTGATAAATAATATACTTGTCGTTATATGAAAATTCACCTTCTTTATTTTCTTTTATTTCTTTCCAAGAAGACTTAAAACTTTCATTCATTTTATAGTTCTTGAATTGAATTCATTTAAAATATTCTTTGTTTTTACATTAAATTTTCAAATTTGAACAATCTTGACAATTAATTATATTGCATTCATAATTGTGTGAAATGGTAATTATGGTAGAATTTGAACAACTTTTACAAGATAATCTTAATAACGGAGTAAAAGAAGCAGAATTGATTGAAATTATTATTAGAGATGAAGGTGTTGGAATTCAAGAAGAAAATCAGCTAAAATTATTCAAAATTGATGAAAAATTTTCCACAGAAGGAACAAAAGGTGAAAAAGGAATTGGTTTGGGATTAAAATTAGTGAAAGAAATTATTGAAAAACACAACGGCAAAATTTGGTTTTATTCCCAACCAGAAGTTGGGACAGAGTTTCATTTTATTATTCCAGAAGCAAAACAAATTTATTTACTTGTTGAAGATGAACCAAAAACACGAATTTTTGATAAAAAATATATATTAAAAGAATTTCCCGATGCTGAAATTATTGAAACTGAAAATGGTTACGAGGCACTTAATGTTGCATTTAAGAAAGTTCCATCAATGGCAATTTCAGATCACGACATGCCTTTGATGAACGGTTTGTAAATGATAGAAGTTTTACGAAAAAACAATCAATTAAATAACGTTCCCGCGATTGTAATTTCCGGGAATTTAGATTTTCAGCTGCAAAAAGAATATGAAAAGCATAGCAATGTTGAAGTTTTTCAAAAACCAATATTTAGTGAAGGATTTATTGAAATCTTGAAAAGGTACGAATAGTAATGAGTAGAAATTTAACCATCAAAAATTGGCTTGTTTTTTATACAAAACCACGTTCGGAGTTTAAAGCCGAATCTGAAATGAAAGCTGCCGGTTTCGAAGTTTATTTGCCTACAATTACAGAAATAAAAAATTGGTCTGATAGAAAGAAAAAAATAACTAAACCTCTATTTAGAAGTTACATTTTTGCTTTCTGTTCGGAAGCTGAGCGTTTGAAAATTCTTAAAATTGAAGAAATTGTTACAACTGTAGGTATTCAAGGTGTGCCGTCAATAATTCCAGTACAACAAATTGATGCTATCAAAAAACTGCTTGAAGTAGCAACAACAATACAAGTTACTGAAAAAATTCTAAAAGATACGCCAGTCCGCATTATTGATGGACCATTTGCGGGAATTGAAGCAATTGTGCAAAACCAAAATAGTCAAACAAAAATATCAGTTGTAATCGAAACTTTGAATCGAACAATTACTGCAATTCTTCCGATAAAATTAGTTGAAATACTAAAGGCGGTGTGATGAAAAATATTTTGCAACTACAAAAAGGTGAGAAAGTTATCAGTTTTTTCAAAATTTCATCATATTCTATAAAAAACGGCAGAAATGGTGATTATTGTGATTTTGAACTTTCTGATAATTCAGGCAAAATATCTGCTAAAAAATGGGATTATAATCCAACTACTGATATTTTTCAAAAAGGAGATATTGTAAAAATTGAAGCAAAAGTTGATGAGTTTGCAGGAAATCTTCAGCTGAACATTATGAAAATTAGAAAAACTGTTGAATCTGACAATATTGATATTTCGGAATTCATCCGCGTCTCAAGTCGCAATTTGCTTGAAATGGAAAGCGAATTCAAACAATTCTTGGATAGTATCACAAATAAATATCTACGAAAATTGCTCGATATAATTTTTACTAAAGAAAATTGGGAAAAATATTCCAGAATTCCCGCTGGAATTTCGTGGCACCACGCATATTTACACGGACTTTTAGAGCACACATTGGAAATTGCAAAAATTTGCGATTTAATGTCAAAATTTCATCAAGAAATAAATAGAGATTTATTAATTTCAGCAGCACTTTTACATGATTTTGGCAAAATTGAAGAAATTCAAGGAAACATTGATTTTTCCTATTCTGATAAAGGAAAACTTGTTGGACACATTGTTCTTGTTTCATTAATAATCTCAGAAAATATTAAAAAGATTGATAATTTTCCATCTGAATTAGAAAATCAATTATTACATTTGGTTTTGAGTCATCAAGGAAAATTAGAATTTGCTTCGCCAGTTGTTCCTAAAACTTTAGAAGCAATTACTTTATATCATGCTGATGAACTCAGCGCCAAAACGAACGCATATAAAAACGCAATTTCAATGGCAAATAATTCTGAATCAAATTGGACACAATTTATTAGATTAGCCGAAACAGATTTATACAAAAAATAATGGAGTAAAAATGAAACGATTAATTCACTTTGTAGCATTTTTGGTAATTTGTAATACTTTGCTTTTTGCACAAGATGTTCCTCAAAAATTGGAAGAAGTTGACAAATTATCGCTATCTTTCGACCACAAAGGTTCGCTCAAAATTCTTGAATCGCTTAACAAAGAAAATCCTAATAATTGGGAAATATTATGGAGAATAAGTAGAGAAAAAGTTTACATTGGCAACTTAATTTCTGATAATGAAAAAAAAGAAGCGGCGTATCTCGAAGCACAAGATTATGCAACAAAAGCTATAAAACTTGCTCCAGATAAATCAATAACTTATTTAAGACGTGCAATTGCAAGCGGAAAAGTAGCATTATTTAAAGGTGTTTTTTCGGTTGGAGAAATTGTAAATAAAACAAATGAAGATGTTGAAAAAGCAATAAAACTTGGAAACGGTGGCAATTATATTCAAGGAATTGCACATTATGTAAAAGCAAGAACACATTCAAAAGTTAGCGAAAAAATGAAATTAGCTCGCGATGTTATCGGATTAGGTTGGGCAGATTTAGATATTGCAATCGCTGAATTCCAAAAAGCAGAAAAATTACACCCAAATTTTCCGATGATTTATTTTGATTGGGCAGAAGCAGAAATTAAAAAAGAAAATTATAGAAAGGCTAAAGAATTGTTGGAAAAGGTAATTTCACTCCCGGTTGCTGACGAAGAAGATCCGATGAGAAAAAAAGAAGCCAAAAAGTTATTGGCAGAAGTCAATAATGAATTATAAATTCATTTTATTTTATTTTAAGCCTTCAGTAAACTGAAGGCTTTTTTTATGGTAAAATCGATTCAAAATATTATTCAAGAAGCCAAAAAAATTGTGTTTTTCACTGGTGCTGGAATTTCGGCAGAAAGTGGAATTCCAACTTTTCGAGGAGAAAATGGTTTATGGGAAAATTACAATCCAAAGGAATTAGCCACACCAAAAGCATTCAAAGAAAATCCAAATCTTGTTTGGCGATGGTACGAATTTAGACGAGAAATTATCCGAAATGCCGAACCGAATATTGCCCACAAAACAATAGTAAAATTCGAAAAATTTGCAAAAACTTATGTTATTACTCAAAATGTTGATAATTTACATAATCGGGCTGGAAGTAAAAATATTTTGGAATTACATGGGAATATCGAAAAAAATTTCTGTTCTATATGTGGAAAAAGATATGATTTTATTGTTTTTGAAGACAAATTGAAAGCTCCAATTTGTGAAGAATGCAAAGGATTTATTCGCCCGGATATTGTTTGGTTTGGGGAAATGTTGCCACAAGAAATTTTTAGAAATGCTATTCATCATGCAGAAAATTGTGATGTCTGTTTTGTGGTTGGAACTTCGGGGGTAGTTTTTCCAGCTGCAAATATCCCAATTTCAGCCAAAAAACACAATGCTATTATTGTAGAAATTAACCTTGAATCAACAAATTTATCGGAAATATCTGATTTCATCTTACTCGGGAAAGCGAGTGAAATCCTACCTGAAATATTTTCACAAACGGCAAAACCAACTAATTAGAATAATAATTTAGAGCAGTTTGTTCAATAATATTTTTATTAGATAGATTATAATTCTTATATCGATTTTGATTGGAACTTTCATTCAAAATTGTGTATCTATTTTCACTCAAACTTGCATGTCTTCTTCGTGAAAATTGCTGTGTCTTATTTTGAACTTCTTGCCGTGTTGAATTTTGAATTTGTTGAGGCACAAAATTATTTTTCTGTAGAGTATTAGATTTTTGATGAATAAAAATCAAAGCTATTTTGTGGAATAATTGCCGTATTGCAATATTTTTTGTTATTCACTAAATGAGTGTCAGAATCGCTATTTACAATTCTAAATCTGTTAATGCTTAATGAAGGTTTTGTTAATCGTGTAGTTTTATGTGTTTTTAGAAATTCTGTTCGACTAATAATTCTTTTTTTCTTTTGGTAAATTGAAGGTGAAAGTTGTTTTTGCAATTTTCTATCTGGAATTTTGGGAGACGAATTATCAATAAAATTTGGCTTTAACTCATTTTTAGATGAATTTGCATGTCCACGATTTTCAGAAACAATTTTCTTTCGTTTTGAAGCAAAAACCAAGTATGAAATCAACATAATAAAAGTTAAACCGCCAACGGTTACTAAAATTGAATTATAAATTATTGTAATAAGGTTCACAATAAATCTCCTTTTCTTTGTGTTAAAAAAAGCTTTTTATTTTATTTCAGTTTGTGATTTGAAGCAACCACATGACGAAGATCACTCACGATATTTTTACCATTTGAAAAATTAAAAAAAATAATTAGTTTTGCTGAAGATTTTGAACAAAAGAAAAAGTTCTTTCGTTTAATTGGAAAAGAGAATAGTAAATGAATCAAATTGATAAGAGTAATTACTTTAGAGGAATACTTGTATTGAGCGGAAAAGATAACAGAATTTCGCCAGAAGAACAAAATTTTATGGATAGTTTAGGTGAAAAACTTGGTTTTGAAAAAACTTTTAGAAGATCAGCTATAAATTCGTTTTTCCAAAACCAATATATAACAAACGACCCACCGCTTTTTTCAAGTCAACAAATTGCCAGAAGTTTTTTATATGATGGAATTTTACTAATAACGAACGATGATAAAATTAATCAAAGTGAAGTTGATTGGTTAAATAAAGTGGCAGAAACAAATGGAATAAATGAAAATTGGCTATATGAAATGTTAGATTTTACTAAACAAAACCATCCCGATCCGACTGAATTAATTCCTTTAAGTTTAGAAGAATTCTTATAAACTAACTTGTTTTTTCATGTTGATAATTTTATATATTTCAACAAAAATCCAAACAATTGATGTAAAACAGAGTATTATTATCCAATCGCTTGATAATAAAGGAACAGTCTGAAATGCTTTATTCATAAAGGGAATATCGACTACAGCGATTGTAAAGAGAATTGAAATTAGATAAGACACTAATAAAAATCTATTTGAAGCGAAATTGATATTTAATGCTGGAATAGAAAATGAGCGACAATTTAATGCGTTGAATAAACGAGTAAAAATTAAAGAAACAAAGAATATTGTAGTTGCACGCTCTGGTGGAATTCCAGTTTTAACAGCCCAAGCAAACAAACCTATTGTAACAATTCCAATTATCAGCCCAATAAAGAAAATGTAAAATAGCATTTGTTTGTTCAAAACACCTTCATTTACAACTCTTGGTTTATTCTTCATTAAACCTTTTTCAGGTGTTTCCATACTGATGGCAATTGCTATTAATCCGTCCATCAAAAAATTAATAAATAATATTTGTATGGCTGTTAATGGAATTGGTAAAAAAGTAAAAAGAGCAATAATTAAACCTAAAACAGTTCCAAAATTTCCACTAAGAAGATATACTAAATACTTGCGTATATTTTGGAAAATGCTTCTTCCTTCTTCAATTGCCGCAACAATTGAAGAGAAATTATCATCCGTTAAAATCATATCAGAAGCTTCGTGACTAACATCTGTTCCCTTAATTCCCATGGAAATTCCAATGTCAGCTTTTTTTAATGATGGAGCATCGTTTACGCCATCGCCAGTCATTGCTACAATTAAATTTTGTTTCATAAAGGCGTCAACAATTCTTAGTTTGTGCGCGGGTGAAATACGAGCAAAAACCTCGGCATCTTTAACAACTTCAGCGAGTTCTGCGTCAGAGAGTAATTCCAATTCTTCTCCCGAAATTGAATTTCCATGTTGTAAAATTCCTAATTCACGAGCAACTGCAACTGCGGTTACTTCATAATCACCAGAAATCATAACGGGTTTAATTCCTGCAGAAAAACAAGTTTTTATTGCTTCCTTAACTTCCTCTCGAGGTGGATCCATCATTCCAATAAAACCTACAAAAACAAGTTCATTTTGCGGTTCTTCAACTTCTGTTTCAATTTTCTTATACGCAAAAGCAAGTATTCTTAATGCTTTTTCGCTCATTGAATAAACATTTTGCATAATAATTTCTTTTGTTTTTTCGGAAAGATGAATTTCATTGCCATTTACAAGTATTTTGTTTGATTCTTTAAGAATAACTTCAATTGCTCCTTTAGAAAATGCATATTTGGATTCATTGAATTCGCAAATGGTTGTCATTTGTTTTGATTCAGATGAAAATGGTATTTCAAAAAGTCGCTTATTTTCTGTTCTAACTTTGCTGTAATTAATTTCCCCTTTTTGTGCAGCGACTAATATTGCTCCTTCTGTCGGGTCGCCAATAATATCCCAAGATTCATCTTCATTTCTTACTAAATTTACGTCGCTACATAAAATCCCAATTTCAAATAGCATTTTTAAGTTAGGATTTTCTACAACTTCAATTCCTTTTCCATCTTGTATAATAAATCCCGTTGGTTGATAACCAGTTCCAGTAACGTTAAAAAGTGTGTGATTTGTATAAATTTCCTTTACTGTCATTTGGTCTTGTGTTAGTGTTCCAGTTTTATCGGAACAAATTACGTTTATTGTGCCAAGTGTTTCAACTGCGGGTAACTTTCGGATTAATGCTTTTCGTGTTACCATTCGTTGTACACCGAGAGAAATACTTATTGTTACAACGGCAGGAAGTGCTTCAGGAATAACAGCAACAGCAATCGCTACGCCCCAAATAAACATATCTACAAAAGATTGTTGTTCAACAAAAAAGCCAATTAATCCCATTCCTAATGCAACAAATAGAGCAACATAACCAATTCTTTTTCCCAGATGATCAAGGTTTTGTTGAAGTGGAGTTTTGCGTTGCTCGGTTGTTTGCAAAAGATTAGCAATTTTCCCAAATTCTGTTTTCATCCCGATTGATGTTACTATTGCTTTTGCGGTTCCACTAACAACAAATGTTCCCATAAAAATCATATTTTTCTGGTCGCCTGCAATAATATTTTTCTTTTCGATTACGTTACTTTTCTTCTCAGTTGGCAAAGATTCGCCCGTTAAGGCGGCTTCATTTACCTTAAATCTATATTCTTGAATAATTCTTGCATCTGCGGGAATTGTATTTCCAGCAACTAAATAAATGATATCGCCAGGAACAAGTTCTTCGGCAAGGATTATTTCTTCTTTTCCATTTCTGAAAACTGTTGCGTGCGGTGCCGACATTTTTTTTAGCGAATCAATATCTTTTTCGGCTTTAAATTCTTGAATAAAGCCCAACAATCCAGCAAGAATTACTATTACAAAAATTGCAATTGCTTCAATAGATTGCCCAATTCCAAATGAAATTCCAGCAGAAATTATTAAAATCATTATTAAAAGGTTGTTGAATTGCTGTAGAAATAATAGAAATGGGGAAGATTTTTTTTGAGAAGTTATTTTGTTTTGTCCAAATTCCTTTTGACGTATTTCAACTTCAGACATAGAAAGTCCGTTGCTTGAAGTTTGAAGAGTTTCGAGCACTTTATCTACTGATTCATTATAAAAATTAGTTTTCTGTTTATCTAAAATTGTCATTTAATTGGAAGTATGTGATTTTCAAAATTATTATAATTATATATTAAGTCAAATTTAATTATTACATATCGCATATTTTTTTATAATATTATGTTAAATTACAAAAAGCTAAAATATTATAGCCTTAAATTTTGAGGAAAAATGAAAGCAAAAAACATTGAGCTTGTTGTAGATATAGAAACTACGGCAATTCCGTTAAAAAATCTTACTGAAACACAAAAGGAATTTCTTTTCCGTTACGCTAACCAAGAAAAAAATGAATCAAGTAAACAAGAAAAACTTGACGAAGTTATAAGATATTTAAATCTTTATCCATTCACTGCTAAAATAATCTCAATTGGATTGATGAATGTGAATTCTGGGAATCGTTATGTTCTTTTTGAATCTGAAGAGAAAAAGAATTGGGAAGTTGAAGCCGAAAAAATTGTGTACGAAGGATTATCAGAAAGTGAGATGCTGTCCAAATTTTGGGAATATTCAAATAAAACCAACAAATTGATTACGTTTAATGGCAGAATTTTTGACATTCCATTTCTCATTTCTCGGTCGGCAATTTACAAAATTAAACCAACCAATAATTATCTAAAAAGTAGATATGATCACACAAATCACATAGATTTATTAGAGGAATTTACTTTTCATGGAAAGATGAAAAAATTTAATTTGGATTTTTATTGTAATAGTTTTGGAATTGAATCGCCAAAAACAGATTTAGAAAACGGGCTTGAAATTAATAATTTGTACAATTCAGGCAAGATTGAAGAAATTGCAATTTATTGTGGAAAAGACATTCTTGCAACTGCAAAACTTTATGAAATCTGGAAGAAATTCTATAATATTTAGAATATCAATAAAATTTAGGTTGAGAAAATATTCTCAACCTAAAAAATTATTTTAATGATGATGGTGTCCATGAGGTCCGTGAACGTGTCCGTGAGAAATTTCTTCTTCGGAAGCATCACGAATTTCTAAAACTTCAACATCAAAAATTAATGGAACACCCGCTAATTCATGATTTGCATTCAATGTAACTTCATCACCACTTACATCTTCAACCGTAACAACATAAGTTCCATCTTCAAAATCCGCTTGAAACTGCATACCAACTTCAATTTCATCAATTCCTTCAAAAGATTCTTTGCCAACCACACGAATTAAATCTTCACGATATTCACCGTATCCATCTTTTGGCTCAACGCGAGCGGTAATTTTATCGCCAACTTTCTTTCCAGTAATTTCATTTTCCAAACCGTCAATAATATTTTTGCTACCGTGCAAATAAACTAATGGTGTTCTTCCACTTGACGAATCTAAAATTTCACCTTGTTCGTTTGTTAAAGTGTAGTGAATTGAAACTACTTTCCCGTTTGATGCTTGCATTTATTCTCCTTTATTATATTCATTTGATAAATAAAATTAGGGAAAATATTTGTGGAGAAAGAAAAAATTGAAAAACAGTAGCAAAATAAAATAGATTTTTACTTTAAATTGTGGGAATTAGTGGCGGAATCTTAACTTCTTATAAAAAACAGAAGAAATATTGTGGTAATTGAAAATAATGCAATAGAAATTGGTTGAACAAAACTCGCCCAAAAAGGTTCGGTTGGAAATTCATTTTTTGTAAAAGATAGATAATTATCTTCGATGAAATTGATTCTCGAAATTTCAACCGAATCAGCATAAGAAAAATCTTTCACATAATTCATTTTACTCGAAGATGAAATTTTAAGCTTTACTTTTCTTTCTAAAAAAAAGTCGCCCAAAATTCCATCTCGAAAAATTGAAGGATATTCAGTTATTGCGGTATCAATTTTAATTATTATTTTATCGCCAATTTTGTAAAGCGAATCATTTAACAAGAATCGATTATATAAAACGGAATATTGATTTCTGATATCTTGTTCAAAAATAATTTGATTATTGGGAAAATCTTTTTTTAATTCAGTTTTCGCATTATCAATTAGTGTAAAGAACAAGTCTAAATTTGATTTGGTTTGTGAATTTCCGAAAATTGGAAATAAAAGAGCCAAAAAAATAATTTTCAAAAGCATTACATTCTTCTGCCGGAGGCAATTTCTTGTAATCTCGCAATTCTTTCTTCTGTTGGAGGATGTGTTGAGAAAAGTTTTCCGAAACTGCGAGCCGTTAGCGGATTTACAATAAACAAATGTGCAGTTGCTGGTTCAGCATTTCGTTTGGGAATATAATGATTGCCTTGCTCAAGTTTGTTCAAAGCCGAAGCCAAGCCAAGAGGTTTTCCTGAAATTTGTGCCCCGAAATTATCCGCAGCAAATTCACGTGATCGAGAAATTGCCATTTGAATTAATACTGCAGCAATTGGAGCTAAAATCATAAGAAGTAAATCTGAAATTCCTCCGCCTTCTTCTTCATCTCTACCGCCAAACATCATCGCCCAACCAGCCATTCGAGCAATAAATGTAATAGTTCCAACTAAAGTAGCAACTATTGTTCCTGTTAGAATATCACGATTTTTTATGTGACCAAGTTCATGGGCAATAACGCCATCTAACTCATCTTGATTTAAAATATTCAATAATCCAGTTGAAACTGCTACAGCAGCATTTTCGGGATTTCTGCCAGTTGCAAATGCATTTGGTGATGCTGAGTTGATAATGTAAACTTTTGGAATCGGAATTAATGCTTTTTCAGATAATTTTCTTACAGAATTATAAAGTTGTGGGTTTTCGCTTTCTGTAATTTCTTGTGCTTTATACATAGAAAGTACGATTTTATCCGAGAACCAATACGAACCAAAATTCATAACTAGCGAAATTGCAAACGCCATCATTACGCCAGATTCGCCGCCAATTAAACCGCCAACCAGCATAAATAGCATCATCATAACTGTCATTAATAAAACTGTTTTTAATGTATTCATTTTAATAATCTCCAAATTTTTGTTTTTAGAACAATTTCAAAAATATTTGTTCCATTTGTACATTTAATTAACCTAAATAAAGATAATCAAATCGAATGATTTATCGAAAACATCTTATCCGTAACTTTCTTTCACAATTCGGTTCTCTGAAATTCCAACTTCCTTCAAGTTGGCAATTACACTTTCCATAAATGACGGTTGTAAAATTATTCCATTTTCTGAAGCTTCTTTTTTTGAAAATTTTGTGTGGTCGGGACCGCAAGCAAAAACGCTTACATTTTCTGGTGTTGCAACTACTTCTGAAATTAATTCTCCTGATATTCTTCCAGAACGAATTTGATTTCCAAAATATGATTTATGTTTTTCTCTTGTTAAGGTAAAAATTACATTAAATCTGTCGGGATATTGTTTCTGAAGAGCTTCTAGTTGGTTGTAAAAAATTATATCTTCATAAACTTTGTTACTGAAAAGCAAAGTGTGTTTTGTATTCTCGAAATTCTGTAAATCGTATTTAATTATACTATAACTTGGCACAACGCCACTTCCGGCGCAAATATGCAAAAACTCGTTTGATTTACTTCTCATTTCGTCAGTAAGTTGATATGGACCCGTAAATCCAGTAATTACCATTTTTCTTCCAACTCTTGTTCGCATTGCGAGAATGGGCGAAAGTAACGGCGGATATTTTGTTACACCTTTAATATATCGTTCTTCCTTTACAGTAATTGCAAGGTATTTTTCGTGCGGGGAACTTGATAATGAATAAGCTCTTGCGGGTTCTTTTTTCCCTTTTATTTCTTCAAGATAATCTACCCAACGCTCGAGTGCGGGAAATTGATGTGGTGAAATTGTTAAAAAATGACCTGGTTGATATTCCAAATGATCATTTCCTGTAAAAAGCACCAGAGTTGTTGTATCATGTGCTTCTTTAATTACATCTGCAACCATAACTTCAAGTTGCTTTATTTTGTGTCTGTTTTTGTCCATTCTTTTTCCAAATTTTATAATTGGATAAGATGTATTTTAAAAGAAATGGTTTCTATTCAGATTTATTCAAAATAATTTCGAATATAGTTAAAACCATTTTTTCTTTTCCTCCAAACATTGAACCGGAAGTGTGCATTCCACCAAGTAATTTATTATTCTGTAATATGAACATAAAATTGAAAGATTGGCGAACTACTTTCTCACTTCTTAGAATATCAGATTTTAATTTTCCAGAAATTATGTAATCACCATTTCCAAGCCATTTCATAATTGAGGAACGCGGTTCCATTATTCCATTTATAATTTCTGCGTCGCCAACGTTTCCTGTAACTGAATTATCCTCGTTAATATTTATATCATAATTCAAATAACGTGCTTCCGTCCAATTTACAACAATTCGTCCATTTCCTTTCCAATTGCCATATATTTCATGCGGGAAATCCTGTGAAAAAGATGGAAAAGAAAGCAATATCAAGCACAAAAAAGATAATCTTTTCATAACAATCTCATCAAATTTTAGATATTTAAACAACAGAATAAAAAATAATTGAAAAGAATGTACTATGAGAATTAAAAATAAAATTACAGATTTATTTAAGATCGAACATCCAATAATTCAAGGTGGAATGGTTTGGGTTTCTGGTTGGAAGTTGGCAAAAGCAGTTTCAGAAAATGGTGGATTAGGATTAATTGGAGCCGGTTCAATGAAGCCTGAACTTTTGGCGGAGCATATTCAAAAAATAAAGCAAAATTGCCAAAAACCTTTTGGTGTAAATTTACCTTTATTTCGTGGAGATATTGAGGAATTAATTTCAGTAGTAATTACCGAAAGCGTAAAAATTGTATTTACTTCTGCGGGAAATCCAGGCAAATACACAGAAATGTTTAAGCAAAAAGGAATTAAAGTCGTTCATGTTGTTGCAAATCTTAAACAAGCACTCAAAGCCGAATCAGTTTATTGCGATGCAATTGTAGCCGAAGGAGTTGAAGCTGGCGGGCATAATGGGGCTGATGAAATTCCATTATCCGATTTAATTATTCAATTGGCTAACGAAGTGAAAATTCCAATAATTGCGGCTGGAGGAATTGTAGATAAGCATGGAATTGAAAAAGCAATCTCTCTTGGTGCTTCTGGAGTTCAAATTGGAACTTTATTTGCCGCTTCGGTGGAATCTTCGGCACATATTAATTATAAGGAAGCAATCGTTAAAGCTGGCGAGAACGATACCGCTCTGTTTTTCAAATCTATTGGATTAATTCGGGCAATTGTAAATCCTTTTGTCGAAAAAGCAATTTTATCTGAAAAGAAAAATGTACCGCAAGAAGAATTAGTCGAATTATTAGGTTCAAAAAGAGAAATGTTGGGAATCTTTAACGGGAATTTAGAAGAAGGAATTCTCGAAGCTGGAACTGGAGTTGGAAAGATTACTAGCGTAAAATCTGTTGCTGATATTTTTAGAGATTTGGTTAATGATTCGTCCAAAAATAGCTTGACTTGAAAAAGAAATTTTACTTTAGTTGACAATATTGTTCTAAAAGAAAGAATTACTATCTCAAAGCAGTTTAAGTTTGTGTTCAAATTGAAGACTATGTTTACAAGATTTTCGCAAAAAAAAGGCGGGAAATCGTAATTCGTTAATTCGAAAATTTGTAGGAAGACGGGATAGGAAAAAGGTTGTAATAGAAAAGAAATAAACAATTTTTACCTTAACATGCAAGTATTAATTATTTGTTTAACTACTAACTTATTTATTAACAATTAATTAATAAGAGTTTTGCCAATAACATTTATTTTTGTAGACTTACAAAACTAATTCTATTGATTTAAAAATAATTAAATAAA
>DYSW01000120.1 GCA_020726285.1 Melioribacter roseus
TGTAAAGTTTCACAACATTGTTGATGGCATTTCCTCCCCTTCGGGGTTTTCTTTGGAGGCGTAGCCGGAAAAGAAAACCCCGAAGGGGAAAGATAAAAAAGTTGATTATTTTTGTTTTACCACAAAGAAAAATAATTATGCAACAAGTCTATCATTCCAATGCCAGAACGAATTTAAACATTCGATATAAACTACAAAACAATTCTGGAAGTAATTCCGAATTAGCTTCGAGATTTGACATTTCAAAGCAAACCGTTTCAAAATGGAAAAATCGAGATTTTCTCATAGATTCCTCTTGTAAACCACATAATATTCAATATGCCTTGACCGATTTGGAAAAAGCATTGGCAATAAGTTTAAGAACTTCTTCGTGGGTTTCGATCGACGAAGTTTGGGAAAGTCTTTTAGAAATAAATTCAAAAATATCGCGAAGTTCTGTTTATCGCTGCTTTGTCAAAGAAAAAATCAATCAAATTCCGCAAGAAAAGAAAGATAAAGCAAAGAAATTTAAAGAATACGAACCTGGATTCTTGCATATTGATGTTACTTATTTGCCAAAATTTAATGGCAAATCCAATTATCTTTTTGTCGCCATCGATAGATGCACTAGAGCAATGATTTTCCGTGTTTATGAAAATAAAACCGCTGAAAACACAGAAGATTTTATGGATAAATGTTTAGCTTTCTTTCCATTCAACATCACACATATTTTGACCGATAACGGACTTGAGTTTACCAATAGATTACTGAAGTCTAAAAATGGTAACTATTGTCAGAAACTATCTAAAATGGATGTGAAATGTATTGAAAACAACATTCAACATCGCCTGACAGCTCCTTTTACTCCCAAAACAAACGGAATGGTCGAACGTGTGAATGGAACTATTAAAAATAATACTGTATTAAAAAACCAATATCAATCTCTTCAAGAAATGAAAACCGATTTACACAAATTTCTATTGTTCTACAATTTTGACAGAAGACACGGTTCAATAAGAAAAGAACTTAAAGTAAAAACACCGTTTAATGCAATTGAAAAATGGTATCAACTAAAACCTGAAATATTTAAAATTACACCAAACGAATTTAAAAATAATGTACTAAATTTGAATCAGAATTAAATCAACTCACATCAATAACGTTGTGAAACTCGACA
>DYSW01000121.1 GCA_020726285.1 Melioribacter roseus
TTGTTTTCTTAGAAGTTTTCAAGTATGAATTTCACAATTTTGTCCTTACGCAGACTGATTTTTTCCTTATTCCAAATTTCCGATTCCGAAGTCATATTTTGAATTTCTCTTTGCTGTCCAAGATGATTATATGAACTTCTTTTCTCGCTAAATGGTTTATTTCCAACTGAACAATTGTGTGATTTTGAAAGAAGTAAATAATTTCCTAAACAGTCAATATATTGGTTTCTAAATTCTTCATCATATTCACAATAGCCTGCTGCAATTGGTTCTCCATTTGTCGGTGTCTGTGGTGCAATATGTTCTAATTCTGGGCTTTCAATGCTGTCAAAACGAGTCAGGGAATATCCATTTTTACCTTGATTTTCAAGGTGATTCTCATATTTCCAAAGCAAGAATTTTGCTGTTGAATGATGCATTCCGCCTTGAATTGCTTTTTCTAACTCGTTTTTATTCCAATACGCCCACCACCAAGAATCATTTGGTATATTTTTCATCCATTCAATTCTGTCAACTATCGGTTTAATGTCAGGTTGCTCTGATGTGAATTTTTGATATACATCATTAATTCTTGATGTTAATTCTGCTCTTGTCCCAATAAGTCTGTGGCGTAAAACCATTGCTTCCATTGATGAACAAATTTTGCAAATTTCTTTTGTTTGCAGTCCGAAAGAATAAGCCTTAATAACAAATGGGATTGCTGTTGCAAAACCACCTAATGTTATTAATGAATGTATTTCAATATTTTCTCTTTCGTCTTTGCCGAAAAATGTAGTCAAATGCTCAAAACTAACTGTAAGCGAGTTTGTAAATGATTTGATAAATGGAATGGGATTGCTTTCTGATAATAGTTTATTGATTTTATCGATTGCATTTGATTCCCAAAGTGAATTGAAATGAACACGTAAAGTGTAAACTAAAACATCATCTTCGTCTATCTTGTATTCAATTGACGAAATTGATTTATAAATTTTTTCAAAGCGGTTTTTTATTTCTTCAATCAAACTGTCTTTTTCTTCACCACCATAAAGATGAACGTTAAACATGAATTGTGCTTTTATGATTTCCAAATTTGATGGTTTTTTCCCACGGTTGTTTTGGAAAATAAACATTTGAATTGCTTCGGATTCATTTTTAACTGGATGTGT
>DYSW01000122.1 GCA_020726285.1 Melioribacter roseus
ATAGATGGAGAAATTAGAAAATTATCGCCAAGAGAATGTGCTAGAGTTCAAGGTTTTCCAGATAATTTCATCTTAGACAAAGCAGATTCTCAATCATATAAACAATTTGGGAATAGTGTTTCAATTAATGTGCTTCAAAATATTCTTTTAGAAATTGAAAAAATAATTAATGCTCATGAATGAAAAACAAATTTTAGGTTCTCAAACTGCAAAAAACGGTTTCAAAAATGAAGACGACATTGTTGCAAAGTTTAATGATTGGAAAAAAGACAAAGATGCTCAAGATTGGTTAGCTATAATGAAATACAAACTTACTGAGATAGAATTTGTTGAAGCAGTTAAAATTTCAGGATTTAAAACAGATGTACAAGTTCAAGTAACTATTAAGATTAAGAAGGCGTTAGATGTTGAAAATTTGCAAGTTAAACTTGTAAGTAACCCAAAAGGTTTTAATCAAATTGATAAACGATGGATTGATAAATACACAGAAATGTGGGATATCCCAAAGAATATTATTTCCATTCTTAAAAGATATACTGGAGAAGAAAAACCAACAGTTAAAAGTCCGAAAGACAAACGAAGAATGTTTGCTAATGAATTTACTGAAGCTGAACAAGTATATATTTCAAAGTGGTTAAAGAAAAATCAATCATTAATTGTTTCTGACATTTTAAAAGGACGAGGAAAGTTTGCCGCAGAATGGATGTTAGTTGCACAAAAGGGAACTAAAAATGCTCGTTGGATTTTGAAACCTATGAATTTTTGCATGAATTATTTTGGTAATGGAGAAATTGTAATAACAACAAGGGGGAACTTCAAGATTGGGCGAATTACAATGCAAAGAAAAGGTGGCGATGGTGGAAGAGATACTGCTAAAATGTTACAATTTAAAATTAATCCAGCAGAATTGTTTGACATATAATGAAATACGCACTATAAGAAAGTGTAGCCGCAATAAGCCTGCCTGCCGCAGGCAGGGGTTTCAGTGGTCAATCAAACATTCTTCCCCCTCTCAAAATTCGGTAATTTTACAGGAAAGAAGCACGAACTCTCTTACAGCTTCTATACACAACCGTTATAAAGAAAATAGTTCGAAGACCTTATTTCGTGTGAGCTTCGATAAACCGTTTAAAATCGTC
>DYSW01000123.1 GCA_020726285.1 Melioribacter roseus
TAATAATCTCTCAATCAAATCATCAATTTCCATTTGTTCAGGGAATTTCTCAATATGTTCTTTGAGTTTTTCTTTTGTTATCATTTTATAGAGTTTTTAAAGTGTAAAAATACGTTTTATTGTGAAACCCATTTTAAAATACAAATATTAACAAAAAACACGTGCAAAATTATTGAAAACATCTTATTAATAATCATTTATTTAACTCATTTTCAATCTCTTCAATGGTTGGTAAACTGCTTTTGAGATGTGGTGGAAGTTGCTGTATAAGTTCAAATTCTGAAACTCCCATCGGTTTATTGATGTCGCGCAAGGCAAATTCGGCTTCAATATTACTTTTGTCTTTACAAAGTATAATGCCAATGGTGGGTTTATCATTTTCATCTTTTAAAAGACTATCGATTGCAGAAAGGTAAAAATTGAGTTTTCCTGCATATTCAGGGATAAATTTGGTGTTTTTCAATTCTAAAACTACATAGCATTTTAATTTGATATGATAAAACAACAAGTCTATATAATAATCATTATCAGCAACTTGCAGATGATATTGACGACCAACAAATGCAAAACCTTTACCCAATTCCAATAAGAACTTTTGAATATGGATTATGAGTTGATTTTCTATGTCTTTTTCTCTAAAATCATTAGACAACTGCATAAAATCAAACACATAAGGGTCTTTCAATGTTTGCTGTGCTAAATCAGAAAAGGGTTGTGGCAAAGTATCTTTAAAATTACTAATAGCTTTTCCTTGTCTTTCAAATAATTGCGATTTTATTTGCAATTCCAATACATTTCTGCTCCAATTGTTTTCGATGGTTTGTTGGATGTAAAAATATGCCAACTTTTGGTTATTAATTTTTGTGAAAATGACTATATGATGTCCCCAAGGTATCTTTAAAAGCAAATTATATAAATCATTATCCTGAATTTGGGCAACAGATTGTTGCCTAATTTCATTGTCTTCAATTTGGGCAACAAGTTGTTGCCCAAAACTATCCTTGTAAAAGTTATAGAAAAATTTACAGTATTTAAGATTTCTTACCGAAAACCCACTCATTTCAGGAAATTCATGCTTCAAATCATTGGATAGATTCACCAATAATTTACTTCCCCACACATTTTCTTTCTC
>DYSW01000124.1 GCA_020726285.1 Melioribacter roseus
GATGATACCATTAAAATTAACAAGCTTATGGTAAAAAAATACATAGAAGAATTACGTTCATTGAGCTCCAATTCTCAGGAAAATTTCCTTGAAATAGCCATGAGATTGCCCGAATCAGTGAGTACAACTAAAGAAGATATTGACCCGGAAGAATGGGATTTAATCATTAGCTCCTTGTATAAAGCTTTGGATAACATCAAATTGTATCGTCTGGAAGAAGGACAAGCATTAAAAAAAGATTTGGATATAAGAATTCATAATATTTCCAACAATCTAACTCAAATTATGGAATTGGATACCGATCGAAAAAAGGAAATGAAAATAAAATTGCGTAAAGCTGTTGAAGAATTAAAAACTAGTGTAGATGAGAATAGATTTGAACAAGAGTTGATTTATTATCTTGAAAAATTGGATATTACCGAAGAAGTGGTACGCTTAAAAAATCATATTGAATACTTTATCCAAGACATGAATCATCCGGAATCCAATGGAAAAAAAATGGGATTTATCTCGCAAGAAATGGGAAGAGAAATAAATACCATTGGGTCTAAAGCAAATCACGCTCCCATGCAAAAATTGGTCATCCAAATGAAAGACGAATTGGAAAAAATAAAGGAACAATCTTTAAATATATTGTAATGCAAACGGGTAAACTCATCGTGTTTTCTGCACCGTCCGGAGCAGGAAAAACCAGTTTGGTTCATTTTTTATTGGCTCAACCCAAATTAGAGTTGGAGTTTTCCGTCTCAGCTACTTCAAGACCCAAAAGAGTTCATGAAAAAAATGGGGTAGATTATTATTTTATTGATAATAATACATTTAAAGAGCATATCATGGAAAATGCTTTTGCAGAATACGAAGAGGTTTACAAGGGTATTTATTATGGAACTTACAAAAAAGAAATAGATAGAATCCTTCAAAAAGGAAAAAATATTATCTTTGATATAGATGTAGAAGGGGGATTGAATATAAAAAAATTATATCCTCAGAAAACGTTAACCGTATTTGTAAAACCTCCTTCATTCGAAATCTTGGAGCAAAGATTGAGAAATCGTAAAACAGAATCTGAAGAAAAAATTCAAGAACGTTTAACCAAAGCAAATCATGAATTATTATACGAAAACAAATTTGA
>DYSW01000021.1 GCA_020726285.1 Melioribacter roseus
CTAGTGGATTTCACGAATTTTGGAATAATTGTATGGTAAGCGATTTGCAAATGCTATATAAAATGTTAAAAATCAAATAAATTTAACTTTACTTTATTCTAATTTTTATGAATTTATATGGAATTTCAGCAGAATGAGAATCGATATTATAGATTATATTAAATTTTTGTGCATCTTCTCTAAACGGGAAAAATACAAATCCGCTGCAATATTCTTCTGGAGCTAATGTTTTAGGATGCAAAACTTCTTCTTGCCAAAAAGTAATTGAACTTTTTGCATAATCCATTTGTTCATTATAATATAGAGATTCTTCAATAATATTTCCTGATGTATTAATTGCACTTTCGAAAGCAAATTCAGGGTCGTCATCTGCAACTGCAACAGCGACTCCCAAAAATCCAAAAAACAAATTTGCTCCAATAGATATATTGTGAGCAACATCTTGGTTTTCTATTGAATATTGAATTTCCTTTATTTTATTTTCAGGATTTATAGCGTTTTTTGTTGAATATTGAGTATTTGGATTATCAGAAACATAGAAAAAATCGTTTGGATTTACATAAATTGAATCGGAACTATTATTTGTAATTTCGGTGTAAAAAACAGCACCGACTTCTGAGAATTCCTCGAAATGTGTTAGAATTGTTATTATTGAATCTTCGTGAACAACAATATTTTTCCCGTTTTCTTGTAAAAATTCAATTCCATCTGGTTCTAAAGATGAATAATATTGAGTTGTTGAACAAGCCGAAAACGAAAGGATGATAATAATTATTGCAAAGTACTTTTTCATAGTTTCTCCAAAAAGAATAGAGTAAGTCAAAATTCAAGCCAAATATTTTACTTTATTTCTTAAATAAATAGGTTTACAGAAAATTCAATTGTATATTTTTTGCACAATTTGTACAGTTATTAAGAATATCATAAATTAATTTGATATGAAATATGTGTAATTTATCTTCAGAAAATTTGAAAAATCAATAAAAAAGGTTTAATTGCCAACTCATTTTTAAAAAGTAAAGAAACTATGCAAAAGATTAGAAATATTGCGATTATCGCACACGTTGACCACGGAAAGACAACACTTGTTGACCAACTCTTAAAACAAAGCAGAATTTTTAGGGACAACCAAGTTGTTCAAGAAAGATTTTTAGATTCTAACGATCTCGAAAGAGAACGTGGAATTACAATTCTGGCAAAAAATATTAGTATTCCGTTTAATGATACTAAAATCAATTTAATTGATACTCCGGGCCACGCAGATTTTGGCGGTGAAGTTGAACGAGTTCTAAAAATGGCTGATGGCGTTTTGTTGTTAGTTGATTCGTTTGAAGGACCAATGCCACAAACACGCTTTGTGCTTGAAAAAGCTCTTCATCTTCATCTTAAACCTATTATTGTAATAAATAAAATCGATAGACCAGATAACCGTCCAGTAGAAGTTTTGGATGAAATTTACGATTTATTTATAGATTTAGACGCAGATGAAAATCAACTCGATTTTCCTATTATTTATGCAAGCGGAAGAAATGGTTGGGGAGTAAAAAAATTATCCGACCCAAAAGTTGATTTAACGCCACTTTTAGATACAATTATTGAATGTATTACACCACCAATTTTTGAAGATGGAACAACTCAAATGCAAATTACTTCATTAGATTATAGTGAATATGTTGGAAGAATTGGAATTGGGAGAGTTTTTCGAGGTATTTTGAAAAAAAATCAACCATTGAGCATAATAAAAAGATCTGGAAAAATTTCGCAAGTAGCTATTCGACAACTATTCATTTTTGAAGGTTTGTTGAGAAAGGAAGTGGACGAAGTTCCCGCAGGCGATATTTGTGCTATTGTTGGTGTTGAAAACATCGATATTGGAGATACAATTGCCGACGCTGAAAATCCAGAACCGCTTCCAATTATTGCAATTGATGAACCAACAATCAGTATGAATTTTACTGTAAATACTTCTCCTTTGTATGGAAAAGAAGGAAAATATGTAACATCTCGACATCTTTTTGAAAGATTACAAAAAGAGCTAAAAAGTAATGTTGCTTTACGAATTGAAGATACAGGTTCACCAGATACATATAAAGTTTCGGGACGCGGAATTTTGCACCTTTCTGTTTTAATTGAAAATATGAGACGAGAAGGTTATGAAATAGCGGTTGGAGCTCCAAAAGTTATTTACAAAGAAATTGATGGAAAAAAAGCTGAACCGATAGAAATTCTTGTAATTGATGTCCCAAACGAAACCGCTGGAAAAGTGATAGAACTTGTAAGTCAGAAAAAAGGGGAAATGATAAAAATGGAAGCAAAAGGAAATCTAACCAAATTAGAATTTCATATTCCTTCACGCGGTTTAATTGGTTTGCGAAATAAAGTTTTAACAATTACTTCCGGCGAAGGAATTATTCACCATAGATTTTATCAATACGAATTTTTCAAAGGTTCAATTCCACAACGAATTTCTGGTTCTCTAATTGCAATGCACAGCGGACAAGCAACAGCTTATGCGATTGATTCACTTCAAGATCGTGGCAAATTTTTTATTGAACCCGGCGAAATTGTGTATATGGGACAAATAGTTGGAGAATACAATAAAGATACAGACATTGAAGTTCACGTAACTCGTGAGAAAAAACTAACAAATATGCGTGCTTCTGGTTCTGATAAAGCGGCGAAAATTACTCCCGCAATTAAATTTTCGCTCGAAGAAACGCTTGAGTATATAAAAGATGATGAATTGGTGGAAGTTACTCCGCTTTCAATCCGAATTAGAAAATCCATACTTGACCCTAACGACAGACGAAGATTTTTGAAGAAAGATTTATAGTTTTAAGATTTCTACATTTGATTGCATAGTTACTAACTTGTTTCTATGCAATCAAAGAAAATAAATTTGGGAGTGTATTTTCGCCAAATTTTGCCGCTAATCAAAAAAAATAACCGCTCAAATATTTTTCTTTAAATATCTTACTCTTATCTCCGATAATAGAAGTACAAAAGAATTAATAAACAACGGAGAAAAAACAAATGAAAAAGTCTACTTCAATGAAAGCTTACATTACAACTGCAATGACAATTGGAATGGTTATTCTAATAATCATTAATGCTGTAAAAACTTATTATTCACATCAAATAACTCTTGAAAAAAACACATTAGAACTAAAAGAAACTTTATCAAAAGACTTGGATAATTTTTTGAAGGACGAAGCTAAAGAATTGAAAATGGAAGCAGAACTGATTCTAAATGATCGTGTAATTGTAGAAAGATTTGCAAATGGTGATCGGAGCGGATTAGCAGAATTAACTTTGCCAATTTATGAACAAAAATTACGAGATGAATTCGGAATTGGACAATTTGGATTTCACACTCCACCAGCTACCGTTTTTTACAGAGCACACATGCCAAATAAATGGGGAGATGATGTGTCGTCTTTCCGCCATACAGTTGTCGAAACAAATAGAGATAAAAAAATAACAGCGGGATTAGAAGTTGGAAAATCCGGTTTAGGAATGCGACTTGTTCACCCAATTAACTATAAAGGACAACATATTGGGTCGATGGAATTTGGGACGTCTTTCGAAGATATTTTAGACAAAATAGCAACTCGAAATAATGTTGATTACACAATCGGAGTTTACACAAGGGGATTTGATAAAACGGGACACAAAGCAAACGCATAGAAAGATGTTGTTAATAGAGAAACAACATATTACCACTTCTCTAACGAAGTTGTAAAGAAAAACCTTACTCAGGTTGAAACAAATTTTGAAGAAATATCAATTGTTGATGTTGATGATAAAAAATATGAAGTTTTATCAATCCCAATAAAAGATTATTCAGACACACAAATCGGAATACTTACTTTCTTCTCAGACCGAACAGCTATAATTGAAGAAGCAAATACTGATTTACTTACTTTTATTCTTACCACATCAATACTTGCTACAATTTTTATTGGTGGATTTTTATATATAATATCCAAAAAAGTATTTTCTCCATTAAACGATACTATAGAATTTACTAAAAGTTTAGCAGCAGGGAACTCTTCGGAAGTAATTCCAAACTCTCAATTTTAAGAAATTAACACACTAAATGAAACACTTCAAATATTAACAGACAGAATATCTGATAAACTACAAATGTTAGACAGCATTCCAACACCTTTAATGCGAATTGATAAGGAATTTAATATCGTATACATGAATAAATCTGGAGCTAATTTTGTTGGTGTTTCACAAGCTAATTTAGTTGGACAAAAATGTTACAATCATTTTAGAACAGACCATTGCAACACGGATAAATGTGCAGTGTTACAAGCAATGAAAAATAATAAATTTGTAACTGAAACAACAATTGCAAAACCACAAGGAAATAGTATTAACATTCTTTACACAGGAGTTCCACTTTATGATAAAAATGGAGTAGTTGTTGGTGGAGAAGAATATGTTGTTGACATAAGCGAAATGGTAAATAAGGAGGAATATCTTGCTTCTAATGTTAAAAATATTTTAGAAGGAATGGAAAAATTCTCGCACGGAGATCTATCAGTTGAGTTAAAATCTGAAAGAAAAGATGATGATGTTGCAAAATTGTATAATGGTTTTAATGAAACAGTTGCAAGAATCCGAGAACTTATCACCCAATTAGTTGAAGCAGTTTCAGCTACCGCAAGTGCAAGTACACAAATTTCATCTAGTTCCGAACAAATGGCAGCTGGAGCACAAGAACAAAGTTCGCAAACAGCCGAAGTTGCTTCAGCAATTGAAGAAATGGCTAAAACAATTGTTGAAACAAGCATAAATGCAAGTAATGCTGCTAAATCATCTGTAGAGGCAAAAAAAGAAGGAATCGAAGGTTTCGAAAAACTAAAAGAAACGCAAGAAGGAATGATAAAAATCAATTCAGCTACAGACATTACAACCAAAATCGTAAATTCATTAACACAAAAAACTGCATCAATTGGTGAAATTACAAGTGTGATTGATGAAATTGCTGATCAAGCAAATTTGTTGGCATTAAATGCAGCAATAGAAGCAGCACGAGCCGGCGAACAAGGTAGAGGTTTTGCCGTTGTTGCCGATGAAGTTAGGAAATTAGCTGAAAGAACTTCGAAAGCTACAAAAGAAATTGGTAATACTATAAAAGCAATTCAATCTGAAGCTAAAGAAGCTGATGAAGCAACTCTTGCAACAAGTAATGCTGTTCATCAGGGAATGGAAATGACAAATAGATTGTCAGAACTTCTGCAACATATTCTAAAAAGTTTTGATAGTGTTAGTCAAGAAGTTTCACTAGTAGCTATGGCAAGTGAACAACAATCGACAACAGTTGAAGAAATAAGCAAAAATATCGAAGGAATTAATAATGTTGCCCAAGAATCGGCACAAGGTGTTCAGCAAATTGCTCGAGCTGCGGAAGATTTGAACAAATTGACAGAAAATCTATCTGAAACTACTTCTTATTTTAAAATTGATAATTATGAAATGCAATCTGCTGCAAAAAAAGCAAATAATAGATTACATTCTCATAAATCACATTACTTGAAATAGAATAATTATCTTATGAAAAAAAAGATAAATAACCAACCGACCTCGCTTTTAAACCCATTCCATTAGTGAATTAGTTCTTTAAAAAAACCAGCTCTCGCTGGGTTTTTTTATTATATAAATGAACTAATTTCCCAAGTAAATGTTATCAACTCAATGATTGCTCTATATCAGCAATTATTTCATCAACATTTTCGATTCCAACAGAAAGACGAACTAATCCATCAGTAATTCCTGCGGATTCGCGAGCTTCTTTTCCCATTGATGCGTGTGTCATTGATGCGGGATGTTGAATTAGTGTTTCAACTCCACCAAGACTTACGGCAAGCTGAGCAAGTTTTACGGAATTCATCATTTTTTCGCCAGCAAGTAAACCACCTTTTAATTCAAACGAAATCATTCCTCCTGCTGCATCGTGTTGTTTTTGAGCTAATTCAAAAAATGGGAATGATTTCAAACCTGGATATCGAACCCATTTCACTTTTGGATGATTTTCGAGATATTCTGCAATTTTCATTGCATTTTCTGTATGTTTTTTCATTCTAATTGAAAGAGTTTTCAAACCGCGATGAACTAAAAATGAATTAAATGGATCAATTGTTCCACCAATTTGACTTAACATTTTGCGATGTTCTTTGTAGCTTTGTTCATCTTTTGTAACAATAATTCCAGCAACAACATCTGCATGCCCGTTTAGGAATTTTGTCATACTGTGAACAACAACATCTGCTCCAAATTCAAATGGACGTTGAAGTGCGGGCGACATAAATGTGTTATCTACAACTAATTTTGCTCCGTTTTGATGAGCAAGTTCGGAAACGGCTTTTAAGTCTGTTGTTGATAAGGTTGGATTTCCAGGTGTTTCAACATAAACAACTTTCGTATTGGATTTCATTAAACTTCTAACTTCTTCCAAATCTGAAGTTTCTGCAAATGAAACTTCAATTCCGAATCTGCTTAAAACTTCTTTTGCAAGAGTTGCAGTTGGTCCATAAACTGATTTTGAAACAATTGCGTGGTCTCCATTTTTTAGAAGAGTTACAAATGTTGTGTGAATTGCAGCCATTCCGCTGGCACAGCCTAATGATTTGTAACCACCTTCAAGTTCGGCGACGGCATTTTCCATTGCTTCAATTGTTGGATTACCAATTCGTGTGTAAATATAACCGCTTTCTTCACCTTTGAAGAGTTTTCCGCCTTGTTCAACACTTTCAAATTTGAAAGTTGAAGTTTGGTAGATTGGTGGAACAACTGGACCATATTCATATTCACCAATTCCCGCGTGCACGCATTTAGATTCGAATGAAAGATTTTTGTTATGTGACATTTTATTTACCTATATTAGATTAAAGTTGGACTTTCTTCATCTGTTGTATCAATAATTTCTTCATCATCAAAGTTTTGTGGTTCAGATTCTGGCAGAACACGAGCAATATCAGCAATTGCATCGCCGTCTTTCAAACGAATTACTCTAACGCCAGAAGTATTTCTTCCCATTACTCGAAGATCTTTTATAGATTGCCTAATTACCATTCCTCCAGTCGAAATAATAACAAGTTCGTCCGTATCATTTACTTCGAGCATTGCTATTAAACTTCCGTTCTTTTCGCCGGTTTTAACAGTAATTATTCCTTTTCCACCACGTTTTGTGATTCTATAATCTGAGATGTTGCTTCGCTTTCCAAATCCATTTTCAGTAACAACAAGCAAAGTTCCTTCGCGTTTTACCACAATCATTCCGATTGCTGCATCTCCTTTTCTCAAGTTAATTCCGCGGACTCCAGTTGCAGTTCTTCCCATTGGACGAACGCCACTTTCGTTAAATCGAATTGCCATTCCAGTTTTTGTCCCAATAATTATGTCGTTGTTACCTTCTGATATTTTTACTTCAATCAGTCTATCTTCATCAACCAAATTGATTGCGTTTATTCCGCCTTTTCTTACGTTGGAATATGCGGAAAGTACAGTTTTCTTGATTGTACCTTGTTCAGTTGCCATAATTATAAATTTATCTTCAGAAAATTCTTTAACGGTTACAAAAGCTGTGATATTTTCGTCTTTATCTTTTTCCACAAGGTTTTGCAAAGCTCTGCCTCTCGTTGCTCTTCCACCTTCTGGAATTTCGTAAACTTTTAGCCAATAAACTTTGCCACGATCGGTAAAAAACATTATGTAATGATGTGTTGATGAAACAAACATATGCTCAATAAAATCTTCATCTTTAGTTCCAGCTCCGGTAACACCCTTTCCACCGCGATTTTGTCTGCGATATCCACTAACTGGGAATCGTTTAATAAATCCGCGGTGCGAAATTGTTACCACAACATCTTCCTCAGCAATTGTATCTTCTAAAGAAAAATCTTTGTAATCGAAAATTATTTCCGTTCTTCTTTCGTCACCGTATTTGTCGCGGAGAGCAATCAATTCTTCTGAAATAATATAATTTCTTTTTTCTTCATTATCCAAAATTCCACGTAACCTTTCGATAAGTTGGATTGTTTCTTTGTACTCATCTTCAATTTTTTGGCGTTCTAAACCAGTTAATCTTTGAAGTCGCATTTCAAGAATTGCCTTTGCCTGTACTTCAGATAAACCAAATCGACTCATCAAATTAATTCTTGCTGTTTCAACATCTTTGGATTTTTTGATTGTTTCGATAACTTCATCGATATTATCAAGCGCAATTATGTAACCCTCCAAAATGTGAGCTCGTTTTTCGGCTGCTTCAAGCTCGTATTTTGTTCTTCTTATTAGAACTTCCATTCTGTGGTTGATAAAATGCTTCATCATTTCTTTTAGTGTAAGAACTTTTGGAATTCCGTTAACAAGCGCTAACATAATTACACCAAAAGTAATTTGCATCTGCGTTTGTTTGAAAAGCTGATTTAGAATAACATCAGGTTGCGAACCTCGTTTTGTTTCAATTACAATTCGCATACCATCTCTATCTGATTCATCACGTATGTTGGAAATATCTGTAATTACTCCAGCACGAATTAAATCAGCAATTTTTTCAATTAGATTAGCTTTATTTACCTGATAAGGAAGTTCAGTTACTATTATACTTTCGCGATCATTTTTATGTGTTTCTACATTTGCTTTTGCTCGAACGATAATTTTTCCTCGCCCGGTTGTGTAAGCATTCCGAACACCTTCGTAACCGTAAATAATTCCACCAGTAGGAAAATCCGGTGCTTTTACATATTTAATTAAATCTGTATTGTCCAAATTCGGATTTTCAATTAGTGCTATAATTCCATTTACAATTTCTGTTAAATTTTGCGGTGGAATATTTGTAGCCATTCCAACTGCTATTCCGCTTGCACCATTTACTAAAAGATTTGGCAAATATGAAGGAAGTACAGTTGGTTCTTGAAGGGAATCATCAAAATTGGATGTAAAATTAACCGTATTTTTTTCTAAATCTCGAAGCATTTCATCACTTATTCTGTGTAATTTTGCTTCTGTATAACGCATTGCCGCTGGTGAATCTCCATCGACAGAACCGAAGTTTCCTTGTCCGTTCACTAAAGGATAACGAAGCGAAAAGCTTTGTACCATTCTTACCATCGAATCGTAAACTGCAGTGTCGCCGTGTGGATGATACTTTCCGAGCACTTCACCCACAATTCTTGCGGATTTTTTGTACGTTTTATTGTATGAAAGTCCAAGTTCGTGCATTCCGTATAATACTCGTCTGTGAACTGGTTTTAATCCATCGCGAACATCTGGTAAAGCGCGGGAAACAATAACTGACATCGCATAATCGATATACGATGATTTCATTTCATCTTCTAAACTTCTTAATTTTATTTTGTCAAAAATCATACTCATTTTTTCATCTCATCTAAAAATTAAACATCTATGTTCGCATATTTTGCGTGTTTTTCTATAAAATTTCGACGTGGTTCAACATCATCACCCATTAAAGTCTCAAATATTTTATCTGCCGTTGCAGCACTTTCAAGATTTACTTGTAAAACGGTTCTTGTTTCGGGATTCATTGTTGTTTCCCAAAGTTGTTCGGGATTCATTTCTCCCAAGCCTTTATATCGTTGAATTACAATGCCTTTTATGGTTCCATCGTCATTATAATCAACAGATTTATCTTTTCTGATTTCTTTTAAGATATTTTCTCTTTCTATTTCATCATAAGCGTATTGCTCAAGTTTACCTTTTTTTACTTTATACAATGGCGGTTGAGCGATAAAAACTTTTCCACTTGTAATTAAATCTTTCATATATCTATAGAAAAAAGTAAGAATCAAAGTTCGGATATGACTTCCGTCAACATCGGCATCAGTCATTATTATAATTTTTCCATAACGAGTTTTCTCGGCGTCAAATTCAAGTCCAATTCCAGCACCAATTGCAGAAATTAAAGCTTTTATTTCTTCGCTTTCTAAAATTTTAGTCAGTTTTGCTTTTTCAACATTAATAATTTTTCCGCGAAGTGGTAGAATTGCTTGAAATCTTCTATCTCTTCCTTGTTTTGCAGAACCACCCGCAGAATCACCTTCTACAATATATATTTCTGAATGTTCAGGGTCTGTTATTGAGCAATCGGCTAATTTTCCAGGAAGATGGAGTGTGTCTAATGCATTTTTACGGCGAACTAATTCTCTTGCTTTTCGGGCAGCTTCACGCGCTTCTGCTGCTCGTAAGCATTTATCAAGAATTTTTTTGCCGTGAGCTGGGTTTTCTTCAAGGAATTCAGATAACTTTTCGCCAACTATTGATTCAACTATCGATTTTACATCGCTGTTGCCTAATTTGGTTTTAGTTTGTCCTTCAAATTGCGGTTCAGCAACTTTTACTGAAATAATTGCGGTTAAGCCTTCCTTAAAATCATCGCCTGTTAATGCTAATTTTTTGGGATCTTTTACTAATTTATTTTTTACAGCATAATTATTTAATGTACGAGTTAAGGCAGTTCTAAAGCCCGTGAGATGCGTTCCGCCTTCGTGTGTATTTATGTTATTTACGTAACTCGAAACATTCTCTGAATACGCAGTTGAATATTGAAATGCTATTTCGACTGGTGTGTTGTCTTTTTCTCCTTCAATATAAATTGGGTTATGAATTGTTTCGCGACTTTCGTTAAGATATTTTACAAATTCAATAATTCCACCTTTAAAATGAAATTCTTCAAATTCATTTTCAATTTCATCTTTAACGATAATTTTGACTGTTTTATTCAAATATGCTAATTCCCGCATTCTTTCTGCAACTGTCTCAAAAATAAATTTAGTTGTTATAAATATTTCAGAATCGGGCATAAAGGTAATTTTTGTACCACTAACTCCAGCTTTTACAGAACCTATTTCTTTAACTTTTTCAACTGGAACTCCGCGTCTGTATTCTTGAAAATATACTTTTTCGTTTTTGCGGACTTCAACTTGCAGCCATTCTGAAAGGGCATTTACAACTGAAACACCAACTCCGTGTAAACCACCAGAAACTTTGTAAGTATCTTTGTCGAATTTTCCCCCAGCGTGTAAAACCGTCATAACAACTTGCAATGCACTTACTTTTTCAACTGGATGAATATCTACTGGAATTCCGCGTCCTTTATCTTCAACTGTAACGCTTCCGTCTTTATTAATTTTAATATCTATAATATCGTTAAACCCAGCTAAAGCCTCATCAATACTATTATCCACAACTTCATTTATAAGGTGATGTAAACCACGAACTCCAACATCGCCAATGTACATTGCGGGTCTTTTTCTTACTGCTTCTAAACCTTTTAAAACGTTAATATTTTTTGCGGTATAACTTTGTTGTACTATTTCACTCGCCATAGAATCCTCAGCTATTTAAATCGTATGCTTTTAATTATCTTTTTATTGAAATATTTATTGATTTTTTCTATCATAATTTTTCGTTGCAAATTTAGTTCGTTTCTCCAAACTGAATTTTCTACACTAATTGTTAAAACTGAATCTCGAACATATTTTGGTTGTGCAACTTGTGTTAAAGTTGGGAAAATATTCCCAAATTCTACAATCACATCATTTTCGTCGGAAATTTGTAAAATTTGTAAAAATGCTTCATCTTTTAAGGCTTCGTTAATGTTGATGATTTTTTCTTTACGCAATTTGAACTTTCCCTTGTTCAACCATAAAAAGTGAATCCTTTTTATTTGTATGAAGTTGTTCATATTTTGTAAAATCTGTCATAGTAATAAATGCTTGACCAATTTGACCCAGAAAATTTTTAATTTTTCCAGAACGGCTTGAATCCAATTCACCAAAAATATCATCCATCAAAAATATTGGAGTTTTTCCCGTTCTTTCCATTATGTAATAAAATTCGGCAAATCGTAAAGCAATCTGAAAAGTTTTATGCTGACCTTGCGAACCATATTTTTTTAACAACTTTCCATTCAAAAAGAAATGAAACTCATCGCGATGCGGTCCAACCAAGTTTTTTGTTCGTGCTATTTCAGCTAATTCGTTATTTGCAAGTTCTTTTTCAAACACAAGATTAACTTCATTTTCATCAATATTTGGTAGAATTGTTTCATAAGTAATCGTTGGAATTTCCTTTTCTTCCATCACAAAAGAAAATGCTTTCTGTACGTAGGGAATAAATTCTCTAATAAATTCAAATCTATGAATTATTAATTGTGAACCAATTTTTAATAAAGATTCGTTCCAAACTTGAAGTTGAAGAAAAAATTCTTCCCTTTTTGCTTCCTTTAACGCTAAAAGCAAAGATGTTCTTTGTTTTAGAATTTTATTGTATTCTAAAAGCAACTTCAAATAAGCAGAATTTGATTGCGAAATGATGGAATCGACAAATTTTCGTCTTTCACCAGGACCGCCGAGTGTTATTTCGTGATCAGAAAGAGAGAGAAGAACAACTGGAAATTTTCCAACAAACTCTGATGCTCGATGAACTAATTTTCCATCAAGGTTAACTTTTTTCTTATTTTCTTCAGTATTAAAATTGATAAAGATTTGATTTTCGGTTAATTCTTTAATATTTCCACGAATGTTGAAATAATTTTCTTGAAAAGTGATAGATTCTTCTTCGTTTGCTAGCCCTAAAGTTTTAGTTGTGCAAAGTAAATAAATTGCTTCAAGAATTGTTGTTTTACCTTGTCCATTTCCACCAACAAAGTAGTTCAATCCTTCTGAAAAATGAAACTTACTTTCTCTATGAGATTTGAAGTTAGTTAATTCCAAATAGTTAAGGTGCATTCTATCCGTTCAATCTAACAGGCATTATCAACATTCTAATTTCAAAATTTTCTTTTTGAGTTGTGGGAGAAACGATTACTGGTTTTGTATTCGACATTAATTTGAAAACAACTTCCTCAAATTCGGTTAAATGACTTATAATGTCACTCAAAAAACTACCGTTAAACCCAATCTCCATTGAATCGCCTTTATAGGATATTAAAAGATTTTCTTTTGCGGAAGAACCTGTATCGATATCTTCAACAGAAATATCCAATTTTTCGTTTGTAATATTCCATTTAATCTTTTTCATTTTTGCAGGTGAAACCAACAGCATTCTTTTTGTGATCTGTAAAAGTGATTTAGGATTTACACTTAATGAAAATTCATTCTCTTTTGGAATAATATTCTTATAGTCTGGGAATTTTTCCATAATTAAGCGAGCTACTAAACTAATATCATTTAAAACAAAAGCAATGTAAGTTGAATTGAAGTAAACTTTAACTTCGCGTTCATCCAATATTTTTGATAGAATTGAAGTTGTATTACCTGCAACTACAATTTGTGTATCATTTTCTATTTTTGTGTTTTTATGAAGTAATTCCACTAATCTGTGTGCATCTGTACTTACAAAACGCATTCCGTCTTCAGAAAATTCAAATAAAGTTCCAGTCATTGATGGGCGATATTCTTCTTTACTAATTGAAAAAGCAGTTTTATCGATAGACTCTTTCAAATAGTTTCCAGCAATCGTAAAAAAGTTAACATTTTCCGGGTTATTAATTTCAAATTCTGGAACTTCAGGATAACCAGTTGCATTATGGGAACTTAAATGAAATTCGCCAGTTTCCCAATTAATTGTAAATTTCTTCTTGTCGTCCGTTTTGATAATAAGGGTTGTATCTTCAAGAGATTTAATTGCTTCAAGTAACAGTTTTGCCGAAATAACGCCCTTATAATTTGTATCTGAAACAACTCTTGTTGACGCTTTAAGCCAATGGTCGCCATCTGAAGCAAGAACTGTTAAAACACCATCTTGTAAATCAAAAAGAAAATTTTCATAAATCTGTTGAGTAACTCTTGAGTTTATTGCTGGAAAAACGCGTGTAAGAAGTTTTTCTAGCTCTTTGCTATTTACTTTGAATTCCATTATTTCTCCATATTAAGACGTGAAAAAATACTGAAAAATAAGGAGAATTCCAACTATTTAAACTAATTTATAGAGACTGAAAAAAGTGCATTTTTAGTCCCAATATCCATTTTTTCGTGAATGTCAAATCATTAATAATTAAAGAATCGCATAAACAAAAAACCCAACAAAATTTGCTGGGTTTTTAAGAAATTTATAAGATTAAACTTACTTCATTAAAATCATCTTTTTAGTAATTGTTTGATTCTTAGTTCTCAATTCGTAAAAGTAAATTCCAGATGTTATTTTTTTAGCATCAAATTGAACTTCATGAAAACCAACTGATAAATTCTTGCTAACCAAAGTTTTAACTTCAGATCCGATTGCATCATATATTTTAAGTGTAACAAAACCTGCCTCTGGAATTGTGAAATTTATTCTTGTTGTTGGGTTAAATGGATTTGGATAGTTCTGCGAAAGGGAGAATTGCAATGGCTTCTCATTTCCTTCATTCAAACCAACCAAAGAACCTCTTCCTCCACCAAATTTAGAAAAATGTGACAATTGTAAAATCACATCGGTTGAAGTAACTTGAAAAGAAAGTCCGCTGCTGTAGAAAAGTGAACCAATATAATATCCAAAACCGATATCATTTAGTCCCAAATTTAAAATTTGCAACAGAGTATTAAATGCACCACTTATCGGAATTGTTAAAGTTGCATGTTTTCCTTCGTTGAAATAATAGAATTCATCTAGTCCATGCATTCCGGAAGATTCACCAATAACTGTTATTCCTAAAAACATGAATAAATCATCGTTAAAATAAAATCCCGAATTGTTTGGATCGAATTGGAAAATATTTATACCAATTGTAATATTTTCACTTAATGCACCAGATTCAATTGCGAATTCTGTCCCTTCAATTGCGTCATACAATTGTTGATAACCAGATATTGCGCCTGGTAATGTAAATTCGGGAAGAGTAAAACTACTTCCCGTTTGGAAACTTCCTCCAACTATTGTTGCAGTTGACCCATCAAACGGATTATGAACAATAACTTGGTAAGTAATTGTGTGTTCTTGTGCAAAAGTAAAAGTAGCAAAGAACAACATTGCTAATAGTAAAGACATCTTTTTCATTTTTATACTCCTTCTAGTATTCTATTTATTTGATGGTAAAAATACATGTTAACTAACGAAAGTCAAATGATATATGTTAAAGTGTATTTTAAATCACAATATTAGTTTTCTTTTTGCTAGATACATTTCCATCTTACCTTTTCCTTTTGCATCCACCATTCCACGGTATTCGCAATCAAAAAGGTTTTTTACAATTTTGTAAGTAGTTGCAGAAATATTAACTTCATTAGAAACTCCAGAACTTTCCATTCTACTTGCAATATTAACGGTATCGCCCCAGATATCGTAAGTAAATTTTTTACTACCTACAACTCCAGCAACAACCGTTCCAGTATGAACACCAGCTCGCATTTCCCATTTAATTTTGAATTTCGATTCATTTTCTTTGATATATTCTTGCATTCTAATTGCCGCACCAACAACTTTTTCCGCATGATCTTCTGAAATTTTAGGTAACCCAGATGCAGCCATATAAGCATCGCCAATAGTTTTTAATTTTTCAAGTCCATATTCTTCAACAATGTTATCGAAGGCTAAAAATATTTTATTCAACTCATCAACCAAATCATTTGGATGAAGTATTGCCGCCTGTGCCGTAAATCCTTTAAAATCTGTGAATAAAATTGTAACGCTCTCAAATAATCTTGGTTTTACAAATCCATTTGTCTTTAGCTCGGTTACGGCGACTGATGGCAAAATATTATGTATTAATTCGTCAGTTTTATCTTTTTCAATCTGCAATTCTTTTGTTCGTTCACGCACCAATCTTGAAAGTTCAAGATTTCTCTTTTTTACTTGGCTTGTTTTGAAGATAAAAAATCCGTAAACAGAACCAAGAATTACAAATACAAACACTGTCCTAAACCACCAAGTATCCCAAAATGGTGGATAAATAATGAATGAAGCTTGTGCGTATTCATCACTCCAAATTCCATCTTGATTTCTGCATTTAACCATAAATGTATAACTTCCTGCTGGCAAAGCACGGAAAGAAACGGAATGATCTTTGGTTTCTGTCCAAGTTTTATCAATTCCTTCTAATTTATACATATAAAGAATTCTTCCAGCATCAGCAAAAACGACACCTCTGTAATCTATAGTGATATTATTATAGTTATAATCCAAATTTAGTGTTGAAGATGAAACGGTATCAAATTCTGTTTCATCAGATATAATTCTCAAATTTCTTATATAAGTTGATGATGGAAAAAGTCTTGGTTGTGAGTTGGGATTAAATTTGGTTACTCCTCCTTGTGAACCAAAATACAAGTTGCCTTTTGCGTCCTTGTAATATCCAAATAAATTACATTCTGTATTTGCTAAACCATCTCGCTTGGAATAAATTTTTATTTCATAGTTCTTTTGATTTGGCCGCAAAATGTAATTAACTCTTGCCAAACCACCTGGAGTTCCAACATACAGAAAGTCGCCGTCAACCATTGCAAAATAGCATTGATTAGAGGGCAATCCATTTTCTGTTGTAACACTTGAAAATTTTTTCCCATCATATTTAGTTAAACCATTATCTGTACTAAACCACAAATTCCCAAATTTATCTTGTGAAATATCATTTACCGTGTTTGAATTTAAGCCTTCAACCACAGTGAAATTTTTGAGCGTGTCATTTACAAGATGAAATACTCCTTTCGGGTCAGTTGCAAACCAATACGTTCCATCTTTTGCTTTCAAAAAAGCTGAAACCCAAGCAGAATTCATTTTCTCGAATTTCTTATCTGGATTAAAAAATCTATTCGATTTTACAGAAAATATTCTCAGTCCATTTGAAGTTCCAACCCAAATTGTATCTTCATTTAATTTAAATAGTTTTAGAATCATTGCCGACTGATCAATTCCCAAAATTGAAGAAACTGAAACTATTTTTCCATCTTTTACTAAAGCTAAACCTTTTTTTGCTCCGATGTAAAACTTTTCTCTATCAAATTGAAGAAAAGCCGCGGCTCCATTCCCGGGAAGTTTTTGATTTTCTGAGATAATTGCACTTTGGTTTTGAAAAATCGCAGAAACACCTTCAGACAAATGTCCGAACCACATTCTTCCCGTAACATCGCGAGCTATTCCAAAAACGACATTATTGGCTAGACCAACAGAATTATCGTAAATCTCGAAATTTTCGATTGGTAATCTATCAACTCCACCGTCTCTATAACCGAGCCAAATATCACCTCGTTTATCCTGGATTCCACTTATTAATTTTGAGGTTTTTAAACCATTTTCAGTTTTGTAATGTGTAAAATCGCCGTCATAAACATATAATCCATTTTCTTTAGACCCTAGCCATATTTTGTGATTAAAATCTTCGAGCAAAAAAGAGAATTCAACATTATCTGTCATATCTGAAAGAATTTTCTTTACAAGTGAATTTTTACCCGATTTATTTAATCTGTACAAGTTGTTTTCAGTAGCAATCCAAATTCTACTTTTGGAATCTTGAATAAGTGCGTTTATTTTTTTATCACGAATCGTATTTTCTTTTTCTAAATCTCTGATTCTACAATTTTCTGCTTTCCACAAACCATTAGAAGTTGTACCAACCCAAAGTGTGTTTTCGTTATCCACAAATAATGTACTTAACGAATCGGGCAAAAAAGGAATTTGTTTTTTTGTAAAATGAGAAAATTTTCCGCTTTTATAACTAACCAATCCATTTGTCGAGGCAAAATAAATTGTCGAATCTTGTGATTCAGCAACTGAGTAAACGTAAGTATTATTAAGAAAATCTACTTTTTTGTTCTGATTTTCAAATTTGTCTTTAGCTTTTGAAAAAAGAGCAACTCCCTTATTTGTTCCTACCCAAATATCTCCTTTAGAATCTTCAAATATTATTCTAATATGCCTATGCGGTAGCCCATTATTTTGTCTATAAATTGTAAAATCAGTGCCATCATATTTAGCAACGCCTTCTTCTGTTCCAAACCAAATGAAATCATTTTTATCTTGAACAATTGTATTAATTGAATTTTGCGGCAAACCATCATCCGTGCTCAAATGGCGTAATGATAAAATCTGAGCGTAACTTTGCAAAGCAAAAAATAATATTACAAAAGCTATTTTTATAATGATTTTCACAAAAATTAATTTATTATTTCGTCATTTAAATTTGGATTGGCGACAAAACCAAATTGTTGATTTGGCACATTTTCAAGTTTTATTTCGCCAAATTTTTCTTCGTATCGCTTGATATTGTCTTGAAGTGCTTTCATAAGCATTTTAGCGTGTTGTGGAGTTGTAATTATTCTTGATAAAACCTTTGCCTTTGGAACGCCTGGGACTATTCTTGTGAAATCAATAATAAATTCTGCTGGGGAATGTGTTAAGATTGCAAGATTGGAATAAATTCCTTCGGCTTCTTTTTCGCCAATCTCGATATTAATTTTTTGTTCTTTCTTATCCATTTTTCTTCCAATAAAAAACTGTCTTAAACTTCTTTACAGATAATTTAAGACAGTATCAAAAAGTGTAATTATTTATTTTGATCAGCTTTTTTAAAAGCTTCTTCTGATTCTTTTTTCATACTTAAATTAGCATAAACTTTTCCAAGCAAATCCCATATTTGTGGGTTATCTGGATTACTTTTAAGATATGTTTCAAGATAAGGAAGTGCTAATTTGTATTTTTCTAAATAAAATGTTTCTTCTTCTTTACCAAGTTCAATTGATTCATCACGCATTTCTGCGCCCCACTTAATATATGTAACTCCAAGATTGTAAATTGCATTTTCATAAGATGGGTCAATTTCCAATGCTTTTTTGAATTGTTCAGAAGCATTATTATAATCTTTTGAACCAAGTAACAAAACACCATAATTATAACGATAATTTTTATTCATTGGTTCTTTTTCAACACCTTCTTTAAAGGCAAACATTGCAGTTTCTATCATATCAGAACGAACGTAAGCAGTAGCCAAATCAGCTAAAATTTGTCCATCTGCTGGGAATTTCATTTTCCCTTCTTCAAGATATTTTACAGCTTTTTTGTTCAAATCCATCGATTTTATACTATCTTGTTTATCGTGTCCACTGTAAAATTTCCCCATATAATCGCTACCAATTTGAAGAACCAATTCACCTAATCTTGCGTAAATTTCTGGTGTTGGCTCAAGTTGTGTAACTTTTACTAACGGGTCAACAGCATTTTCAATTTCTCCCATATTAAAATATGTGTATGCTTTATACTCGTAACTTTTTGCTGAATCTGGTTGACAAATTATTGCTTCATCAAATGCCGCCACAGATTTATTAAAGAATACTTGTGCAGAATCTTTATTGTTAATTTTAGTTCCTCTATTATAAAATGCGGCACCATTGTTAAAATTATCTGCCCATCTTCTTTGTTTAGCTAATACAATTTCTTTTTCGAATTTTGGTGAAATTCCGAGTGATTTATTATAACTATCAACCATTTTAGTAAATTCACCTTTTTCGCCATAAATATCACCTAAAAGTTTATGCCCTTCATCACTATTCGGATTTTTTGCGATTTCCTCACTTAAAGCTTCTTGAGCTTTATCTAGTTTCTTTTGTTGAATATACATTTTTGCTGTTGTAATTTCTTTACTTGAGCAAGAACTTCCCATGAAACTGAAAATCATTCCTACAACAATTATTAATGAAAACAGTTTTTTCATTATTTCTCCTTTATAAATTATAAAATTAACTTGAAAAGATACTGAAAATGGTTTGTCTTATCAAGATTAGCAAGTGTTATTAAATTGTTAATTTCAAATTAGTTAACTCTTTTACAGAATTAATTCTATATTTTGGATTTTCTCCATTAACCAAGTACCTTTTTTTAACTCCAGTATTAACAAGAATTGTTGTTAATCCAAAATTTTTGCCCATTTGGATATCAGTTTCTGGTCTATCTCCAATTACAACGGTTTTATCGTTTATAAAATTTGTACGGTTTTTAATTTCTTCAACCATAAAAGCACTTGGTTTTCCAAAATGATTTTCCAAATTTTTGCCAGTTGATTTTTCAAGCGCCGCAATTGTTGAACCAGCATCAATAATTTCACCTGTTTTTGTAGGATAAGTATTATCAATGTTTGCAGCAAAAAAATTAGCTCCATTTTCAATTGCTTCTTTAGCAATTTCAAGTTTTTGAAAATCAAAAGTTCTATCTAAAGTAACAATTACGGTACTAATTTCTTCAATCTTATTTGCAAAAGTAAACCCTTCCGAAATCAAATCTTGTTTGAAATTTTCTTCGCCTATTAAAAAGATATTTTTTGTGTAAAAATTCTTAATAAGATATTTTTTAATAACATCTCCTGCCGTAATTATTTGAGTTGTTTGAACATCAAATCCATTTTTTTGGAGAAAATTACAATAATCGCTTGCAGTTTCAGTTGTTTTATTTGTTGCAAAAACAACATTTTTTCCCTTTTCAGTAAGCAAATTATATGTTTCTAAAGCACCCTCAATCAATTTATCTTCAATGTAAATTGTGCCATCCAAATCAAAAATATAATACTGATAATTATCAATTAGTAACAATTAAAAGCCCAATTCATCTTTCATTTTTTGTAACGATTCTGCAATTGAATGTGGTTTGTAACCTAATTCCGTGATTGCTTTTTCTATTTTTAAACCAGATTTTAATGGACGTTTTGCTATTTGATTTAGCGATTCAGTAGTAATTTTGTTGATTTTCTCTTTCGATAGATTAAAAAAATCAGCAATTTTTAGTGTAAAATCATATCGTGATAAAAATTCCTTTCCGCCAATATTAAAAAGTCCATTAACTTGTTTGTTTTCAGCAAGATAAATAGCTTGCACTAAATCATCTAAAAAAGTTGGATTCCCGATTTGGTCGGCAACAATATTAATTTCCTTTCCACTTTTTAATGATTGAACAACCCATTTCACAAAATCCGGGCGACCAAATTTTGCTGTTCCATAAAGAACATTTGTGCGAATAATTGTAGATTTCACTTCAGATTTTTGAATTTCACGTTCCGATTCCAACTTAGTTTCGCCATAATATCCAATCGGATTTGTTAAATCTGTTTCAGAATATGGTCCATTTTCGCCATCAAAAACATAATCTGTAGAAATGTGAATAAAATGAGCATCAATCTTTTTGCAAAAAATTGCAATAATTTTTACCGCTTCAGTATTTATTTGATAAGCCAATTCCCGCTGCGTTTCACTTAAATCTACATTAGTAAACGCAGCAACATTAATTACAACTTGCGGCTGAAATTCGTTAATAATCTGAATTATTTGCGACTTTTCTCGTAATTCAATTTGCTTGTAATTTATTTCAGTAAAAAAGGACATTTCTTCTACTGACGACGAAAGGATTTCTACATTTTTAAATGTGGAATAAAACTCAACCAACCGCTGACCAAGCATTCCATTTGAGCCGAAAATTAGTATTCTTTTTTGTTCTGATTTCATTTTTTTTAAATTTTATGTACGGATGAATTTTACTTCATCCGTAAAATATTAGTTAATTGCTTTTCTTCCGATACTATAATACGCAAAACCGTGTTCTTTCATTTCTTCTGGAGAATAAACATTTCTTCCATCAAAAATTACTTTGTCTTTCAATTTTTCGAAAATTAAATTAAAATCTGGATTCCGAAATTCGTTCCATTCCGTTAAAACTAAAAGTGCATCACTATTTTCAAACACATCATATTGTTCTTCTGTGTAAATAATTCTATCGCCAAAATAGTGTTTGGAAGTTTCCATCGAAGCCGGATCGTAAGCTAAAATTTTTGCTCCAGCTTCCAATAATTTATTTAGAATGGTAATTGATGGCGCTTCACGCATATCATCTGTATTTGGTTTGAAAGCCAATCCCCAAACTGCAAATTGCTTGCCGACAAGATTATTGCCGTAATGAGAAATAATTTTTTCAACCAAAACTGATTTCTGATTTTTATTCACCAAATCAACTTGCTTTAATAATGTCATTGGCGAATTGTTATCTTCGGCAGTTTTGATAAGTGCATTTACATCTTTTGGAAAGCACGAACCTCCATAACCTATACCAGGAAAAAGAAATCTTTTACCAATTCTTGAATCTGTTCCCATTCCGATTCTAACTAAATCAACATTTGCTCCAACAATTTCGCAAAAATTTGCAAGTTCGTTCATAAATGTAATTTTTGTTGCTAAAAATGAGTTTGCGGCATATTTTGTTACTTCAGAACTTTGTGGATCCATAAATAAAATCGGATTTCCCTGACGTACAAAAGGTTCATACAGCGCTTTCAATCTTTCGCGGGAATATTCAGAAGAAACACCAACTACAACTCGTTCTGGTCGCATAAAATCTTCAACCGCAAAACCTTCTCGCAAAAACTCAGGATTTGAAATTACTTCAAAATTCTTGATTTCGTGCTTTGCGATTATTTCCGTCGTCTTGCGAGAAGTTCCAACCGGAACAGTACTTTTATTGATGATGATTTTGAAATCTTTATCACCATTTTCTTTTAGTATTTTTCCAATATCATCTGAAACGCCAAGTACATATTTTAAATCTGCTGAGCCATCTTCATCCTGTGGAGTTGGTAAACATAAAAAGACAAATTCACTTTCCAAAACTGCTTTTTTAAGATTATTAGTAAATGACAATCTTTTCTTCTCGATATTACTTTTGAATAATTTTTCAAGTCCTGGTTCATAAATTGGGACAATTTCGTTTTTAAGCATTTCAAGTTTTTGTTGATTATTGTCAACGCAAACCACTTGATTTCCCATATCCGCAAAACAAGTTCCGGTAACTAAACCGACATAACCGGTTCCAATAACTGATATTTTCATTTTTTTCTCTTTTTAACGTAGATAAAATCTTGATTGATATTGTTTAATTTTTCTGCTTGTAAATCTTTATCTGAAACAATTGGATTTTCAATTTTCCAATCGATATTTAGTGTTTCGTCATTAAAAATAATTGTTCTTTCTGATTCTTTATTATAATAATTTGAGACTTTATAGTGAAATATAGCTGTTTCTGAGAGAACTGAAAATCCGTGAGCAAATCCTTTTGGTATAAAAAATTGATAATTGTTTTCGTCACTTAACTCAATTGCAAAATATTTACCAAAAGTTGGTGAACCGAATCGAATATCAACCGCAAAATCAAGCACTTTCCCATAAATTACTTGGCAAAGTTTATCTTGTGCAAATTGACCAACTTGATAATGCAAGCCGCGAACTGTTCCATAAGTAGATTTTGAAATATTATCTTGAATAAATTCCACATCTATTCCAATTTCTTTGTATTTCTCTTTTTTAAATGATTCAAAAAAATAACCGCGATTATCTCGAAAAATGTTCGGTTTAACTACAATTAATTCATCAATAAATGTTTTTTCAAATACCATTAAAACCTCTTGTTTGAATGCCATTTCCAAGCTGAACTTAGAATATCATCCAAATTATATTCGGGTTGCCAACCTAAAATTTCTTTTGCCTTTTTATTTTCGGCAACTAAAATTGCAGGATCGCCCGCTCGTCTTCCTACAATTTCATATTTTATAAGTTTTTGAGTTATTTTTTCAGCCGATTTTATCATTTCCATCACCGAATTTCCACTTCCTGTACCGAGATTGAAAATATCTGATTTCCCTTTTTCGAGAAAATCAATTGCTAAAAGATGAGCTTTTGCTAAATCGTTGATATGAATATAATCTCGAATTGCGGTTCCGTCTTCAGTTTTATAATCATTTCCAAAGACAAGAACTTTTTCGCGTAAACCTAATGCCGTGTTAAGAATTATTGGAATCAAATGTGGTTCTGGTTCGTGACTTTCACCAATTATTCCGTCAAAATCTGCCCCGGCCGCATTAAAATATCTTAATGCTACATATTTCAAATTAAATGCAATTTCGTAATCGCGTAACATTTTTTCGATTATCAATTTTGTTTCTGCGTAAGGATTTATCGGTTTAACTGATTCATCTTCTGAAATTGGAATATTTTCAGGATTTCCATATAACGAGCAAGTTGATGAAAAAACGAATTTACGAATTCCACTTTTTACGATTTCGTTAATCAAATTAAAACTTCCGATTACATTATTTTCGTAATACAAACCGGGATTTTCAACAGATTCGCCAACATAAGCAAAAGCCGCAAAGTGAACAACTGCATCAATTTTATATTTTGAAATTGCTTTGCATAACTCAACTTTATTAAGAAGATCAACTTTTTCGAATGGAACTTGTGACGGAACTGCTTCCGAATGTCCGCGTGAAAGATTATCAAAAACTACTACTTCTTTATTCTTTTTGAGTAAATATTTAACAAAGTGCGAACCAATATAACCCGCTCCGCCCGTTACAAGAATCATTATTTCTCCAAAATTTGTTTGTAAAGATAAAAAACTACACTCAAGCTAAAAAATTAAAAAATATTAACCGATGCGCATCACAATTTGCAAAGTAGTTTTAACATAAGTATTTTTGTCATCAAATTGATTTTTAACGAGAATAACATTTATGTATTACACAAACAAAATTTTTTCATTACGATATTTTATATTATTTATGTTTATCAATATTTCGGTTCTGCCACAGAATTTGGCGGAAATTGAAAATTCCAATATTTCAGTTGATGATTTTAGAAGAAAATTTGAACTAAATCCATCGGCAACAACCAACAAAAATTCCGATAGTGTTAAAACTGACTTCTTATTTTCAATGATTACTGAAGATATTTGGGCAAAAGAAGGAATGGAATTAAGTTTGGATACAACTGAATATGTCCGTTCAAATGTAAAATTTATTGAAAAAATGCTTTTGCGTGATTATCTCTATAAAAACGAAGTTTTGAATAAAATTGTAATTACTGATAGCGAAATTGATGTAGCAATTGCTCAAAGTAGTGTAATTATTTTCAGTGAATATTTTCTTTCAACAAGTGAGGCAACAATAAACGATATTTATTCTAAATTAAGTTATAATAATAATTTATGGGATTCGCTAAAATCACAAGTTGACTCTGTAAATCTATTTGTTGATACAATTTCAGTTACTTTTGGCAAGATGGAAAAGCAAATTGAAGATGTTGTTTTTTCGTTGGATAAAAATCAGATTTCTGCTCCTTTTTACACAAAAATTGGTTGGTTAATTATCAAAAATATTGGAATTACACGAAATACCGACCCAGATTTGATTTCTGAAGAATCAGCAAGGAAAAAGGTTTCCAGAATACTTTCGAAACGGAAAGAAGACGAACAAAGTAACAAAATTTATAAGCAGATTTTATTAAACAATGTTGTAAATGTTGATATTTTATTATTCGATAAATTAAGCGAAAGTCTTTCAAAAAACATTCAATTATACAATTCGGGCGATGCTCAAAAAATGAATTTTGTTACTGATTTGGTTTATCAAAAAGTACGGGAAGAATTACAAACTGACTTGAAATCAGATTATATCAAATTTGAAGAAAACCCAATTTCTCTTAACAATTTTCTAAATGATTTACAAAATATTGGAATAAAATTTTCAACTTTGGATAGATTTTCTCTACAAAATGAACTTCACGGCATTCAAAAGGAATATATTATTCAGCAGATTTTTACTCGATTTGCCGAAAAATCGAATATTGGAAATTATCCCGAAGTGCAAAAAGAATTAGAAGAATGGAAAAAGCATTTTACTGCAAATTATTACATTCATTTATACAATGATTCTGTACAAATTGATGAAAATTATGAAAACCAAATAATCTCAATTCTAACAACAGAAGAAGTAATATCTGACGATATTTTAAAGATAAATCTATTTCATAAACAGTTAAGCAATTCTGAAAACTTCAAGGAAGAATCGCAAAAAAATGGTCTTTTTTGGAGAGAAAAGGAATATTCTTCAAACGATTTGTCGAATTTTGGTGTAAATGTTAATTCATTAAAAATTGGTAACATTATAGGACCAATTTATGCCAACAATTATTTTCATCTTATAAAACTCAATAAAAAAACGACAAAAAATATTGGAGTTGAGAATCAATTTAATTCCAAAATAAAATCAAAATTGAAAGAAAAAACCGAACAGTTGGCAAATAAATATGATGTTAAAATTAATAGGGAATTGTTGAAATCTGTAACCAATACAGAAGTGAAAATGGTAGTTTTTAGAAATATTGGTTTTGGTGGAAAAATGCTTGCAACTCCTTTTCTTAAAGATTACAGTCAGTTTATAAAGGAATATTTTGCTAAAAGTAAGGAAAAATCTAAGGCTTAGTTACTTTTAATTCGAGAAGTTTTAACATTTGGATATGAAACATTACTACAAAAAAAATAA
>DYSW01000125.1 GCA_020726285.1 Melioribacter roseus
CCGTTAGGGCTCATTTACAAATTACAAAGTACATGCAAAAATTTAGTTTTCTGGTTTTTTTACTATCAATAAGCCTTACTTCAATTTGTCAAGTTAGTAATTGGCATGAGGATATTGATTATTTTGAAAGTGAATTAGCAAAGAATCACATTGATTTTTATTCAATAATTGATTCGGTTGATTTTCATAATAGGTTATCTGTTTTAAAAGAAAAAACCGATTTTCTAACAGATTATGAGGTTGAACTTGAGTTGCAAAGAATTCTCGCTTCACTGCATATTTCACATACATCTATTTTAGTCCAGTTTAACCAAAGCACAAAAAGATTGCCATTGATTGCAGATTTTTTTGATGACGGTTTGTTTATTGTTGGTATCAATAAATCAAATAGAGAATTCATTGGAAGAAAGATTATCGGAATTAATAATATCCCAATTGAAGAAATATATTCAAGAACAGAACCATTTGTATCATTCGAAAATAAACAATGGTTAAACAGACAATTTCCATATTTTATAAGTAATGTCAGCTTTTTGAAATACATTGGTGTAGTAAAAGAAGATTCATTACTAACTGTTAACTTAGATAATCAAGTGACGATTAACTTTAAAGCTGGTCTGGAAAATTTAGTGTCTGAAACAGCCGAAGTGTTTAATACATCAAATTGGCTTAAAAATAGAACTCGTAACTATTGGTTCTATGTTGATAATACTTGCGATTTGGTGTATATTCAGTACAATAGATGTCAAGAAGACACAAGCTATTTATTCGTCGATTTTGTGAATGATATCCTTAAATCGGTAAAAGAAGATTCAGTTAACAGAATATTGATCGATTTGAGATTAAATAGCGGAGGGGACTCTGAAGTTTTTAATCCATTAATATTTGCACTGAAGGAGTTAAAGAATATTGAAGTATATACTGCGATTTCGAAAAAAACATTTTCATCAGGCAGAATGGTTGCGATAAAACTTAGAAATCAAATTAATTCAATTTTAATAGGTGAAAATACAGGGGGTAGCCCGAGGTCGTATGGGAATCTTAGGCAAATAAAATTGCCAAATCATACAATTGTAGTCAATTATTGTACAAAATATTTTTCATTAGAAGACACGAA
>DYSW01000054.1 GCA_020726285.1 Melioribacter roseus
TTAGCAATTAATTTAATGCAAAGGAAAATATGTTTATAGATACGCACACTCATCTTTTTTATCCAAATTTTGAAGAAGATTTTGATGAAGTTTTGAAAAGAGCAAAAGAAAACAAAGTTGATTTTATGCTTGTTCCCGCAACAGATTTGGAAACAGCAAAAAAATCAATTTCGCTTGCCGAAAAATATCCACAGATTTATTCAGCAGTCGGAGTTCATCCGCACGACACTAAAGATTGGAATGATGAATGGATTGATGTATTGCGAAATCTTGCAAAACACGAAAAAGTTGTCGCAATTGGCGAAATTGGATTGGATTATTATTATGATTTTTCTCCAAAGAAAATCCAGATTGACGCTTTCAGAAAGCAACTCGATTTAGCTATTGAATTGAATTTACCAGTTGTAATCCACAATCGCGATTCGAATGAAGATATTATGAATTTTGCTCGCGAATACGCAAAAAAAGGGTTAAAAGCTCAATTTCATTGCTTTGCTGGTTCAAAAGAAGACGCAAAAGAATTAGTCGAACTTGGATATTTTATTTCGTTTACGGGAAATATAACTTTCAAAAAATCAGAGACTTTGCGAGAAATTGTAAAAGCCGTTCCGCTGGAAAACATTTTAATCGAAACAGATTCGCCATTTTTATCTCCAGCTCCACACAGAGGAAAACGAAACGAACCATCTTATATTGGTTTGGTTGCTGAAGTTATTGCAGAGCTTCATCACGTGCGTGTAAAAGATGTTGCACGGACAACTTCATACAACACTTTGAAATTATTCGGTTTCGGGAAAGCCCCAGAAAAGAAATTCACGTATCAAATTGGAAAATCTCTTTACATAAATGTTACGAATAGATGCAATGCAGATTGTATTTTCTGCACTCGTAAAGAAGAGCCAGTAATTTTTGGGTACAATTTGGGAATGGGAAAATCCGAAGAACCGCCTGCGGGAATTTACATAAATGAAATTGGCGACCCAAAAAAATACAAAGAAATTGTGTTTTGTGGTTATGGCGAGCCTACAATTCGTTGGGATGTTGTAAAGCAAGTTGCAACTTGGGTAAAAGAAAATGGCGGAAAAACCAGAATGAACACAAATGGTCACGGAAATTTAATCAACAAGCGAGATATTACTCCCGAATTGAAAGATACAATTGACATGATTTCCATAAGTTTGAATTCTGTCGAGCCAAAACAATATGCAAAATTAATGCGTGTTGATGAAAGTCTGCATGCCGAAATGCTTGATTTTGCACGAAAATCGAAGAATTACACATTAGTTGTTATGTCGATAGTTGGTCTAAGCGAAGTCGACACACAAATTGCTCGCGATTTCGTAAAAGCGGAACTTGGTGTTTTGTTCAGAGAAAGAGCATATTTTAGTTAAGGAAAGTTATGAAAGCAATTTTTACAATCGGGTTACTTGTTGTTTCAAACACTTTTATGACTTTAGCGTGGTACGGTCATCTTAAATTTTCGCAGTGGAATTGGTTTTCAAAATTGGGTTTAGTTTCCATTGTGATTATCAGTTGGGGAATTGCTCTTTTCGAATATGCTTTTCAAGTGCCAGCAAATAGAATCGGGTTTAAGGAAAATGGCGGACCTTTTTCTCTTGTTGAGTTAAAAGTAATTCAAGAAGTGATTACGCTTACAATTTTTGCTATTTTCAACGTAATTGCTTTCAAAAATCATGAACTAAAATTGAATCATTTTATTGCATTTATTTTGATTGTTTTCTCTGTTTATTTTGTGTTTAAAAAGTAAATAAACAAAATTTTGTTGAAATGAATTCCCAAACCGCTGTTTTTTGTATTTAGAAAATACAAAAGCAAGTAAGAAAATAAATTTTCATTCTGATAAAAATTTTTGCTAAAACAGGGTAATATTTTATTCTATTCGTAAAATGGATGGATTTTGGGAATATGAAGATCTTGCGTATACAACAATTTCTTTTTCTGTAGAAATATTAAAACTGATAGAACTATTAACATTCGAAACAATTCTGACATTATCATCATTCTGAAACGAGAAAGCAACAGAAACTTGGCGAAATGGAGCTTTTTTACCAAATGAATTTAATGGAACTGCAGTTATAGAATATTCCACAAGATTATTTTTTGTTTGTTTTGAGATTACGTAGTCAATTTCATAAATACTAAAAACATATTGAAAAAGTAAAAACGCCACTAAAAAACTCAATAAACCGAAGAATAACAAATATGTAAATAGGTTTGTCATCTTATTTTATTGTGAAAGTTGTTCCATCTTTTGTGTCCTGTAGATTAATTCCAAGGTTTGTCAATTCGATTCTAATTTTATCTGAAAGTGCGTAATTCTTGTTTAACTTTGCTTCTAAGCGTAAATCAATTAGTAATTTAATCAAATCGTTTTCTTTGGAATTTCGTGTAATTTCGAGATTATCTTTTGTCATTTGCGAAAAATCTACAATTCCAAGAACATTTTGAGCTGTTTCAGAAAGGAATTGTTTTGCGGTCAAGTAAAATTCCTTAGCAAATATTTTTTCTGTTTGCAGTTCACGATTTACATCTTTTACGAAATCAAAAAGAATTCCGATTCCTTTCGGAAAGTTGAAATCATCATCTACCGCATTTGTAAATTGTTTGAAATACTCATCAATCTTTGTGATTGGTATGGAATTCCCAAATACATTTTTTGTAAGAATTTCTTCTAATTTTATCGCTAAATTTTTAATTTTTTCGGCAGCTTTTGTATTTGCTTCCAGAAGTTCGGTTGAAAAGTTTAGCGGCGAGGCATAATGTGTTTGTGCCAAGAAAAGTCGAATCGATTCGGCAGAATATTTTTTCAAAATTTCGCGAGCCGTGAAGAAGTTGCCTAAAGATTTCGACATTTTTTCATCTTTAATATTCAGAAATCCGAAGTGAATCCAATAATTTGCAAATTTACTTCCTGTTGAGGCTTCACTTTGTGCAATTTCATTTTCGTGATGTGGGAAGATTAAGTCATTTCCACCAGCGTGAATATCGATTGTTTCGCCAAGCTCTTTCATACTCATTGCCGAACATTCAATATGCCAACCTGGTCGCCCTTTTCCCCACGGACTTTCCCATTCGGGTTCACCAATTTTAGCTTTTTTCCACAAAGCAAAATCAAGCGGATTTCTCTTTTCGTCATTTGCTTCAACTCTTGCTCCGATTTCTAAATCTTCGGTTTTCTTTCCACTTAGCTTGCCATATTCTTCAAATTTGGCTACATCATAAAACACGTTTCCATTAACATTATAAGCGACTGACTTTTTTTCTAAATTTGTAATTAATTCTAACATTTCGCCAATATATTCTGTAGCCTTTGGATACGAATTTGCTCTTTTTATTTTCAAACCATCAATATCTTTGAAAAATTCGGATACATAAGTTTCGGAATGTTCTTTTGCTGAAATTCCATTTTCGTTTGCTCGACTAATAATTTTATCATCAACATCAGTTAAGTTCATTACAAACTTCACTTCGTAATTTCGGAATTCCAAATAACGACGAATCATATCGGCCATAATAAAAGAACGTGCGTTTCCGATGTGGAAAAAATCGTAAACAGTTGGTCCGCAAACATACATTCTAACTTTTTGCGGTTCTATTGTGTTAAATTCTTCTTTTTTCTTTGTAAGTGTGTTATAGATAATCATTATTAACCTAAAATTGATGTGCAAATTTACGATTTCTTTGAGAATTACGGACTGAATTAACAGATTGCAAATTTACTTGTTCACAAGAAAACAATAAATTCCAATTTTCTACCATAATAAAAACAAGAAAAAGGCACTACTTAGGAAGATTGTGGATAAAGGCTCAGCTTTCCAACGAAAAAGAGTCTTGGCGTTCTAAAATTCTCAAAGTTTCTAAAACATCTACCAATAGTTTTATTCTTTTGAATTTACCAATTTATCCACTAAGCAAAATTCCAGAAGTGGTTCATTCAAAAATATAATTTTCTTTTTTAAGATTTCAACATCTACTGTAACTTTATTGCATTTACAGATTCCAAAGTATATTTGAAAATTGAATTAAGACAATTACTAGGAAAACAATGAATAAAGTTAAATTCGTTTATAAAAGAACAGGCACCTTAGTCCCATTTAATCAAGATAGAATTTCTAACGCTATATACAGAGCTGCGGTTTCTGTTGGCGGACGCGATAAATCAATTGCCGAAAAACTCGCCGATCAAGTTGTTGTCTTGCTTGAACAAAAATTTGACGAGACGAACATTCCTCGCATTGAAGATATTCAAGATGTTGTAGAAAAAGTTCTAATTGAAAATGGTCACGCAAAAGTTGCAAAGGAATATATCACTTATCGCCACGAACGAAATTTAGAAAGAGAAGCCGAAGCAAAATATGCATCAACCAAAAACGAAAATGTCCCGTGGGAAAAAATTTGGCACGTTTTAGATTGGGCAAATCGAAATGAAATTGATTATGTGGCAAAACTCAACCAAAAAATTGCAAATAACCAATTTGCCGATATTGTAAACGTTTCCGAAAAAGCCTATGAACAACAACTTGATATTGCAGTTGATTTCATTTTGGAAAGAATTGACACTCTAAAAATGGTTCTGGTTACCGGGCCTTCATCTTCGGGCAAAACAACCACCACAAATAAAATTGAGCAACGTTTGCAAAAGCACGGCTATAAATTTGTTACTTTGAATGTTGACCACTACTTTTTTGATTTAGAACTTCATCCAAAAGATGAGTTTGGTGATTATGATTTCGAAACTCCGCATGCGCTCGATTTGGAAATGATTAACGAACATCTCGAAAAATTGAGCAATGGAGAAGAAGTGAAAATCCCATTTTACGATTTTAAAGAAGGGAAACGCTATCTCGAAAGAACTCCGCTAAAAATCGAAGGAAATGAAATTATTTTGATTGATAGCTTGCACGGACTTTTTCCAAAATTCAGTGAAAATATTCCAATCGAGAACAAATTCCGACTTTATCTCGAACCACTTTTGCAAATGAGGTTGAACAATGGAAAATTCATCCGCTGGACAGATATTCGCCTTATTCGTAGAATGCTTCGCGATTCTGTGCATCGTGCTTTTAATCCGCAACAAACTCTTGAGCATTGGCATTATGTTCGTTCAAGCGAATTGCGTAATATTATTCCATTTTCTCAAAATGCAGACTACATTATTAACACTGGAATGCCTTATGAATTACCACTTTATGCGTCTAAAATGTTGAAGAATTTTGAAGAATGGACTACAAAATATTCCGATAATCCACTAAAAAATGATGCACACGAAAGAGCAAATCGAGTTTACGAAATGTTAAAGCAAATTACTCCAATTTCAGACGATTCTCCAATTCCAGCCGATTCCGTAATTCGGGAATTTATTGGTGGGAGTTCGTTTAAATATTAATCTCAGCTAAAAATGAAATATTTTATTATAATTCTGGTGATTTTTATGGTTGCTTGTTCATCAAAACAAGAAAGTGATTTGGTTGTTTATAACGCCAATATTATCACGGTAGATGAAAATAATTCGAAAGCAGAAGCAGTTGCAGTAAAAGATGGCAAAATTATCTTTATTGGAACAAACGAAGATGCTGAGGGATATTTTTCGGAAAAAGCAAAAATTATTGATGCGAAAGGAAAAACAATTATTCCAGGATTTATCGATAGTCACGCCCATTTTCTTGGAACTGGGCAAGCACTTTTGAATTTGGATTTATCAACTGCAAAATCTTGGGAAGAAATTATTCGGAAAGTTGCAGAAAAAGCAAAATCGCTAAAAAAAGGTGAATGGATAATTGGGCGAGGTTGGCATCAAGAAAAATGGGAAGAAATTCCAAAACCAAATTTTAACGGATATCCATATCACACAAAATTGAGCGAAGTTGCTCCCGAAAATCCAGTTTTGCTTTCGCATGCAAGCGGACACGCAATTATTGCAAATCAGAAAGCAATGGAATTAAGTGGGATTTCATACAATTCAATTTCTCCCGAAGGCGGAAATATTGTGCGAGATAGTGCCAAAACAATTGTTGGCGTTTTTGAAGAAAATGCCGAATTGTTAGTTCAAACTTCTTACGATAATTATCTAAAATCTTTGTCGAAAGAAAAATTGTTCGATTTGCGAAAAGAACAAGCACAATCTGCAATTAAGAACGCTTTAAGTTATGGAATTACTTCGTTTTACGACGCATCTTCAACTTTCGAAGAAATTGATTTCTTTAAGAAGTTTGCCGACGAAGGAAATCTAAAAATTCGATTAAATGTTATGATTTATGAACAGTTTGATGTTCTTTCAAAATATCTAAAAAATTATAAAATCGATAATTATGCTAACGGATTTTTGAAAGTTAACGGAATTAAAATGTTTATGGACGGAGCTTTGGGTTCGCGTTCGGCTTGGATGTTAAATGATTATTTCGATGTTCAGAATTGGAAAGGAATTAATGTTATGCCGAATTCTGATGCGATGAAAATTACTGAACTTGCAATTCAAAATGGTTTTCAAGTTTGCACACACGCCATTGGCGATAGAGCAAATCACGAAATTTTA
>DYSW01000055.1 GCA_020726285.1 Melioribacter roseus
TAGTAACTAATATTATTCTCATTATTAGTTTTCCACGATAATTTTGGATGATTTAAATACCAATTAGTCGTTATATTTTCTGGTGCTAGTACCTTAGTATTATCACCAAATTTAATAACTTCTTTTGGTTGAGCAAAGTTATAACTTTCTTGTAGCGATAGTAATAAAATAAGATAAATTAACTTTTTCATTCGTAACTCCTTTTATTGTGAGTTAAAAATTGGTTAAAAAAAATCAAAACATTTTTGTCGCTTTATAATACTTTATTTCAATAATATCATTTTTTTTGTTTGCACAAAATTATCAGCTATAATTCGATAGAAATAAACGCCACTTGCTAAACCTTTTAGTCTGTTCAAATCTACAATTTCTCTATAATTTCCAGCATTTAATTCTTTATTTACGATTGTAAAGATTTCTTCGCCTAAAATGTTATATAGTTTCAAATTCACTCTGGATTTTTTAGGAACATCAAATTCAATTGTTGTTGATGGATTAAATGGGTTTGGATAGTTTTGATATAATTTAAATTTATCTGGAACATAATTCAAACTGAACACTTTGCCTTCAGTAGTTATTTGTCGGTCTTTTTCAATCGATTTATATATAAAAAGTATTGAATCTGATTTAACTTCCCTACTCAAGTTAGAATTTACACTTGCGTGAATTGAATATTTGTTTGAAGTTAATTCTCCAGAAAGCGATGCAAAATCAAATATAATTCTTCCTTGAGTTGTATCTACAAATGTAAGTACAAACAAATCAGATTCGTTCATTTCAGACAGAAATCTAATTGAGTCTAAATTGAATATTTCGGAATTGTAAAGTAATTCCGCTGAACCGCCAATTGCAGAATTTGAATTAATTTCAAAATTGAAATCTACTGATTCTTGCTTGCCACTAATTGTTAAGTCGTTTCTTTCAAACATTTTAGTGGAATAATTTGTTTTAGGCAACAAATTGTTGTATTTATCATAAATCCACATATCTCTAAAGACTAACAAATCAAAAGCGTTAAGTATGTCATCTGGATTTACTGTTGGTTTGGGAATTGTTCCAGTGTACGGATACAAATCAACACCTTGTGTGGAATCGACACTTGACCAAAGTGTAACAAAATTCGTCAAATCGATTACATCTACATTTCCCAAATTATCATAATCTGCTAAAATTTTTGTTTTATATGATTTTGTAAACGACGTCTTATTACCAAACAAATCTGTAAGCACAATTTTGAAATAATAAGTTGTATAATTTGCCAGATTTCTAATAAATCCTATTTCACCGTAGTTTGAAACTAATGGAATTTCAGGGAAAGTTGTGTTTTCAGAAACATACAAATCATATAAAACTGGTTGAGAGGAATCAACTGCCGATTCCCAATTTGTTAGTGCAACATCCCAACCATATATTTCGGGAGATTGAGTAATTACAAAACTCGAATTGTTGAATGTCGGGGCTTTATTATCTATTAGAATTGTATCAACTATTACATCATAATAAACGCTATAATCTGATTGGAAACGTATCTGAAAAATAATATTCCCTTCGAAATTAGGTAATTGTCCGAGTGAATTCCATTTTATAGTATCTTGAGCTGGAGCAACCAAATTCGAATAATCTTCTAATAAATAAGTTCTTCCATCAATATTATTTCCTGTTAAACTTCTGAAATAAAATCTTTCAATTCTTAATTCTTCGCCAACATTTGGCAATTCGTATAAAAGATTTATTGTTTTACTTTGCCTTTCACTTACTGGAATAACAACAGGGAAAGTTCCCATTAGGAAAGTCGTGTCGCTTTCGTCGGAAACCAAATTATCATAAATGTCTGTAATTCTAATTCTTGCATTTGAGCTAGAAATATTTGGGATTGTCCAATTATAGCTAAACTGATTTGCACTAAGTTGAGCAATTTCAATTGGATAAGTATTTCCACCATCAATTGATAATTGAATTCGGACGCTATCCAAATTTGTGCTTTCCCAAGTAATTGAATGTGTTGTCCCAATATTATATGCTGTGTATATATTTGGAGAAGTTACACGTAAAGAAACTATTGAGAAATTGTTATCACTTTCATCATAAACAGAATTGTAATTCAAATCGGATATTTTGAATAAAGCTTGTTCAGATGGACTATTTGGAATTGTCCACAAATAGCTATTATTTTCTGCAGGCGAAATACCAACTAGATTCCATTGTAAACCATTATTAGCTGAATATTGCATAATCAAATTGTTGATATACGTACTTTCCCAACTTACTTCGTAAGTTCTTCCGACTTGTAATTTCTGAGCATTTCCACCATTTGGAAAGATGATTTCGAGATGCGAAATGACAAATGAAGAATCGCTTATATCGTAAATCGAGTTATTTTGAGAATCTTCAATTTTAATTCGAGATGAGGGCGAAGCATCAGTATTTATTACCCAATCGTAAGTATTCTCTGTAGTTGGAATTAATGCCTGAATTGGTAACCAAGTTTGGTTTATTTCAACATAAAGATTTACCATAGAAATTGTGTTTTCGCTTGCACTCCACAATATTTCGTGAGAAGTTCCAATTTGTTGTTCACTTCCACCATTCGGAGAAATTAATTTCAAGTAACTCAAAGTGAATATTTGGTTCGAAGTATCTGCAATATTTGGAAAATCTTCATCAATAAAACGAACTAAATAAGATGGCGAAGAATAAGAAATATTATCAGGAAGTTGCCAAACGTAATGTCCAGAATCTCCTATTATTGAAGTAGAATTAATCCTTGTCCAATTAGTGGAATCTGTAGAAAATTCGAAAGAAAGAAAATCTGTGTATTCACTTTCCCAATAAATATCCAAATTTTTACCAAGTTGAAAAACTCCACCGTTATTTAGTGATGATAAAGTCAGTTTTGCAATAGCAAAATTAGAATTGGAATAATCGTATAGTAAAGGATTTCCATTATCTCTAATTCTTAGGTAACAAGAATCGCCAATCTCTTTGGGTAATTTCCAATGGAAGTTATTCAAACTTGCATCTAAAGCTAAAGCAACTGGTTTCCAAACATTTTCGTTTGTTTTGTAATGAATATCAACTCTTGAAATGTTAGTTGAAGCCGACCAAGTAATATCCGTGTATGAATTTTCAAGATATTTATCAAAAGAATTATGCGAAGTAATTTCCAAACCACCAATATTAAAAAATGATGAACTTGTATCGTAAATTGAAGAATTTGCAGAATTTTGAATTCTGATTGTGGCAGAATCAGATGAAATTCCATCTGGAATTGACCATAAATAACTACTATCTGAGCTAACTAAGTTATTTGCAATAGCTAACCACGAATTTCCGCCATCAATAGAATAAGCAATCTTTAAGAATCTATAAATTTGATCGGTAACTTCCCAAGTAATTTCGTAATCAGTTCCACTTTTAATGAATTCGCCACCATTTGGTGTAAGAATATTTAAGATACCAATAATAAATCTGTCTGAAGAATTAAATAAATTTTGTTCGGATTCTGAATCTTTAATTACAATATTGGCATTTTGGCTGAAAATGTGTGGTATTTCCCAAAAATAGCTGGAATCTGTTGCATTTATATTTGTCGCAATTGGAACTAAATCTTCATCTAATGTTGAATTTGTTAATGAATAGAACAAATTTACTTTTCTCACACTTTGACTATGTGTCCAAGTGATTTCATGTCTTCTTTCAGCAAGCCAATTTGTGCCATTTACAGGATTTTGAATATTTATCCATCCAATTGAGAAATAATTTGTACTTTCATCATGAAGAGAAAAATCGGTTGCATCGCTAATTCTTATCAAAGCCGAATCTGTTGAAATTCCAGATGGAACATTCCAATTCCATGTTGAATCTGAAGCAAAAATGCTTGTTGAAAGAGTGTCCCAATTTCTACCTGCATTATATGAAACTTCAAGCATAATATTTGTAATATACTTACTTCCCCAATTGATTTGATAAGGTTTGCCTGCGTTAATTTTTTCATTTCCAAGCAATGAAAATAATTCCAAAGTAGCTTGATATATCTCAAATTTTTCTGAAGTATCGGCAAGTTCTGTTAAATCAGATTCAAAAACACGTACCAAACAATTTGGCGAATTTACTTTATCAGGCAAAATCCAATGTAAAGTATCTTGATTGCTTGGAATTTTTGTTGCAAAAGTAGTCCAAATTTGTCCGTTATCTAACGAATATTCGAAATCTAATGAATCGATATAATTCCCATTTTGCCATTCAATAACTTGTTTTGAACCCGAATTCCAATTTGAGTTTTCATCTGGTTTAATAATGGTTAGATGAGTTACTGCAAAAACAGAACTTGATGAATCTGAGAATTCATAATCCGAAGCAAAATCACTAATTCGAACAAATAGCGAATCGCCAATATAAGTTGGTGGAATCAGTATGTTTGTAAAGCCAAACTTAGCAGAATCAGATTTTGAGACAAGAATTGTGCGGTCTGTTTTTTCGATAATTTCTACTAAAATTTCCTTTGTTGAATTTCCATTTTGCCACTGAACTTCAAGATTTTTTCCATTTAGATAAATTTCCCCACCATTTGGCGAAAGTAAATTCACCCAACCTGTATTGAAATATGACGAAATTGAATTAATTGAATCTGCATCTTGAACTTGAATTTTTATCTGAGTTTGATTTGAAGCAGTACTATTTGGAACAGTCCAATTCAAACTATCTAATGTTTGGTTTACATTTGTTCCGCCAGATATTGTATTCCAAATACTTCCACCGTTTGTTGAATATAGAATTTTCATTCTATTAAAAGTATCACTTGCATTCCATTTAATTTTGTAAGTTTTCCCAGCTTCAAGATATTCACTTGCATTCGGATTTAACAAGTTAATTTGACTAATCTTAAAACTTGTTGAACTGCTATCGCGAATAAATGGTGATGATAAATTGATTATTCTGATTTTTGCACTACTTGAAAAAATTGTGTCTGGAACTTGCCAATCGATTTTACCAAGATTTGCTTCAGTTGCAAAAGAAATTTTTGTCCAATTTGTTCCATTATCCAAGCTATATTCAATTGAAATTTGTTCAACTAATTCCGAATTCCAAATAATTGGATAAGTTTTTCCAGCTTGAAAATGTTGGTTTCCATTTGGATAAATCAATTCTAAAGTTGGATCATAAATTCCAAAATACTCTGAGAAAACTTCAATTTCTTGATTTTTTATATCATATATTTTGATTAAAGCTGAATCTGTTTCAATATTTGGAACAAGCCAAGTATATGAATTGACAGAACTTGCATCAATTGAATCCGCAATTTTATACCAAGAATCGCCACCGTTTGTGCTATATTTTATCGAAATAGAATCAACATTACAAGTTGTCCAACTAATAATGTGATTTGTATTCACTTGCCAATTATCATCAGAATTTGGTGAAATTATCTGAATTTGTTCAAACCCAATTGCTGTTGCCGAACTATCATAAACAGAAGGATAATTAGAATCAAGTATTTTGAACCAAACAGAATCACCACAAATATTTGCGTCAATATTCCACCAATATTCACTTAATGAGGAAATTGGTTGAGTGGTAATCAAATTCCAATTTGTTCGGTCATACGAATAGAAAAACTGAAGAGATTGAATATCCGAACTATTTTCCCAAGTGAATTGAACTGAATCGCCATTTTGATAAATATCGTAGGAATTTGGCTTTAAAAATGTTAAGGAACTCACAGAAAATATATCTGAAGTATCAACAATTGCGAAATTACTTTGTGCATCCGTAATGCGTATTCTGCCAGAAGTTGTTGGAAGATTTGAAACAAGCCAATTGTAAGGCGAAGTGTTGCTTGCAATTGGAGTATTAGGCAGAGTAACCCAATTTGTTCCATCGGCAGAATATTGAATTAATACATTAGTAACATTTGAAGAGTTTTGCCACAAAATTTCTTCAATTCGGTTTGCTTGCAAATGTTCGCCAAGTTGTGGTGATAAAATTTGAATATCACGAACATAGTTATTGTTTCTACTACTATCCGAAAGAAAAGTATTTATCGCATCTTCAATTTTCACTTTGAAAGAATCTGAAATCATTGCTGAAGTTGGTTCAAATTGATAATTATTAAGTGAAGCTACTAAATTTGGGACTACAAGATTCCAATTATTCCCGCCATCTGATGAATAATATAAATTAAGCAAAGTAATATTTGAGGTTGCTGTCCAACTAATTTTATATTCTTTCCCAACTTGCCAAAAAGCATTTCCGTTTGGTGAAGTTAAATTGAGACTTGCACTTGTAACAGAAAAATCCGCTGAAGTATCGTTAATTTCAGGGAAATCGATATCATTTATTCTAATTTTAACTAAATCGCTTGAAATTGAACTTGGAATATTCCATCCCAAACTTCCATCCGAATTTGTGGAGTCTGAAATTGTAACCCAATTATTTCCTGAATCAATTGAATAATAAACTGCCACTTTTCTGATATCAGAAGTTGCTGTCCAATTAATATTTTGAGTTGTTCCTGCAATCCAATTTGTTGAATTTGTTGGATTTGT
>DYSW01000126.1 GCA_020726285.1 Melioribacter roseus
CCGTTACCCAACATATTAAAAGACAATGACAACTAAAGGAATAATTGAATTACTGAAAGAAAAAGAGACTGATTTTTTAAAAACAAAATCGTTCTCCAAATTTCCTGGAATTTATGCTTTCTTCTTTATTGGAAATGACTTTCCATTGTTAGGAGATTCTGTTTCTAAACATCAAATTATTTACATTGGAAAAACTGAATCAAGTCAAGAAAAAAGAGACGCAAAGACTCATTTCACAACAGGAAAGACTGGAAGTTCTACAGTTAGAAAATCAATTGGTTCTATTCTATGCGCGAAGGAAAATTTGAAACCTATTCCGAGAAATGATACTGACTTCAAAAAAAAGAGATATAGCCATTTCAAATTCGACCAACAGAGCGAAATTAAGATTACGAACTGGATGGAAAATAATTTGGCTTTATCATTTTACGAATATCCAAGAACAAAACAAGAAATTGAAAATTTAGAGACAAAATTAATTGACGAATTAGTTCCGATTTTAAATATCTCGAAAAATTCCAAAAATGCTTTTAAAGACACTTTGCAAAGACTGAGAAAAAATTGTGCTTTAATAGCAGCGAAGGATTTTAATCCAATTAAAATATCAAATCAACCAAGTTCAATTACACCACAAAAAACAAAAAACGATATGGCTTCTTCTGGAAAATATACTGATTTATGGACAAAACAAAGAATATCCATTAAAGACAAATTAGGCAATGCGACAACTAAACAATCAATTCAATTAAATTCAGAAGATTTTAATAAAGTTGGAAACCGTAGCAACTATTCGTTTAATCTTGAATTTGTAAATGGAATTGTAGGTAATAATATTGGTGGTTCAGCAGTTGCAAGGGACTTAGCACAAGTTTTGGAAAACTCAAACGAGATTAAAGAGATATTAAAAACCGGACATTACAAAATCAATATGGACAGACAGTTTTGTTTGTGGATTGAAAGAAAATAGAAAATACGTTGGGTAACACGCAATAAAAAACATAGGGCGGAAAGTGCTAAATTTGAAGGACATAACATTTAATAAACGGCTTGGTAAACTGATAGGTAGGTGCTTCGAAATGCCCTACGTTTTTTATTGCCAAACGTT
>DYSW01000022.1:0-21465 GCA_020726285.1 Melioribacter roseus
GAATTAAAATGTCGTTTAAGCAAGTAATAAATCCCCACATAAAAAACAATGTAGTTAAAATCGATAACGCAAAAGTATAATTTTTGTCAGCACCGATTTTTGTATTTAAAGTATTTGAAGCAAATGAGCCTGAAGCCATAAAATCTCCTTAGATTATTTTACTAACATAAATTTTTGAACTAAATCGCCAACCATAGCTTGAAATTCACCTGGTTCAACAATTCTTTGATTTTCTCTTCCGATGAACGATAGATTTTCTGATGTTAAAACAAACTCAACAGTTTTGGTTTCGCCTGAATTAAGATTCACTTTATCGAAACCTTTTAATTCTTTCACTGGACGAGAAATCGAACCATAAACATCGCGAACATACAAATCAACTGCTTTTTTGCCTGCTAATTTCCCAATATTTGTAACGTCAACGGAAATTTTTATTGATTGATTAAAATTAAATTCACTTCCATTTATTTTAAGATTACTGAATTGGAAAGTTGAGTAACTTAAACCAAATCCAAATGGATAAAGCCAATTTTCATAATTTACATCAAATTTTTCGATTGGTTTATAATCGTGTAATGTATTTCCAGTTTGATATTTTGGATAAGTAAACGGTAAAACTCCACTTGGATTTCCATCACCGAAAAGCAATTTTGCAATCGCGTCGCCGCCTTCGTTTCCTGGCAAATAAGCCATAAAAACTGCGGAAACATTATCAACAATTTTGGTAATTAAACGCGGTCTTCCTTGTAACAAAACAAGAATAATTGGTTTGCCTGTTTTTGCTAATTCTTTAGTATAATTTATCTGAATTTCATCTAATTCCAACGAGTGGATGTTTCCTGGAGTTTCGCAATATGCTGGTTCGCCAAGTGCTAAAATGATATAATCAACATTTTTTGCATTTTCAATAGCAGATTTTACATCGACATCTTTTTCAAATGTAATTCCCTGATTGAAAATAACATTTTCTTTTCCAGCGACTTTTTCGATTGCTTCGAGAAGTGTATTTTTTTCTTGTGGATAAAGTTTTTCGTTATTTCCTTGCCAATTATAAGACCAACCGCCATTTAATACTTGCATTAAATTTGATGATGTACCAGTTACTAAAACTTTAGATTTTTTTGAAATTGGCAAAATTGAGTTATCATTTTTTAGCAAAGTGATTGATTCCATTGCTGCTTCAAGACTAATTTTATCAAAATTTTCTCGATTGATATTTTTAGCAACAGATTGGTTTGGGAAAGCATTTTCAAATAATCCGAGTGCAAATTTCACTCGCAAAATTCTGCGAACAGCGTCATCAATTCGAGAAATAGGAATTTCGCCATCTTTCACCAATTCAACCAAATACTCGTAAAATGAGAAATTATACGGAACCATACTCATATCTAAACCAGCCATAACCGCATATTTTACTGCTTCTTTTGGTGTTTCAGCAACTCCATCGCGTGTGTGTATCCGAATAATATCTTCCCAATCTGAAACAACTAATCCTTCGAAACCGAGTTCTTCTTTCAAAATTTCGGTAATAATGTGTTTATCTGAATGAACTGGAATTCCATTTATTTCAGATGAATTTACCATAACCGTCATACTTCCAGTGTTTACTGCTTTTGCAAATGGTGGCAAATAAATTTCGCGAAGTTGTCTTTCTGGTAAATAAATCGGAGTTCTATCCAATCCATTAAATGAATTCGAATAGCCGAGATAATGTTTCAGACAAGACGCAACAGAAGATTCTTTTCCGAAAGATGAATTTTGCAATCCGAGAATATATTGTTCACCTAAAATTGAAGTTAAATAAACCGATTCTCCGAAAGTTTCATAAAATCGAGGCCAAAGTGGTTGTCTTCCCATATCCAAAACGGGATTAAAATTCCAGCTAATTCCCGAATTTCGTACATCGAGTGCCGTAATTTCTCCAGCTTTTCGAACAAAATCACGATTTCTTGTTGCTCCCATAGCAATTGCTTGTGGAAATAGTGTAGATTCTTTTGTGTAATTTGCTCCGTGAATTGCATCAACTCCATATAATATTGGAATGTGCAATCGGGATTCTTTTATGGCAATTTCCTGAATTTTTGTAATTATTCCTTGCCAACTTTTTACAGAGTTTACCGCTCCGCCTGTATTTAGAATTGAACCAACTTTGTATTTTAGAATTGCTTCGCGAAGTTTGGCTTCATCAAAAACAAATTCATCTTCTTCAGAAACTCTTGTTTGTCCAACAACTTCCAAAGTAACTTGTGTCATTTGTCCAACTTTTTCTTCAATTGTCATTTTCGAAATTATTTCGCTTATTTTCATTTCAGTTTGGTTATCAACTCGAAATTTTGATTGCGAAAAAGTTAAAATTGGTAGAAGAAGCAAAGCTGTAACTAATTTCATCTTTTCTCCAATAATTATTTAATAAAAATCATTTTTTTTGTTTGAACTTGTCCATTTAGAACGAGTTTATAAAAATAAATTCCAGCCGAAAGATTTTCAGCCGAAAAATCAATTTCATTATCACCGAATGAAATATGCGAATTTATCAAATCAGCTACTTTTTGTCCGATTGAATTATAAACTCCGAGTTTGGCATTTGATAAATCCAAATTTTCTTGTTCGGGAATATTAAATTTTATTTTTGTTGTGGAATTTGCAGCCGAACTTGTACTACTTTTTGAGAAAAATGGATTTGGGTAATTTTGATAAAGCTCAAAAGTTTTTGGTTTTTCGTTGTTATTTCCAATGCCTGAAGACATTCTTTCGTATTGAACTCCAGCAAAAATTGGCGAATCTGTAATTCCACAGAAATAAATATCAATCGATTCATCTGCGATTGGGATTACGTATTCTTTAATTAACGCATTATTTATTCCAGCTTCAGCGTAAATATCAAAATTATCTTCAACCAACTGATTTTCGATATAAATATCAAAAACTCTTCCATTTGCAGAATTAAAATATTTTTCAGCAAAAAGCAATTTCACTTTATAATCACCATTAATAGTATAGATGGTGTATTTTGCCGTTCCTTTTCTTTCGTTAACAAAAACCAAATCTTCATCTGTTCCATTTATCAAAATATTTTCAGGCCAATTTTCCTTTGAACCTTCTGAATAACCAAAAGTTTTTGAAGTATTCCATTCTTGGTCGGCGGTATAACCAAAATCGGCATCGCCACCGATATTGATTTTTCCATTTACTCCAAGATAATTCAATGCGGGAATTGTAACTACTCCAACACTTCCAGTATTTCCCAGCAAATCTTTGATATTCATAATAATCAGATTTTGTGCAGTTGTGTTTTGATAGTTTGAAACAGAAAGTTCAACAGATTTTTTGTCAACCGAAAGTGTTGCCGAGTTTATTGTAACTCCAGAAATTGTATAATTAGTTTTTGTTTCAGCCGATGTTTCATCCAATTCTTCGCTAAAATGAGCAGTTAATTTCCCAGTATCTGAATAATTTCTTATCCATTTTAATTTTGGTGCTTTTTGGTCTTGATAACCCGTTTGTCCTTCGGGAGTTAAGCATAAAATTAAATTTCCGTTAGCAAAGTGTGCGTTTTCTGAAACAAAATCGCAATTATTTCCATTCCAAGTATGCGTTCCTTTTCCCCAACGTTCAGAATTATAGGAATCAAATTCATCTTTCCATTGTAGAGTAAAATTGTTATTTGTTCCAGTATTTCCACTTCCGGGTGTATAGGATGAATAACTTGCCCAATCATAGAAGGAGAATGCTGGAAGTGAGTTTTCATCAAATGGACCAACCCAATTTTCATAACCTGGAGGCCAAATATTCATCATAAATTTTTGCTCTAAATTCATCAAAGCTGCAACTTCACCTTCAAATCGGAAGAATTCAACATCATCAATTAACCACGCTACATAATCTGGAGTCCATTCAAATGCATAATTATGATAATCTTCATAAGGATTAAAATCAATATATTGCGAGCGAACGTGATTTTTTTGCAAAGCTGAAATGATGTTTATTTGAATATTATCATCATATCTTCCGACAAATTCAATATCAATTTCATTCCAATCTGAAGTGTTGCTGATTTCGTGATAAGTGAATAACGAAGAAACAACACCGCTTCTATTTGCTGGTTTGAACCGGGATTCAAATCTTCCATAAAGAAAAGATTCGTGTGTACGAAGTTCTGCTCCTTTATATTCCTTTGCAAAAACGGAAAAAGAGGTTAAAAAGAGAATTATTGCAATCAAATTTTTCATCATTTCACCATTATCATTTTTTTAGTGATTTTAAAATTGTTCAGCTTTAATTGATAGAAATATACTCCACTTGGCAAACTACCAGGGTTAAAGTTTAATTCAAAATACCCGGATTTGTAAGATTCATTAAAAATTGTAGCAACTTTTCTACCTAAAGTGTCATAAACTGATAATGTTACATTTCCACTGGAATTTACAAAGTTAGAAGAAAATGAAAAATCGGGAATAGAAAATTTTATTTTTGTTGAAGAATTTCCCTTTGAAGAAAATGGATTAGGATAATTCTGATATAATTCAAAACTCTGTGGTATTTCGTTTGAATTTGGATTTGAGCTACTTGAAATAGAATTCTTTCCGTTAAAATAAGTAGCAACAAAAACAAGGGGCGAATTCCAATTTATGCAAATTTCGTTCGAGGCATAACTTTGTTCATTATCCGCGAAACACATTGCGGGCGGAGTATTTTCATCAAAAAGTTGTTGTAACAAAGGATCGTTCAAATAGCTATTTGGTCCGCCAGAAAGCAATCCTGGAATTGGTTCATCAATTCCATCTGCACTTGATTGTGCATGATGAATATGTAAAACTGGATTTTCGCCAATTCCCGTAATAAAACTAATATTATGTCCGTTTGCACCAAGTATATAATTCAATTGATTTAATGCTAATTTGAAATATTCATCTTCGCCCAAAAGCTCGTAACCAACAATTAGCATTAATGCACGATTCATAATATCGCCGTTACTTCCCCAAAAATAATCCCAAATTGTGTTTGCAGTTTGATATCCCGAATTTTGAGAATTTTCGATGTATTCATTCAAAGTTTCTTGAAGTGAATTCTGGAGCAAAAAATAAGTTAAATCGATTGTTGGATTTTCTTGCATTAAATATTGTAGATAAGCAAGAGTTTTAACATCTTGCCAGCTTGGTGAATCTGATATTTGACCGACCGAAGTGAGATTTTGGTCAATATAATTTTTGTATTGAAATTCGTTTGTAGCTAAAAACAGATTTACAGCCGACCACATTCTTTCATCTTTATCATTTGAATCACCATATTGTCCAGTGAAAGTGTAATCGGGGTTTGTAAATCCACCAGCTGGAACAATACTTGGATTTTCAGAAAGATAATTCCAAGCTAATTCTGCTGCTTGCAAGCATCGATTTGAAAATTCTGAATCAAATTCCGCATAAACTTTTGAAGCTTGTGCCATAACCGACGCAAAATTTCCTGTTGCCGTTGATGAAATTTCGTAAAGATACCGAGTTTCAGTATCTTCATTTGGCAAGCGGGAAGAAGGAAAATCCAAAGTCGTAAGTTTGTGGAAAACTCCACCGCTTGTATCTTGCATTGTGAAAAACCAATTCAATTCGTACTTAACTTCATCAAGAATATCTGGAATTCCATTGCCACTTTCGGGAATATTAAGATCATCAAGATTGAGATAATTTGGGAAAAGTTGGTAAGCAAAAAGCAAAGTTGAGACTGAAATTCCTCCATTTACAACATATTTTCCAAAATCTCCAGCATCGTGCCAACCACCAGTAGAGAGATGAAATACAGAATTTTGGTTTGAAGAATGATAAAAAGCATCAACTGTGTGACAAGCCAAATGTTGATATTCGCCAGCATGTGTCTGAAGTAACCGAGTACCACATCTTTGAAAATAAAATCCTTTGAGTGATTTTCTTAAAACATTATCTAGAATATTGTTTGAAATCTGAAAATCGAATGAAGAAAGATTGTCGTTTGAACGAATAAAATAATTCCCAGAAGTTGTAAAATCCGAGAAATCACCTTTTTTTATTTGAGTTCCAGTATGTTCATCTGAAAATGGAGAAGAAAAATTACCCGAATATACAACTTGATTTGAGTTTGTTTCAACTATTTCGAAACTTGAAGAATTTGAGTTTGTGTAAACATATTTTGGTAGGTTCTCTTTATATCCAACTTGGTTTAGGGACAGAAAACTCTGTCCCCAACCAAATTCTAACAATAAAGGAAGCACTATTAACAATTTGTAGAGCATTAAAAATTAACGCCTACAGAAATTTTTTGAACATCTTTCAATCTTCCAAAGTTCAGATATGAATAGTCGAAACGAATGTTTGACAAACCATCCACGTTATATTGGAAACCCATTCCCAAAGTGAATGATTCTTCAGAATTTATTTGGAAAAGCGACTTATAACCAGCTCTAAAAAAAACCATTTTACGGAAAGAGTATTCAGTTCCAACGTTAAGATATTCATAATCATCATTTGGATGAGCGGCATCTACATCGAGAATAATTCCGTGCATTCCATCAAATTCATTTGAATAGGACATACCTAATTTGAAACCGAGTGGTAAATCCCAAGCTTGCGAATATAATTCAGCTGGGATTCTTCCGTTATCGCCAGTGGTTGTTTCATCTTGATCATACAAAATCACAGCATCCGCTCCGGAAAGTTTTGCTTTCTGTCCGAAATTGGTTATTGCCATTCCAAGCGTAAAACCTTCGAAAGGTGTGTTGTAAAGAACACCCAAATCTACGGCTAATGTATAGGACGACATACTCCAAATTCCTTGGTAAATTATTTTTGGATTAAAACCTATTGAGAATTCTTTAGTTAGATTATAAGCCCAAGCAACGCTTAATGCCATATCTTTTACTGCAAAAGTTTCACCTGTTCCTTCTGGTTTTTCAACAGTCGTAACTTCCATTTCGCCGTAGTCAGACATTATTAAACTAACGCCAAATGTTCCTATATCTCCTGTATTAAAGGATGTTGCAATATAGTTGTATTTTAAATCAGCAATCCAATTTGTGTGATCAAAAACAACGTGATTTCCTTCTAAGCGAGCAATTCCAGCTGGATTCCAGAATATTGAAGTAGCGTCATCTGCAACGGCAACAAACGCACCACCCATTCCAGTAGCACGTGCACCTTGAGCTACATTCATAAATTGGGCAACGGTTGTTCCTCGTTTCGAAACATTAGTTTCTTGGGCAACTATATATATCTGACTAAAAATCAAAAATATGAATAACAATTTTTTCATCTTAATAAACCTTATTTAATGATTGCAAATTTGCCAATGTATTCTCCAACGCCAGGACTTTCAACGTGATAAATGTACATACCGAAAGCAATTTCAGTACCATCTTCGGTTAAAAGATTCCAAGACATTGTTCCATCTGTTGGTGAATAATCTTTGTAAAGTGTTTTAATTAAAGCACCATTAACTGTATAAATTCTGATGGTACATTCTGCAGGCAAATGAATCCAATCGATTCTACGTTCACCTCTACCAGATTGGTAAATATTTCGTTTTTCCCATTCTGCAGCCATAATATAAGGGTTTGGAATAACTTTAATTTTACTTAAGTCGTCTTCTGCTTGTTTGCTATCAACGTTTGCAGACTGAGTATTAAACGTAAAATAATCACCTTGTAAGTATGGTTTGTTTATCTTAATTTGGAAAATATCGCCAGCTACTGGTTCCATTGGTTGAACATTTGGTGTACCTGGGGCATAATAATCAATTCTCCAAGTTAATTTGTATCGAGTTCCAATATATTCAATGATTACAATTTCATCGCCCATCGAAAGATCGCCGTCTCCGTTGTTATCCCAAATTTCAGCTTGAGTAGTATCACCTGTTGTCGTATTAAATACTAAGAAATTTACAGGTATGTGAAAAAATGGAGTTGTAGTTACTTGTTCGTCATAAAATTGTATTTGATAATCTGAAGGCCAAGCATAACTTACTGCCGTTGAGGTTTCATCTTTGTGAACAGTCATTAATAGATTGCTTGTGCCAACTAACCAATGTGTATTTTCATAATCTACTTCTATTGTATCATTTACAACTGAAATAACCATTCCATCGAAAGGTTCGCTAAAAACGTCGGCACTGAATTGATCAGCTGAAAAATCAGATAGCAATGTATCAACTTCGGCATTGTGTGTTCTGATTATTAGGCTTGAAGTTGTTTCGTAATTAGGAAAAGTTCCAGTAGAAGTGAATTCAACTTTGTACTGTGCGTTTTCCAAAATCTCTGCTTCGTTTAAAACTATAACAGAGAGATTTCCACTACCAATTCCTTCGGATAATTGCGAAACATCACCCGTAATTTGTGGTGCTTCATACCCAATTGATGGAGCATTTGGAACAACAACAGCACAATTTATATCAACAAATTGTATATTACCTGAATAATCTTCAGAGATAATTTTTGTACATTCTGAAGGAACAAGTCCAGCAGTTCCATAAGCTGGATCTCCCATATCATAAGAAACTACTGAATAGTAATATTTTACACCATTAATTACGTCTGTATCAACAAAAGAATGTTGTAATCCACTATCTTCACCTCTCCAAAAATGGGCACCATTAATACCTATCGGATCAGGTCCTAAAATTGAATCAGCTAAATCGAATTGAGCTATTGGTTTCCAATATTTTTTATTTCCTTTTGAATCGGTAATTATTTTAATGTCATTAAACTCAGCTTCTCTACTTCTATAAACCAAGTATCCTTCAAAGTCTTTTTTAAATCCTTGTGTTGGGTCGTTATTTTCAAAACCCAAAAATGGATCGCGGGATTCTTCGGCAATTTTATCCCAATATAGGAATACTTTTCCATCGCCTGCAACCGCTTTTAAGGTTGGCTTCAACGGTGGTTTTGAGAAATTATAGTTTGCGTTGTAAATTTCTTGAACAGTTTCTTTGTTTAAGACTAAGTCTTCATAGTTATCACCAAAAACTAAAGCCATCGAAAATCTTTCGCGTTCTTCACTCTTTAATGGGAATACACCAGAGTCAAATACCATACTAATATTTGCCTTTTGAAGTGAAGTGTCAAAATTTTCAGCTTGCATTTTTAACCACATGCTTTCATCATCTTTAGGCCAACCACCGCCAGTTCCACCATCTCCTAAACGATAAATTGAAATAGCCGTTAAGCCGATTTGATCTGATTCATCTTTATCTGTAATATCAAAATTTGGTTCACCACTTGTTTCACTTCGTGATGGAAATCCGTCACCTTCACCTTCGTCTGGTCCGTTATATTGAATATCAAAAGGTCCAACTCCGTCAACACCAACGTCATTATTTAAAGGTTCGTTTTGATCAGCATCCCACGATCCATTTCCGTTCAAATCTGAAAATGTCATCCAATCACCGTCATTATCGATAAAATCATCTCTTCTTTCATCAACCATGGCAACACCATATATGTCAGTATCTTCATCGTTATTCAAACCGTCATAAGGATTCCCAGGACTTTCAAGATAGGCGTATCCATACATACCAGTTTGGTATGAACCTGGACTACCAATTCCATCATCATCAAATGCGTAAGCTAAGTCAATAGTTCTATCGAACGAGGCGCAATCATCGCCACTATCACTCGTTCCACCAACTCCAGTATCAGTGTAAAAACCAAAATAGGTTGTGTCTCTATCATACTCAGAAATATTTATCACATCATAATGCCAAAAAATAATATCTTCGGCTAAAACATGCGACCATTGAAATCCACGTACTTCTACACGCAAACCCATTCCGTTTCGAGTAGAATCTGATGAAATAGGATAAAATTTATATGGTGGACGTGTAAATTCACCGTCTTTCGAATCATCCATAACGTAGAATGTTTCTACATCTGCATTCATTACTCCGCGACCGAAATATCCAAACCAATAACCGTCCCATTCTGTGCCTAAATCTAATGCGGCAGGCCAAGTGCTGGGCCAAGTGCTGGGGTTGTTGCTGATTGATGGTCTTTCAGAACTTATGGCTGCATAACCAGGTAAAGCTTCTAAACCCCATATTTGTCCAGTTACAGGATCTCTATCCATCCATTCACGGTATGAAGTTGCAAGTGAATGAACAACACCACCATGTGTAGTTATTTGTGAAACAAGTAATAATGCAACACCATCCAAATAACTATGTCCAGTTCCTTTTGGCCATTCGCCAGAAGGTTGATAAGGCCATTGACCAACTTCTCCATTATTGTAAAAAAGTGTACGAATTTGGTTTCCATCCATAGTTCCTTCTTTACGATATTGAATATTGCCAAGTTCGTCTTCTCGATATAATGTGGTTTGCTGTGTTTGAGCTAAAACCTGAACCGAAAATAAAATGGCAAATAAAAACATTAATTTTCTAAACATTAATCCTCCAAACTCAGCTATTATAAACCAAAACTTAAACCAAGACGAATTTGTCGTGGTGCGGAATACATTTGCGGGTTGTTTATATAATCTTGTATAGTATTAAGACCGAAAATATCTCCGGCGTATTGTGTATTTAAGTCATTTGTTGCTCTGCCAGTTGATGAATAAACACCAACTTCGTTTCGAATATCGAAAACATTATAAACAAGTAGATAAGTATGTAAATCGATTCCGAAAATTTCAAAGTATTTATCAGCTTTTAAGTCAACATTATGATATTGTGGTTTTGATGAACCGTTAATGAAACGAATTCCATTGGACCAAGTTATATCTTCAGTATATGGAGTTCCTGAGCCGAAACTATATACTATACCAACTGACCAATCGCCAGGTTCACCAACATTTAAGTTAACATTTAAAGTGTGGTTTTGGTCCCAATCTAACGGAACTACTCTTTTTTCTGTTTCAACTGGTGGGTCAGTTTGATTATCATAAAAAACTGTCATAGGATCTGATGAATTACCTTCGGCAAGTTGAAATGTATAATCAATTCTTCCTCCAAAATAATCAACAAATCGTTTTTCGATACTTACAATAAAACCCTTTACGTTTCCATAATCTTTATTTATGTAACGTCCGTATTTGAAACCTTCGTAAGTATTAATAATTTCCATACCTAGCAAATTTCGAATATCGCTATAGTAAACTGATAGTTTTGCTCCAACATTTGGAAAAAGTACTTGTTGCAAACCGAGTTCATATTTAACGGTTTTTTGTGCTTCAAGATTTGGGTTACCAATTGTAGATGCGAGTGACTGACCGGCTGTTACAATATATTCTTTATTCAAATATAGATATTGGAATTCAGGTAGTTGGAAGAAGTGACCATAAGAAAAATAAATAGCTCCTTCTTCTGAAATTGGGAATGAAAATCCGAGACGAGGGCTAACTTGAAATTTTGCTTCAGCATCAACTACTTCGCCAGCACCCGGAAAATTTGGATTTCCGTTAATACTGAGATTATCAGTTAAATCTATATCATATTGATAAGGATTTCGTAAATCGGCAGGAAGTGTTGTATTCGAATTAAAATAATCAAAACGAATACCAGCGTTTATTATCATTATATCATATTCCATTTTATCTTGCAAATAAGCAGAAAATGAAAATGGATTTTTTGTATAAGATTGATTTCCAGCGGCTCCTGGTTGTCTGTAGCCTAAAGTGAAGATTTCGTTTCCGTCATCATCAACTTCGCCTTCGGTTGAGTTTACCATTGTCATATTATGATCAAATAATTCGTAATATCTACCTTCTAAACCAAATTTTAATTTATGTTCTTTGCTTAATTGCGATTCAAGAGTCCAAATTCCAAGATAAGTGTCAGTGTATCTTTCATATCTATCAGATTGCTGACCGCCCGTTCTGAAAGTGTAACCTGAAATTGCAAGTCCTTGAGTTGGATCCAAATATTGTGAATCGTAAGGATCTTCGAACAAATAACCTTGATAATCATTTTTATTATATGATAATTTGATTGTTGAATAAATTGTTTCAGAAGGATAAAGTGATAAACTCAAATTATGTACATAATTTTGTCTGTAGTGATTTCTTAAACCATCTGGTGTCCATCTATAATAATGGTTGTAGTAACGGTTTGTGTAGTCATTCCAAAATATTGTATAGTTTAATTTCCAACTTTTGGAATTGTATGAAATGTTGGAATTCATAGAGTATGAAACTCCATCATTCATTGCAACTCCGGAAGAATCGCCAGTTGGGGAAAATGGGAAGAAGTCGGTTGTTTTGTAATATCTTGTGCCAAATAAATAACCGTCATCATCAACATATCTTCCATTTACAAAAAATGATAGATTTGGAATTATCATCAAAGGACCGCTTATAGTAAAATTATAGTCTTGAACAAGATTAGAACCAAATTCATCAAGATGATAAAAAATATCTGTATCGTTTGTATAGGAAGTTCCAAAATAAGCTTTAGAAGTAAAATTAAATTTTTCGCCACCTTCTTGTGTTACAATGTTAACAACACCAGACATTGCTTGTCCGTATTCAGCATTAAAAGTTCCGCTGATTACCTCAAGTTCGCGAATAGCATCATTTTCAACTTGAACCGAGCGGCTTCCGTTATAAGCATCATTAACAGGAATTCCATCTATTAAATATGCAACTTCACCGGAACGACCACCGCGGAAGTGACCAGCAACAACACCAGCTTGCAAATTTACTACTTGGTCTAAATTTTCAACAGGCATCATTTTAATTTCTTCAGATGAAACAGAACTTTTACTTGATGTTAAATCCTTTGTAACAAGTGGTCTTTCGGCAGTTACTACAACATCTTGTCCTAATGATATTTCTGTTAAAGTTAGCTTAACATTTACTTTTGTTGTTAAGTCAATTTTTACAATTACATCCCTAATTACTGTTTTTACATAACCTACGTAGCTTACAATTAAATTATATTTCCCGGGTGGAACATTATTGATGAAATAATATCCATCAATATCAGCTGCCGCACCATAGTAAGTTCCTTCAATAATAATATTTGCTCCGAGAATTGTTTCTCCTGTTTGGCTATCTGTAATTACGCCGGAAATTTTTCCGGTTTCGCCTGCAAATATGTTAGATATTGAAAAAAATATTGTTGCTAAAAGTATAAATATTTTCATTCGCATAATTTTACCGTTTTTCAATTTCGGATAAAAAAAAGAGATGCCACTTTTACGCGGCATCTCCAACCATATTGTATTATTTTAAGAGCATCATCTTTTTAGTGATTGAAGCATTTCCTGATTGTAATTGATACATGTAAACACCGCTTGTTAAGTGGCTTGCATCAAAAGTTACGCTATATGAACCAGAATTTTGTACTTGATTTACCAATGTCATTACTTCTTGTCCGAGTAGGTTATATATTTTTATTGTAGTTAAACCAGAATTTGGAATGAAATAATTAATTGTTGTACTTGGATTAAATGGGTTTGGATAGTTTTGATTTAAAACATATTCAGTTGGAGTTTCTGATGGAATTTCAGTTGTTCCAACCATTTCATCACCAATCCAAGTATATGACCATCTTGCTACATCTTGATATGCTTGATCTTGGTTATTTACTGAATATGTAAGAATTCCTTCTCTTTGTCCAGTTGCATCAGCATCGTTAATACAAAATTCAATAGGAATTCTATTACCTATTGCTGGATTAAATCGGTGCCAATTTGAAATTTCACCTAATGCATCAAGTGAAATTTTTCCTTCAACTTTATAACCAGTTGGGAATGTGTTTGTCCAATTATAATTTTCACCTAATCTTGCTAGTGAAACACCACCATTATCTAACCAAATTTGGTTTACATTGAATCTGATGTGAACATCTGGTTCGGTTCCACCTTGATATGAAGTATGTGAAGCACCGTGTGCATCATATAATCCGATGAATAAATCTGGAGAATCTTGTAAATAACTTGCAATCATTGTGTCAGTTGAAATAACATCATCTTCAACATCAGCTGCGAAATAGATGTAGTTTTCATCCATTGCAACCCATGCTAAAACCGAAAGATCAGCGTCTCCATCAATTGAAGTATTGTTTACAATTGTACCACTTCCATCTGAAGGGAACATTCTGAAGTTCATTAGACTACTCCATTCACTCAAATTACCATCAGCCACAAAACCTGTTGGCATTTCTGGGTGAATTGGTGGAACTCCTTCAGCTGTATTTGTGATTGCTCCAGAAGCAGAAATATCACTTAAGTTTCCGGCAGCATCCATACAAGTAATTGCGTAAAAATATGTTAATTCTTTGTCAATTGATGGTGCACGTAAAACGTGTGTTACTATTTGTTCGCCACCATTAACTTTTAAAGATACAACTTCAAGATTAGGTGCGTTAAGGTCAGTAATAGGGTTAAAACTATAATAAACACTATAAATTTCACCTTCTTCTCCGGGTACATCAATCCATGTTACTAAGTTTTGATAAGAACCTTCAATAACTGCTAATCCTTGTGGTGCTGCTGGGGCTATAACGTCAATGTCAGGGTCTCCAGTCCAAATGTGTTCAAAATAAATTTTCTTTCCTGCAACTGCATTCGCTTGTCCAATCATTTGGAAAACGCTAATACTTGCGGGATTGAAGTTTGTTGTTCCGTCTTCATTAGTAAAATCAGCCAAAGCAATTGAATATTCATGCCATTGATTATCTGCAATTACATCTTTTAAATATGATACTTTTCCATCTCCTCCGCTTTCAAATTGAAAACGAATTGGGCTATTAACTCCTTCTTCAACTTTCATTTTAAGTTTTAATGAATCTAATGCCCAGCGGAAAGCTAAATTGTGACTTGGAACAATGTTCCAACCAGCACCGCTCCAACCATTTCCCCATTCGTTGCCTTGAGTCCAAAGGAGTGCATTTAATGCTGGGTCTTCGCCTGCGCCTTCAACAACTGCTAATTGTGATTGTCCCCAAGAGAATTGTGAAAATGTTAAATCAACAACTTTACCATTAAAAATTAACCATGGTTTTGGAGCAGCTCCAAAAATTTCTACTTGGTCAAAAATTACGGTACCAGATGCAAAATCGCCTTCACCAGATCCACTCATAGAAAATTCAAGTGTAAATCCTTTAATTTGATCTAAATCTAACGTGTTGTTTCCGCTAATACCAACCCAACCTGTTCTATTAAAACCTTCACCACTCCAAAAGTTTGGATCGGCTTCTAAAGGCATTTTAATTTGTTGCCAGCCTGGTGCGGCATCTACAACTGCATAATGGAATGAATAATAATATTCACATTGGTTAATGTTTGTTGTTGAATCATCAACTTCAGAAACATCCCAAAGGTTAAATCTGAAATGAACTCTTCCTGGCAAAGTACTTGGAGTTTCAGTGTAAACCCAAAATGAAATTGAGTCATAATCACTAAAATCAAATACTTCCCATTCTGGTGCAAGGTGAGCAAAGTTAGCATAACCTCCCCAACCTTCGCTGTTTTGTGTTCCCCAATCAACTTTCAAAGCATTATCAACTTGTGCAGTTGTGTTTTGAAATGTTAAATTGGTAAAAGCTAATTCTGGATCAGAACTATATGCGTGTCCTGGTATCCAGTATGATATATCTTGTGGATCTTCAAATGATTCTACTACACTTGATTGAGCTAACAAGATAGTTGTTAAGAACAAAAAGACGAAAAGAACGTTGAATTTTTTCATCTGGTGTCTCCTTTTTGTTTGTGATTAGTTAATTGTTAATTTTGTTACTAGTTAATAAATATTCTGCTTTAGCTGAAATTGGGTTGTCGGCTTTTGTTTTTATTAAAAATGTAATTACGACAAATACAGTTGCAGAAACTATGAACAAAAACGTTGCAAAATAAAGGTAATTTATCTCAAAAAAGAAATTAAAAAAAGATGTATTATCGATATGTAAAAAGCCAAAATCATATAAAATTCTAAGCAACCCAAGTGCTTCGCCAACTAATAGCGTAACAATTGTGGATGTTGAACTTGCCTTCTTCCAAAATAACCCTAAAAGAAATATTACAACTATTGGTGGACTTATATACGCTTGTAAACTTTGTAAATTGACGTAAATACCATTATTTAATGAATTTAGTATTGGAATAAAAAGTATTGAAAAGAATACAATAAAAATAGTTGATAATCTTCCTATCAAAATTAAGCGTTCGTCGCTTAGATTGTTGTCTTTCGATTTAAAGAAATCGTAGGCAATTAGAGTAGCGGTTGAATTAAATGCACTTGCTAATGAAGACATTATTGCAGCAAAAAATCCACTTATTACTAATCCTTTTATTCCAATTGGTAAAATATTGCTTTCAAAAATGTAGGGATAAACCGAGTTACTTTCAATATCTGGATAAAGACTTAAAACAATTAATCCTGGAAAAATTAAAAATAGAAAGGGAAAAGTTTTTAAACCGGCACTTAATAAAACCCCTTTTTTTCCATTTTGTTCATCTTTTGCACTCAAAACCCTTTGAACAATGTATTGATCAGCCCACCAATACCAAGCAGCTAAAATTGGAGCTCCAAACAGAATTCCCAACCATGGGAAATCGGGGTCATTTAGTGGCTTAAAAATTTCCCAATGTGTGTTTGGAATTTTTTCAAATAAAACGCTAATTCCTCCAATTTCATAAATTCCAAATGCAAAAACAAAAATTCCACCAGCAATTATCACTATTGTTTGAAAAATCTGAGTAAGCATTACTGACCTTAAACCGCCTACAATCGTATAAAGTCCTGTAAAAAGAAGTAGAATTATTATTGTAGTGCCAAAATTCCATCCAAGAATTTTGTTAAGTAAAATTCCACCTGCAAATAGAGTGATAGCAATTTTAGTAAAAATATATGTGAAAATTGACAATCCTGAAAATACTCGCTGAATTGTAATTCCAAATTTTCGCCCTATCAATTCCGGAATTGTTACAACTTGCGATTTTAGAATAATTGGTGTAAAAAGCCAAGCGAGTGCGAGTATAAAAATTATTGCAAGCCATTCAAAATGCCCAACGGCAATTCCTCTTTGAACTCCAGCACCAGCCAAACCAACTAAATGTTCACTTGAAATATTGGTTGCAAAGATTGAAAATCCAATTGCAATCCATCCCATATTTCTATTGGCAAGGAAATAATCTTCCGCCGTGTTTTTTTCTCGCTTAGAAAAAAATAAACCAATCAGCAAAACCACCGCGAAGTAGATGAAAACAATTAAATTATCTAATATTTCGAATGAATTAATAAACATAGCGTTTATTAATTCAGAAATCATACCAGAAAATATTTTTTAAAATTGTTCGTGTTTTTCTCTAAAAAGTCAATTTTATTGGAATTTCTTATTAATTAGATATTATTAAAATGATAATTGGTTATTGTTTTAATATTTACAATTGTTTTGATTGGTTTTCAAAAAAAGGGATTTCTTGCGAAATCTCTTAAAGTATATGTTATTCAAATAATTAAAGAAAGCCCATTTCAATATTTATATAACTTATCTAACTAAATTTGTAACTTCTTGAAGTAATGAATCAGAAACAGTTACAACTCGAGCATTTGCTTGAAATCCACGTTGTGCAACAATCATTTTTGTGAATTCTTCAGATAAATCCACATTTGATTGTTCCAAAGCACCAGATTGAATTGTTGTTCCTGTCGATTGTCCAGGATGGCCAACAAGTGGTTATCCAGCATTTGCAGAAATTGAGTACATATTATCACCCACACTTATAAGTGCGTTTGTGTTTTTAAAGGTTGCAAGTAGGATTTGTGCTAATTTTTGAGATTGTCCGTTTGTAAAAACACCAACTATATTTCCATATTGATCAATGTTAATATTCGACAAGTTTGCTGAGGCAGAACCATTTTGAGTTAATGCTGAAACTACTGAATCTGAAGAAGTTTGAGTAATTCCATCAAAACCACCTATTTTCCCAAAATCAAGAACAACATCTTGCCCACTTGCGCCACCAACTGGTGTAAAATGTAAAGTTGGAGTACTTGGTGAAATCGACAAAATAGAACCATCTGTATCGAATTGAATCGAACCACTTGGATCAGTTAATGTTCCACTTGAACTTGGTACAGCAATTTTCCAATACCAATTATTTGCACTTGTTTTAGTGAATTGAATTGTTATAGAATGGCTTGTTCCTAATGAATCGTATATTGTAACTGTTCCAGAAATAACAGTTGGTTCGCGATTTTCATCAACTGTTGAACTTAATGTATTTGAACTTGATGTTTGTGTAATTGAAGTTGGGTCAAAATCAAAATTAATTCCTTCGGTAAGTGAATTAATATTAATTGCTGCGGCTGCTGCGCCATCTATTGTACTTAAATCTCCCGCAGCATCAAAAACTGCTTCAACAGTTTTTTGGCTTCCACTTGGTGCAGATATTGAAATTCACAGAATAAAGGACTTTGCAAAAACTCACGAAGTTGGGTTTGTTGGCTCATTTTTAGGAAATCCACGCAGAGTGGAATTGTTAGAAAAAGTGAAAGAAAAGCATAATATTTATTACGAAAGAGTTTTTTGGGACGAAATGTCGAATGTTTTAGGACAATCAAAAATTGTTTTTAATAACGCTGTTCGAAACGATTTAAATATGCGACTTTTCGAAGTCCTTTCAATCGGCTCATTTCTGGCAACTGATTTAGCAAAAAATAGCGGACAAGATGAATTATTTATAAATAATGAAGATTTATCAATTTATAATGATTATTTAATCAACAATACAATTTCATTTTATCTCGAAAATGACGAATTACGAGAACTAATTGCAAAACGAGGTCAAGAATTAGTTCACAATGCACATCTTTATGAACATCGCGCTTTGGAAATCGTTGAAATGTTAGAAGGGAAGAGAAATCGAACTTCAACTGCAGCAGAAATGAGAGAAAAATCAATCAAAAACGCTCTAATATCTGAAAAACAAATAAATCAGAAAAAACGAAGTTTTATTATTCCAGTAATCGATTACGCTCCAGCAAGTAAATTTAACATAAAAACTTTGCTTGATGATTTAGAACAAATTGGTGGCGAAATTATTGTTGTTTTCAATTCCGAGCAAGTAGCTTCCGAGCTTAAAAACGATAAAAGAATAGATCAATATGCAATTATGAAAAACAATGTTGGAGTTTCGCGAGCGTGGAATATTGGTTTGGATATTTCCCGAACACCAATTTCATTTATCATCAATTCAGATGTACATGTTGAAAAACAAACTATTCTCGATTTAGAAAATGCACTTATTACTTTTCCCGATGTTGCTGTAGTTGGTCCGCAAGGCTCATTCTTTCATTACGAAAAATTGCAAGATTTACAATATTTTGACAAAGGAACATTTCAAAATCCTATGGAGGTTGATGCTGTTTCTGGATTTTTATTTGGGGTTTTAACCAAACATTTTCATAATGGAACGCTAATATTTGAAAACAACTACACACCTTGTTATTTTGAAGAATGGGATTTGGGCTTGCAAATAAAAAAGAATGAGTTACATAGTTATATCGTTCCAACAATTTTTTACGAACATGAATGGAGCGGAAGTATTCGCTCAATGCGAACAATTAAATACTATGATGAAGAACAAACTGCTCAGCAAATTTTAGAAAATAATCGATTAAAATTCATCAGAAAATGGGAACACATAATTTCCCGCGATAAACATTTAATTTCTCTAAAATCAAGTTTATTTATTAATAAAATTCTTTACGATAGTGTAAAACTAATTAAAGAGAATAGAGTTACTGATGCAGAAAAAATTTATGATTTTTTAATAGAATATTACCCGAATCTGGAAGTTGGATATTTGAATAAAGCATCAATACAAAAATCTAAAGGTTTATTAACCGAAGCTAACATAAATTTCAGGAAAGTTTTGGAAATAAATCCACAAAACGAAACAGCATTAAAAGGAATAAGCAGCTAAAAGAAAACAACTCGTTTTAATTTATAATTTATATTCTCAATATCCCAAAAACCAAAATGGAATGTAGAGCTTGTTTAAGTGAACTACTATCAGTGAATTGTCTGAACTAAATTTTTTGAATTTGCGGATTACGAATTATCAAATCTTGTCATTCCCGCACGTTTTCGTTCTAAAACTTAGTCTTGAATTAATTAAGTGAACTGCAAATAGTGAAAAGAATTTGGTAACATTTACGTTTTAAATACTGCAATAATTCTTGATTCTATTTAAGTTGAAGCAATTACAATCACTTTTTAAGTTTATTCTCAAATTTATTTTTGAATTTTTCCACTTTCGGACGTACAACAAGTTGGCAATATGCTTTGTCGCTGTTTTGGTTAAAATAATCGCGGTGATAATTTTCTGCAGACCAAAATTTTATTAGTGGCTCAATTGTCGTAACAATTGGATTTTTCCAAATTTTAGCATTATCTAGCTGATTTTTATATTTGGCAGCAACTTCCCTTTGATTTTCATTTACATAAAATATTACTGAACGATATTGCTCGCCAACATCTTCGCCTTGTCTGTTTAAGGTTGTAGGATCGTGTGTTGCCCAAAACACTTCCAGAATTTCTTCAAAGGAAACGATTTTTGAATCGAAGGTTATTTCTGCAACTTCTACATGTTCAGTATTATTCTGACAAACTTGTTCGTAAGTTGGATTTTCTGTTTTCCCGCCAGAATAACCTGGCAACACCGAAATAACGCCGTTCAATCTCTGAAAAATTGCTTCAACGCACCAGAAACATCCTGCCCCTAAAACTGCTTTTTCAATTGTATTTTCCATTTTTTTCTCTACTTTAACTTGAGTTGTGTTTTTGTTAAAACTCTTTGGCTGAGCAAAAATAAAAAAGGCTACAAAAAATGTAGCCCAAAATAATTTCATTTTCATATTACATACTTATAATATCAATGTAAATGATATATGCCATTAACGCAAGTAAGGCAAAAAATCCAATGTTTTGAATTACAATTTTGGCTTTTAGCGGAAGTTCGCGACGAATAATTGCTTCAATTACTACAATCACTAAATGTCCACCATCCAAACCTGGGAATGGGAAGATATTTATTATCGCTAAACTTAAACTTAGTGCTGCTAAAAAATAAAGAAATGTGCTAAATCCATTTTCAGCAGATTTCGCAGCAAATTTTGCGATTTTTACTGGACCTCCAAATGCTGATTCAATTGCTATTTCGCCTTGAATTACTTGTCCAAGCGCTGTGAAAGTATCTTTAGTATAATCAGAAATATTTACAAAACTTTGTGTAATTGAATCAAAAAAGCCATAAGTTTTATAATATACTTCACCAGTATAAATTTCACCAAGACCAATTCCTATTAAACCATCAACACTTGTTTTCACGACAAAATTCATTGTGTCGGCATCTCTAACTGCAACAATTGGAATTTGTTTTGCTTTGTTTTTTGTAACAATTGCAATTACGTCTTTGGCAGTTAAAACTTCGGTTTTATCTATATTAACTAAAACATCGCCATCTTGCAATCCAGCATCTTTTGCTGGTGAATTTTCCATTACAGA
>DYSW01000022.1:21565-25986 GCA_020726285.1 Melioribacter roseus
AACAAGATTAATATTTCTTTCTTCTCTATCTATATTGATTTTTAATTCTACGGCTTGTGTCAGTAGTAACGAAGAAAGGACATCTTCCCAATTCTCCATTTTTGTGCCGTTTACGGAAACAATTTGATCTTGCGAACGAAATCCGAGTTGGTAAATCTCGCCACCTCGTTGAACATTTCCGAGTTGCGTTGTTTTAATAACTTGTTTTCCCTGAAAAAAATTCATTCCCCAGAAAATTGAAATAGTAAGCAACAAATTCATTAAAACGCCAGCAATTAAAACTAATATTTTGCGTGGTGTTGTAGAAGCTCGAAATTCCCAAGGTTGCGGTTCAGAAGCCATGTTGTCTGTGTCCATACTTTCATCAACCATTCCAGCTACTTTCACATAACCACCGAGCGGTAAAAGAGAAATTCTATAATCAGTATGATTTCCCAAATCCAAATCTTCGGGTAATTTACCGAAAGTAAATCCGTTAATTTTATTCCAACCAAATAATCTTTTTCCAAAACCAATTGCAAAAACTTCGGCTCGCATTCCAGTAAGTTTTGCAGCTGCAAAATGACCGAATTCGTGAATAAACACCAAAATTCCTATAGTAACCAAAAAATAAAAGATATAGTCCATTTTTTCCTTTTAATTTATTAATGATTTTACAAACTGTCGTGTTAGATAATCACATTCAAAAATTGTTTCAATATTTTCAATTTTTTTATATTCTAAACTATCCAATGCTTTTTTATTTAACTCGAATATTTCCAAAAAACTTATTTTTTTTGATAAAAACGATTCCACGGCAATCTCGTTTGCTGCATTTAAGATACATGGCAAATTTCCACCAGATTTTCCAACTTCATAAGCAAGTTTAAGATTTTCAAATGTTTCTATGTCAGGCTCGTAAAACGAAAGATTTTTCAATTCAGAAAAAGATGTATTCACAAATTCACTTTCAAATCTTTCGGGGTATGTTAATGCGTATTGAATTGGAAGTCGCATATCGGGTAAACTTAATTGTGCCTTTATCGATTTATCTGAAAATTCCACCATTGAATGAATTATTGATTCTGGATGAACAATAACTTCTATTTTGTTAAAATCTACATCAAAAAGCCATTTCGCTTCAATTACTTCCAGACCTTTATTCATCATTGTTGCCGAATCAATTGTAATTTTGTTTCCCATTTTCCAATTCGGGTGCGAAAGAGCTTGTTTAATAGTAACATTTCTTAAATCTTCTCTTCTTTTTCCTCGAAAAGGTCCGCCCGAAGCTGTAATTATCAATTTGTTAATAGATTTTTTTTCTTCGCCAATTAGTGCTTGAAAAATTGCACTATGTTCAGAATCTACTGGAATTATTTCGGAATTATATTCTTTTGCTAATTGATTTATTATTTCACCAGCGACAACAAGTGTTTCTTTATTTGCCAAAGCAATCCGTTTCCCTTTTTTGATTGCTTCAATTGTCGGAGCAAGTCCAGCAAATCCAACTAAAGATGAAACAAGAATGTCAAATTCAGTATTTTTGACAGCTTCCACAAGTCCAGAATTACCAGAATAAATTTCAAACTGCGTTCTTTGATATGATGTTGCAAAATCCTCATCTCCAATTACAACCGTTTGCGGATGAAATTCCTCAATTTGTTTTTGGAGCAATTGGATGTTACTATTCGTAGTAATTCCAACGACAGTAAATTTGTCTGAAAACTTACGAACCACATTGAGTGTGCTTGTTCCAATTGAACCTGTTGAGCCTAGAATAAAAATTTTCTTCATAAAAATATCAAATTATTTTTTTAAGATACGAAATTCGATTCACTTCAGACATCAAAAAATCCAATCGTAATTTAGTTTATGGAAAATTAGATGTATTTTCCCACTTAAATTTCAACTTTTTTCAAATTGGAGAATAAATGAAAAAATGGCTTTATTTTTTGTTATTAACATTTTTGTTCACAAATTGCTCTGCAAATTCTTATGTCGAACAGAATTACACTAAATCTGTTTACCAAATTAAAATGCGAGATGGCAAAAAACTTTATACAATTGTGTATTCACCAAAAAATAATTCCACAAATTATCCAATTTTGTTAAACCGAACACCGTACGGAATTCGTCCTTATGAAAATTCAGAATTCCCCGAATTAATTGGTCCATCAAAAATTATGATGAAAGAGAAATTCTTTTTCGTCTACCAAGATGTTCGCGGAAAATTTATGAGCGAAGGTGAATTTGAAAATATGCGTCCACAAATTGATGATTCGCAAATTCCCACAAAAATTGATGAATCAACTGACACTTACGATACAATCGATTGGCTTGTGAAAAATCTACCTAACAATAATGGCAAAGTTGGAATGTGGGGAATATCTTATCCGGGTTTTTATGCTGGAATTGGTGCAATTTCAAAACATTCTGCTCTGAAAGCAGTTTCACCGCAAGCCCCAATTTCAAATTGGTTTAGTTGTGATGATTTTCACCATAACGGAGCTTTTTCTCTTTCGATGGGATTTTCTTTTTTTTCTGGCTTCGGACGAATCCGCGAAGAAGTTACAACAAAATGGCCAGGTAGATTAGTTACACCAGACAAAAATCAATTTGATTTTTATCTAAACGAAATCGGAGAGCTTAAAAACGCCAATACACGATTTTTTAAAAACCAAATTCCTTTTTGGGATTCGATGATGGTGCACACGAAATATGATGATTTTTGGAAATCACGTGCAATTCTAGATGATTATCAAAATATTCAGACTGCAGTTTTGGTTGTTGGTGGTTGGTTTGATAGTGAAGATCTTTTTGGAGCGTTAAAAACATATTCTGCAATTGAAGTACAAAATCCTGAAATTGATAATTTTTTGGTAATGGGACCTTGGATTCACGGTGGTTGGGCAAGGAATGATGGTAATTCTTTGGGTGAAGTTAATTTTGGTTCGGAAACAAGCAAATATTATCAAGAAAACATTGAATATCCATTCTTTATGTATTATCTAAAAGATGGGAAAAATCACAATTTGAGCGAAATATCAATTTTTAATACGGGAAAAAATGAATGGAAACGATTTGACACTTGGCCTCCAAAGCAAATCACAGAAAAATTTCTTTCACTAAATTCAGATAAATCCATTTTAATTAACAATCAAAAACAAAGTGGAATGCTGAAATACATAAGCAATCCCAAATATCCCGTTCCATATTCTTCAAAAGTTTATAATATGTCAAGTTTTTATCCAAAAGGATATATGGTTGAAAATCAGCTGTTTCTAAAAAATCGCAAAGATATTCTTTCGTTCGAAACCGAAAAGCTGCAAAATGAAATAACAATTTCAGGTGAAATTTTGGCAAATTTAGTTGCTTCAATTTCGACTACAGACGCTGATTTTGTTGTCAAATTGATTGATGTTTATCCAAAAAACAAATTGGGTAAAGATTTTGAACAACTTGTAAGATATGAGATTATTCGCGGTAAATTTAGAAATGGACTCGAAAATCCCGAGCCATTTGTACCAAATCAGTTGACTGAAATTCCATTAATTTTGCAAGATATTTTACATACATTCAAAATGGGGCACAAGATTAAAATTCAAATTCAGAGTACTTTTTTTCCATTTTTTGATAGAAATCCTCAACAATTTCTTGATATTCCAAATGCAAACAATTCTGATTTTGTTTCAAGTGAAATTACAATTTACACAGGCGAAAATGGTTCAAAGATTTACTTCAACGAATTACTTGATAAATAGAAATCTATCGTAAAAATCATCTCTACGATAGATTAAATTATTTACTTTTCATAGATTTTGATTTCATCAAACAATTTATTCATGTATTCTTTTGACTTTTTGCCATCCGCTCCAACACTAAAAAAGACTTTATATTTCGGTAGAATCACATTGTCAATTGTTTGAAAATCATTTGCATTCAAAAAATGTTTTATTTTGTTTACTTCAAATACTTGATAACCCATTTTTTTAAGTTGAGCTTCTTTAAATAATCCATCATCAAAACGAACAACAACTTGAATTGGGTCCATTCCTTTCAAAAATACTGCGTGAAAAGAATCAAATTCGTGTTCAAAACCCGAAAATTTGTGTCCATCAAGCACCAACGGCTTCATCCATTTCTCGAAATCGGCCTTTTTTAAATTTCCAATTTGTTCAGCTGTTTTTTGAGAAAACACAACCGAAGCAAACATCAACAAAGAGATTAGTAATCGCATTTTTATTCCCTTTTATTTAATTTTTATAAATTCAACTCGTCTATTTTGTGCTTTTTCTTCGGAAGTAGTATTTTGATAAATCGGTTTACTTTCTCCCCAACCTTTTCCGGTTAGACGATTACTCTCAATTCCCATTCCAACTAGTTCACTAATTACAGAATTAGCTCTTTCTTCAGATAATTTCTGATTAAACGAATCATTTCCA
>DYSW01000127.1 GCA_020726285.1 Melioribacter roseus
AGTGACACAATAATTAGTTTTTTCATAATATTTCCTTAAAATATTTAATTAAGTTTTAATGTGTAAAACTACTTTTCTTTTCTCAATTCTTCCATTAATTCTAATTGAATTTCTTGAATTTCTGTCATTCTTTCCCATTGTTGAACGAGTAAATGGTCAACTTTTTGGTGCAATTGTCTCAATTCAAACTCGGATTTTAAATTTATTTTGTAATCTAATTCGGCTCTATTTCTGTCACGCGATTCTTGTCTATTTTGGCTCATCATAATAATTGGTGCTTGAATTGCCGCAAGACACGATAAAACAAGGTTTAATAAAATAAATGGAAATGGGTCAAATGATTTAGCGACCAAAAAATATGAATTTACAGCAATCCAAAAGAGAATAATTAAGAAAAAAGTAATAATAAATTTCCAACTTCCACCAAAAGATGCAATTTTATCCGAAAGTTTTTCACCAAATGTGAGATTTGTATCAAAATCCTTTTCTATATTTGCCGAAATTGATTCATGTTCGGTCAATTTTTCCAAAACATCTTTTTCAAGATGAGATAATTCGCCCTTTTCATCAATCATCAATTTTTGCATATATTCTTTTCGGAATTTATGTAAATCATCGCGACAAATGTATCCTTTAGAATTCCAATGCGGAAATGATTTTTTTATAACCGCCACAACAACTGGTCTAACAATAGTTGCAGAAATAACTTCCGATTTTGTGCTATCACAACCACAAATTTGACATGTGTTTTTCATTTTTGCACCTTATTTCATAAAATTATGTAAATATGTTACAAATCGTTTAATATTTGTTTCTATAACAAAAATAACACTAATTACGCACAAATTAAATTGAAAATTGATAATGTAGAATTAAGTATCAAGCATCAAGATGCAAGAATCAAGACACAAGCAAAAACATTGTTTTTACTTTGGTAAATAAAACAGTAGGGGACGAATATTTTCGTCCCTTTACCAAAGAAAATTGAAAACGCAAAGGCAAGAATCCAGCATCAAGAATCAAGCATCCAGACACAAGCAAAAACAGTAGGGGACGAATATTTTCGTCCCTTTACCAAAGAAAATTGAAAATGCA
>DYSW01000128.1 GCA_020726285.1 Melioribacter roseus
CCAAATTGGAATTGTAAAACTTTGTGAAAAAGTAAAATTTGAAAACAAGAGAACAGAAAGTAAAATCAGTGTTTTTATAAAAATCCAAGTTGTAATTTGTTAGAAGGAAATCCGAATCAGAAAATTTTGAGATGGAAAGAGAAGATTGGTTTAAATTGTGGACGGCAATTAAAGGTTTTCAAATTCCCTAATTAAATACCAAAAAGAATAAATAATCCAATTGCCGCGCTTTCGCGAAACAACAAATAACTTTCTTTTTCAAACGAAAAATCAGATTTACTTGAGCTAACTGAAATATTTAGATTATAAAAATTTGCCATTTCAACTACTCGTTTAAGATGAAATTCGTTAGAAACGACACATAATTTTTTATTGTGAAAATATTTTTTTAGAAACTGAATTTGCTCGAAAGTGGAAGTTGTTTGTTCTTCAAATTCCAAAACTTCTTTTGGAATTCCCAATTTGGTAAGATATTCGTAGCCAGCTTTTGCTTCGCTAATTTCGCCAGGAGCATTCGAGCCAGTTAGCAAAATTTTTAAAGAAATTCCATTTTGCCAAAGTTGATATGCTCTATCTAATCTACTTTTTAGAATCTTTAACGGATTCCCTTCTTTTCCAACTGCAGTTCCTAAAACTACAATGTAATCAAATTTCTCAGTGGAATTTTCATCAATTTTATTGTCGGTTTTAGTTACAACCGTTACAATACAATAAATTCCAAAAAGAACAAAAAGAAGAGAAGTTAGCAAAAATTGCTTTCTCTTCAATTTCCTTCTACAAAATTGGTTTATTACAATTGAGGAAAATGAAATTGTCAATCCAATAAAACTTAGAATTAATAAAGAAATCACAGCAATTTTCTGTAATGAAAATCCATAAAAATAAGAATCGAAGAAAGGGAAATCGAGAATAAAAATAAATTCCGCAAAAATTGAACCGATGAAAGAAAAAATTGCTATTGTTTCAACAGCAAAACTTGGATAGGTATTCTTTCTGAACAACTTTTCAATCAACTTTATCGTAAAAACAAACATTAATACAAAGTAAAAAAAAGTAAATAGCGAAAACGCATTATCT
>DYSW01000129.1 GCA_020726285.1 Melioribacter roseus
GCGGGCGAAAAAATAATTGAATTGATTATACAAAAAATGTAGAGAATAATAGCAAAGTTTCAATTCTACAATAGTTCGATTAAGACTGTAGTCTCAACCGGATATTCGCTTTCTCCAGGCTAAAAATAAATAGTTTCTTTGCTTTTTCTCTTTTTTATAGAACACGGACTACACTGACAACACGGACTTTCACAGATTCTTTTTCTGGTCATTTGTGAATATTTTTCTTTTGAATTCTGCCTTATTCCCAAAATTTAATAGCAAACCTACTTCAATTTTTGTTGCTCTTAAATAATTAATCAATTGTGCTTCATGTTCTGGATGTAATCTTTCTGCTGCTTTTAATTCAATAATAACCAATTCATTCACAATCAAATCAGCGAAATAATCACCAACTTCTTTTTTATCATAATAAACTTTAATATGTTTTTGTTGTTTTACATCAAGACCCATTTTGAGTAATTCAATTAACATCGCATTCTCATAAACTTTTTCAAGAAAGCCGAAACCAAGAGTATCATTAACATTATAAAAAGCTTTAATAATTTTACCAGTCAAATCTTCGTGCAACATAAATTCTCCGTGTTTGTCCGTGTTGTCGGTGTAGTCCGTGTTCTATTTTGTCTTACGACATTTTTTTTGCACAAAAAGTGCCCACGCAAAAACCTCTAAAATATTTTATGTTAAATTTAACCAATAATTCAATTTCTGCAATATCTCTTTCCTTTAAAATTCAAACAAAAAATACATTCCTAAGATTAACTTAAGTTTTGTTTTTAGCGATTTCTTGAATTCTTCATTTTATCAAATAATGTTAAAGTTTAAGAACAAAATTGTCCACTATTTACTGATTTTGGGTAGGGGGAAAAAGTATCACTTTCTGTCATTCCAGCATGTTTTAATCGGGAATCTCTTGAATTTGCAATTGTCAGACGAGGACGTCTGGCTCACACAATCAACCAACCAATCAATCTGTTTACAAATCACGGATTACTATTTTCACTTTTTCGCCATCGGCAACAATCAATTTTGAAGCAAGATTTACAAATAATCCGTGTTCTACAATACCAG
>DYSW01000130.1 GCA_020726285.1 Melioribacter roseus
CAAAAGAACAAAAAGAGCTATCTAAAATGACTGCCGAAGAATGGAACACTAATTTTGCTGGACATTGGAACTTTGCAGGAACAAGACAAAATGGACATATAGCTATGTTTCCTGAAGAATTACCAAACCGACTTATAAAAATGTTTTCATTTGTTGGTGAAACTATTCTTGACCCATTTTTAGGAAGTGGGACAACATCTTTGTCTGCAAAAAATTTGGACAGAAATTCTGTTGGCTTCGAAATAAATCCCGGATTTATTCCAATTATAAAGGAAAAATTGCAATCTATACAAAATGATTTTGATGGAACCACTTATGAATTTATAACTCAAAATCAAATAACTCTTAACCTTGAAAATGAAATCCAAAAATTACCTTACATCTTCAAAGATCCGCATACTTTGGACAAGAAAATTGATTTAAAGAAGTTGCAGTTTGGTTCCAAAATTGACAAGAATAGTTCAACTCAACGTGAAGAATTTTTTACAGTTAAAGAAATTATCAGCCCTGAGCTAATTAAACTTAACAATAACTTAACTGTAAAACTTCTTGGCATCAAGGAAGACCCAAAAGTAAATGGTAAAGCAACCTCATTTCTAATTGAGAAAACCAAGGGCAAAAGAGTGTTTCTGAAATATGATAATGTGAAGTACGATTTAGAAAACAATTTACTTTGCTATCTTTACTTAGAAAACAAAACTTTTATAAATGCTCATTTAATCAAAAATGGTTTAGTTAAAGTGAATATCGATACCAATTTTAAATACAAAGACAAATTTTTAAACCTATTGGAACAAAACAATGGCTAAAGAATGGATTTTAAACAGTGCAATGAATCGCTTCCAACTTAATTTCAAAAGAAATGTTGGACCAACTTCAGAATCAATACGAAGATGTTCTCCTAAAACACTTGATGAGTGGCGTGATTACTACTTTTCAAATGTTAAGTCTAAAGAACATATTGAAGAGTTGGGTAAAAAACTTTATGTGAAAATCACAGAAGTTATTCAATCAGAAGTTGCTGAATTAACCGAGCAAGATTGTATTGATTATATGATTTAACTTGTA
>DYSW01000131.1 GCA_020726285.1 Melioribacter roseus
CTACCATTTTCGGGTAATTATCTTTTACCTTTTCCAAATTTCCAAATTCTCTTTCAATCGTTGATTCTTCAACAAGCAGATAACAAACCTGAACGTAAATAATTTCACCATCTCGCTTTGCAACAAAATCTATCTCGTGCTTTTCAAATTGACCCACATTTACCTCAAAATTATTATATTTAAGATGGTGGTAAACAGCATTTTCCATAATTTTTCCAATATCAGAAAGCTTGTAATTTAAAATTGCATTTCTCAAGCCTAAATCTTCAAAGTAAAACTTGTCGCCAACTTCAAAAATCCTCTTCCCAATCAAATCATAACGCGATAAGCGGTGGATAAGGAAAGCATTATTTAGATGAAAAAGGTAATTAATCACTTGCGAAGCAGCAATATTAACCCGTTGAGATTTTAAATAATCGGCTATTTTTTTCGCTGAGAAAATTTGTCCAATATTATCTGATAGGTAGACGACTAGATTCTCAAGAAATGCCGAATTTCTCACCTCAGCCCTCATAATTATATCCCTGTATATTATTGAGTTATAGATGCCTTTCAAGTATCCAAGCACAATTTCATCTTCCAATTGCAAGTGTTTTAAATAGGGTAAACCTCCATACTTCATAAAAAACATTAAGGATTCGTTGCTATTCTCTTTACCATGAAACTTAAGGAATTCCATATACGAAAGGCCATAAATTGGAATTTCGATATATCTACCTGCAAGGAAAGTAGCCAATTCCCCAGAAAGCACATTCGCATTGCTTCCTGTAATGTAAATATCAAAATTATCCTTCAAAAGCAAGCTCCTCAAAACCTTTTCGAATCCAATAACCTCCTGAATTTCATCAATAAAAACACAATTTAATTTGGTTTCATCTGTTTGTGAAATCAAAAAATTATATAAGTCATCTGAGGTTTTTAAAATTGAATATTCATAGGCTTCCAGATTCAAATAGATAATATTTGCGTCTTGCTTTACCTCTTGAATATGCAAAATCAATTGCTTTAAAATATAGCTTTTTCCAACCCGACGTTGACCAGTAAACACTTTAATCAATTG
>DYSW01000008.1:0-45869 GCA_020726285.1 Melioribacter roseus
CACAACTTCACTTCCATTTCCAACTGCTGTAAATGTGGTTAGTTCGACTGGAAGAGCTTGATCATGATTACTTCCATCATTTGGTGTAACACCTGAAACTAAGTTAAATCCCAACCAATGGTTATTAAAAGTTATTGAACCTTGAGTATTTGTATTAGTAAATAAATCTGACGGAATTCCTAAACTAATATTTCCACCATTCCAATCTTCTTCAATATAAGCACATACATATATTTTAGTTGGAGAACCTAAATCGCTTAATAAAATGCTCAGCTCCCAAAATTTATCAGAAGTATTTTTGTTATATTGAGTGGTAAACGAAGCGTTATTCCAACCTTTACTAGAATATGCTCTTTTAAATTGAGAATTATCATGAGTTTTAAACACATAATGGTAATTTGCTGTAAAAGGAAGAGTAGGGTCCCATCTCCATGCTTCTCCGTCTGTTGTACCAGTTCCATTTGTTGGCGAAGTTTGAGGGTCTGTGTCAATATAAATTTGGATTATTCTATTATCGTCTGTCAATGCTCCATTAGGAGTCTGTCCTCTATAGCCAATATATAATTTTGTAGCATCCCAAGTTATATATGCTGTTTGCCAGTAATCTTCGTGGCTTCCGCTTGTTGTAACAAATCCTTCAGTTGAAGGAGTAAAATCATTTGTCCCATCTATTGCAATAGTATGATAAGATTGTGCAAACCCAACAGACACAAGTAACATTAATAAAGTTAATATTTTTTTCATTGTTGCTCCTATAAATTATGGTTAAATTTTTTCAATTAAAGATGAGATGAAAGCTACAGTTAAAATTGTAATTAATACAAAAGGAATTATTGAATAACTCCAAAGTTTATGGCGAAGTTCTCGATAGTAAACATAATCCTTTTTAGAAAAATCCTTAACTCTGTAATCGCCTTTATTTATTTTCCATTCTCCGTGTACAATTTGTAATTTTGGTAAATTTTTAGCTTCGTGAAGTGTAGTAACTATATTGTTTAAATTTTCAAAATTGTGAGAAGAGCTTGTGTGCCACCAATCCAATGGAATAGAGTAGTAATAGCTTTTGCTCTTTTCTATTGGTTGATGATTTTGTGTTTCCCGTCTAATGGGAAAAATATTCATTTGACCTCCTACGTTATTTGTGATAGAACAAAATTAAGTACATCAAAATTTGTTTCCAAACAAAATCTATTTAAAAATTATAACTTTTATGTTAAATCTTCACTTCTCTAAAGTGTTCCAAATAAATAAGACAATTAGATGCAATTTTAAATTATTTATTATTGGTCGGAAGGATTTCTTGTAAATTAAGAAAATCTTTTAGAGGCAAAAAGTTGAAATTTTATTAAAGAGTTTCCCATAAAAAAAGACGGTACTAAACCTTCTTTAAATTTTATAGAAAATTAAAAAATATTGTATTATTCTGTTTTAATGTCGGTTACAATTTTTTCAGTATCAAGAGCAATTACCAATTCTTCGTTTGTTGGAATTCTAAGTACTTTCACTTTGGAATTTTCTTTTGTCAGAATTGCTTCGTCTTGTGCGGTTTTATTTTTTTCAAAATCGAAATCAATACCTAAAAAGCCTAAATCTTTACAAACTTCTTCGCGAACAAGAACTGAGTTTTCGCCAATTCCTCCAGTAAAAATTACAGCATCTAATCCACCCATAGCAGCGGCATAAGCTCCAATATACTTTTTAATTCGATATGTAAAAACATTAAATGCTGTTTCGGCTTTTTTATTTCCTTTTTGAACAGCTTCTTCAATTTCACGCATATCGCTACTTTCTCCGCTTAAACCAATTAATCCACTATGTTTATTTAGCATTGTGTTTGCGTCCATAATAGAAAGTTCTTCTTTTGCCATAATATGAAGAATTACAGATGGATCCATATCGCCAGAACGTGTTCCCATTAGCAAACCTTCAAGCGGTGTAAATCCCATTGAAGTATCAACTGAAATGCCATTTTTAATTGCGGCGACACTTGCTCCGTTTCCTAAATGAGCTGTAATAATTTTCAGATCTTCTAATGGTTTTCCTAATCTGGTGCATGCTCTTTTTGATACATATCTGTGCGAAGTTCCGTGGAAACCATATCTTCTTATTTTGTGCTTTTTATACAGCGCAAGTGGAATTCCATATAAATATGCAAAATCTGGCATGTGTGAATGAAAAGCAGTATCAAAAACTGCAATTTGCGGTTTATCGCCAAGATGAATTTTTGCGGCTTCAATTCCTTTTATATTTGCAGGATTATGCAACGGGGCAAGTTCAATATTATCTTTTATTGCATTTAAAACTGCATCTGTAATTAATACTGAACCAGAAAAAGTTTCACCGCCGTGCACAACTCTATGGCCAACAGCATCAATTTCATTTAGATTTTTTATTACGCCGTGATTTTTGCTTAACAATACGGCAATTACATATTCTATTGCAATTTTGTGGTCGAGAATTTCACCAACAATTTTAATTTTTTCACCACCAGTTGGTTCGTGGGTTAAAATGGCAGAAGCCATTCCAATTCTTTCAATATTTCCTTTTGCTAGCGGAGAAGCGGTTTCTGTTTGAATCATTTGATATTTTATAGAAGAACTTCCACAATTCAAGACTAAAACTTTCATTAATTACCTCTTTCTGAAATTATTTTTCCATTATGATCATACTTAAAAAAGCCTTCGCCTGTTTTTTTCCCGAGTTTGCGTTCGCGAACAAGTTTTCTTAAAAGCGGACAAGGTCTGTATCTTGGTTCGCCAAGTGAATTCCAGAGTTGTTGCATCCAAGTTAAAACTTCATCTAATCCCATTGAATCGGCAAGCTCAAGCGGACCAATTTGCATATTGTAACCTAATTTCATTGCTGTGTCAATGTCTTCAGCGGTTGCTAATCCCTCAAGTAAAATGTGCATTGCTTCGTTTAATAGTGGAACTATTGTTCGAGTTGTAACATAGCCTGGATATTCGTAAACTTCAATTGGAGTTTTGCCAATAATTGAAATGAATTTTTTAATCTTGGAAAGAGTTTTGTCGCTTGTGTCTACAGTTCTAATTACCTCAACCAATTTTACTTTTGGAACAGGATTTAAGAAATGCAAACCCATAAATCTATCAGAACGTTGCGTTACTTTTGCAATTTCTTCTAAACTTAGCGTTGAAGTTGTTGATGCAAAAATTGCTTCGGGTTTTGCAATTGTATCTAAATCAGCAAAAATTTTCTTTTTTAAGGAAATATCTTCTGAAACTGATTCAATAATAATATCGCATTTTGAAAGGTTTTTTAAACTTGTGTGCCAGAAAATTCTTGCAAGAATTGCTTTCTTTTCGCTTGAAGTCATACTCCAACGTGCAATTTCTCTATCCATCGTTTCGGTTAATTGTAATTCAGATTGTCGCTTGGTTTCGTCATTTACTTCAATAATTTTAACATCTAAACCTGATGAAGCAATTGTTTGGGCAATTCCTTGACCTAAAGTTCCTGCACCAATAATTGCAATTTTTTCGGCTTTTCTTAATTTATTTTCTTCAACACCCGTTAGTAAATCTTCTAATTTTGTAATTGGTTCCATTTTTTTACCTAATTTGTTTTAAAACTGCAATCAAAATTAGACTTTTTGTATTAAATAAAAAAGATTTAGTAATCCTTTTTTCTGAAGACAAAAATTGCCAAGCCAAGATAAATAAAGCTCTGTAAAAATGTAATGAAAACAGGCAAGTAGTTTAATTCTGCTAAATTGATTTGCCGTAGTTCGGATGTTGTAACTAGAGTTGTAAGTTCTAAAATGCTATGTGATTGTGGGAAAATGTAATACAATGTATTAAGTGAATATTCCCAAGCTTTTCCATCAAGAAAAATGATAAAAACATCGCGATTTTCTAAAATTGGTCCTAAAACAAAGAAAATAATATAACTCATCATCATTGCGGAGATAGAATTTTGCCAAAGAACGCCAAATAAGATTATCAAAGCAAAGTAATCTAAAAAGGTTACAATTGTCAGAGGAATTACAAACAAAAATGAAACCTCCCAATTTCCAAGAAAAAATCCAATCAAAATCCAAGTCCCAAAAATCAAGAAAATAATGTTTGCTAAAACCATCAAACTTCCGCCAAGAAATTCCCCAAGAATTATTTCATATCGCTTAATTGGGCGAGAAAGGAAGAAATCTATTGTTCCTTTTTCAAGAATTGTGGGAATTAAAGTTGAAATTGTGAAAATTGATAGAAAAATTCCGCCAATATACATTGGAACCGAAACGGCAGTTCTAAAAAAAGTTGCGGCAATATCGTAAATATTCGTCTGTTGGTTATTCTTTTTCATATTAATGACAGGCAAAATTTCGTCAACATCAAAAACATTAAAAACGAGAATAATTACCAATAGAATTAAAATTGTAATTCCAGTAATTCCCCAAACAATTTTTTTAGAAATCATTTCCTTGAAACTTAGTTTTGTAAGCGTTAAAATTCTACTTTGCATTTTCTTCACCGTCAATTACTTTAATAAAATAGTCTTCAAGATTGTATTTTTCGTGCGAAATTGAAATAATTTGAATAGAATTCTTTCGCAACCAATCAATAAATTCATTTAATTTTTCAGTTGATTGTGTGTTCAGTTTAACGATTTTTCCCAGAAAGGATAAATCAAATTCTGAAGATGGAAGGTTAATTTCACTTGAATCTTGGTTAATTTCAATTGAAAAGGAAGTCGATTTTTGCAGAAATTCTGATGTTTTTCCTTTTTTTATCAACTCACCATTATTTAAAATTGCAATTTCATCGCATATCATTTCAACTTCGGAAAGCAAGTGGCTATTTATCAGAATTGTTTTTCCATCATTTTTTAGATTGGAAATTATGTTACGAATTTCCTTTCTTCCAATTGGGTCAACTCCATCAGTCGGCTCGTCCAACATTATAAAATCTGGATTGTGAATTAACGCTTGTGCAATTCCCAATCTTTGCATCATTCCTTTCGAAAAAGTTTTAATTTTCTTCTTTTTTACTTGTAATAATCCCACCAAACTTAACATTGTATCAATTTCGTTTTCAGAAATATCATATTTATTGGAAAGTTTTGAGAAATATTTAAGAGTTTCAACAGGCGTTAAATAAGGCAAAAACTTATGGTTTTCTGGCAAATATCCAATTTTCTCTTTTGTTTTAGTTTGATTAAAATCAGTATTAAAAATTTTCACTTCGCCAGAATCTGCTTTTGTCATTCCAAGAATGATTTTTATTAGCGTCGTTTTTCCCGCTCCGTTCGGACCAATTAATCCAAACACTTCGCCAGATTTCAATTCAAGCGAGAAATTATTTAGTGCTTTTACAGGTTTTTGTCGGCGTGATTTGTAAATTTTGGTAAGGTTATTAATTTCAAGTGTTTTCATTTTTATCATTTTTATCATTTTTTGAGAATTTTGACGAATTTTTGACTAATCGGTTTCAAAAGAATTAGTAATTTAAGTTAATTAGAATAAAGAATTATGGAAAGAAACACAAAAAAAATATTAAATGAATTTTATGGTTACGAAAATTTTCGCGAAGGACAAGAGGAAATAATAGATTCAATTATTTCTGGAAACGAAGTTCTTGCTGTTTTACCAACTGGTGGCGGAAAATCTCTCTGTTTTCAGATTCCCGCAATTCTTGCCGAAAATCAATCAATTGTAATTTCGCCTATGATTTCGCTGATGAAAGATCAAGTTGATGGAATAAACCAAAATCGCAAAATCGCTGGTTTTATAAATAGCAGCCAAACTTATCAAGAATCTGAAAATGTTTTCAAATCACTTGAAAAAGGCGAAATTAAAATCCTTTATCTTTCCCCAGAAAAAATAAATAGTCAGCAATTTCAGAAAAGATTAAAAATGTTTATCTGGGATTTTCTATTTGTGGACGAAGCTCATTGTATTTCGGAATGGGGACACAATTTCCGCCCGAGTTACAAATTTATCCGCGACTTTGCCAATTCAGTGGGAATCTCAAAAATCTCGGCATTTACTGCAACTGCAACTCCGCAGGTTCGTAAAGATATTGTAGAGCAGCTTAAAATGGAATCTTTCAAGATTTTTGTTTTCGGATTTGCACGCCCAAATTTGGCTTTAAATGTTATTGAAACATCTAAAAAGAAAGAAATTCTACTGAAAATTGTAAATCAATTTGCTTGCCCAACAATTGTATATTGTGCAACAAGAAAAGAAACCGAGGAAGTTTCGTTTTTTTTGAATAGCTATAATTTTAAAACGGCACATTATCATGCGGGTTTAACAAATGAAGCTCGCAAGCAAATTCAAGATGAATTTTTTGATGATAAACGACAAATTATTGTGGCAACAAACGCTTTTGGAATGGGAATTGACAAAAGCAACATTCGAACTATCGTTCATTATTCAATTACAGCATCGCTCGAAAATTACTATCAGGAAATTGGAAGAGCCGGAAGAGATGGAATTGATTCGAATATTTTTCTGATTTATTCCAAAAAAGATATTTTCACGCAGAAATTTTTAATTGAAAATTCCTACCCAAATAATGAAGAAATAAAGAAAATCTATTCACTTTTGCACGATTTTGCTGGAACGGCAATTTACTCGCAAAATTCGAATCGAATAAAAATTGACAAACAACTGTTTTCATTTTTTGAAACCCAAAATATTTATCAGAATAAACTTGAAAAATCGCTGGAAATTCTGGAAACTGCACAATATTTACAAATTCTTTCGCCAAATCAGAATAGTGCTTTGGTTAAATTTCTAATATTTCCTCAAGATTTGAAAAAATATATTCAAAAAATTGCCCAAAAAGATGTTGCCGAAGTTTTAACAACAATTACAAGATTGTATTTAAGCAAGCCATTTTCTGATGAAACATCGCTAAATTTATCTCAAATAGCTAAAATTTGCCAAATTGGAATTCTGAAAACAAAGGAAATTTTAAGAAAATTAGACACAATTGGAATTTTATCTTTTGAAGAAAATTCAAATTATAAACAAATTAAGTTTTTGCGTGAAAGAATTCACGCAGAAAGTTTGAATTTTGACACAAATGAAATTGAAAAGAATTTGAGCTTTCAGCAACAAAAGCTTGTAGAAATGACCGAATACGCAGAATCAAATCAATGTAGAATGCGTTTTATAACAAATTATTTCGGCGATTATTCATCACAAAAATGCGGTAAATGCGATAATTGCTTGAGATTGAAAAATCAAAAAATCTTTGTTGATGAAGTAATAGCAAACAAAATTCTTGAAGTATTGGCTGAAAATCCGACTTTTTCTGAAATTCGTTTAATTTCTTTTCTTAGAAATGATGGGAAAGAAAAAAGTACAAATCTAAATTTTGGTTCTTTGCATTTTTATTCAAAAGATGAGATATCTTTTGTAATTCGACATCTACTTAAACAAAATCTTATTGCTGAAAAAGAAGGAATTTTGAAAATTCCAGCAAAAGAAGAAAATTTAAGCGGGAAAATTCTTCGTTCTGAAATTCTGGCGAAGAATATTTTACGAGATAAAATTCTTGAACTGCGTGAAGAAACGGCAAAAAAATTCAACCAACCTGAAAAAATGATAATTTCAGATGAAATTGTAGAATTAATTATTGAAAACAAGCCAAAATCTAACTCCGATTTATTGTCAATTCCCGGTTTCAACCAACGAACTTTAAGTAAAATTGGAAATGATTTGCTTGGATTGCTTAAAAATATGAAAGAATTGAATGAAAATTGAAGAATTAACTGAAATTTTAAAGTCAGAAATTGTCATTTCTGAGATTGAAAATGGAATATTTTCTGTAATTGATGAAGAAAAGAGAAAGCACGATTACGACAACAAAGCCGCTTTTTACGACAAACTTGTGGGAAATTCGCTTTATAACAAAGTAATTTGGAAAAACGAAATCGCCAATTATTCCAATTTTTGCCAAAAGGGAATTTCATCTCGCAAAACTGGTTGGATTTTAGATGCAGGTTGCGGTTCGCTTCTGTTTACAGCCCAAAATTACAAATCAGAAAAAAATCGTCCAATTGTTCTTGTGGATAGATCGATTGAAATGTTGAAAAAAGGAAAATCACGATTGATAAATTCACATGGAAATTTGCCAGAAAATGTGGTTTTAATGCAAGCTGATATTTCCAATTTACCATTTCAGAGTGCAGTTTTTGAAACAGTGCTTTCTTTTGGAATGATTCACCTTTTTGAAGACACAAAATCATTTTTAGATTCTATTTTGAATGTGAAATCTGAAAATGGCTCACTTTTTTTTACAAGTTTAGTTTCTAATAATTTTCTTGGGAAAATAGTTCTGAATATTCTTAAGCAAAAAGGCGAAGTTGGTTTTGTAAATTCCACTTCCCAAATTACAGCTCGATTAGAAAATCTGAACTATAATTTCCAACAAAGCACAATTGGAAACTTCGCTTACTTTTCAAAAAACTGATTGTTGTTAAATTTCTAAACTCTATTTTTCTTAATTTTACAAATTATTTAACGAAAGAATAAAAATGAATTTTATTGATTTAAGAAGCGACACCGTTACAAAACCAAGCGAAAATATGCGAAAAGCCATGTTTGAAGCTGAAGTTGGAGATGATGTTTACAAAGAAGATCCAACAGTAAACGAATTGGAAAGATTTACAGCGGAATTATTTGGGAAAGAAAGTGCTTTGTTTGTTCCAAGCGGAGTAATGGGAAATCAAATCTGCTTAAATGTACACACAAATCCAAGTGACGAAGTAATTTGCGAAAGGGAATCGCATATTTTTAAATACGAATCTGGTTCGGCTGCGGCATTAAGCGGAATTCAACTTCAATTGGTTGAAGGAAAAAATGGCGTTTTTACAGCCGAGCAAATTGAACCGCTAATTCGTCCAGAATCTGCTTATTATATGCCGCGAACAAAACTGATTGAAGTTGAAAACACTCACAATGTTGCGGGTGGAACAATTCATCCAATTGAAAATATTATAAATCTCAGAAAATTGGCAGATAAATATTCATTAAAAATGCATCTTGATGGTGCAAGAATTTGGAATGCTCACGTTGAGACGGGAATTCCTCTTTCAGATTATGCAAAATATTTTGATTCACTTTCGGTTTGTCTTTCAAAAGGGTTGGGGTCGCCAATTGGTTCTATAATTCTCGGTGAAAAAAAATTCATTAACGAGGCTTTTCGAATTCGCAAAGGTTGGGGTGGAGGAATGCGTCAAGTTGGGATTATTGCCGCAGCTGGACTTTTTGCAGTTAAAAATAATATTTCGAGATTAATTGAAGATCATCAAAAAGCGAAAGAATTAGCTAAATTTCTTGTTACATTAGACAATGTCGAAATTGATTTGGCAACAGTTCAAACAAATATTTTGATGTTTAAACACAAATCAATTTCAGCCGAGAATCTGCTTGACAAATTAAAAGAAAGTGGAATTCTTGCAGGAAATGGCGGTTCGCAAAATATTAGATTTGTAACACATTTGGATATTTCCTCCGAGCAAATTCGTGAGGCTAAATTGATTTTAGAAAAAATTCTGTCGGAAAATTAATGCACAAAAAACATTTTAGCATTGAGCTTTTTACACACACAATTCAAGAAAAAGTTAAATTCCACGAAATTGATTTGTTGGGAATTTGTAATAACGCTATTTATTTCAACTATTTTGAAGATGCTCGTTTGGATTATGCAAAAAATCTGGTGGAAAAGTATAATCTAAAAAAATATTTTCAAGGCACTTCTTTTTTTATTATGGCACATAACGAAGCCGATTATTATCAATCCGCTTTTCTTGATGACGAACTAACCGTTTACACTCGAATTGAGTTTGTAAAAAAATCAAGTTGGGGACACGAGCATTTTGTTGTTCGAAATTCAACTGGCGAAGTTCTGACGCACGGAAAAGGAGTTCTGGTTCACATTGATAAAAAATCAAAAAAACCTTCTGCTTTGCCCGAAGAAGTTGTTTTGGCAATTCGGGATTTTGATAAAGAAGTAAAAATTATTGATTAACGGAGAAAAAATGAATGCTGAAATAGATGTATTTCTAAAACCAAACAAATTGTTTGAAAATATTAATTTTTCTGAATTGGATTTTTCGAAGATAAATCCGCATTCATTTTCGCTAAAACAAGGAAATGTAATTTCCAAGCAAGATTTACAGGAAAAATTCTTTTTTCTTGTGGAAGGAGAAATTCATTTTTATGGGAAAAAGAAAATCATCTTCAAAGAAAATGATTTTTTTCCATTTTCATTTTTGCTTGAAGAAGAACAAAACGAAAAAGCCGTTGCAAGATATGATTCCTTTCTGCTTTCAATTGAGAATAAAGAATTAATTCTGCTTGCCGAACAGAATTCCAAAATAAAAGAAAATACATTGAAATTGGATAATTCTGTTTCAGAAGTGAAAAAAGAAGCTGAAAAATCAACCACAAAAGAAATTGTAAAAACCGAAATAAGATATCAATTCAATTCCACAAAAGCCGCAATGTTGATTTCAAAAGCCATGAAAGAACCAGCCAATTTGTGTTTTCAGGAATTGGAATTTCTGTTAAATCAGAATGAAATAAAAAATCCCACCGAAACGTTGCAAAAATTGCAAATTCACACAAAAGCAATTTACCATTCCGTAAGAAATTCTTCATTATTTCTTGAAATTGATAACGAATTTAACTTTGATAAAGTCGATTTTAATTCCACAATTGAGTCTTTCAAAACTAAATTTTTAACTGAAAACGCCGACTTTCCTACCGAAATAAAATTAAATCTGGGAAAATCTTGCAGTGTAAATATCGACACAAAAAAAATGTATGAGGCAATATTTCAGATAATCAAAAATAGTGGCGAATCTTCTTTGAGTCAGATTGTAGAAATTACAACAAATCTTATTTCTGGGAATGCCGAATTATTTATTAAAGATTTTGGCAATGGAATTAAAGAAGAAAATATAAGATTGATTTTTGACCCATTTACAACTTTTCAAAAAGAAAATCACATCGGACTTGGGCTTGCAATTGCAGATAAAATAATCGAAAAACACAATGGAAGATTAGCCGTAAAATCAACTTCTGAAAACGGAACAACAATTTCAATTGTTCTTCCAATTGCTAAATAATGGAAAAAATAGTTGTAATTTTTGGTCCAACAGCTGTTGGAAAGACAAAATTTGCCACAAAACTCGCCAATTATTTTGATGGCGAAATAATTTCGGCGGATTCGCGACAAGTTTACAAAAATCTTGATCTCGGAACAGGGAAAGATTTGGCGGATTATCAAATTGGCGAAAAAGCAATTCCGTATCATCTTATAGATATTGCAAATTTGGAAGAAGAATATGATTTATTTAGATTTATTTCTGATTTCAATATTGCCGCAAAAAACATACTAAATCAAGGAAAAACTCCATTTCTTGTTGGCGGAACAAGTATGTTTTTACACTCAATTTTTAAGAATTATCAACTTGTAAAAACTGATTTTCTACAAGCAAAAATTCTTGAATTGGAGAAAACATCTGACGAGGAATTGCGAAATCGACTTTTCGAAAAACGAATAAATTTACACAATCAAACCGATTTGCTCGACAGAAAAAGAATTATTAAAGCTATTTTAATCGCAGAATCGGATTCTGGACAAATTGTTGAGCCGATTGAATTAAAGAAAATTTCAATTTGCATATTGCCAGAAAGAGAAATAATTCACTCAAGAATAAAATCTCGATTAAAATTTAGATTTGAAAATGGGATGCTTAAAGAGGTTGAAGATTTGCTAAAAAGTGGAATTTCGCACGAAAAACTGAATATTTTGGGTTTGGAATATAGATTTATCTCAAAATATCTAAAAGGCGAAATCTCGTATAATGATATGTTTCAGAAATTAGATAATGCGATTCGCGAGTTTGCAAAAAAGCAAACAACTTGGATTCGTAAATTTCAGAAAGAAGGAATTGATTTTGCTCTTTTAGAAGAACCAAATTTTGAACAAGCTGTTGAAATAATTGAAAATGGTTTTAAAAATTGATAAAAATTGGATTTCGATCGCAAGAATTTTTTGTACCGCAGAGAATTAAAAAATATATCAACCAATTCGGAATTGGAGATTGGGAAATCGAAATTGCCGAAAAGAGAAAATTCGAAGCCGTTATTGTAATTCCCGTACTTTCGGAATTTGAAAATCTTCCTAAATTGATTGAATCAATTAATTCTACCGAAAAAGAAAAATCGCATCATTTCCTTATCTGCTTTGTCGTGAATAATTCAAATTTATCATCTCAAAATGATATTGAAGACAATCAAAAATCTCTTAAATTCCTACGAAATCTTATTAATTCAAATTCCACATTCAATTTTGCGGTTATTGACGCTTCATCTGAAGGGAAAATGTTGCCCGAAAAAGAAGGCGGAGTAGGTTTTGCTCGTAAAATTGGAATGGATTTGTCGCTACTTTTACTCGATTATCAATCAAATATGCAAAAATTCCTTGTTTGTCTCGATTCTGATTGTACGATTTCTCGAAATTATTTTACTCAGATTTACAATTCGGTTAATCGTAATAAAATTAAAGCTGGTTACATACAATTTGAACATCCATCAGATATTTATCCTTTCGATTTGGCTATTGTAAACTATGAAATATTTTTACGCTACTATAAATTTGGGATGCAATTTGCGAATTCACCTTTTGCTTTCTTTACAATTGGTTCGACAATGATAAGTGATTTTGATGCTTATATTTCTGTTGACGGAATGAACAAGCGAAAGGCGGCAGAAGATTTTTATTTTATGGAAAAACTTAGTAAAAAGTACAAAATTCATTCAATTTCAGATGTAAAAGTGTTTCCTTCGCCGCGGGGGTCACATCGCGTGCCTTTTGGAACTGGTCAGCGAGTAAACCGATTCTTGCGAAATGAAACGAATGAATTTCTGCTTTATTCTGTAAAATCTTTCGAAATTCTAAAGAAATGGAATTCCATTTTTCTAACGCAAAAAATTGAATTGGCAGAATATTATTTATTGGAAGCAGAAAAAATTCATGCAAAATTAAAGGAATTTTTAATTGAGCAGAAATTTGCAGAAGCATGGGAAAATATAACAGCAAATTCGGGCGATGAAAATCAAATTAATAAACAAAAGATTTTCTGGTTTGATGCTTTCAGAACGCTGAAATTGATTCACTTTTTGAGGGACAATGCCTTCCCAGATGAAAATACAATTTCATCATTAAATAAATTATTTGAATTTCTGAAAATTCATCAAGATGGAAAATCAGAATATGTTAATATTCCAACAAAAGAAAACTTATTTCCTTATTTGCAAAAACTTCGCGAAATGGAATAGCCTTTTTTCTTAATTTGTTAAACTTCTTGTCGGAGCTGGAATTTTTCCGCCGCGACCAACAAAACCTTGACTACTAATTGTTCTTACTTCCATTATTGGGGCTAAACCAAGTAATCCGCCGTAATCTACAACGTCACCAACTTTTTTCCCACAAGCTGGAATTATTCTTACTGCAGTTGTTTTGTCGTTAATTAAACCAATTGCTGCTTCGTCGGCAATAATTCCCGCAATTGTTGAAGCTGGTGTATCGCCTGGAACGGCAACCATATCCAATCCAACAGAACAAACAGCGGTCATTGCTTCCAACTTCTCGAGACTTAAATTTCCTTTTTGTACTGCTGCAATCATTCCCTGATCTTCACTAACGGGAATAAAAGCACCACTTAATCCACCAACAGAATTGCTCGCCATCATTCCAGCTTTTTTAACAGCATCGTTTAACATTGCAAGTGCAGCAGTTGTGCCTGGCGCTCCAACATCTTCGACGCCCATTGCTTTCAGAATGTCTGCAATGCTATCGCCTTTTGCGGGAGTTGGAGCGAGTGAAACGTCAACAATTCCAAATGGAATTCCGTGTTTTTCTGCAACTTCGCGTCCAATTAGTTCGCCTGCACGAGTTATTTTGAAAATAGTTTTTTTAATTACATCGGAAAGTGTTTGTAAATCTACATTTCCTGCTGATTTTATTGCATCCAAAACAACTCCAGGTCCGCTAATTCCAACATTTAGAACGACTTCGGGTTCCGAAACTCCGTGAAAAGCTCCAGCAACAAATGGATTATCTTCAACTGCGTTCATAAAAACAACAAATTTTGCACAACCGATTGAATCTTGTTCTTTTGTTAATTCGGCGGTTTTTTTCACTAAATCGGCAACTTTGTTTACTGCGTCCATATTAATACCAGATTTTGTTGTTCCGATATTTATGCTCGAACAAATTCTTTTTGTTTGCGAAAGTGCAATCGGAATTGCTTCGATAAGTTCGCGATCGCCATTTGTAAAACCTTTTTGAACAAGTCCAGAAAATCCAGCCAAATAATCAATTCCAATATCTTCGGCAACTTTATCGAGAACTTTTGCCATTTCGATAAATTCATATCTATTTAATCCCGCAAAGGGAATAGAAATGGGCGTAATTGAAATTCTTTTATTTGCTATGGAGATACCGTATCTATCTTCTACTTCTTTGGCATATTTTACGTGGTTTTTGCCGTATTTATATATTTTATCGTAAACTTTTTGTTTAGCAACATCAAGATTTCTGTCGTAGCAATCAAGCAAACTAATTCCAAGCGTTACTGTTCGAATATCAAAATGCTCAATTTCTGTCATTTTTATTGTAGATAATATTTCATCAAATTCGTAATTCATTTTATTCCTTAAATTCTGTGCATTTGTCTAAATATATTTTCGTGCTGCAAAAATATTTTAATGTTCATTTCATTTGCAATTTCTTGTAGTTTTTCACTCAATTCTTTCATTTGATATTTGGCTGATGATAAATCGACAATCATAATTATTGTGTAGAAATCGCCCATTATTTTCTGCGAAATATCTTGTAAACTGCAATTTGATTCGAATAATAGATTTGTGATCTTTGCAACTACTCCTGGTCTATCTAAACCGAAAGAAGTTAAAATTGCTCTATCAAAATCAACTTTTGCTTCTGATTTTGGAAAATTTATGTCAGAATTCGATTCATCAACAGCTTTTGCAACTATTTTTTTAACCAATTCCGGCGATGCTTTTTCGCCAAGTTCATTAATCGCATTCAAGGCGATTTGTCTTAATTCTTCTTCTGAAAATTTCACGGTAGCGCACCTTTGTAATTATTTTGCAAATTTTTTAATAAATTGTCTGCTAATTTAACATTTTTCTCTAATGCAAATTGTTCAGCGTTGTGAATATTCCCTCTATAAAAACGAAGCCAAAGCAAATCTGTAACCAAAATTCCTTCGATTATTCTTTCAGAAAAAAAAGCATTTACAGAAATTCCACCAAGTAAAACATTCCAACCAAGTGAAATTAACCCCGAAGTAATATTTCCTGTATAAAATTGCCCGAAACCAGGCAAAATTGCGGAAGAAATTTTTGCAATAGTTGGAGAATATTCCTTTTTCCTTAGAATTTCCAAACTATCTACAATCGATTTCGCTATTTCACTTTGGTTAAAATACTTCAAGGAATTTTCTGTGTCGTAATGAAAAAGAAATGTCCAACCTCGCCAATAATCGAGTTGATTTTTTTCAAAATACGATTTTTCCAAAGAATCAAGCAGAGAAAGTGCTTTTTCCTTTTCTGATTTTATTATGAAAATCTTTACTATTTCAATTTTTAGATTATTTCTTTCTTCATCTGAAACAGAATTTTCAATGGCTTTTCGGAAATATTCTTCAGATTTTTGATAAAATTCACCTTTTTTATATGCTTTAGCAATTTGCGAATTTGTAAAAGATTCGAATGATTTCTGAAGATCAAAAAATTGCAAACGTTTATATTCAGTTATTGCCTGATAGAAATTTTCGGAGGCAAAAAGTGAATCTGCAAGTTGTTTTTGCCTGCCAACCTGCGGAAAAATGGAAATCGTAACGAGATTGATAATTATGATAAGATTTTTCATTTAGGTTCAAAATTTGGTAAAAAGGAATTGTACGTTTCGGCATATTTTTTCAGCCGAAGTTCATATTCAAACTTTTGCTGAGCATTGAAATGCTGTGCCGCAACCGCAGAACCATAAATAGAGCTTGCGTGAAAATAAGCTCCAATTCCAGCAAAAATTATTCCTTTCCAAACGGAATCGTTCGATAAATTGTATGTCGAAAGTCCATAAAAAATGCTTGTAAATATAAACGAGGTTATTGCATCGCTATAATTTTCAGTGTAAATTTTGCCTAAACCCGGAGCAAGTGCAGAATAAATAGCGGCTCTTTGGGAATTCTTTTCAATTCTGGATTTTCTTTCATTGTATAATTTTGCAATTTCGGGTTGATTTTCTTGTTGGAATGAATTGATGAAACTTGTGGAATCTGGTAATTTCCCATCTAAAAAAAGGTGCGAAAAATATTTAAGTCGGAGTAATTCCAACCTATATTTTTCGGGATGAATTTCTTTGTTTTCGTAATTTTTTTGGAATTCGTCAGCTTTTTCTATTAAAAATTTTAATTGAAAAAACTCAGTTTTGGCTTCATCTTCCAAATTTGAAAAGCCGAATAATGTTTCAAGATAAATTTCGGATTCTGTGAATCTTTCCATTTTTCTTAATGAAATTGCCGCCCATAATTTCAGACTATCGTTCGAGCTAATTTTGGAAAGTTCTATAAATTCATCAAACGAACGAATGTAATCTTCTTCTTGAAATAGATTTTTCGCAAATTTTAAACGATTTTCATAATCAAATAAATTTGTTTGAGAAAAAGAAAATTCAGATAAAATCGCAAATACGAATAAAAATTTAAGAAAATATTTCATCAGTCCTCTTTTTTGAAAATTCGAGATTTGGGTAAATCAATTAAAAATCCATTTTCATTTTTTGAGTATTCTTCGGAATTCAGAATGTTAATATCTCGTAAAAAACGGTCGCCAAACATCAAATTAGCTTCAAAAAAATTGGTTGTACGGGAACTTTCCCAAAAGAAGTTGGAGCAAGTCGGCGAAAACCGGCAATTATCTCCATCATAATCAGAAATTGTAACTATATAGATTTTTGCAAACAAACTCATTTTTGCGGGTGAAATCACTTCTGTTGTTATACTATAATTAACCTTCCAATGCGAAAACTCATTTTGAGCAATTAAAGTGGAAAACAAAACAAAAATGGGTAGAAAGTATTTCATACGTTTATTGGCAGTTTTAGGGTTGAAATATCTTTCATCATTTCCAACAGATTGCGGGTTGATTTTTTGCAAATTTCGGCACCAGATTCCCACTGAATATCACCTTTTTTGTTAATAAATACTTTTTGGAATTCTTCGGTTGAAGTAATTGTTGAAAAATCTTTGTGTTTTAGCATTTTATTCAGATTTAGAATGTTTGAAAAACCGTCCGAGAATTCCACCAAAAGTCTGAAATTCTCGAGCGGTTCAATTCTTGTGATTGTGTAGGCACTTTTATTTATTTTTATTTTCATTAACTTGTTTTGAATTTTACAACTACACAAAGTTAATGAATGATTCTTTAATAAAATATTTTTCAGACCGTTACATAAGCACTACTTCAAAAGTATCATTTTCTTTGTTTCTGAAAAATTGCCACTTTGCAATTTGTTGAAATAACCACCACTCGGTAATTGACAATTGATAATTATGAAAGCCAGCGGACATTTCTTCATTTATCAAAGTTGCCACTTTTTCCCAAGTGTGTTGAACAATTCTAATTTTACGTGTGAATTTTGTGGTATGGTAAATTTGATTTCAGTACTTGGATTAAATGGATTTGGATAGTTTTGTGCTAATTCAAATTTGGTTGGTAAATCTTCCGAAAGGTTAATTTCAACTATATCAGAATATTCAAAATTTCCGTCTATGTCGATTTGTTTTAGTCTGTTTTTTAGGTAATCTGCAGCTAACTGAAGTTTTATTATATAAATTAGATTTGTTGGAGTGAGGTTCAATTCTTCTTTTGTTATTCTTTGTAAAGTTCGAAGAGAAACTCCACTCCAATTAAATGACCAAAGATTTGTTTAGATTTCGTCAACTTCAGTTTGTTTTATGAGCGAGGTTTTTTTATTGAAGAAAAATCAAAATTACGGGGATAAATGGTATCTAATATTTCAAAATAAGGTGAACGGAAATAAGAAAGAGTATCAGAAAACCGATATTCTGCAATTTCTGTCCATTCTGATAAATCTCCATCTAATCTAATTTCAAGATTTGAGTAAGGGATTTGGTAAACATTTGGATTTGACTAGGCGAATAAGTTAGAGAAAGTCGTATTCGATGATAAAAAGATTATTGCAAGTAATTTGATTAACTGCGATAGCATTTTCATGTCTTAACAATTTCAAATTATATTATTTAGAAAGAAAAATTCGTTCGAGAATCTAATTGGAAAATCAAATTCTCGAACGTTGAATTAACAATTATAAGACTAATCTTTTAATATCGATCGACCAATTACAATTCTCTGAATTTCAGATGTGCCTTCGTAAATTTCTGTAATTTTTGCATCGCGATACATTCGTTCAACTTCATATTCGCGAACGTAACCATAACCACCTAGAATTTGAACTGCTTCGCGCGCAACATCAACTGCTGTTTCTGATGCAAATAATTTTGCCATCGAGGCTTGAATAATGTAATCTTGTCCAGCATCTTTCAATCCGCAGGCTTGCAAAGTTAGCAGTTTAGCGGCTTCAATTTTTGTCGCCATATCAGCAAGTTTAAATTGAATTGCCTGGTGATTAGCAATTTCAGTTCCAAATGCTTTTCGTTCTTTTGCATATTTTAATGCTTTTTCGTAAGCTCCCATCGCAATTCCAACTGCTTGCGATGCAATTCCATAACGTCCGCCATTCAACGTGTTCATCGCAAAATTGAAACCTTTTCCAACTTCCCAAATAATATTTTCTTCGGGAACGCGAACATTATTAAATGAAAGAGAACAAGTATCAGAACTTCGGATTCCTAGCTTGTCTTCTTTTACGCCTTGAGTAAAACCTTCCATTCCTTTTTCCACAACAAATGCAGTAATTCCTTTATGTCGCAATTCCTTATTTGATTGAGCAATTACAATATAATAATCTGCCGTTTTGCCGTTTGTAATCCAATTTTTCATTCCATTAAGAACCCAAACATTTCCATCTTTTTCGGCAGTAGTTCGTTGTTGTGTTGCGTCGCTTCCAGCTTCAGGTTCAGAAAGAGCAAACGCTCCGAGTTTTTCACCTCGAGAAAGTGGTTTTAGATATTTTTCTTTGATAAATTCCGAGCCATATTTTTCTAATCCGAAAGTTACAAGCGAATTGTTAACCGACATAATGACACCAACCGAAGCATCAACTTTTGAGATTTCCATCATCGCAAGAGCGTAGCTCACGGTATCCATTCCAGCGCCATCATATTGTGGATCTACCATCATTCCCATAAAGCCGAGTTCAGCAAGTTTTTTTACGATTTCGGTTGGAAATTCGGCGTTTTTATCGCGTTCAATTGCCGATGGAGCAATTTCTTGCTCGGCAAATTCGCGTGCTGTTTGTTGAATTAATTTTTGTTCTTCCGTTAATAAAAAGTTCATCGGTACTCCGTTTTTCTATTTAGTTGTTCATTGTAAAAATGTTTTTCAAATTTAATAAAGATAGTGTCTTTGTTTTTAGAAAATATAAGTTTATTGAAAAAAAATCGATTGTAATTTCAGAATCTATTAAACTCTTAAAAGTAATCGATGAATCAAAAATATCGAGGAAAAATCTAACAAACCAGCAATTTTGATTCTTTTTAGTAAGAAACATTCATTTTACTCGATAATCATTTTTATGAGACTATTTGCTTTTGGTTTTCTGCTACTAATTGAAATGGAGTTGAGAATTCTTTTTTTTGCAATTTCAATATTCTTCTTGTTGTCGGTATAAATTTCTGCAATAATTTCGCCTTTGTATATTTTATTTCCAAGTTGCTTTTTGAAAATAATTCCCGCTTTTGGGTCGATAACATCTGTTATTTTTAATCTACCAGCACCTGTTTCAAGTGAAGCCATTCCAATTTCGTAATTATCAATTGAAGAAATAAAACCATCATCTTCGGCAGTTACAGATTCAGTAAATTTAGATTTTGGATAGCTTTCCGGCTTTTTCAGAAAATCAAAATTCCCACCCTGTGCTTTTGTTATTTCTACAAATTTATCAAATGCTTTTCCGTTTGAAATAGTTGATTTTGCAATTTCAATACCTTCTTCAGTTGTTTCTGCCTTTCCACCCAATTTTATCATTGCTCCGGCAAGCAATAGAGATAAATCAGTTAAGCGAGGAACATTTTCACCTTGCAAAACCAAGAGCGATTCATAGATTTCCAACCAATTTCCGATGTAATTTCCCAAAGGTGAATTCATATCCGTAATGTAAGCAATTGCTGATTTTTTAAATTTCTTTGCGGTTGAAACAAGAGATTCGGCAAGTAATTTGGAATCTTCTTCTTTTTTCATAAAAGCACCAGAACCAGTTTTTACATCAAGTACGAAACCATCGGCGCCTTCGGCAAGTTTTTTGCTCATAATGCTTGCGGTTATTAATGGAATTGACTCAATAGTTCCTGTAACATCGCGAAGCGAATAAATTCTTTTATCTGCTGGTGCAATTTCTTTTGTTTGTCCAATTAACGCAAGATTATGCTTTTCAATCAGTTTTATGTATTTTGATAAAGATTGTTGAGTATTAAAACCCGGAATTGCTTCCAATTTATCCAATGTTCCGCCTGTGTGCCCAAGTCCCCGACCAGAAATCATAGGTACTTTAACTCCAGATGCCGCAACAATTGGAGCCAAAATTAAAGATGTTTTATCGCCCACACCACCAGTGGAATGTTTATCAATTTTTTTCCCATTAATATTCGATAAATCAACAACTTTTCCGCTGTATAACATAGCTTCGGTTAAAAAGGCAGTTTCATTTTTTGAAAATCCATTTATCCAACCAGCCATTAGAAAAGCCGACATTTGGTATTCTGGAATTTCATTTGTGGTGAAGGAATTTACAATAAAATTTATTTCATCGCGAATTAGCGATTTTCCATCTCGTTTTTTTTTAATTATCTCAACAATGTTCATTTAATCTCTAATTTTTATAAAGCAAATATAAATGAATAATATTTCAGACAGCATTATAGACTTAATGTTGATGATGAAACGAAAAAAGAATTGAGTGGATTTTTAGTAAAATCAGAATTTATAGTTAATTAAATACATTTATTCATAATTAATCAAGAAGTTTATTATATACACTTTCAGCGTAAGCTAAATTTTGTAAATAAACAGAGTGAAGAATGTCGTTAAGTGATGTCGGTGTAAATTCATAAAATTCAGTTTCGGAATTTGCAGTTATTGCAACAGAAAGTTTTGGCAAAAATTCAATCGGAATTGTTCTTACTGGAATGGGAAGAGATGGAGCAATTGGTTCGGCATATATTAGTAATGCTGGTGGAAAAATTATTGTGCAAGACCCAACAACTGCCGTTATTCATGAAATGCCGTCTGCGGTAATTGATTTAGGAATTGCCGATAGAATTGTTCCATTGGAATATTTTCATAAGGTTATGTTTGACACAATCGAATCGGTTTATAAGCAAATTAAACGATAATTTATCTGAAATTCCCCAAAATTCTTCTATCTGAAATAATTTTTTCGACAAATATTTCGTTCCCTAAAATTTCGAAATTTTTAAATATTTGAAATTCGAAGGCAAGTGTCATCTTCGTTGCGACTGTTTTGGAAAGCAGTTGAAAATAAAACCCGCCACCATAACCAATTCTTTCTCCGATAGATGAAACAGCCACAGAAGGCAATATAATTAAATCAATATCTTCAAAATTATCGTCGACTGAAACTGTCGACTCAATAAAACCATCGTCTGTTGCAATTGTTTTTTCCCAACCAAGAAAAACTCCTCGGAAAAATTTATTTTGCGATTTATTAAATCTTGGCAACGAAATTGATTTTCCCATCCCAAGCAAAAAATCAATTAAATATTTTGTATCAACTTCACCAGGAATATTTGAGGCGTATAATAAAATATTTTGTGCGTAATTTACTTCATCAACTTCAAGCAAGTTTTTGGCTACTTTAAGCGATTTTTTTTGCAAATCGCTTTTCGATAACATTGCTCTTCGTTCGGAAACAATATTTTTTACTTCTGTTTGATTGATTAGATCTTTCACTTTTTCTTCTTCGTAACGGGTTGCGAAATAATTTGTTTTATTTCATCAAACGTAAGGTTTTCTGGTTTTTCTACTGATTTTGGGATTTTGTAATTGTCTTTCCCCACTTTTAGATAAACTCCCCAACGTCCATTTAATATCTGAATATTTTCGTCTTCAGGAAAAATTTTGACAACTTTCTGAGAATCGGAAATCCGTTTTAACTCGATTACCGAAACAGCTTCGTTTTCAGAAATTGTTAAAGGATCATAATTTTTTGGAATCGAGTAAAATTTGCTTTGATGTTTTATATACGGACCAAATCTACCAACTGCAACAGTCATTTTTTCTTTTTCAAAAATCCCAACTTCGCGAGGGAAATCGAAAAGAGAAAGTGCTTCATCCAAAGAAATTGTTTCAAGCTTTTGACCATTAATTAGTGAAGCAAAAACGAGTTTTTCTTCTTCATTTTGCAAATTTTTTAATTGAGCAACGGGACCATATTTTGCCATTCTAACAGAAACTTGTTTTCCGGTTTTATCAAACCCAAGAATTTTTTCACCCGAAACGCGTTCACTATTTTCTGTTGTTTCTTCAACGTTTTTATGAAATGGAATGTAAAATTCTTTAAGCATATTTGACCAATTTATTTTACCATTTGCAATTTCATCAAATTCTTCTTCAATTTTGGCGGTAAAAGTAAAATCAAGAATATTTGGAAAGTATTTTGTAAGAAAATCATTCACAAGAAGTGCAATATCAGTTGGAAAAAGTTTCCCCTTATCGGCTCCGTAGATTTCGGTTTCTATCTTTTTTGAGATATTATTTTTTTTGAGATGTAGATGAACATATTTTCTTTCTTTTCCTGCACGTTCTTGATTTTCAACATAACCGCGTTTTTGAATAGTACTAATTGTAGGTGCGTAAGTTGAAGGTCTGCCAATTCCCAATTCTTCAAATTTTTTAACTAATGAGGCTTCTGTGTATCTTGCTGGCGGACGAGTATATCTTTCAATTGCATAAGCTTCGTTAAGGAATAAATTCTGATTTTTCATTAAAGGAGGCAAAATTTCTTCTTTTTCGTCAGATTCATCATCAGTAGAGTCGATATATAATTTCAGAAATCCATCAAAAATTATTACTTCGCCTTTTGCCGCAAAATAATTAGAAACGTTATTCATTTTAATTTTTACAATTGTTTTTTCTATTTCGGCATCAGTCATTTGCGAAGCCACTGTTCGTTTCCAGATTAATTCATACAATGCTTTTTCGTCAGAAGAGCCAGAAATTGTTTGGTTATTTAGGTAAGTGGGACGAATTGCTTCGTGTGCTTCTTGGGCATTTTTTGATTTTGTTTGATATTTACGTGGTTGAGAATATTTTGCACCAAACATTTCAACAATTTCACTTTTTGCCGCATTTATTGCCAATTCCGAAAGGTTTACGGAATCAGTTCGCATATATGTAATTTTTCCGGCTTCGTATAATTTTTGAGCCACAAGCATTGTTTTTTTAACGGAAAATCTCAGTTTGCGAGCGGCTTCTTGTTGCAAAGTTGAAGTTGTAAATGGTGGCGTTGGAAATTTTTTTATGGGCTTTTTTTCTACCGAGTCAATTGAAAATTCAGCCAATTTACATTTTCCCAGAAATTCTGTTGCCTCTTTTTCAGTTGAAAACCGTGTGTTTAATTCTGCTTTAACTAATTCCCCATTTTCTAATTCTGTAAGAAAATGAGCCGTTACTCTGAATTTTGATTCAGGTTTAAATGAATCGATTTCTCTTTCTCTTTCAACAACTAACCGAACTGCAACAGATTGAACTCTACCAGCAGAAAGTGACGGTTTCACTTTTTTCCATAAAACGGGAGAAAGCTCAAATCCAACTAATCTATCAAGAATTCTTCGAGCTTGTTGTGCTTCAAATAAATTTTCATCAATTTCTCTTGGATTATCTACTGCGGTTTTTATTGCTTTTTCAGTTATTTCATTAAAAACAATTCTTTTTGTGTTTTCCTTTTTAAGTTTTAGAACTTCTTTTAAATGCCAAGCAATCGCTTCTCCTTCGCGGTCTTCGTCCGAAGCCAACCAAACCATTTCTGCTTTTTTTACGTATTGTTTTAAGTCGCTAACAACTTTTTTCTTTTCGTCAGGAATTATGTAATTCGGTTCGAAATTGTTTTCAATTTCAACTCCGTTATTTTTTTTATCTAAATCACGGATATGACCGTAACAAGAAGTTACAATAAAATCATCTCCAAGGAACTTTTCTATTGTTTTTGCTTTTGCTGGTGATTCTACAATTACTAAATTTTTGGGCATTTTACCTCAATATTCTAAAAATTTGAACGCAAAATAAAAGAAAAAACTAAATGAAAGCAAATTTGATAATAATTGTGGAGTTTTCCGAAGGAAGTTATAAGGTTGAAATTGGCATATATGATATTAAAAAGCCCAACCAAAAGTTGGGCTTTTTTTAACTAATTCAATTGATATCTGATACCAAGTTGCATTTGCCATCTTGAGAAAATGCCTGGATCGTCGATAAAGGTTGAAGTCGAAGTATTTGTATAATTAAATACTGGAGCTCCTGAAGCGTCAAATTCAACAAGTTTTAGCGGAGCAAGTGCAGATGAACTTGCAACTTTTCTTACTCCCCAATCTGAACTTAATAGATTTGGTACATTTAGAATGTCTAAACTAACTTGAAATTTGTGATCTTGTCCATTCATTTGAAACATAAAATCTTGCATAATTTTCATATCGATATTAAAGAACCATGGATTTACTAAGCCAAAACGTTCAGCAATTTCGCCACGATGTTCGCTTAAATAATCATCTTGTTTAATAAACGCATTTAATCTTTCCCATTGTTCTCCTTCTGAAATTACATTCCCGCTTGCATCGGTATATGAAGCAAAATTAATTTCATCTTCTGAAACTGGTATATAAATTAAATCGTTTCCTGTTGAACCATCGCCATTTACGTCACCAGCATAAATAAATGAATATCTATTACCGCCTGAGTAAACAAATCTGTTGCCTTGTCCAAGTTCCATAAACACGCCAATGGTGGTTGCTAAGTTTTCGTCCCATTCTTTTCTGTAATTAAGTGCAGTAATAAATCTGTGTTTTTGTCCAAATTCAGAATCTGATAATTCAGGTTGGTTTGGGTCGCCAGTTGTTGGATTACCTTGCCATAGAACACTTGCAATTTCGGTTGATTTCATAACGTTTTTGGCTTCGATAAAGTTATAAGCAAAAGTTGCATTCAAACCAAAGTCGAAAAATTTACGTAATTGTGCGGTAAAGTTCATATTGTAACCTTTATCGGTATTATCAAGCACATAAGCGCCAGCGCCACCGTCAGGGTTAAGTTCGTTACCATCTACATCTGAAAAATATGGACGTCCGTCAGGTAAATAGCGAACTGGTGCTTTCAAATCAGCATTACGAACGTAAATTGAATTCAAATCTTTGCTGTAAATAAATTCTAATGTTCCAACCATATCGCCTGGCAAAGTTTGATCGAGAGCAATGTTTGTTGTCCAAACTTGAGGCCATTTGAAATCTTCAACTACTGCATTTAAGTCGTAAGATTGGGCTAAAGTAGAGTTATAATCAGTTTCAATTGGGTCAGTTGCTGGGTAGAGATTTGGGTTTGCTCCAGGATTTGAAATAACGTTACCTAACCAAACAAATGGTATTCTTCCTGTAAATAACCCAGAGCCACCACGAAGTTGTGTTGTTCTATCACCAGAAATGTCCCAATTAAATCCTACTCGTGGAGAAAGCATTGGAGTTACTTCAGGTAATTTGCTTTGATCAACAGTTTCTGGATTGTCGTTTTCATCAAGTAAAGTTAAACCACGTGAAAATGGATTATCCACTGGTTCGGTGAAATACATTGGGAAATCGACACGTAATCCAAAAGTTAAACTAAGTTCTTTGCTGAGAAGATATTCATCTTGAACATATAAACCAAGTTGCGCTACTTCAATAAACTCGCCTTTGTATAATCCTGAACCGATCATTCCTCTGAAATTAATTGGGTCAGTTGGGTCAGTTTCATTAAAGAAATCATTTAATGAATAGAATGTACTTCCATTTGGAATACCATCTCCTTCAAAATCTAAGAAATATGGTAGCATGAATAATCCATGACGGAAAATGTTGAACGAATTGAAGAATTTGTAGTATTCAAAAGTTGTTCCAGCAGTAATTACGTGATTATTGAAATAATAGCTAAAGTTATCAGTAATTTGTAAAACATCTTGATCTAAAATATTATGTATGGAAAATGGTTCGTGTCCTAAAGTTGTGTAAGTAACGCCATCTTCAGCAATTTCAATTGTTGGAAAAGGTTCACTGAAAGGATTTCTTCTATCCCTAAATTGATTATAACTAACAAAAAATCTGTTTGAAGAATTCAGAAATCTACTATTTATTTCTAAAGCGTAGGAATTTAATTTGTTTGTTATTTCATATCCTGAATTTTGGAATGGAAGAGTTGATTCGTTTGGACCACGCCCAGTTCCATTCGGACTAAGTACAAATGGATGTGGACCTAAATCTTTTCTTGCATCAAGTCGGTTGTAACGGAACGATAAGTTATTGTTTTCGTTAATGTTCCAATCAATTTTTGCTAATAATTTTTCGTTTTGTGTAAAATGCGAATAATTTTCATATTCACCTGGATCATAATCATAAACATCAATCATTCTTTGACGAATTGAATCCATCATACTTGAGCGAACTCTTGATTCACCGAAAGTGATATTTCCATCTCTATCAGCAACGTAATCACTTCCTGGATCTTCTCTTCTTTCGATTTCTCCGTTAACAAAAAAGAATAATGTGTTCGGAATAATTGGACCACTTACTGAAAGTCCTGACATATTATAATACAATGAAGGATTTGCTACTACTTGATTCCCAGAAACTTCGTTTCCAACAAAATTTTCATCACGATAATAGGTGTAAGTAGATGCTTTCCAAGTGTTTGTACCACTTTTTGTTACAGTATTGATGCCAGCGCCAGTAAAACCACCTTCGCGAACATCATAAGGAGCTACAGAAACTTGTACTTGTTCAACCGCATCGAAAGGAACGGGTTCTGCATCTGCTTGTCCGCCCGGAGCAGGATCATCAAGTCCGAAAGCGTTATTGAAATATGATCCATCTAAAGAAATGCTGTTGTACAACCAGTTTTTTCCAGCAAAACTATAGTTGCCGTCACTACGAGGATCGAGACGTGTAATATCTCTTGTGCTTCTTTTTATCGAAGGAAGTTCTTCAATCTGACGAGCTTCAACGAAAGTTCCAGCGCCAGTTCTGGAGCTGTTTAATAGTGCATCTTTTTTGCCAATTACAGTCATTTGCTCAAGTTCAAGAGCATTGTCTGTTAATGGGAAATCGATTCTGAATTGTTCACCTAATTCAAGAAAAAGGTCAGTAATTACGAATGATTCATAACCAACATAAGTAATAGTAATTTTGTAAGGACCACCAACTTTCATGTTCTGAATGTCGTATATTCCCGATGATCTTGAAGCACTTCCATATTGAGTTCCACTTGGTTCGTGAACAGCAATAATATTTGCTCCTGGCAAAGGATTTCCTTTGCTGTCGGTAATGATTCCTTTTAAAGATGAGGTTGTAATACCTTGGCCAAAAGCCTGAAAGGTAAAACCCAAAATCATTAGTGAAAGAATAATTTTTAGTAATTTCATTAATACTCCTTTGTTTAGTTTTTTTAGAATGGATTATTAACTGAAAGTTAACAAATTATTTCAAACTAACAGAAAGTACAATTGAATTTTCTAATATTAATTTTTTGTTTCAGTATTAATAAATTGCTCATGAAATAGTTATTGTTAAGTGCTTTAATTGATTTTCAAACAACGTTTAGTTACCTTTATTTTTCAAAATTATAGTGGAGATAAATTTCAGATGTTTACGAGTTTGATAAAGAAAATATTTGGCGATAAAAATATAAAAGCAACAAAAGAATTAATACCAATTGTTCAACAAATTAACATAAAATGGAATGAATTAGAGAATTTATCTAATGATGAATTAAAGAATAAAACTATTGAATTTAAAGAAAGAGTAAATAAACACACTGAAAAAACGCGTCAAATCATTGAGGAAATACATAATAAATTGAAAATGGATGAAATTGACGAAAGTCGTACAAATTTGTATGAAAAACTCGATTCATTCAATTCAAATTTAGACTCTCAGTATAAAGAAATTTTGGACGAAATTCTTCCTGAAGCATACGCTGTTGTAAAGGAAACTTGTCACCGATTGGTCGGAAAATCTTGGGAAGTTGCGGGAAATAATATAACTTGGGAAATGATACCATACGATGTTCAGTTAATTGGTGGAATTGTGCTTCATCAAGGTAAAATTGCCGAAATGACAACTGGTGAGGGAAAAACACTTGTTGCAACATTGCCAGTTTATCTTAACGCACTTACTGGTCGCGGAGTTCATCTTGTTACAGTAAACGATTATTTAGCAAAACGCGATAGCGAATGGATGGGAGAAATTTATAAATTTCACAATCTTTCTGTTGGCTGCATAATCAATACTATGTCGCCCGAAGAACGGAAAGTAATTTACAATTATGATATAGTTTACGGAACAAATAACGAGTTTGGTTTCGACTATCTTCGCGATAATATGGCGATTTCGCAAGAATTTACGGTTCAACGCGGACATGATTTTGCAATTGTAGATGAAGTAGATTCCGTTTTAATTGACGAAGCGAGAACTCCACTTATTATTTCTGGTCCAGTAGAAAGTGATAATTCCAAATTTTATGAAACAAAACCCAAAGTTGAAAGATTATTCAAAAAGCAATCAGCATTAGTTTCAAGTTTATTGATGGAATTCGAAGAATTAATCAAAAAAAATGATAAAGAAAGCAAAAGAACTGCTGGAATTTTACTTCTCCGATCGCATCGAGGCTCGCCAAAAAGCAAAAAAATAATGAAAATATTGAGTGAACCAGAAAATAAAAAGCTACTAAATGAAACAGAATTAGAGTTTTTACGCGAAAATGCAAAATATATGCACGAAATTGATGATGAACTTTATTTTGCCCTCGAAGAAAAACAACATTCAATCGATTTAACTGAAAAAGGTCGCGAAGAATTAGCAAGCGGTTCGAACGAAGCTAAAGAATTTTTTGTCCTTCCTGATTTGGGAACTGAAATAAGTAAAATTGAAAATGATATAAATCTAACAGACAATGACAGAATTCAGAAAAAAGATGAACTTTACAAACTTTACGCCGAACGAAGCGATAGAATTCACATTATCAACCAAATGCTTAAAGCATATACTTTGTACGAAAAAGATGATGAATATGTTGTTACTGAAGAAGGGAAAATTGCAATTGTTGACGAATTTACAGGTCGTGTTTTGCCTGGAAGAAGATATTCTGATGGATTACACCAAGCAATTGAAGCAAAAGAAAATGTTAAAGTCGAAAAAGATAGCCAAACTTTAGCCACAATTACTCTGCAAAATTATTTTAGATTATACAGAAAATTAGCTGGAATGACAGGAACCGCCGAAACTGAAGAAGGCGAATTCTGGCAAATTTATAAATTAGAAGTTATTGTAATTCCAACAAATAAACCAATTTCTCGTAATGATGAAGACGATGCAATCTACAAAACAAGACGCGAAAAATACAATGCAATCGTAGAAAAAATTCAACAACTTAAAGATGAACGACGTCCTGTTTTAGTTGGTACTACTAGTGTTGATGTTTCCGAAACATTAAGCAGAATGCTAAAAAGACAAGGTGTTGCCCACAATGTTTTGAATGCTAAACAACATAAACGAGAAGCCGAAATTGTTGCTTTTGCTGGACAACCAGGTGCAGTTACTATTGCAACAAATATGGCTGGTCGTGGAACAGACATTAAACTCGGAGCTGGTGTAAAAGACAAAGGTGGTTTGTACATTCTTGGTACAGAACGGCACGAAGCTCGGCGAATTGACCGCCAATTACGCGGGCGTTCGGGAAGACAAGGCGACCCTGGGAACACAAAATTCTACATCTCGCTTGAAGATGATTTAATGCGACTTTTTAGTAGCGATAGAATTACAGGAATTATGAGTAAACTTGGCTTGCAAGAAGGTGAAGCAATTGAACATTCTCTTATCACAAAATCAGTAGAACGTGCTCAAAAGAAAGTTGAAGAAAATAACTTTGCAATTCGAAAAAGATTATTGGAATATGATGATGTTATGAATCAGCAGCGCGAAGTAATCTATACAAGAAGAAGAAAAGCATTGGAAGGCGAAAGACTAAAGGATGATATTTTTGAATACGTTCACGAATTTGTAGATGAACTTCTCGAAACAAATTCCGAAACATTCGATTTTCAAGCAATTCGTGAATCACTTTTACAACATCTACTTGTTGATATTAAATTTAAAGAAGATGAAAAATTTAACAAATCGGAACTTCACAATAAAATTTTGTTAGAAGTTGAACAATTCTACGAACAAAAAGAAAAAATGCTCGGCTCCGAACTTCTGGCAAGAATTGAAAGGTTTGCTGTGTTAAATGTTATCGACCAAAAATGGAAAGAACATTTACGAGAAATGGACGATTTGAAAGAAGGAATTGGCTTGCGTGCTTACGGACAAAAAGATCCATTGCTTGAATACAAAGGTGAAGCTTACAAATTATTTGTTTCACTTTTGGAAACACTTCGAAATGAAATAATTTCGATGGCTTTCAAACTATTTCCGCACGCACCAGAAGAAATTCAAAATCGCCGACAAAGACGAACAATTAGAATGACAACACAAAAAGATAGTGTTGAAAATATGGGATTAAAATCAAATTCCCAGCCGAATGAAGCCGAAAATCGCGGTAAAATTAAACCGATTGTTCGTACAGAACAAAAAATAGGTAGAAATGATCTTTGTTATTGTGGAAGTGGCAAAAAATACAAACATTGCCACGGAAAAGATGAACAATAATTTTTTGAGGTTATAATGAAAAAAGTTGAAGCAATAATTCGTCCGTTCCGACTTGAAGAAGTTAAAGAAGCACTTCTTGAAGAAGGAATAAAAGGTATGACAATTACCGAAGTGCGTGGTTATGGTCGACAAAAAGGTCACACCGAAACTTATCGCGGAAGTGAATATCAGATCGAATTTGTTCCAAAAATGAAAATTGAAATTGTAGTTGACGATATCAAAGTAGAAAAAGTAGTTGATTTGATAATTAATAATGCAAAAACCGGACAAGTTGGCGATGGCAAAATATTTATTTATAATGTTGAAGAAGCTATCAGAATTAGAACTGAAGAATCTGGAATTTCTGCACTATAACGAGGAAGAATGAGAAAGTTGGCTTTGTTTGCAATCTTATTATTTTTAAGTAGTTGCAGTATTTATGATAATTTTACAACTTATTTCAACACTTTTTATAACGCAGACCGCGATTTTGAAGAAGTGCTTGAATTAATCGAAAATCAAGAAGAATTCGATCAATTTAACTTCAAACTTCCGCCGCTACCAAGTAAATCAAAAAATCTTATTGAATCGATTATAGTCAATCTTTCGTTTATTTTGCAACATCACCCAAATTCGGCTTATGTTGATGAAAGTTTGTTAATGTTGGGTAAAATATTTTACCTCGACCAAAAATTCCCAAAAGCAGAAAGAAAATTTGAAGAACTCGCCACAAAGAATAACCCAGAATTACTAATTGAAAATCTGATTTGGCTGGGAAAAGCCCAATTGCAACAGAGAAAATTTGAAACAGGCATTAAAACTCTTTCTCTTGCAAAAAAGAAAGCAAAAGAAGAAGACAACATCGAACTTTTTGAACAAGCATCAGTTGCCGAAATTTCTTTTTTACTTTTCCGTAAGGAAAATGAACAAGCAACAATTTACTCGCGGGAATTATTTAATTTTACCGAGAACGAAGAACTAAAATCGCGATTGGCATTTGAAATTGGTCAAATATTCTACAAAGAGAATAATTTTGAAGAAGCAACAAATTGGTTTGATGAAGTGCTAAATCACGAACCAACTTTCAATGTCGAATTTCGTAGTAGAATGCAATCGGCAATTATCAAAAGGGAATTGAAAGATTACGAAACAAGTATCGAAAAACTTGAATACATTGAAAGCGAAGATAAGTTTGATTTATTCAAAGATGAAATTCAAATTGAACTTGGAATTACCTACTTTGAAGTTGGAGATATAAATAACGCAGTTTATAATTTTGTTCGAGTTGATTCACTTTTTAAGGCAAAACCTTCAGCCGCACAAGCAAAATTTATGCTTGCAAAAATTATGGATAAAATCTATAAAGATTATGATAGTGCTTACGTTTTATATAACGAAGTTAGTAAAAGCAAGGCTGATGAAAAAATAAAGAACGAAAATCAAATTCGTTTGGCAACAATTCAAAGCTATTTGGATGAATCTAAAAAGCAACGAGAATACACCAAACAATATTTATATTTTACAGACAAAGATTATTTCAAAAAAGATTCACTTGCGTATGAAGATTTCCTTTTTGCTAAAAGAATGAGCAATCAAAAAGATTCGATAAAATTAGCTGAAGCGGGCGATGATTTGGCGAATAGAAATCCGCAGGGTAATTTGAATAATCAAAATCCAACAAAAAGACAAATAGATGCAAATAAAACAATTAATGAAAGATTGGCAGAAGACAGGGAAAAACAAATAAAAGCTTCAAAAGAACCACAAAAACCCGTTCGCCCAAAAATTCAAGTTGATTCTCTAAAAAATATGCTTTCTGAAGTTTTGTTGAATAAAGGAAATTTGTTCTTTTCTGAACTCGATGTTCCAGATTCCGCAGCGTTTTACTACAATAGAATTATAAATGAATTTGATTCTTCAGAATATCTTCCAAACGCATTTTACAATTTGGGTTCATATTACCTTTCAATTGCCAATAAAACACGAGGTGATAGCTTATTTAATTACGTTTATAATACTTTCCCAGATCATCCTTTTGCTGAAGCTGCCGCAATAAAACTTGGCTTTTTGATTGAAGAAAAAAAAGACGATCCTTCTGAAAATGATTTTGAATTTATTGACAATTTAATCTCAGAACATAAATTTGATTCGGTTCTTATCAAATCTGATGAAATAATTAATAAATATCCCAAAACTCAAGCTGCTGCAAAATCCATTTTTATAAAAGGTTGGATTTTTGAAAACAAACTTGAAAAACCCGATTCCGCTATTAGCAATTATCGCAAACTTATTGCCGAATTTAGAACAACGGAATTTACACGTACAATAACACCCAAAGTACGGGAATGGGATAAAGACGTAAAGGAAAAAGAACGCCGTTTAAAAGCCGTACAAGATTCTGTTGCAAATGCAGCACTACCAGATTCGCTAAAAAATCAGAATAAAAATTTGAAAGCTCCAAACACAAAAAAAGAGCAAAATGTCGAGAAAATATCTGAACCAAAGGAAAATCCCAATTCCCAACAAATTCCTTTTCCTGAACCGCCAAATGCACAAAAACCAGATTCTACAAAAATTATTAGCGATAATAAAGTAAATCGAATAGAAATGTTTAAAACAAAGAATGTAAATACGGTTTTAGATTCTTTGAAAAACACACCAATTCCAACTGATTCTACAAAAGGAAAATGACACCCGAAACTTTGCTTTCGTTGATTGAAAATGGCGAAAACTTAACTGTGGAATTCAAAGAGAAATTCTCTGAACACAAAAAAATAGCAAAGGAAATAATCGCTTTTGCCAACACAAACGGTGGAATTCTAATTTTTGGAGTTCGAGATAACCGAAAAATTGTTGGTTTACCAAGTGAAAAAGAAATTGTCGAATTGATTACGGAAACTGTCAACTTTCACACAAACCCTAAAATTGATTTTGAAGTTCAATATTTTGAGATTAAAAAGAAACTACTCGTAGTGTTTTTTATCAAAGAATCAAAAAACAAACCACATAGAATTGAAGATTTTAACCCAAAATTCGACATTCGCACAGCCGAAGTTTACATCAGAATAGCAGACAAATCTGTCCCTGCTGGAAAAGAAATGATAAAATTGATGATGATTAGGAATAACGAAGAAGAATTGAAAAATTATTCCGTTGGCAAAAATGAACGAATAGTGTTCGAATATCTCGAAAAAAACGAATTTATTACCGCAAAACAACTTAGTAAATCGGCAAATATTTCTTCAAGAAGAGCATCACGAACTTTGCTAAATTTGGTTCGAGCAGATTCCTTGCTTATCCACACAAAAGACAATGGCGAAAATTTTTTTTCGATAAAATAATTTCAAACCAATTTTCAAATTCCGAGTTTATAAATTCCCAATTACCATTCCCAATTATTACATAAATTTAAGTAGTCCATTATTTATGAAACTTAAAAAGCAATTTATAAACAATAATTTCGGAGATAAAATGAAAGTATTTACCAAAATTCTATCAATTATAATTCTTAGTAGTGCAATTAATTGTTTTGCACAGAAAGAAAACATTTCGTCCAATTTAGCAGATTACAAAATGGTTTGGGCTGATGAATTTGATTACACAGGTTTGCCAGATTCATCAAAATGGAATTACGATGTTGCGGCACCAGGTTGGGTTAACAACGAAGCACAAGCATATTTTGCAAACCGATTAGAAAACTCACGCGTGGAAAATGGACATTTAATAATTGAAGCAAGAAAAGATAATCACCAAAATTATCCTTATTCATCTGCTCGATTAATTACAAAAGGGAAAGGTGATTGGACTTACGGACGAATCGAAGTAAAGGCAAAATTACCTTTCGGTCGCGGAACGTGGCCTGCAATTTGGATGCTACCCACAATTTGGGAACTTGGCGACAAAAGTTGGCCAGATAATGGCGAAATTGATATTATGGAACATGTCGGCTATAACGAAAGTTTGATTCACGCTTCAATTCACTGCAATAATTATGTTTGGATTTACAACACACAAAAAACAGACACACTACGAGTTCCAGATGCAACTTCGTCTTTTCACGTTTATGCAATGGAATGGGATGAAAACCAAATCAAAATGTTTGTTGATTCTACTCACTATTTCACATTCAATAACGAACAAAAAGATTGGAAAACCTGGCCATTTTATCGTGATTTTCATGTAATACTTAATATTGCAATCGGCGGAGCTTGGGGTGGAATGAAAGGAATAGATGATTCAATTTTCCCACAAAAAATGGAAATAGATTATGTTAGAGTTTATCAGAAAAAATAATTCCAAGCAAGCGTTCAACCGATGACTATAAGTCGTTGGTTGAATGGCTAAAATAAACTAAATATTATTTTTTTTATTTTTTCTGAATACACTAAAAGTATACTTAACTATTTTTAATGATTGCCGAAGAAGGCGGAAAAGTGTTTAACGAGTTGGAAAAAGGAATTCTGAAAATTGCCGATGTCGTTTTGGAATCTTCTGAAATTGTTAACAGATTAGGTCAAAGCAGCGAAAAAATTGGTGAAATTGTGCAAGTTATTGATGAAATTGCCGACCAAACAAACTTACTTGCACTTAATGCTGCTATTGAAGCCGCGAGAGCGGGCGAACAAGGTCGTGGATTTGCAGTTGTTGCTGATGAAGTTGAACAAATTATGCATAATATTTCAGGAATTAATACAGTTGCCCACGATGCTGCAATTCGAGTTGAACAAATTGCACAAGCATCTGAAGATTTAAGCAGATTAACCGTAAACCTTCAAACACTCGTTTCAAAATTCACAATTTCAGACGACAAGACAAAATACTTAAATAATAGTCGTTCTTCTTCCTCGAAAAAAATGTTAAGATAAGCTTATTCAACATCGAAGGATCTTATTCTTTGATGTTGAAATCTTTTTTCACTTTCCCCAATTGGTTTTCTCTCTTTTTAGTAAGAGTAAGGAATTTCTGCAAACAAACGTCAGACACTGTTTTACATTAATGATATTCCAACTAAAACATTTGAAAATGACCTAAGGTGATAATTCGTAATCTATCTCTACCTTCGAAAGATAAATTCTGTAGACAAGTCATGGAATTCGCAAATTAAAAATCAGATAAATCATAGTTCAGATATTTTTGCTATTTACTTGATTGGTTTAAGTTAATAAATCTTTAATATTTGTGGAGGTGGCGGGAGTCGAACCCGCGTCCGAAATTAATGCCCAGTGAACCAACTACGTGCGTAGTTTATTGATTAGTTTCGCAGAAAAATACTCAACAAACAAAGACTTCAACTGCTATTCTGATTGAAATTTGCCTTGCCTACTCAGAATCTCGGTTCAGCTATCCTTCATAATCGGCGTTCAACATTTTCCCTGAAGGAAAAGAAAAGTGAGCGGCTGTTAACTTATTAGATTAAGCAGCTAAGGCGTAGTTATTTTCGCCAGTTATTGTTTTTTAGCCGTTTAACGTGTCTGCATACACGGCACGCGTTTCAAAGAACTATTAATCCCGTCGAAACCAATTTCACCCCCAAAATTAAATTTGAGAAGCTGTCCATTTTGTTTCAGGAATATTTTCTACAAAATTGGAATATCTTGCAATTATAAAGAGTAAATCTGACAACCGATTTACAAATTTAATTATATTTTTATTTATATATTCTTCTGAATTAAGTTTAACGATTTTTCGTTCAGCTTCTCTACAAATTGTTCTGGAAATTTGTAAAATTGCTGCTGTTTGTGAACCTCCAGGAAGAATAAAGAATTTTATTTCAGGTAATTGTAAATCAAGTTCATCTATTATTCTTTCGAGTTGCTCAGTCTCTTGTTCTGAAATTCTGTAAATATTTAACTTTTGATTATCAATCGGAGTTGCTAAATCTGAACCAAGACTGAATAATTGATTTTGTAATAAAAATAAAATTTCATCAATTCTCTGATTTTTGTTTGTTGATTTAGCAAGTCCCAAAAACGAGTTCAGTTCGTCAATTTTTCCGTAAGCGTCTAATCGTGAATTATCTTTCATCACTCTTTTTCCGCCAAATAGACTTGTTTCGCCGTTATCTCCCGTTTTTGTATAGATTTTGAACGACATTAGTATTTTCTCCACCAACGGCTATTTCTATCAGTAATATAAAGATTTTTCTTTTCGCTCCAATAAAATGGAATTGAATCTATTAATGTAATTCGATAAGTTGAATCGTTATCGTTGTAACGATATTCATAATAATCTGGGAATTTATCGCTGTTTACGTTTGCCATTGTTCGCTTGCGCGGAATTCCAATATACGTTTCAAGTAAATGTGGCGGTTTGTCAATTCCATCAACCATAAAGAAGTTGTAATTCCTGAAACCTGAAATAATTCCTTCTTCGTAATTCAGTTCGACGTAAAGCGTGCTTTTGCTTTTCCATTTTTTAAGTGTCATTTTATTAAAACTACCGTGAATTGGAACTTCGCTTTCCCAAACTTTGGTAAATGTCTCATTTTCGCATTGATAAAGTGTTAAAAAGAAAAATGCTGTCCCAAGTTTTGTGCTATCAAGATTGATAAAACTTGATTCGTAACCAACCACGTTTTTCGTTTCAATATTTCTTTCGCCAGGTTTCGATTTTGCAATTACGGCAAAAACATATTGTTTATTTTGCTGTTTTGTATAAATTACTGCGTATTTAGGAACAGAATAAGAATAAGTTCTATCCATTTCAACAAGCAGAGTTCCGGCTTCATAATTATCTAAAACATATTGTTTTAAGGATAATGTGTCGCAAGGAATAGATTTTTTCTTTAGCTTTTTCTCTTGTTCAAGGTTGTATCCGCGAAGCGATTTTTCTTTTGTTCCAGAATGTGCAGCATCGCCACTTGTTCCAACATTCCCATCATTTGAATCTGACGTACAACTGAACACGAAAGATGCAATTACAATAAATGCGAACAATATTCTTATTCTTTTCATAGAATTTCTTTTATTATTTCAAATCTTTAACTAAATCCAAAAAATAAATTGAGCTATAAATTCCTCTCTCAAAATTATTTAGATGAAAATGTTCGTTTGGTGAATGGATGTTGTCTGAATCTAAACCAAGTCCCATCAATATTGCCGGAGCTTGCAGATTTTCCATAAATTCTAGTACAATCGGAATTGAGCCACCTTCGCGAGTGTAAACGGTTTTCTTTCCAAATGCTTTCGCCGTTGCTTTTGAAGCGGCATCGAGATATTTATTGTTCAAGTCAATAAAAACTGGTTTTCCGCCGTGAAGGTCTGTAATTTCAACTTTACAACTTTTTGGTGTAATTGATTTTACAAACTTGGTGAATTCTTTTGCAATTTCTTTTGGATCTTGTCCCGGAACCAAACGCATACTGATTTTTGCAGTAGCTTTTGAAGGAAGAACAGTTTTTGCACCTTTTTCTGTAAATCCACCAAAAATTCCGTTACAATCTAAAGTAGGGCGAGTCCAAAGTCGTTCTAATGTTGAGTAACCTTTTTCACCTTGTAATTCTTTTACATCTAGATCTTTGGCGTATTTTTTATCTGAGAATTTCAAACTTTCAAAGTTTTCTTTTTCTTTTTTGCTGATTGGTTTCACATTTTTGTAAAAATTTGGAATTGTTACTTTTCCATTTTTATCTTGCAATTGGGTTATAATCTTTGCCAACTCGTTAATTGGGTTCGCAACAGAACCGCCAAAGCTGCCTGAATGCAAATCGCGATTTGGTCCAGTTAAAGTTACTTCCATATATGTAAGTCCGCGTAAACCATAATTTATTGTCGGAATATTTGGGGCGTAAAGAGAAGTATCTGAAATTAAAATTGCATCGCAGGCAAGTAATTTTTGGTTTTGAGCTAAGAAGGTTGATAAATTTTCGCTTCCAACTTCTTCTTCTCCTTCAATTAGGAATTTTACATTAACAGGTAATTTTCCATCAGTATTTAAAAATGCTTCAACGCTTTTAATGTGTGCAAAATTCTGACCTTTATTGTCGTTTGCACCGCGGGCAAATATTTTTCCATCTTTAATTACTGCTTCAAAAGGATTGTTATCCCAAAGTTCAATAGGATCAACAGGCTGAACATCATAATGTCCGTAAATTAGAATTGTGGGTTGTCCTTTTGCTTTCATCCATTCGCCATAAACGAGAGGATTTCCTTTTGTTTTGTATAGTTTAACTTTTGGTATTCCAGCTGTTTTTAGCTTGTCAGCTACAAAATTTGCACAAGTTAACATATCATTTTTGTGTGATTCCAAGGTGCTTATGCTTGGAATTCGCAAATATTCAATCAACTCGTCTACATACTTATCTTGATTTTCTTTAGCATACTGAATCGCGATATTCATCAAATTTCTCCTGATATTTAATTAATTTGTGCTGCAAATATAAAGATAAGTACTTAATTTGAGTAATTTTAAGCGTTGTGGTTTTATAGGAAGTTGAGAATGAAAGAGGAAGTAAGTAAAACAATACCAATTAGAATATATTTTACAACTCCCATTTTTTAATCCGTTAAACTGTTGATGAGTAGTAATACAAAATTAAATTAAGACAAAAATCTTCGTAAGATTTTTCAAAATAGATTAACAAATAATTAATTGGTAAATATTTGGTAGTATTGTTTTGCTTATTTAACTTTTGAGTCCAAAATTTCACTCATTAATCTTAGGATAAATAATGCCTACTTTTTTTAACTCTTGGTTGCCCTTCCTTTATTTATATATTGGCGGCGGAATATTTTTTATCGCAGGAATGATAATTATCAGAAAATCAAAAGCAATTGACATGCGACTAAAACGCGATAGATTTTGGTGGAAGGTTATGGTTTTTGGATTTTTTTACTTTGCGATATTTCACGCTATTTTAATAACTGCAGCTCTTTATTTGTGAGAATTTTATGGATCAAGCTTTAAATATTGGAACACAACTCGATTGGATTGTCCTAGTAGTTTACATGATTGCAATGTTGCTATTCGGCTCATACTTTGCAAAATATAATAAAGATACAAATGATTTCTTTTTTGGTGGAAGGCGTTTTACTTGGTGGATAATTTCAATGTCAATAGTTGCAACTGGAATTAGTAGTCATAGTTTTGTGAAATATTCTGCGATGGGCTTTACGTATGGTTTTTCTTCTTCAATGTCTTATATAAACGATTGGTTTTTTGTGCCATTTTTCCTTTTTGGTTGGCTACCAATTATTGTTTATTCAAGAATTCGTTCTATTCCAGAATATTTTGAAAAAAGATTTTCCCCATCAGCTAGGTTTTTTGTAACAATTTTGCAATTGCTTTATTTAGTTGGATATGTTGGAATTGGTTTTTTAACAATGGGAAAAGCAATTTTACCATTAATGCCCGAATATTTAACAATTTGGGGATTTCAAATTCAAATTACATTAATGGGATTAATTTGGGTTACAGCCGTTATAGTTGGAATTTACATTACTTTTGGTGGGCAAACAGCCGTAATCTTTACTGATTTAATACAAGGAGCAATGTTGCTTTTTGCGGGTTTATTTGTTTTCTTTCTTGGTGTTTCCTATGTTGGAGGTTGGTCATCATTTTGGAGTTTACTTCCACCAGCGTGGAAAGTTCCATTTGCGGGTTTTAATTCTCCAGCCGAATTTAATTCCATTGGAGCATTTTGGGAAGATGCAATTGCCGGTTCTGTAGGATTTCTATTTATGAATATGGGACTTATCATGAGATTTATGTCCACAAAAAATGTTCATGAAGGAAGAAAAGCAGCAACAATTAATATTTTATTTATGTTACCAATTTCTGCAATTGTTGTTGGCGGTGGTGGCTGGGTTGCAAGAGCAATGTTCGAACAAAACGCTACAATCTTTCCATCTAATATGACTGCCGATCAGGTGTTTGTTTTTGTGTCACATATACTTGCTGGACCTGGAATGTTTGGTTTTATTATTGCGTCAATTGCGGCGGCGCTTATGTCCACAATTAGCGGATTATTAAATGCAACCGCTGCAATCTGGGTAAATGATGTTGATAAACCTATCAGAATTTGGCTAAAAAAAGCCAAAAAAGATGACACTTCAGATGAAGTTAGAGCGATGAAAGTTGCAAGAATTTCTACAGTTGCATTTACAATTTTGGGGATTTTAGCCGTTTATGCATTTAATTCCTATCCGACGGTATATCAAGCACACGCATTCTTTCACGCAACACTTACTCCACCATTAATGATTGCAATATTCTTCGGAGCTTTTTGGAAGAAATTTACTCCAGCGGGATTATTAACAACAGTTATTGGAGGAATTTCTTTGATGCTATTGGGACACAGATATCCACAAGAATTAATTGGACCAATTGCTCACGGTACTCCCTTTGATTTAGCACATCCTTATACATATATGGCAGCACTTTATAATCTTATAGTTTGTACTGTTGTAGCCGTAGTTGTAACGTTGTCTCAAAAACAATTACAAAAATTATCTCACGCAATAAAAAGAAACAAAAATAACATGCTTATTATGTATTCGTTAATTGCGGCTGCCGTTGCTATTGTTTTGTTCGATTTACTTGTTGTATTTGCAAAATTAGATTTACTTTCTCTTGATTTCACATTCTTTTTAACTTTATTGATGAGTGGTTTTGTTGCACTAATTTCTACTCACTTTGTGAAATATGATGCTGAAGTACAAACACTAGGACTAACAATCTGGTCAGTTCATAAAGCAAAGGAATGGTTCAAAGGAAGTAAATTAAATGAACGAGAAGGAGAAAAAGCAATAGTTCATTTCAAAGTAGAAGATGGAGAAGAAGATACAATTTCATTTTCACATAAAGATATGAAAACGATGGAAGCTGAAGTTGGTGATTTAGTTTATATTTCAGATATAAGAAAATGGCTCGGCGGTTTAAAATCTTGCCATTCTGTTTATGGCAAACCACATAATGAAGATGGAATTGTACATATAAAAAACCTTCATCTTTCAAAAGGATTGTTCGTCCCAGGTCAATTTCTTGAAGCCGAAAAGGAAATGTAATTAATTCAATTATTCATATTAAAGCCGATTAAAAATCGGCTTTTTTATTAAATAAATTAAAAAATCCAGCAATGATATTTGTAATTTTTAAGCATCAATATTTTAACAATCACAAAGAAAGGTTAAAATGAAAAATTTTAAAATAATTTCGTGGAACGTAAACGGAATTCGAGCAATTTCTAATAAAGGATTTTTTGAATGGCTTGAGAAGGAAAATCCAGATATTCTTTGCGTACAAGAAACTAAAGCTTGGAAGGAACAACTTGACGATTCCATATTAAAAATTGGAAATTATCAATCTTATTTTGCTCAAGGAATTAAAAAAGGTTACAGCGGAGTTGCAATTTATTCGAAGCAAAATCCAATTCAAGTTAAAATTGGTTTGGGAGAAGAAAGGTTTGATAATGAAGGAAGAACTTTAATAGCCGAATATGAAGATTTTGTTTTATACAATATTTATTATCCCAACGGAAAAAGAGATAATACACGCTTGCAATATAAACTTGATTTTTATGAAACTTTTCAGAAAAGTGCTGAACAAATGCTTGCAAATGGAAAGAAAATTATAATTTGTGGCGATGTTAACACAGCACACAAAGAAATTGACTTGGCTAGACCAAAAGAAAATCAGAATGTTTCAGGCTTTTTACAAATAGAAAGAGATTGGATTGATAGATTTTTGTCGGCTGGATTTATTGACACATTGCGAATGTACAATCAAAATCCAGAAATTTATACTTGGTGGGATCAAGTAACACGTGCACGAGAAAGGAACGTTGGATGGAGAATCGACTACTTTTTCATTTCTGAAAATCTGAAAAATAACATCAAAAATGCGTTTACTTTGCCAGAAATTATGGGAAGCGACCATTGCCCGGTTGGAATTGATATTCAATTTTAGCAATTTTTATAATATGCAAGAACTTCAAATTGTCAAAAAAAGTTAAAGTCTTTTTTGTAATTTTAAACACTAATAATATTTTTCTGAAATAAATGGAGAAACAATGTTCGACCCAAATTATGAATTTACAGTAAAAGAACGATTTCTAAAATATGTTAAATACGATACAAAATCTGATGAAGAATCAACAACATTCCCAAGCGACCCAAAACAATTGGAATTGTCTAAATATTTAGTTGAAGAACTGAAACAAATTGGTTTAACAGATGCTTATATGGATGAATGGGGTTATGTTTTTGCCTCACTTCCCTCAAATACAGAAAAAGAAATTCCAGCAATAGCATTTATTGCCCACGTAGATACTTCGCCAGCAGTTAGCGGAAAAGATGTAAATCCACAAATTGTTACAAATTATCAAGGTGGTGATATTGTTCTTAAAAACGGAAAAATTATAGAAGTTGCAGAAAATCCAGAGCTAAAAACCTTACACGGTTTTGATATTATAACCACAGACGGCACAACTTTACTAGGCGCTGATGACAAAGCGGGAGTTGCAGAAATTATGGATGCGATGAATTATCTTGTTAAACACCCTGAATTAAAACATGGAAATATTAGAATATGTTTTACTCCAGATGAAGAAGTTGGTCGCGGAACAGAAAAATTGGATGTTGCTCGACTTGGAGTAAAATATGCATACACTATTGACGGCGGTACTCGAGGGGAAGTTGAAACAGAAACATTTTCTGCCGATGCTGTTGAAATAATAATTCAAGGGAAAAATGTTCATCCAGGTTATGCAAAGGGAAAAATGGTAAATTCACTTAAAATCGCAGCAAAATTTATAGACAATCTACCAAAAGATAAACTTTCGCCTGAAACAACGGAAAAACGAGAAGGTTACGTTCATCCAGTTTCAATAAATGGAAGTGAAGAATCAACAGTAATTAAATTTATTATTCGCGATTTTATTGATGAAAATCTAGTGAAATATGAAGATTTTCTTGAATCAGAGTTGAAAAAAATAGTTGAGGAATTCCCGGGAGCAAACTACACTTTCAAAAGAATTCAACAATATAGAAACATGTACCAAGTGGTTTCAAAACACCCTCAAGTGGAAGAATATGCAATTGAGTCATTAAAAAGATTAAATATTCTACCAATTCAGAATCCAATTCGAGGTGGTACAGATGGTTCAAGATTAAGTTTTATGGGTGTTCCAACTCCAAATCTATTTGCTGGTGGACATAATTTTCATTCCATTTTAGAATATGTTGCTATTCAAGATATGGAAGCCTCAGTAATGAACATAGTAACATTAGCCCAAGTTTGGGAACAAAAAGTTAATTGATTGAAAAATCATATTTTAGAAGAACTTTCAAGAAAAAAAATGAAGGTTTTTCTATCGTTATAAATATTTTCTTTCATTTTTACCGATAATATTTTATACTTTTCACTTATAATGATTCGAGGAAATAAATGACAGATGAAATTACAAAACCGTGGCTTCTGATTGTAGAAGATAATTACGAAAATCAGAGTTTTATGGTGATGTTTTTTAAAAGTAAGTTTAATGTTCAAACATGCGATTCGGCAGAAACTTTCTATGAGAAAAGACAAGTACACAACTTTGATGTAATGATAATGGATATTTCATTACGTGGAGATAAAGACGGATTAGAAATAACACGTGAAATACGCTCGCGAAATGATGAACTAAAAGATGTTGCAATAGTGGGTCTTTCGGCGCACGCATTCCCAAAAGATAGAGAGAACGCTATGCGAGCTGGAGTTGATGAATTTCTAACAAAACCAGTGCACAATAAAGTCCTTTTTGCCGCAGTAGTTGATACTTTAAGAAAAAAGAAAAACATAATTGTAGAGTAATATGAAAAATCTTGCGATATTAATCGTTTTTATTATGTTTGCATTCAGCAACCAATCAATTTTAGCACAAACTGATACAACTGATGTTGATATTGAAATAGAAGAAGAATTTGAAGATGAGTTCGAAGAATTCGAAGAATTAGAAGAAGATGAAGACTTTGAAATTGAATTTGGTGATGAAGACGACATTTTAGATTGGGGGAAAAAATCACCGTCTATTGAAGTTGATTATATTAAAAACAAGTTTCAAATTACAACTCTTTCATCTGAAGAATTATTTGTTACAACAAACACGATGAGAATAAAATTAGGTTATTCCTATAAATCTGAAAAAAGTATTGCAAATAAACATTTTGAGAAATTTTTGGTGCTAGGGTTGGCAGATGAAAGAATGAACAAAAATTCTGATTTCGCTCCAATTCTACCTGAAGTTTGGTCGGTAGGATTTACTTCTCGAACAGCATATTCTCTCGGAAATGAAATGATTGCAATTATGCCATATTACGGAAGTGGCGCTGGTTTATATACTTTTAAAAATAAAGCAGTTAATGTAGTTCCGCTTTCGTTTGGTCAATCAGACTTTAATGCAATTTCGCGATATGCTGATGAAGATTTTCATTATATGCACGATTATGAATCTGGTTTACGCTTATCACTTGGCAAAACAGTTGGGCTAAAGGCAGGTTATAGCTTTAATGTCCATTATCCAAGATTTATGACTTGGCAATATCTCGGAAGTGTGTTGGTTTATTCGGCGGGCTATCTTTCTTTAGAAAAATTTGATAAATGGATAATCTCAAATAGTCCAATTTTAGGTTCTGTTTTTGACGCAGTATTAATGTCAGGTTATAATTATTTGTTTTATTCATTCCAAAAAGAAAAAATGAATTGGCCATTTCAAACGGAAGTTCCGCTCACCAACGAAGGTTTAA
>DYSW01000008.1:45969-58022 GCA_020726285.1 Melioribacter roseus
GAAAAAATGAATTGGCCATTTCAAACGGAAGTTCCGCTCACCAACGAAGGTTTAACTTTCGGGTTATCAATAAAATTTTAGTTGAATATAGATAAAAGTGCTACAAATTATCAGATTATCGAGGTTAATATGAAAAAAATAGTTCTTGTAATTGCACTTATTTTGCAATCAGTTACATATTCACAAACGACTATCGCAAAATATGCGGGAGAATTTTTGGCTATTGGAGTTGGTGGTCGTTCGGCTGGAATGGGCGGGGCACAAGTTGCAATTGTTAATGATGTTACTGCGGCATATTGGAATCCCGCAGCTTTGGCTCGAGTTGACTATCCACAATTCGCTTTAATGCACGAAGAAAAATTCGGTAATTTGTTGAATTATAATTACGCTGCAGTTGCTTTTCCCTTTGATGAAAATATGACATTTGCAATTTCTGCAATTCGTTTGGGAATTGACGGAATTCCAGATACAAGAAACGCTTTGTTCGATGGACTTACTGGCGAACCAATTGATGATATTCAAAATCCTAATTCCAGACTTGATTATAGTAAAATTACAGAATTTAGTAATGTTGATTACGCAATGTATTTAAGCTTTGCAAAGCGTGAAACTTCGGAATTTTATTGGGGAGTTAATGCAAAATTTATTAAACGCGATATTGCTGAATATAGTGCGTGGGGAATTGGGTTTGATGTTGGAGCTTGGTATAATCCTACAGATAATTTGTTTTTTGGAGCAAATCTAATGGATGTTACAACAACGATGGTTGCTTGGTCGCCAACAGGAAAAATTGATTTAATTTCACCAACTCTTAAAACTGGCGTTGGCTATCAAATTCAATTCGGTAAATTTTATGCAATGCCAAGTTTAGATTTAGATATTCGATTTGAGAACAGACAATACGCATCAAATTTTAATATTGGTCCCATAAGTTTTGACCAAAAAATTGGTTTTGAATTTGCTTATAATAATCTTGTTGCATTAAGAATGGGCTACACAGATGTTCAACAATTTTCAATAGGTACAGGAATTAAATTACCAAAATTAAATGTTGATTATTCTTTCGCAAGATTTAACGGTTCGGCTGATGAAACATTGGGCGATTCTCATCGAATTTCTATCATTCTTACATTAGAAGAAACGAGATTTCTAAGAAAATGAAATTTTCACAAGTAAAATCTTATTTTCTATTAATTGGATTTTCATTCTTAATTTCTTGTTCAGCAAGTAAAGATGAACAAATATCTTACGATAATTTTCTTCTAAAAGAAAAAATTACATCAAACTCCAAACTTTTTACAATTTCATCTCCCAAAAAATGGTTTGTTGCACAAGAAAACAAAACAAATTCAAAAGATATTTGGCTAATTAAAGACGATTATTCTTCTTCAATTACAATTAATCCAATTTCAGTAGAAAATAATTTTACCACTTTTGAAGATGTTCTTAAATTCTTGAAAATATCAAAGCAAGTTTCAGATAATCCAAGCAAAATTGAAAACTTGGAATTTAATTCTCGGATTACCACAATTGCGGGATTCAAATACACCAATTCTATTGGAAATTTACAAACTATTTTACTTGTTTACAAAAATTCACGCATTTTCGAAGCATTTTTATCTGAAAAAACACCAAATCAAGAAAATTTGAACACACTATTAGCAATCTGTAATTCTTTGGAATGAAATGACAACTTACGACAAACTTCTCGAAATAAGACAAAATAAAAGAGCTGGGTTTTTAATTCTAATTGACCCAGACAAATTCGATTTTGAAAATTCAGACAAATTTTTTGAAATATGTAAACATTCAGAAGTTGATGCGTTTTTAATTGGTGGTAGCTTGTTGCAAAATCAGAGAATTAATGAAATTATTACTATAGTTAAATCAAAAATTTCAATTCCAGCAATTCTTTTTCCCGGAAGTATAAACCAAGTTGTTCCTGCTGCCGATGCAATTTTATTTTTATCGCTAATTAGCGGAAGAAATTCTGAACATTTAATTGGAAAGCATATTTTAGCGGCTCCGTTAATCAATTATCATAAACTCGAAGCAATTTCAACTGGCTATATTTTAATTGAATCTGGACAAACAACAACTGCTGAATATATGAGTGGAACAAAACCAATTCCGTATAATAAACCAGAAATTGCAACAGCAACTGCTCTTGCGGGTGAGTTTTTAGGAATGAAAATGATTTATCTTGAAGCTGGTTCTGGTGCAGAATATAGTGTTTCCAATAAAATGATTAAAAGTGTAAAATCGGTTGTAAAAATACCAATTATTGTTGGTGGTGGAATTCGTGATGCATCTACTGCTAATGAAAAAGTTCAAGCTGGTGCAGATTTTATTGTGATTGGTAATCATTTCGAAAATCAATTAAATTGGATTGAAATTAAAGAATTTGGAGAAGCAATTCACAATGGATAAAAAATTTAATAAGTTGAATTTCATTCACGAATCACTTTTGGAAAGTGCTAAAACAAAGGAAGATATTCTTAAATATTGTTCAAATTCTATTGATTTGGCAATTGATTTGATGGTGAATTCCGTTAAAAATGGCGGGAAAATTTTGTTTATTGGAAATGGAGGAAGTGCCGCCGATTCGCAACATTTGGCTACTGAATTTATGATCCGTTTAAATCACGAAATATCACGCCCACCAATTCCCGCAATTGCACTAACAACTGATTCGTCAAATCTTACTGCGGGCGGAAATGACATCGGTTACGAAAATATTTTTGCTCGAAACGTTGCTGGTTTGGCAATTTCTGGGGATATTCTAATTGCCATTTCAACAAGTGGAAATTCAGAAAACATTGTAAAAGCAGTAAAAATTGCTACAGAAAAATCAGTAAAAGTAATTGGCTTTTTAGGTGGAAATGGCGGGAAATTAAAAGATTTGGTAGATGTAGCAATTTTAATCCCATCTGAAAATGTTCAACGAATTCAAGAAGGGCACATAACAGTTGGTCACATTTTATGCGAGTCAGTTGAGCAAATTCTTTACGGAAAGTAATCTTAAATGATAAATCTTGTTGGCAAAACAAAATCGGAACTCGAAGAGTTTTTTATATCAATTAACGAACCTAAATTTCGGGCAAAACAACTCTTTGAATGGTTTTACGATAAACGAGAAAGTGATTTTTCACAAATGTTAAACTTTTCAAAATCGCTTAGAGAAAAACTTCAGAATGAAAGCAAAGCTCACTCACTTTCCTTTTCGGATTCTCAATTTTCAATTCAAACATCAACAAAAAAATATCTTCTTCAAACAGAAGATAATCGCCAAATTGAAGCAGTAATTATTCCTGAAGAGAAGCGAACAACCTTGTGTATTTCAACTCAAGTTGGGTGTCCGCTCGATTGCAAATTTTGTGCGACTGGTTTGATGGGTTTCAAAAGAAATTTGACAACCGCCGAAATTGTTGACCAATATTTACTTACACAGAAAGATTACGGAAAAGATTACGGGAAAGATGTTACAAATATTGTTTATATGGGAATGGGCGAACCACTTCTGAACTACGAAAACACATTGAAATCACTTAAAATTTTTACATCCGAAGAAACTCGAGGTTTAAGCCGCAATAGAATTACAGTTTCAACTTCGGGAATTCCGCATAGAATTATAGATTTAGCAAATACTGGAGTAAAAGTTAAACTTGCGTTGTCGTTACATTCAGCTTTTGAAGAAGTTCGTTCCAAGTTGATGCCAATTAACAACAAATATCCAATTTCGGAGTTGCTGCCCGCGTTACAATTTTATGCAAAGGAAACAAAAACTCGAATTACTTTCGAATACACAATGTTCGCGGGAATTAACGATCGAGATGAAGATATTCGAGAATTAGGGAAATTGATGAACAAATTGCCCTCGAAAATAAATTTGATTCCGTTTAATAGTATTTCCCACATGGCACCAGATGGAATTTCCGCTTCACTAAAATCTACAACAAGAGAAAAAATATTAGAATTTGCTGATAAATTGCGTGAAAAAAATCTTACAGTCTTGCTGCGAAACACACAAGGCGACGATATTGCCGCAGCTTGCGGTCAATTAGCAATAAAGAAAAGTTAGAAAAGTTCTATTTTCGTAATTAGAATATAAAATTCAACCTTTACAAAGAAAATCGTTCTAAAATTGCATTTTGATTTTGTTTGACAATTTCAAGGGCATTTTCAATTTCGTGTTCTTTTATTCCAAGTGAAAATCTTACAAATCTACTACCATTCGAACCGAATATTCTACCTGGAGTTAAAACGATTCCATATTCCCACAAAAGAAAATCTACAAATTCATCAACATTTTCAATTTTATCATCAACTTTCGCCCAAACAAACATTCCAGAACCATTTTTTTGTGTTGATAATTTCAACAAATCAGTTATTTCGAAAATTAAATCGCGTCGTTTTTTGTAGATTGCATTTCTTTCAGCATGCCATTCACTTGTAATATTTGTAATCGCAAAAGCCGCAGCCTCCTGAATTGGCTTGAATATTCCAGTATTAACATTGCTCATAAATTTTAGAATTCCATCTAACAAAACGGAGTTTCCTGCAATTAATCCAACTCGCCAACCAGCCATATTGTGCGATTTACTAAGCGAATTTAATTCCAAAACATAATCGTTCTTTTCAACCAAAGATAGAATGCTTGTGGGATTTTCCTGAGGAAGAACAAGAGAATATGGATTATCATTACATAAAATGATTTCATACTTTTTTGCAAATTCTACAATTTCTAAAAATTCATCTTTTCTAATTACTGCGCCAGTCGGCATATTTGGATAATTTATCCACATAATTTTTGCCTTTTTTGCAACTTCTTCCGAGATTGAGGATAAATCGGGTTTCCAATTGTTTTGCTCAGATAAATCATAAAAAATGGGATTTCCGCCCGCCAAAGAAACGGTTACATTATACGGAGCGTAAGAAGGATTTGGGATTAATGCAATCTCTCCGGGATTTATAAACGTCATAGCAATATGAAAAATTCCCTCTTTCGAACCAATTAGAGGAAGAATTTCGTTTTGTGGATTTAGTTCAACTTTGAAAACATCTGAATACCATTTTGAAAATGCGGTACGCAATTCGGGCAAACCAGAATAAGATTGGTAACCGTGATTATTTTTGTTTTTTGCGGATGAGTATAAAAATTCAACAACTTCGGCGGCTGGTGGCAAATCGGGATTTCCGATAGAAAAATTAATTATTGTTTTACTAGTTTCTTTCACTTTGGCAATTTCTTTTGCCTTTTTTGAAAAATAATATTCTTCAATAGAATCTAAACGTTTCGCAAATTCTATCATCTTTTCTCCATTTTAGAATTTTAAGGCTGTAAATATAAATATTTAACACAAGCAAATTCTAAACTCTTTTTATGTATTTGCTGGAACTTTCTTAAATAATGATGCTTAAATTGTTAATTTTCTCTCAAATAATTCCTTCAAAAAATTTGGACTAAAATTTGATTATCTTTACAACCAATTCTAAAAACTTTTGAGATTTTATGAAAAATACATTTGCATTTCTTTTAACATTTTTACTTTTTTCTGCTTGTTCAACAACTGTAGACACAACTCAATTTTCGCCCGAACAACACTTTGATTACGCAAAATCTTTGTTTGACGAAGAACAATTCCAAGAAGCGGGAACGGAATTTCAATCAATTTTATTGCAATACCCTGGTAGTACAATTAATGACGACGCCCAATATTATCTTGGATTATCTTATTTCAAACAAGAACAATTTTTACTTGGAGCCTACGAATTTAGCAAGCTAATTCGCGATATGCCCGCAAGTTCATTTTTACCAGATGCTCAGTTTATGTTAGCCGATGCATATTACGAACTTTCGCCAGATTATAGATTAGACCAAGTATATTCCGAAAAAGCAATAAAAGAATTTCAGTCGTATATTGATTTTTTCCCGACAAGCGAAAAGGTTTCTGTAGCAGAAATAAAAATTGACGAATTACACAATAAAATTGCTGAAAAAGAATTTACAATTGCCGAACTTTACAAAACAATGGAATATTACGAATCGGCAAAACTCTATTACGAAATAGTTCTTAACAGATTTTACGATACCCCTTACGCCGCAAAATCTATGTTGGGAAAAGCCACAATTTTACTTGAGCAAGGCAAAATTGAAAGTGGTTTGAAAGAATTAGAAAACATCAAAATCAAATATCCAGATTCTGAAATTATTGATGTAGTTGACCAACTAATTATAGAATTTTCCGCTCAAAACGGGGAAAACAATGGCTAAAAAAGTTTCTGATTCCAAAGTTACAATGACAGAATTAGTACTACCGCATCACACAAATCAATTAGGGAATTTACTCGGCGGACAATTAATGCATTGGATTGATATTTGCGCTGCTTTAGCTTCTGCAAAACACGCACAAACGGTTTGCGTCACAAAATCAGTGGATTTTATTGATTTCAAAAATGCTCACAAACTTGGCGATGTTGTAACTTTAGTTGCAACCGTAAATCGCGTTTTTCGTACTTCGATGGAAGTTGGTGTTCAAGTTTATAAAGAATCAATTAAAAATGGAATAAAAATTCACAGCAACACTGCGTATTTAACTTTTGTTAGCGTAGACGATAACGCTAAACCAATTGAATCTTATGAGATAATTCCAGAAACGGAAGAGGAAACAAAACGCTATGAAGAAGCTTTGCTCAGACGTGAAGCTCGACTTGCCCGCAAATAAAATACTTTTTATTGCAATTTTTGCCTTTTCTGTTGCTTTTTCGCAAAGAGCAAATCCTTTCTTTTCGATTGAACGAATCGGTATTTCAAAAAATTTTGAAAATATCATTTCAGATGGAAGTGAACGAAATGGCGTTTTGGATTTATTTCTTTTTGATGGGAAATCGAATTCCTATATTTATCTGAACGGAGATAATTACTACAAATCCAAACGGAAAAATTTCAACTTCCCGATTACATCGATAAAATTTCTAAAGCCAAGTAATCAAAATTCCGAAGCAAAATTTCTTTTTGTTTCTGAAAAAACGAAAAATGTTGGACTTGCTTCCATTTCATCTAACGGGAAGGCAAAATTGTTGAATATTCGCAAACAAGAATCAATTCCCTCAAAAGTGTTAATAGGAAAATTTCTTTCCAACCACGAAAATAAAGCGATAGTTTTTGGAATAAATTACGACGGAATTGGCGTATTTCGCGAAAATAAATCTTTCTTGACTAGCGAAAAGATTATAGAAAAAGGACATTTCTCAGAAGGTTTGATCTTTGATAGCGATTTTGATGGAAAAAATGATTTGCTGCTTTTTGATGCCGTAAACGGAAAATTGCTTTTTTATCTTGACGTTTTGGGCGATTTGCAACTATTACATTCAATTTCTTTTCAAAATACAATTTCAAAACTGAAAGAAATTGAAATAAATTCAGATAAAATCCCAGATTTTGCTTTTTTAACCAAAAATAAATTGATGATTTTTCAAACGAATGAAAATCCAGAAAAAGCGGTTCGTTATGAAATTGAATTGCCAAATGTAATTGATTTTATTTTTTCGGATTTGAATAACGACAAACTAAACGATTTAATTTGGCTTTCAAAAAACGGCGATATTTTGATTCAAACGCAATATTCTGTTGGCAAGTTTGAAAATCCGCAACTTATTACAACAATTCAAACAGCAAAAAACCTGTATAATTTACCAAAAAACAATCGATTTTTAGTTGTTTCTACTTCAAATGCAATTTATAGAATCGGAAAAATTTACAAATCTGATGTTTCAAAAAATGTGATTTTGTCTGGAAATACAAATTCCCCGAATATCGAACAACACAACAATAATTTAATTTTAAGTTGGATAAACAAGGAAAATGGCTCGATAATCAAAATGAATTTTGGCGAAAAAGGAATTTCTTCCGACACAATTAAAATTCCGTTTTTCCCAGATGATTTTGTATTTGTGCCAGAAATTCGAAGAAAAATCGGAAAAAACAATCTAATTTTCGAAAAAACGAACAAATTCTACCATTTTAGAAATGGAATTATTTCGCCTGTGAATAATCAATTTGCAACAAATTTGGAAGATTATTCTGCAAATTGGCTTTGGCAAAAAAGTAAAAGCCGAATAATTTCTGTTAATTCTGCCTGGGAAGAAGAGAATTACGAAAAGGTAAATCTTCTTTGGGGAATTAAAAAAGTAGTTTTTCTGAAGCAAAATCGTCTGGTTGTACAATCAAATAAAGGGAATGTGATTTTCGGAGAAATTAAAAAAAAGCGATTTTCAGTTGTAAAAAATTATCAATTCGATAAAAATTTCTCTTTTACGAAAATGAGAACAAATTCAGAAAACGATTTTGTTTTTAATGTAAATTCAAAATCCATAACCATTCTTTCTGAAAACGATAGCCTCACTTTTTCATCAAATATTCCACTTTCTTTAAGGAATGAGGATTATTTTTCATTTCAGTCAAATACAGAAAACACAATTTACTTTTTCAGCAGAAAAGAAAAAGCATTGTTTTCTGCCAAAATTGATAAATCAAATTTCGCATTGAATTTCGACAAGATTTTTAATCGATTGAACTTGCAAGATTATTATATTCACATTTTCAATGACAAAAAATTCTTAATTTACTACAACAATTCGGAAAATACCGTTTCTTTTATCGAGATAAAATGAAGTTAATAATTACTCTATTTATGATGATTTCTTTGGTTTTTGCACAAAATAACGCCAAAATTCTCGAAAATCTGAAATCAGAAAAAGACACGTCTCTTTTATCGCGAAAATGCGGAACAAGTCTTATGATGGAAATTAAACTTCATCCCGAAAAATTTGAAAAGCATTTGGGAAGTGAATTAAAAGGAATTCTATCTCGCCCAACTTTATCAACATCTCAAATATCCGCAAATGGAAAAATTCGTGTTCATTACGATATTTCGGGAACAAACTTTCCAAATTACAATTTAGATGAATTTTTGCTTTCGGTTGATTCTGTTTATCAAGCCGAAATTGAAAACTTTGGTTATCCTTTTCCGCCAAGCGATAATGGAGAAGGCGGCGACAATTTATACGATGTTTACATTGTGAATCTTGGTTCGCAGTATTATGGTTATACAAGTCCCGAAAGTGAATTAGAAAACAAGAAATGGACATCGTTTATTACAATCAATTCGGATTATGATGATTTTCCCACAACGGGAATTAATGCCGCAAAAGTTACATTTGCACACGAGTTTCATCACGCAATTCAAATTGGGAATTATATCAACAGATATTCAACCGAATCATTTTATTATGAAATTACTTCAACCGCAATGGAAGAATTTGTTTTTCCTCAAATTAATGATTATTGGAATTATCTTGAAAGCTATTTCGGAAACACAAACTTAACTTTTTCGAGATATAGTGGATACGAATTGGCAATTTGGAATATTTATCTTGAAAAGAAATTCAATCAGAATTTGCTAAAAAGAACTTGGGAATTAATGCCAAATTATTCGGCGTTGGAATCAATAAATCTTGCTTTGGAAGAAAATGGTTCGAATTTTGGTACAGAATTGTACGATTTTGGAGAATGGGTTTTCTTTACTAACCACAGAGTAAAGGAGAATGAATATTTTACAGATGGGAAAAATTATCCCAAATTGGAATTAAGTTTGCCTTTAATAGAAAATTATACATATCAATTCGATATTCATTCGCTGACAAATTCTTATTATTTATCAAAAATAAACCAAAATGAGATTATTGATTCCGTCATTCTTCAAATATCAAATATAGATATTGCTTCGGCGTTAATTTCTTCTTTTGTTACTGCCGAAATTTCTCTCGCAATTTTTAATTCACAACAAGGAAAATTTGAAATAAATGATTTGTATTCGTATGATTTAACAGCGGAAAGCGAGTCGAATTTTATCGGCAAATCATTTATAAACAATGAATTATCTGAAAATTACATTCCTCAGTATTATGTCGATTTTGTTTATCCACAACCTTTTCGCACTTCGGATATTTTGTTATTTTTTCCTATTCCACAAACAGAATTAAATGAAATTCGTTTGCAAATAATTGATATTTCGTTTTCAAAAGTATTTGATGGAAAAATTTCAATAAACAAAACAACTAACAGAGCATTTTGGAATGGAATTTTAAGTAACGGAAAAAGAATTCCTTCTGGAGTATTTTTGTATGTTTTTGTAAACGAGAATAATGATGTTAAAAAGGGCAAATTTGCGGTAATAAATGAATAATTACAAACTTGAAATACAAAATTTATCTAAAAAATATGGCAGAAGACTTGTCTTTTCGGGCGTTTCTGGAAGTTATTCAACAGGTGAAATTATTGGAATAAAAGGGAAAAACGGTTCGGGAAAGTCAACTTTATCTCGAATTTTGGTTGGAATTGATTCACAAAACGGCGGGAAAGTAAATCACATATTAAATGGAAAAATTCTTGAAAAAGAAGATATTTACAATTTTGTGGGATTTGCAGCTCCGTATTTAAATTTATATTCAGAATTTTCAGCTTTCGAAAATCTTAAGATATTCTCAAAAATTCGCGGAATTCAGTTTGATTTACAGCTTACCGAAAGATTATTTGAAAATTTCAATTTATCCAAAAGAAAAAACGATTTGCTAAGTAGTTATTCATCTGGAATGCTACAGCGAATGAAAATAATTTTTTCTGTAATTCACAAACCAAATTTTCTTGTTTTAGATGAACCGATTTCAAATCTTGATAGCGGCGGAAAATCTGAAGTTTATCAATTAATCAAAATGATTTCGCACGAAACGCTAATATTTATTGCTTCAAACGAAGAAAGCGATTTGCGGCTTTGTAGTAATTTTATTGAAATTGAGGAATACAAGAAATGAAATTGCTTGGAATATTTCTAAAAGATTGGCAGTCAGAATTGCGAACTAGGTACGCAATAAACGCACTTGCAATGTTTATTTTGGTAACAATTAGCGTAATATTATTCTCAATTGGCAATGAAAATCCCGATGAATTTTTAACTGGCGGAATGTTGTGGGTTGTAATTTTCTTTTCGGCAATGTCTGGACTTTCTCGTTCATTTGTTTCAGAAGAAGAGCGTGGAACTTCGGCAACATTAATGCTAATTGCAAAACCGTCAACTGTTTTCGGGGGGAAATTATTGTTTAATTTTGTCCTCGTTTTTCTGATGAACTTTGTAATTCCAATACTATTTGCTATGTTGTTCGAAACATTTGTTGTCCGCAATTTGCTGCTTTTTGCTTTTTCTATAATTTTAGGAAACATCGGAATTGCAGTTTCGTCAACATTAATTGCTTCCATCATATCAAAGGCAAACACAAAGGGCACGCTGTATCCCGTTTTGTCATTCCCAATTTTGTTGCCGTTAATTCTAATTTTAATTGAATTAACTAAATATTCTATCGAAGGCGTTTCGGTTGAGGAATCTTGGGTAGAAATCGCAATTTTAATAATTTATGATATTGTAATGACCATTTCCTCTTTTCTATTATTTGATTTTATTTGGAAAGAATAACTTGAGATAAAAATGACAATCGCGCAAACACAAAACGAAATAATTGAAGAATTTTCCTTTTTTGAAGATTGGGAAGATAAATATAAATTGATAATTGATAAAGCGAAGCGAACGCCAGAGTTTCCGTCAGATCAAAGAATTGCGAAGAATAAAATTGATGGATGTCAATCGCAAGTTTGGTTTTTTTCAAAATATGAAAACGGAAAAGTAATTTTATTTGCAGATAGCGATGCAATTTTGGTAAAAGGAATTGCAGCAATTTTGGTAGAAATCTATTCTGACCACGCGCCGGAAGAAATTCTTGCAGAAAAACCATTCTTTATCGAAAAAATTGGAATTTCCGACCACCTTTCTCCCAGCAGAAAAAATGGATTAGTGGCGATGTTAAAACAAATTCAATTGTACGCAATCGCATACAAAACATTGGGGTAGTTGTTTAATTTTTCATCTTGCTAAAGTGCAAAAGCAGTTAAGCCAAAGAATTAAAGACATCTGAATCACTGATTAATCTGATTACTGATCACT
>DYSW01000008.1:58122-60197 GCA_020726285.1 Melioribacter roseus
TCACTCATTACTGATTACTGATCACTCATTACTGATTACCAACTGCCACTTGCACCACCGCCGCCAAAACCACCGCCACCGCCGGAAAATCCACCAAAACTTCCACCACCGCCAAAACTACTGCCACTAAAACCGCTACTTCTACCGCCACTGCTATTCAAAAGAGCAGAACCAAGCCACAACATTCCCAAGCCGTTTCCTCTTCCTCCTTTTCCCATAAAGAAAATTAAAAAGAAGATTATAAATAAAATTGTTCCCCACGGAAAACCATCTTCGTTTTTCGAGCGAGTTTTATCTTGTTTGTATTCGCCTTTTGTAGCGGCAATAATTGATATAATTCCAGATAAAACACCATCATAAAAATTTAGATTTTTGAAGTGCGGTTTCACATCATTTCGGATAATAGAACTTGTTAATGCATCAGGCAATGCTCCTTCAAGTCCGTACCCGACTTCAATTCGCATCTTTCTATCTTTTTTAAGAATGACGAATAAAATACCGTTGTTTTTGCCTTTTTGACCGATATTATTCTCTTTTGCAACTTGATATGCAAAACTTTCTATTGGATAATTACCAATGGTATATTCAAAAAGTACGGCAATTTGTGTTGAAGTTGAGTCTTCGAATTGTTGTAAAATTCCATTAATATTTGCAATTTCAGATTTGGTAAGAGTGTTTGTTCTATCAGTACAATACCTCTCCAAAGGTGGAATATAAGGCTGAGCAAAAGTTAAATTGCTCAGCAGAATTGCAAAAGCGAGAGTTAGAATTAGCTTCTTCATAAATTAAAATTTCACTTCAGGAGCTTTTTCGCTTCCAACGGCTGCTTCAAAATATTGCTTTTCAGAAAATCCACCAAAACCAGCAACCAAACTGCCAGGGAATTTGCGAATTGTAGTATTAAATTGTCGAACAATTTCGTTAAAGTTCATTCTTTCAACTGAAATTCTATTTTCAGTTCCTTCAAGTTGTGCTTGCAATTGTAAGAAATTCTCGTTTGCTTTCAATTCCGGGTATTTTTCGACAGTTACTAACAATCGCGATAAAGCGGAACCAAGATTATCTTGAGCCGATTGAAATTGTTTGAATGTTTGAGGATTTGAAAGCATCTGAGGAGTAAGTTTTATTTCGTTTACTTTCGAACGAGCTTCGGTAACTGCAGTGTATGTTTCTTTTTCAAAATTTGCAACACCTTTTACAGTATTTACCAAATTCGGTATTAAATCAGCACGGCGTTGATATTGATTTTCAACTTGGCTCCATCCGGTTGCGACCGATTCATCAAGCGAAACAATTCCATTGTAAGTTGAAACCGCCCAACCGACAACAGAAAAAATTACAATTAGTAGAATACCAACTATTCCCAGACCAATTAATAAACCTTTATTTTTCATTTGTTTTCCTTTTTTTTACTATATAATAAAATTAGATGATGTAAAATAAAAAAATCATTTTACTTCCAATTTATTTTAATAAAATCATTTTTTTAGATTGTGTGAAATTCCCGATTTGTATTCGGTAAAAGTAGGTTCCTGTTGGCAAAAATCTTCTCATACCATCAGAATTTTCGGCGTTAAACTCAATTTCGTAATTTCCTGCCGAAAGAGGTTTGTTTAATATTTCGGCTACTTGCTGACCAAGAGTATTAAAAATCGTTAATTTGCAGTGAACTTCACCATTTTGGTGTTGGTCTTTTGATTCACTTGGAATCGAAAATTTAATTGTTGTACTTGGATTAAACGGATTTGGATAGTTTTGTTCTAATTTATATTCTTTTATATTTTCAGCTAATTTTACTGATATTTCGTCAGAATATTCATAATTTCCGTCAAAATCGATCTGTTTTAAGCGGTAATTAAGTTTGAGAGCTTGTCCCGACTTATCGGGATTGAGGCTAAGATTGAGTATATTGTCTGTAAATGTATAATCTTTCGGACTGTTTGAATTTCCGTGTCCTTCTACAAAACCGATTTTTTCCCATTTATTAGACGCTGCACGAAACGTTTCTACAGTTTGTCGTCAAATTGTCAACCGTTCATGTTGAAAGTTGGTGTCTGTTAGCATTGCCACTAACG
>DYSW01000132.1 GCA_020726285.1 Melioribacter roseus
AAATAAACATAAGCATTTCATACTCTTGCACATGCGGCTCGTTATTTTTCGTTAGTTGCAATAAATGATTTCCAGCATGATACTTTTATGAAAAATTTGAAATTTGATAAAAAAATCGTAAATTTGCTGTATAAAATTTAATGATAAAGTAATGACAACTACTACAAAATCACATATTAGATTTGATTGGGCTGCAAAAAAAATACTTCGCAGTAAAGCAAATTTTGGAATTTTAGAAGGATTTTTATCGGAATTATTTCAAGAAGATGTTAAAATAAAATCCCTTTTATCAGAAGAAGGAAATAAAGAAACGCAAGATGACAAAAGTAATCGTGTTGATATTCTGATTGAAAATACGAAAGGCGAAATAATAATTGTTGAAATTCAGAATACAAGGGAATTAGATTATCTTTTTAGAGTTTTATTTGGAGCATCAAAAGCGATAACCGAATATATGAAAGAAGGTTCGCCTTATGCAATGGTAAAAAAGGTAATTACGATAAGTATTGTTTATTTTAATTTTGGACAAGGCAAAGATTATCTTTACAAAGGACAGACAAAGTTTGAAGGTGTAAATCAACATGATATATTTGAATTATCAGACGAACAAAAAGCATTATTTAACAAAGAAACAGTTTCAGATATATTCCCATTTCATTATTTAATTCGAGTAAATCAATTTGACGATAATGCAAAAAATACAATTGACGAATGGATTTATTTTTTCAAAAATAGCGAAATTAAAGACGAATTCAAAGCGAAAGGAATTGCCGAAGCCAGAGAAAAACTCAAAACAATCACAATGACATCCGAACAATTGGCTGAATACCAAAGATATTTAGAGATATTGAGTTCAAATGCAAGTATAGCACAAACGATAAATTTTGAGAAGGAATTTGCTCTTAAAATGCAAAAAATTGAGATTGCAAATAATACAGTCAAAAAATTAATAATAAAAGGTCATTCAAATGAAACTATTAAAGATGCTACGGATTTATCAGATGATGAAATTAATAAATTACGTAATGAATTGAATGACAAATAGAAATGCAACTAA
>DYSW01000133.1 GCA_020726285.1 Melioribacter roseus
TTAAACTTTATTCTTTATTAGTGTGATTTGAATAATGATCTCTTGGATAGAAATGAAAAATTTAAATTTCTTTAAATTAAATTTATTCTTTTTTTTTCTTCAGAATTTTTTTTCAATTTTATTTTAAAATAGACTAATTCAAGGGTACATATCTTGGTCTTGTGGTATTATAGTCAGAAATCAATTATTACTCGGCCAATTTCCTGAAGCCCAGATAATTAATTCTATGAAACATTCAGAAATCGGATTTAATTCAGATTTCCTCGAAAATTCCCCAAACCGTCTGTAGGCATCAGTTCGCTAAGTTGGGCAACAACGGATATCAATACCAAGTTCGAAGGGGAACCTGTAAAAACAGGGAAGTAAGATCAGCCCAAGAAGTGGGTATTGATGGTTAAGTACAAATCAATTTAAATTATTAATGGAAGGTTTCACAGCTTTTTCAGCGCTCTCAAACGAAATCAATCGCAAATATAGGAGAATCCTCCTCAACTGAAATAAGCGGGGCCTGTGTTCAGGTAAGGCAGTACGGAACACTAAAAGCAACTATGAAAATCGATAATGCCAACTTAAACTCCAGGATCCTCAGAATCATCTCTGCAATTCCACAAACGATGAATCGAAAGAATAGAAAGAGCAGGCAAATGCCAATAACTTGTAACGACACTTCTGCAAATGATGAAATGCTGCTCAAAACGTTCCCAACTTCAAACATGACAAAAAATCGCCAAACTAAAGCCAGAGAGGATTTTCGAACCTAAATGCAGAATCAAGCAAATAGCAAAGCATTAATGACTTGTAAAAAGTAGCACCTTTAACAAGAAACATTTAATTTAAGTACAGATTAGTTTGAATAATCAATTCCACTATCCTTCTGGGAAAATCTTTGCAAAATTGATTAACTTTCGACTATCTGCAAAGAGATAAAAAAGAAAAATGTTGGAAGTAATAATAAATTCGAGAATGAATACCAAATAGTTTATAGACATAATAGAAAATATGGATACAAAACATTATTCCCAAAATAGAAGAAAGTCCCTAAATTATCAGAAATAA
>DYSW01000134.1 GCA_020726285.1 Melioribacter roseus
TCGTTGATTTCATTTAGGACAGCAATTTTTTCCTTTGTCGAAGTGTGAACCATAATCCAATATTTCCCGATTTTGTGCTGATTGTAAAAGTCGTCTTTGCTCTCAGATACTATTGCTACTCCAGCACGATATAAATTTAATGGTAAAACTTTTTCAGGTCCTATTTTTTTAATTGTCTCAACGAATGTGTCAACAACTTTTTTGTTCTTTACAACTGTTTTATCAGGAAATGTTACTGATATTTTTTCTCTTATTTTATTCTTTTGATGTCTTTTAAAAATCACATCTTCAACTTCTGCAAATTCAGTTTCCACTTGGGTAGAATCATTTTCATCGGTTTTTTCTTCTTCTTCGATTTCTGTTAATTCAAAAAGTTCTTCAATTTTGCCTTTTGTAAAGGTTTTTAAGTCATTTTGGTCAATTTTAAATGTTGGCTCTGTGGATTTTATTTTCTCTAAAAGTTTTTGTGATATTATTGTCACAATGCTATCGGTTGATTCAATAATTGTTTTCCAACCATTGTCAAGTAACTTGCTCTTTTTTAATAAAATATCTAAAGTGTCAATATTAGAATAAGCAAAAGAGGATAAACTTTTTGCGACATATTCAATTTTATCAGCTTCAATGTCAACTTGCCAAACAATTCTATCTTTTGGGTTTTTCTCAAAAGTTTTGAATAACAACCATTTTACGCCATTTGTCAAAATACCAAAGTCAATTCCGGATTTGAAACAATAGTTTGCAAGTTGGTCTATGATTTTTTTATCTTGCAAGTCAATTGATAAATTCTTCGCTTCAACTATCAGTGTCGTTTTACCATTTTTCAAAAGAGTGTAGTCAGGTATCTTTCCGTCTTCGGCAGGTGCATTCGGTCTTACAAATTTGGGATTAGAAGTTTTCCAACCAAGAACATTCAAAATCGGCTCAATTAATTGAGTTCTTACTGCTTGTTCATTTGAAATATAGTCTGTCCGAAATTCAACTACTTGTTCAATTGTCTCTTTTAATTGGTTTTCAATTTCTTTCATTATCTGTCAAATTTATC
>DYSW01000135.1 GCA_020726285.1 Melioribacter roseus
CGTTGATGAAATTCTTGAATTGGATGTAAGAAAGAGAAATCTTCTTACAAAAGTGGAAGAGCAAAAAGCAATTAAAAACAAAGTTTCTGCCGAAGTTGGCAGACTTAAAAAATTGGGCGAAAATGCTGACGAAATTATTGCCGAAATGAAACAAGTTGGCGATTCTATTAAAGAATTGGATGACGAAGTTAGAGTTGTGGAAGAAAAATTGGATAATCTTTTAATGTGGATTCCAAATTTACCACATTCTTCCGTTCCAATTGGTAAAAGTGCCGCTGATAATGTTGAAGCAAAAAGATGGCTTCCAGAAGGATTTTCGTTTGAAAACAGCGAACTAATACTTGACCATATTGAACTTGGCAAAAAATTGAATATTCTTGATTTTGAGCGTGGTGCAAAAATTACTGGTTCTGGATTTCCTGTCTATGTTGGAAAAGGAGCCAGACTTGAAAGAGCATTAATTACTTTTATGATTGATTATCACATTGATAAACACGGATATACCGAAATTATGCCTCCACTTTTTGTAAACCGCGATTCAATGATTGGAACTGGGCAGTTGCCAAAAATGCAAGAAGATATGTATTACGCTGAAAAAGACGATTTATATGCAATTCCAACAGCAGAAGTTCCTATTACAAATATGCACCGCGATGAAATTTTAAGCGAAGAGCAACTTCCAATTAATTACACTGGCTACACTCCTTGTTTTAGAAGAGAAGCCGGTTCTTACGGAAAAGATTCAAAAGGATTTTTGCGAGTTCATCAATTTAACAAAGTTGAAATGGTTAAATTTGTAAAACCAGAAACTTCATACAACGAATTGAATAATTTAGTAAGCGATGTTGAAGATATTTTGCAAGAATTACAAGTTCCATACAGAGTTTTAGAATTATGCACCGGCGATTTAAGTTTTGGAGCTGCAAAGTGTTTTGATATCGAAACTTGGTCGCCTGCCGAACAAAAATGGCTCGAAGCTTCATCTTGCAGCAACTTTGAAAGTTTCCAAGCAAGACGTGCAAAAATTAGATTTAAA
>DYSW01000056.1 GCA_020726285.1 Melioribacter roseus
ATAATATGAAAGAAAATGTAAAAAATGCAAAATACAATGATTATTCTGCTCTTTCTATTTCAGTTGGAATTTTTATTGGAATTATGATGACCGCAAGTTTTTCTTATGCTGCATTAGTTTTGGGTTTTTCAACAAATGGAGCAGCTGTTGCCGCTGTTTTAGGTTGGGGAATTATGAAAGCGGTTTTTAAAAGAGGAACAATTTTAGATAATAATATAATCCAAACAGTTGCGTCGGCAATAAATACAACAACTGCTGGTGTAATATTTACAGTTCCTGTTTTACTGATTCGTGGTGTGGAATTCAATTTCTGGTGGATTTTAGCCGCAACAATTTCAGGTGCAGTTTTAGGCGTGGGTTTTATTATTCCACTTCGCAAGCAAATGATAGATGTAGATAGATTAAGATTTCCTTCTGGAACTGCAATTGCTTCAATTTTGCGTTCTCCATCCGAAGGTTTGGAAAAATCAAAATTACTATTTTTTGGATTCCTAATTTCGGCTTCTGTTTATATAATTACACAATTTCCAAAATTTGGATTTCCCGAAATTCTTCCCGCAGAAGTAAATCTAAATTCAATTCTCAATTTGCCAAGTTATATAAATAATATTTGGGCAATTTCTTTGTTAAGTGTTGGGATTGGTTTTATTGCAGGTAGAAATGGATTATTTGTTTTAGCTGGTGGAGTTTTAGCTTATTGGTTTATCACTCCAACTGTAATTGCTTTTGAAATTATTCCACATAACACTGCAACCAATCTTTCAGATTTTATTCACTCAACAATTACACGTCCACTTGGAATTGGGATGTTAATTGGCGGTTCATTAATAAGTATTGTTTTGATAATTCCAGCAATTAAAGCAACATTAAAAACTTTTAATATAAAAAATATTGAAGATGAAAAAGACGAACTTTCATTAACAGTTTTGCTTAAAGTAATTGTTCTTGCTTTTCTATTATTTGTTACTTCAAGTTACTTTACTTCAAATATTTCTATTGGAACAGCTTTGCTAATTTCGTTTGTAAGCACAATTTGGTTATTGTTCGCTGGAATTATTGTTTCGCAAGCAACTGGAATGACAGATTGGACTCCAATAAGTGGAATGAGTTTAATTGCAGTTGCAATTCTCATGCTTTTCCTCGATTCTGACCACATTACAACAGTTGTTTTAATCGGTGCGGCAGTTTCAGTTGCAATTGCTGAAAGTGCAGACCAAATGCAAGATTTGAAAACGGGACATCTTGTTGGAAGTTTACCAATTAAACAGCAAACTCTACAGTTATTGGTTTCAGGAATTGGTCCGATTGTATCTTTAACTGTGATGTTCTTGATTTGGAATTCTGGTGGAATTGACCCAGTAACAGGAAACAAATTACCTGGATTTGGTCCTGGAACTGAAATTGAAGCACCGCAAGCAGTTGCTTTGGGAGCAACAATTGATTCCATTGTTGATGGAAATGTTCCAACAGATAAATTTTTAGCGGGCGGAATTATTGGTGCTGTTCTTTCATTAACTCCAATTCCCGGGCTTGGTGTAATAATGGGAATAGCAATGTATTTATCGATGAAATTTATTTTACCTTATGGTTTAGGCAGTTTGTTAAATATAATTTTCATCAAAAAGAAAGGTAAAAAGTGGGTGGAACATAAAGGAGTACCATTTTCTGCTGGTTTAATTTTAGGCGAAGCATTGATGATTATCATTTTTGCACTTCTAATGGTTGGCGGTGTTTTATGATAAAAATGATAAACTACGCAATTCTGGCTTTTGCACTTTTTGCAGCTTCAATTTTTGCTTCATTTCAACCAATTAATTGGGTTGGTTTTATTATTTCTGTTGCCATTATGGGAGTTTGCATTTTTATTGATAAAAAAATAGCGAAAAATATTTTGGAATCGAGTAGTACGAATAATTTAAATTTGTCAGCATTTCTATCTGAAATTGTCCTTTTAAAAGAAAAAGCTAATTATTATCACAAAAACATTGAAAAAGCTAAAATTTCTGAAATTGAAAATGAAATCAGTGAGCTTTTTCCTGACGTAGAGAATTATAGACTAAGTTTAACAAACGAAGTGAATATCAATAATTATTCAAAAATAATTTCTGTTTTTGCAAAAGCAGAAAGAAAAATTAATCGAGCAGTTTCTGCCACAATTGATGGTTACGAAACTGAATCTAAAAAATACTTTGGAGAAGCAAACGAAATTTTATCTGTTTGTGTAGATTTGATTAAAAAGGTACAAGAAAATGGAAGAAGATAAATCGATAAGAATCGGGAAAAAAATCCGTGAAACAATGAATTCCCATAAAATGTCAGTTAAAGAATTAGCTCAAAATACGGGAATTGAATTGCAAACTTTATATTCAATTCTTAATGGACATCACCAAGCAAGTGTTGAAAAACTTGCGGCGATTAGCAAAGAATTGCACTTAAGTATTGATGCTTTGCTCGACCTAGAAGTAAATACCTTTCCAATTTATTCTACTACACATGAAGCAGCTTCAAGTTACGCAAAGTTTGAAGATATTTGGTTCGGAATAACTGGCGGAGAAAGAATTTCAGTTTCAAGAAATCTGAGCGTTGTAAATCAATCTATGCAATTACGAAAAGAATTTTTAGAAAATATTTACAAATTGAATCCTAAACAAGTTAAAGAAGCACTTTCAGCTTTCGAAAAACGAAAGGAAATTCTGAAGAAAAAGGAAAAAAGAAGATTAGAAATTATAGTTGAATCCGAATTAATAGATTATATAACAAGAAGAGAACCGTTTAATCAACTTTCGCAGAATTTGGTTGAACAAAGCATCGAAAATGTTATTCAAAAATTGGAAAATGATGCACTAAATTTTGAAGTGATAATTATTCCACGACAGAACTTTTTAGTTAATTACGAAATAATAAACCGCGAAGTAATTCTTTTTGACTTGGGAAGTGTATTTTTTCGACAAACGCACGATTCAATTGTAAACCACTTTTTAGCTGAAGTTGAAATGTTGAAATTCAAATTAGCGAAAATAACAGATAGAAATGAAGTTATTCAGTTTTTTAAGGACCAAATTAATGTTGCAAGAACAAAAAAATAATGATATAACAAGTGAATTGGTTGAATTAATTAGCCAATTAATCAGTTTTAAAACAACACCGCAGAATTTTTCTGAATTTAACAAAACGGTAAAATTCATAGAAAGATATTTTGCTGAAACAAATCTATTCATTCAAAAACACAACTTTATGGGATTTCCAGCACTTTTTATTACAACAAAACAAACAAAACATCCCAAAATTTTGTTTCAAGGACATCTTGATGTTGTAAATGGAAAAGATGAACAATTCTTTCCAAAAATAATTGATGGAAAACTTTATGGACGCGGTTCGGTTGATATGAAGGCGTTTGTTGCTTTAGCGATGAAATATATTAAAGAAAATAAAAATTTAGATTTAGGATTGATTGTTACTTTTGATGAAGAAATTGGTAGTGAAAATGGCGCCAAAAAAATGTTTGAATTAGGATATTCAGGCGATTTAATTTTTAACGGAGACGGTGGTTATAACTATTCCGTAATTCACGGTGAAAAGGGAATTCTTAAATTTTCCGTAAAAACTGAAGCAAATCCTGGACGACATCCTTATCCTTGGAATGGTAAAAATGCTTTCGATTTGTTCCTCGAAGATTATAGTAAATTGGAATTGCTTTTCCCAAAGAATAAAATTGCAACAGAAAAAGAAAATTGGCATTCAACTTATGCAATTTATGATGTTCAAGTAGAAAATGATGAATTTTACACACCAAATCTCGTAAAAGCAAAATTTAGTGTATATTTCACAGAAGAAATAACGGCAGAAAATCTATTTAAAAAACTACAAGAAACGTTTTCAAACTCAGTTTTGGAATTTCGATTGAAAAGTGAACGTGTGTTTAACAATCCAGATAATGACTATATTCTTGAATTACAAAAAATAATGACTCAACAGTTTGAAAGAGAAATACAAGTTCGTACTGAAAATGGTTCTTCCGATGCAAGATTTTATGCAAATTCTGGAATTCCGATTGTAATAGTAAAAATGGTTGGCGAAGACCACCACGGACATAACGAACATATTTTAATTTCTGACATTTTGCCAATGTACAATTCAATGAATGATTTTAGTCAGTTTTATTTTCAAAAAAACATTAATAACGAAGTTAGATATGCTAAAGAAGCTTAGTCTATATATTATTGTTCTTTTATTAGTTGCTTCGTGCAGAAATGAAGTGATAAAAGATACAATGTATTTGGTTGAGCCACCAGTTGCAACAAAACAACTTGGTCCATCAATTTTCTTTCACGAGTCTTTCCTTATAAAAAATAATATTGAAGAAGGAACACCAATTCGTGTTGAAATTAACAACTTTCAAATTGATTTACGTCCGTATCTTTTCTTTGGTAAGGAAAATGAATTTGCTCTACATTCAGATTTTGTACAAAAATTTAATATAAACGAAAAAACGAACACATTAACTATTCAAAAAATTAATGAAAACAATACTGAATTAACTAAAAAGCCAATAAAGTTTAGTGTTGAAAATTATCATGGTAATAATTCGAAGTGGGATGGATTTGCTTTTGGTGCTCCTCATGGCGATTGCGATAACGAAACTGGGAAAATATTAAATATTTTAACTGATAAATACGGAGTTTCTTCAACAGCTGCTTATGGTTGCAGATTGTCTTATCGAGGCATTTGGTTCGATTGCAATCGCCCACTTATGCAGGAAGCTAAACCAAACGGACAAGGAATTCTAAATGAAAGAAAATGGAACTCCGAAGCTGAAGAAAAATACGAAATTTATCAGGATAGTGTTTTTAGCAATAGTAATTTGAGAAAAGGTGAAAGATTTAAGTTGTTTTGCAGTTTTCACGGACATGATTTGTCTGTAAAATTACCGAGCGGCAAAAGTATTCAGCGTCCGGTTATTGAAGGTTTGGGAATGAATTTTTCTGATGACGAATTACGAAAAATCAAAGCATTTTATAATTCAGTAAAGCATAATTATTATCAAAATCCACCAGAATTATATTTTGGAAATCTTCCCGAAGATAGCACATATTATATTGAAGGTGTAAGATTGGAATTTGTTTATACTGGTCTGGGAGCAAGAACTTATGGTTGTCTTCGCCGAGATTTTTTGGAAAACGGACTTCATTTTGAAACTCCCGATATTATGCGAATTCCTTTAGAATCGCAAGAAAAAACTGCAGATTTGCTCTTTTCTATTTATCAATTTGTAAATGATTCCGTTTTTACAAAAAGAGAAAGTGCAATTCCTCAAACTTTTACTGGAAATTCAGTTGTAGTCGATGAAAAAATCAAAATCTCATCTGGAACGTTTTTGATGGGAAATCAAGATAAAATTGCTTGGAGCAGTGAAGAACCGCAACATTCTGTTCATTTGGACGAATTTTATATTGATAAATATGAAGTCTCAAATTCTAAGTTTGCAAAATTCTTGAACGATAAATTGCAAAAGGAAGAAATTTATCTTTCTGACGAAAAAGTATTTGAAACACATTCTAATAATCTGTTTTTGGATTTAAGTAAGCCTTTTTCTGAGATTTTGTTTAATGGAAAACATTTTGAAGTTGCAAGAAATCGCGAAAATCATCCCGTAGTATTTATAACACTTTGGGCTGCAGAATCGTTTGCAAAATCTGTCGGAGGTAGATTACCAACTGAAGCTGAATGGGAAAAAGCCGCAAGTTGGAATCAAACTGAAAATAGAAAATCATATTATTCAATTTCCAAAGACACTATTTCAAAAAGCGATGCAAATTATGAAGTTAGCGGCGACACTTTTGAACGCCATTTGCCAGCCACAACTCCAATTGGCTATTATAAAACTGCAAGTTTTTACGGTGTTAAAGATATGAGTGGAAATGTTTGGGAATGGACTTCTGATAATTTCATCGGTACTATATATTCAGAAAGGAAAGGAAAGATTACAACAAACCCAAAAGTTGAGAAAGAAAGTACGATGAAAGTTATTAAAGGTGGAGCGTGGGATACTGAATATTCAGTTCTCAGAAGTACAATGCGTTTGGGAATTCATCCAAATGCAACATTAATTAACGTTGGTTTTCGCTGTGT
>DYSW01000136.1 GCA_020726285.1 Melioribacter roseus
CAACAATGAAGGATAATGGTGCTCCAATTGATGGTCCAACTGGCAAATTCTCAAAACCTTGGATTTCAAAACCTGATAAAAATGGCAATACTTTTCCATTTTATATTGGTTGGGCTTCGTTAGAAGATGGTTACGGCGGAGTTGTTGTGCGTGCTGAGGGAATGAATTCAAACTTTTGCAAAGGTGCTTTTGATAACACTGACATTTACAGAATAATGTATCTAACACTTTTCGGAAAAAACTTGTGGTAAACTCAATCAGAATAAAGTTAGAATTACCAATATGTTTCATATTTTTGAATTATTAATTTAGAATAATAGGAGATAAAATGCCTTTCCCAAAAACATTTTACAGATGGCGACCTCATCCTTGGCATGGAATTGAAATTGGTGAAGAAGCACCAGAGATTGTAAATGCTTACATCGAAATTACACCTTTTGATACAGTAAAATACGAAGTTGATAAATACACAGGTTATATGAAAGTTGATAGACCTCAAAGATCTTCTTCACATCCACCTGTTTTGTACGGATTTGTTCCACGCACTTATTGTGGTGAAAATGTCAATTCACTAAATCCAACTGCACAAAAAGGAGATAGTGATCCACTTGATATTTGCGTAATTAGCGAACGCCCAATCTCTCGTGGAGAAGTAATGTTGCAAGCTCGTGTTGTTGGTGGTTTGCAAGGAGTTGACCACGGTGAAGCAGATGATAAAATTATTGCCGTTCTTAAAAATGATAATATATGGGGAAATATTAGCGAAATTACTGAACTTCCTCCAGTATTAATTGAACGACTAAAACATTATTTCTTAACTTACAAAATGATTCCTGGTGAAACAGAACCAAAATTTGTAATTTCTGATGTTTACGGAGCTGAACAAGCAAAAAAAGTAATTCTTGCTTCTATAAAAGATTACGAAGAGTATTTTGGTGGCTAAAAATTAAAAAGACTTTCAGAATCTAACTTTTGAAAGTCTTTTTTATTCTTCAATATTTTTTTTTGATAAAAATC
>DYSW01000137.1 GCA_020726285.1 Melioribacter roseus
AAGTGATAAATCTCGAACATATAATTCTACCCTTTTAAAATTTAGTCGGTCAGTAGTGATTTTTTTTATTATCTTCCATTTTTAATACCATCCACTCAAATGATAAAGGGTCAAAAATATTTATCAATCTCTCTATAAAAGAATCTCCCATTTCTAAATAGAAACTACTGAAATTAATAAATCTTTCTTGCAGAATAGCATTTGGGAAAAGTTCTTGAACAATTTTTTCGGCTCTTTGAATTGCCTCTTCATTCTTTTTTTTTAGTGATTTTGTTAATTTTTGTTCCCATTGATGCCATTCAACTCCCTGTTTATGCAAGGTAGCATGAATTCCCTGTGTATAAGTTGGTTCTACTTGAGTGGTCCAATGAGCAATAGGAGCTATCAAAGTTTGCATTTGATTATTTATCTCCTCAAAATTAGGTTTATTTTCGGGTTCGTTTTTTGCAATAATTTTGTTAGTAATTTGACTGATATTTGATAAATAATCTGAGGTTGAAAGTCCTAATTTGTGCCATTTTCTTTCTTGTTTTTCCGAAACCCAAAGTACAGAATTTCTAACAATCAATAGTGGAAACACTATTTGAAACCGCTCAAACGCAGTTTTCAATTGCAACCAATAGCTAATTTCGCCCCCTCCTCCTATCGTTGCCAAATTGGGTAAAATCATTTCTTGATACACGGGACGCAGCAAAACATTGGGACTAAATCGGTGGGGATGCAACGTTAGTTCTTCCTCCATTTCTGATTTTGAAAAGGTCAAATTAGTGTTATTTATTTGATAGGTTTCTCCTACTTTTAACACTCTTTCCCTTGTGTTTTCGGCGAGATAAAACAAGTTGATGGGTCTGGGATTTACCTGAATTTCAAATTTGTTCTTTTGAAATTGCTCATTGGTTTGAGATACTTGTTGAAACAGTACTTGTTCGTTTATTTCTTTTTGGATGAAGGGAATAAAACATTGTTTTAAAGAAAAATCGTCGGGATCGAGTATGAGCAAACCATATTTTCCAAAT
>DYSW01000023.1 GCA_020726285.1 Melioribacter roseus
GTACTTGGGTTAAATGGATTTGGGTAGTTTTGGAAAAGCTTATACTCCTTAGGAATTTCGGGAAGTATTTCAGTGCCAACATTAAATTCAGAATATTTTCTTTTTGCCTGCCGAATTGATTGCAAAACATTTTCCTTGCTATCGCCAACGGCAATTGCAAATGCCACATTAAGTGAATTTGAATCTGCAATTTGATAAGGTCCACCAGCAACAACAAGTGAAATATCACTTGGTCCAGCGGTGATTTTTTGCAAACCATTTGAAAGAGTAAGCCACTTTTCAGCATCTGAAAAATCTTCAACTGAAATGTCGTTTCCATAATTTTCGATTGCGTAAAAATTATAATTCATATCCGAAATAAGCGAAACACCGTGATAAGTTTGAATTGAAGCTAAATTTGCATCAAATGCAAAACCAACATTTGCGTTCTCATCATATTCAACTTTGTCGTCATCGTAATCATTTTCATCTAAATCGAAATCAATGAAAAGTCCAGCATAAAAATCGTTAATAATTCTACCTGAAATATTTTTGAAATTGTAATGTAAAACGACAAAATCTTCATTTTCTACATCTGAAAAAGAATACGAATTTAAAGTAGTCTGAATTCCCAAATAGTTTGAATCTATAACTGATTCTAAAAAGTTAGCAAAACCTTGTTGTTCTGCATTTTCGCCAGGCAATTCAATTGAGAAAGGAGTTAGATTTTCAAAATCGTTGTGATATTCAAACATTGTTTTATGAATAGCGTCCGAAATTTTCACGGCTGAATTTCCAAACATCAAACCAGCTTCAAAAAAGCGTGTTTTCTCGTCATTTTTATAAGTTAAGCCATTTCCTTTTGAATTATATGGATAATCTTCATATCCCAAAGTTCCATTGCCAGTTAAAGTTAGCGCAACATTATTTAAATTCATATCGGAGTAAGATGGATTTGCAGTAAAAGAAATCCACTGAAAATCCGTATAATTTTCGTCAACAAATTGGATTCTAATATCGATTTGCTCGTTTTCTGGTGTGTATTCGTCAATTTGTATTACAAATTTATTTGATGAGTTTGAAAAAACTGAATTTCGTTGAACACTTCCAGCAGAATAATTCCCGTTAAGAATTTGCACATTTGAATTTTCAGAAATTAGATAAATTTGTAATGAATTAGTTTGAGCTAAGTGATTAATGAAATTCATTTCGATTGAAACTTGTTCTCCATTTTCCAAAATTCCATCTGAATTATCATCTTGCAACAAATAGGTTAAAATTCGAACTGATTTTGAATTATCAGAATTTATTGCCGCTAATGAGTTCACTCTTCCTTTTCCTAATTGATATTCAAATCCTGAGTTAAGATTATCAATATTTTCAGAAGTAATTCTAATTCTTTCAGCGATTTGAAAGGAATTATCATCGGGAAAATGTGATTTTACCAACGCCGCTATTCCGCTAACAATTGGAGTGGCAAGAGAAGTTCCGCTTGCATTTCCGTATGAATTGTTTGCCGATAAAGTTAAAATATTTGTAGATGGCGATAACACATCAAGGTTTGTTCCGTAGTTGCTCTCCGACCATTTTTCGTCATCTTCGTTTGTTCCTCCGACAGATAAAACTCCGTTTAAACCCGCAGGATAAAATATTTCTGGAATTCCATCATTTCCAGCAGCGGCAACCACTACACAACCATTTTGATTTGCAAAATCTACCGCTTCAGCTCCGAAATTGGAATATTGGTAATTTCCCCAACTACAGTTAATTATATCTGCTCCAGATTCAGCTGCATAAATTATTGCTTCGTAACCCGAAGACATCCAAACTATTTCACCTTCTTCATCGTCAACAGAAGTGATTTTTAGAGGCATAATTTTGGAATTAAAAGCAACAGAGGAAATTCCAATTAAATTATTTGTGTTTGCAGCAATAATTCCCGCCACCATCGAACCGTGATAACCGCCAAAATCGTGATTAATATCAGCATTGTTTTCGCCAAAATCCCAGCCAGCAACATCATCCACTAAACCATTTTCATCGTTGTCAATTCCATCAACAACTTCTTGAAAATTTCGCCATAATATATTTTGTAATTCTGAATGATTCTGGTCAATTCCATTATCCAAAACTGCCACTATTATGCTGGAATCAGCGGTTTGTATTTCCCACGCAGCAGGCAAATTTGTTTTGGAAAGATACCATTGAGCCGAAAAAAGTGAGTCGCTGGGAACAAAATCGGCAAGTCTCATTTTTTCATCAACTTCAGCCCAAATTGTGTAATTCAATTTTTGAATTTTATGGATAATCAAATTAGCGTCAACATTATTGCTAAAAGTATATAAATAAATGTTTTGCAGTGATTTTGATTGATTTGAGTTTATTTTTCTTGATGAAGTGAAATGAAATTCAGACTTAATAGAATGTGAAATATCTTCTTCTAATTTTGATTGAGGTATTTCTTCTTTCATTTTTAAAATTATTCTATGTTCAGAAGACGACTCCGAAGGAAGCCAGACGAAAGGAAAAGCAAAGTGGGTGAAGTGAAATAAAATTAGTAATAAAAATAAAGTAAAAATCTTTTTCATAAGGGCTCCATATTTCTTACGAAAAGTACAGATTTTTTTATAACTAAATGCGATTAATTTTTAATGTAGAGTTTCTTTTCTTCGGAATTTTGATAGATTTCTCGTAGCGGTGAAGTAAGTATTTCTGCCATTTCTGGAGTATAAAACACAAATTCTTCTTTATGAAAAATTGTAGCAAGAGACTGAATTGCTTTCGAAATAATATCGGCAATATTAGTTTCTTTGTTGTAAATATCAAAAGGAAGCATCGCAGCAATATCGAATGCGGAAATTTCTGTCAATTCAAAAAGTTCAGAAAATGGCAATTCTTCAAGCGAAAGTGTTTTGTTGTAAAGTCCATACTTTTTCCGCGAATTGAATTCCTTGCCAATTCGGTTTATTAAAAGCTGTACTGCGTCCGTATTTGAAATTCTTATTTCTATCATTTTTTTTCTGGTTTTCAAAATAATCGAATTATACTTAAAGAAGTTTAAATAATTCTACGGAAAAAGGTTCCAACAAGCAGTAATTACGCCAGAATATGAACGATAATTGGATTCATCTCTTGTTGAATTGCCAGTTCTTAATTCAGCTGTAATTATTATTTTTTCAAAAGGTTTGTACTGAGCTTTTCCGTAACCTTCAAAAATCATAAATCCGCTTGTGAGTGCATAACCAACCTTTCCACCAATTGCAATGTTGGGAATTATTTCCTTCGTTACCATCAGAAACAGTCAAATATTGAAAATAACCTTTCAATCTGAATGATGATTTATGAACATACCTTCCCGTTATTCTAAATAATTCGGATGATAATCTTGCCGTATGAATTAATCCAGGAGAAAACAAGACTAAACCAGCATCACGATTTAAGAAATATCCTTCCAAATAAAGTTTATCTGATACTCCAACGCAAAAAATAACCTTCTGCATTTTGTGGATTTGAGGAAATGAATTTATTCAGTAAATCGATTGCTTCGGCAAAACGTAGTGCATTTATGTGCGTTTTTGCCATCTGTAGAATATCAGAATTTTTTTGTGGGTAAATAATCACAATCAGAAACAGAAAAACCAAAACTAATTTTTTTATATTATTCTTTTTTTGTTAAATAATTGATAAATCGAAGGTTAAAGGTAAGTTTCAGAAAAATAAAATGTTGGGATTTTTATTGCGGGAGTGAAAAAAGAAATCAAATAAGATTAACTTATTTGATTTCAGTAACTTTGCTTATTTCATCAAGTCTTACAAGATTTTCAGTAAATTTTGTGCTTCCTTTGTCTGATTTTACTGAACGAACTACTTTTACAGTAACGCCAACTTGAGCTTGTTTTTTACCTTTTTCTTCAAATGATTGCCTTTTAGCCATTTTTTAATCTCCAAAATTTATAGATGTAATTTATTAAATTCTTTCTCACTATCCAACTAATTAGAATAAAATCATTCTTTGAGTTGCAAAAAATCAAATTCTGCAAATCAAATCTCAAGAATTTTTCTTTTTAATGCAATTTCTTTCAAAAGTGTAGAAAGCTCAGATTAGTATCTTTTTATTTCTTTTCCGCCAAGTTTCGCAATTATTGCTTTTTCCAAATCTGATTGAGTTTCATTTTCAATGGATTTTATTCTACCTTCGAGCAATTCAATCTTAAAATCACTATTAAAAAATGAATTAATTGCTTTTCCACAACCTGAATCTTTTCCCATTTTTTGTTGAATAGAAATTCCTTCGCCCAATGCAATTTTTAGAATATTTCCATCCATATTAAGTGGTTTGGAATTAATCAAGCTACTTCCGACTTTTATGTTAATTCGCGAAGTTTCTTCTACAAATTTATCCCAATTCTTTTGTATTTCATCAAAATGTGGAATTGATATGTGTTTTTCAGTCGGAATTTCTTCTTTTTTTATATTTTGAACCGAAGCATAATTTGATGAATTTGTTCCATTTACAACAGATTGTAAATTCTCGTTGGCATTACTTTCTTGTATGTTTATTGTAAAATTAGGGTCAGATATTTTCTTTAATAATTCGCTAATTGAAGAGGACTTTTCCAATCCGATAATTTGTACAAGTGTAACTTCAGTTTTCAACTTCGGATTTGTGGCGGTTTTAATTTCATATTGTATTTTTCCAATTAACGTCATAATTCGCAATAAATCGCTTTCAGAAAATTGATTTTTATACGCTAAATATCTTTCTACATAATTTTTAGATGTTTCAAGCAAATCGCCATCACCAGAAATTATTACAGAAAGAATATTTCTAAAATGTTCTTGCATTCCATTGAACAAATCGACAAAATTCCAACCATTGTCATAAATTTTCTGTGATATTTCAAACGCTGAGCGAAAATTTTTATTCAGAATTGAATCCGAAATTTCAAAAAACACTTCATCATCTATCAAATTGAACATTTGTGTTACATCTTGTGCGGTAATTGTTTTGCCCGAGAAAGATACAACTTGGTCAAAAAGTGATTCCGCATCTCGCAAAGCTCCGTCTGCTTTTCTGGCAATTAAAGTCAGACTTTCATCATCAATTACAATTCCATCTTCATCAGCTATTTTTTTAAGTTGCAATTTTGCCGTTGGTAAATCAATTCGGCGAAAATCAAATCTTTGGCAACGAGATAAAATTGTTAAAGGAACTTTATGTACATCTGTAGTTGCAAAAATAAAAACAACATGTGCTGGCGGTTCTTCCAAAGTTTTAAGAAAAGCATTGAAAGATTCAGTTGTTAGCATATGAACTTCGTCGATAATGTAAATTTTGTATTTTCCATTAGAAGGTGCGTAACGAATATTTTCGCGGAGTTGACGAATATCATCAATTTTTCGGTTGGAAGCACCGTCAATTTCGATAATATCCAAGTTTTGCTGGTTGTTGTAACTTGTACAATTTTTACACTTGTTACAAGGTTCTCCGTCAATTAAATTTTCGCAATTCAATGCTTTTGCAAAAATTCGGGCTGTTGTTGTTTTTCCCACACCACGCGGACCGGCAAAAATATAACCGTGTGCAATTCTGCCATTTTTTATAGCATTTTTCAATGTTTGCGAAATGTGTTCTTGTCCAACAACTTCCGAAAAAATATCTGGTCGCCATTTTAAGGCACTTATAACAAAACTCATAATTATCCTATTTCAAACGCTTCTAAACTAACTTTTTTCTTTAGAATTTCAATAATTCTCGAAAAATATTTTTTGTCAAATTCTGTAAAAGCCGCAAGTTGGTAACTATCCAAATCAAGCACTCCGATTACAACTTGATTTACAATAATTGGGATTACAAGTTCGGAATTCGTTTCGGATTCACAAGCAATATGTCCAGAAAAAGTGTGAACATTTTCAACTAAAATGGCTTCTTTTCTTTCGGCTGAAATTCCACAAACGCCGTTTCCTATTTTAATTACTTCGCAAGCAACTTTTCCTTGAAATGTTGCAAGATATAGATTTTCACCTTTTCGCAAATAAAATCCAACCCAACTGATTTTTGAATATGTTTGCTTTATCAATGCAGTAAGATTTGAAAGATTTGTTAAAATTGGATTTTTCCCATCTAGCAAAGAGTCAACTTGTTCTATAAATATTTCGAATAAATCAATCTCGGAAAGGAGCGAATCAACTTCAAAATTATGCATTTTTAGTTCTTTTTGATGGTTTTTCTATTTCGAATACAAATGGAATTGCTTCTTTTATTGTTGAAATTGGAATAATTTCTAAACCTTCTTTTACTGGTTCTTTAATTTCCGCCAAATCTTTTTCATTTTCAGATGGAATTAAAACTCGCTTGATTCCATAACGTCTTGCGGCTAGCAATTTTTCGTTCAATCCGCCAATTGCAAGCACTTTTCCGCGTAAAGTAATTTCGCCAGTCATTGCAATATCTGATTTTGCTGATTTTTTTGTAAGTGCAGAAAATAAAGTCATCGTTAATGTAATTCCAGCAGAAGGACCGTCTTTTGGAATTGCCCCTTCAGGAAGATGAATGTGAATTTGTTTGTTTTTGAAAGCTGTTTGCGGAATTCCAAATTCTTTTGCATTCGATTTTAAGTAAGTTAAAGCGGCTTGGGCAGATTCTTTCATAACTTCGCCAAGTTGCCCAGTGAGAATTAACTTTTCTGTTCCATCCATAATCGATGCCTCAACATTCAAAATTTCTCCGCCAACACTCGTCCAAGCTAATCCAGTAACTGAACCAATTTTCTCTTTTTCTTCAACTTGTGATTTGCGGAATTTGGGAATTCCTAAGTGTTTTTCAATTTTTTTATCATCAATAATAATTTTTGATTTTTGAGAATTTTCAGTTTGTCTTTTAGAAACAATTTCTCGCACTGTTTTGCGCAAAACCGAAGTAATTTCACGTTCAAGATTACGAACTCCCGCTTCTCGCGTATATTCTGAAATAATTTTTCTTATTGAATCTTCTCTGAAATCAATTTCGAAATCCATCAAACCATTTAATTCAATCTGTTTTGAAATAATATGTCTTTTTGCAATTTCTACTTTCTCAAAATCCAAGTAACCTGGAATTTCGATAATTTCCATTCTGTCTTGAAGTGGAAGTGGAATATTGTAGCGAACATTTGCGGTTGTAATAAACATTACTTGCGATAAATCGTAATCAACTTCAAGATAATGATCATTAAAAGTGTGATTTTGTTCGGGATCCAAAACTTCCAACATCGCCGAAGCTGGGTCGCCCCGAAAATCTGCACTCATTTTATCAATTTCATCAAGTAGAATTAATGGATTTACTGTTTTTGCTTTCTTCATTGATTGAATTATTTTGCCAGGCATTGAGCCGATGTAAGTTCTGCGATGTCCGCGAATTTCAGCTTCATCTTTAACTCCGCCAAGACTAATTCTAACAAACTCGCGTCCTAAAGCTCGAGCAATCGATTTCCCGAGTGAAGTTTTGCCAACTCCGGGAGGTCCAACAAAACACAAAATTTGTCCACGCATACTTTTTACAAGATTTAATACTGCAATATTTTCAAGAATCCGTTCTTTTGGTTTTTCCAGACCAAAATGATCATCGTCAAGAATCTTTTTCACATTTTCGATATTCAAATTATCTTTAGTTCGCTTGTTCCAAGGTAAATCTGTAATCCATTCTAAATAATTTCTTATAACTGTTGATTCTGGCGAAAGTGGCGGTGTTCTCTTGAATTTTTCTAATTCTTCATTTACTTTTTCAAGAACATCTTTAGGTAACTTTGCTTTTTTAATTGAGTTACTATATTTTGCTAAATCCGAATTATCTTCGGAACTTTCACCGAGTTCTTCTTTTAGTAATCTGATTTGTTCGTTAATTATATATTTTCTTTGAGATTTTGTAATATTTGTATGAACTTTGCTTTCAATTTCCCTTTCTAATTTCAATAATTCAATTTCAGAAAGAAGAATTTGAATGACTTGCATAAATTGTTCTTCGAGTGTTTTTTTTGCTAATATTTTATGTTTTACTTCAATTGATTGTATAATTGAAGATGCTACATAAAATAATCTTCTATCTAACTGTTCAATACTATCAAATGCTGTAAATGCTTCTGGTGGAATTTTTTTGCTAATGGAAGTATATTCTTTGAATAATTCGCTCATTTGTCTGTTCAAAGCTGCAAATTTTGTGTTTTCTACAAATTTAGATGGTAATAATTTTATTTCACCAACCAAATAGCCATCTTTTTTGGTAATCTTTTTCACTTCAGCGGGTATAACTCCATCAAGTAAAATCTTAAGTAAGCCATTCGGTAATTTCAAAATTTGAATAATTTTTGCAATCGTTCCTTGCGGATAAATATCTTCGTCAGTTGGATCTTCTATTGAAGAATTTTTTTGTGGAGTAACAAAAATGTATTTTGTTTCATCTAAAGATGCGTTTGCTGCTTTTATAGATTGCTCACGCCCAACCAGAACGGGAAATATCATGTACGGAAAAATCACAGCATCACGCAATGGTAAAATTGGCATTACTTTTGGGATTTCGTCAAGAATTGAGATGTCTTTAGCCGACACTTTCTCTTTTTTCATAAAACCTTTCTAAATATTGTGTTAGTAAATATATCAAATTGTGTAAAGTCATTCAATAAAAGAATTTTGCATTTCCGATTATTGGGAATTCCTCATTTTTTCATGCTAATGGCAACTCTTCCTTTGTCTTTATCGATGCTGATAATATTTACATCGATAACATCGCCAACATTTAATACATCAAGAGGCGATTTTATAAATTTGTTAGCAATTTCAGAAATATGTAGAAGTGCGTCATTTTTCAAACCAATATCAACAAAAGCACCAAAATCCACAACATTTCGCACTGTTCCTTTTAGTTTCGTGCCAATTTGTAAATCATCAATTGAAAGAATATCGTTTCTTAAAATGGGCTTTGGAAGATTCTCGCGCGGATCGCGTCCCGGTTTTTTTAGATTTTCAAAAATGTCAGTCAAAGTTGGAATTCCAACATTAAATTTCTTTGCAATTACTTCCAACTTTCCATTTTTAAGGTAGTTTTCAATTTTGATTGGCAAAACTGATTTATCTGATAAGTCAATTTTTGCTTCGGAAATTATGTTTTTAGTAATCTCGTAACTTTCTGGGTGAATGAAGGTATTGTCCAATGGATTTTCGCCATTTACAATTTTCAAAAAACCAGCGGCTTGTTCAAAAGCCTTTTCGCCCAAACCTTTTACTTTAAGCAAATCAATTCTACTTTTGAACGAACCAAATTCTTCGCGGAATTGCACAATTCTTTTTGCAATTGGCTTACCTAAGCCAGAAACATACGAAAGTAAGGCAACTGAAGCTGTGTTTAAATCTACTCCAACAAAATTTACGGCAGAAATTACAACATCATCCAACTTTTTTGATAGCATTTTTTGGTCGACATCGTGTTGATAAAGTCCGACACCAATTGCTTTTGGTTCAATTTTGACGAGTTCAGAAAGCGGGTCAAGAATTCGGCGTGCAATTGAAATATTTCCGCGTTGGCTTGCTTCCAAATCTGGGAATTCTTCTTTTGCTAAAGGCGATGCAGAATAAACAGAAGCACCAGCTTCGCTTACAATTAGATAATTTACATTCAGATTATTTTCCTTAATTAATTCAGTAATAAGAAATTCTGTTTCTCTGCTTGCGGTTCCATTTCCAATGCCAATCAATTTAACATTATGTTTTTTAATTAATTTTAGAATAGTGGCTTTAGCTTCGTCCTTTCTTCCTTGCGGCGGATGAGGATATATTGTTTGTCCTTCAAGATATTTTCCAGTTTCGTCTATTATTGCAATTTTAGAACCAGAAACAAATCCCGGGTCAATTCCAAGAATTTTTCTGCCTAAAATTGGAGGTTGCAAAAGAAGTTGCTTCAGATTTTTAGAAAAAATCTCTATTGCGTGATTTTCCGCAATAATTGTTAATTCATTTCTAAGATCACGTTCTACAGATGGAAAAATAAGTCGAGTAAATGAATCTTTTACAATTCTATCAAAATAATCTTGATGATATGCAATTTTATTGGCTAAATATGTTTTTCCTATCAATTTAAAAAGTGATTCCTTTTCAAAATCAAGATTAATTCTTAAAAATCCTTCGTTTTCAGCTCGGTTTATAGCAAGGATTTGATAAGGTTTTGCGTCAACTAATGAAATCTTGAAATCAAAATAGATTTCATAAACTTGTTGCTCTTTAGCCAACTTAAGTTCAGTTGTTTCAATCTTTTTCGATTCAATTAACGAATTAGTTGTGATGTAATTTCTTGTTTTTTCACGAACGGACGCTGTTTCATTAATCCATTCTGCAATAATATCTTTTGCTCCATTCAAAGCGTCATCTTCGGAATTCACTTCTTTTTCGGTGTTAATATATTTTGCGGCTTCTTCGAACAAATTGAATTTTACATCGATTTTATCAATAATAAATTGAGCAAGCGGTTCTAATCCTTTCTCTTTTGCGATAGTTCCCTTTGTACGTCTTTTTGGTTTGAATGGTAAGTATAAATCTTCAAGTTCTTGCAGTTTTGTTGCGTTTTCAATTTTCTTTTTCAATTCGTCTGTTAATTTTCCTTGTTCTTCAATACTTTTAATAATAGCATCTTTTCTTTCATTAAAAACAAGTAGATAATTGTAACGCTCTTCTATTTTACGAAGAACTTCTTCATCCAAACCGCCAGTTCGTTCTTTTCTGTATCTTGCAATAAATGGAATAGTTGCATCTTCGGCAAAAAGTTGTAAAACCGAATCAATCTGGCGAACTGAAATCTGAAGTTCAGTTGCAATATGTGCTGGTAAATTCATAAATCTCCTAAAAAGTAAAATCAAATTAAAGCAAAAGTTATAAAAATAAAAGTTGGAAAATTAGTTTAAGGTTTTTTTAAAGAACTGATTTATAAAGAATGTAAGAATTCTTTAAAAGATGATTAAAATCATTATTTTCTTCTTCGATAGTGTTTAAGCTTGTTTAGAAATATTAAATCAAAATACAACAACGCAATAAGGAGAAAAAATTAAACCACGTCTTTACAAACCAAAAGAGATTAAAGCAGATATTATTTGCTTTAATAATTATGACAAATTTAGAATTTGCACAAAAAATTACATTTAATGTTACTGATTTCGAAGCTGGACCAGCAGATGCACCTTAGATGTTTGATGGTGATGACCAAACATTTATTCATACTGATCAAAATCCATATACTTATGTTGACCAAGACAATGTTCTTCTTCACAATTACGCATACAGGAAATTTGATTGGGATGAAGAAGGCGGAGATGGAGATGGTAAGTTGTCAGAAAGTTCTTGTACTCAAGAAGCATTAACAATTATTGATGGAACAAGCGGTGTAACATTAAAATTACACGATTTTGTGATTGCATCACATGAACACATAAACACAGTAAACAGAAAAATTATAAATTATTGTTATTACTCTAATTCGAATATTTTCCAACTAATATTAGGAAGAGAAATTTTTAGTTTGTTTCCATCTATTTTAGAAATTTTGTTTGTTCGTAAGTCTTTTCCTTTTCCGAGTTTTAAAATTGACGGTAATGTAATTTCAAATTCTTGAGTTTTGGAATTATTTTTATTTAAAACAACTAATATTCTTTGGTTAAAATCTGAACGAATGTATGCGAAAATGTCATTACCTACTAAAATTGGGTAAAAGTCGCCATAATTTAATGCGGAATTTTCACTTTTCAATCTTGCTATTTCTCTTACTTCTGAAAGCATTTTCTTTTCATCATCAACAAGGTCTTTTCCGAATCTCATCATTCTTCTGTTGTCGGGGTCTGATGCTCCAGTCGTTCCAAATTCACTTCCATAATAAATAACGGGCAATCCTGGAATTGTAAACATGAACGCATAATATAATTCGGCTTTTTTGTAGCTCGAAGTGAAATCAACTTGCGGAGGATTATTCCAACCTTCTTCAATTGCACTCCATTGTTCTAATTTCAAATCACCATCTGCGTATGACATATATCGATTTTTATCATGCGAGTCCATAATATTTCCCATAACATGATTAACTCCGTAAACTTCAAAAGTTTTTTCCATTTCCTTCATAAGTCCAGAAAATGGTTGTGTTGAATCAATTAAAACAGCTTGTGCAGTGTTGTATAAATTGAAATTGAACTGTGCATCGAGTTGACCATTGTTTACATACGAACTAACTAAATCGTAACTTCCGAATGTTTCTCCGATCTGATAAATTTTTTCTGACTTTCTTTGTTTGATTTTCTTTGTAAGCTCTCGCCAAAATTCATTTGGAACATGTTTTACTGCATCGTGACGAAAACCATCTGCGTTTGTATTTTCAAGCCACCAGATAGCATTTTCCGTCATAAATTCCATTGCTTGTTCCGAACTAAGAAAATCAAATGACGGCATATAAGGTTCGAACCAAGTTGTGAGTCTATATTCATCCCAAAATCGAATATTTTTTCTGCCGTCGGGTAAATCAAGTTGTCCAAACCAATTTGGATAAAATTTGTAAATTGGATTTTCAGCGTGTGCGTGGTGAGAAACGAAATCTAATAATATTTTAATATTGTGTTTGTGGGCTTTTTCGACAAGGATTTTTACGGTTTCTAAAGTTCCAAAATTTTCTTCAACTTCATAAAAACTCTTAGGCCAATAACCGTGATATCCAGAAAACCAACGATGTGGTTCTGGGAATTCGCGATATGAATTTTCGGGATTATCATAAACAGGCGAAAGCCAAATAACATTTACCGAAAGTGAATCGAAATAACCTTCGTCAATTTTGTTAATAACTCCATACAAATCTCCGCCCATAAAATTTGCCTGCGGAAAAAGTGAATCTGCAACAAGTGGTTTGTTAATTGATTTTTCTCCATCAAAAAATCTATCAATCATTAATGAATAGATGATGGAATTTCGCCAATCATTTGGTTGATTTTGCGTATCAACAATTTTTGAATTATTAAAGAAAACAGATTGTATGTTTGAAATGTTTTCGTTTTCAGCGTACAAAACTCGTACTATAGTTTCATTTACGATTTCGCTTTTTCGTACACGAAGATGGATTTTATTTCCCTTTACATAAATATCTTTTACATCCAAAGGTGAATTATCCAGAAACGCAAATAAATTCATAATATTTAATTCAGTTTTAGATTCACTGATAAAAATTAGTTCAAAATAATCCTTGCTTTCTTTTATTCCACTTTTATGAAGAAATGATTTCGCGGATTTCTCTTCAATTGTTAAAACGGAATTAAAACTTCCCAAACCATTTGAAATGGAATCTGAATTTTGGTGATCTACTATTTCCTCGCCATCAGCAAAAAATTTGTATTGATAAATTCCAGATTCAAGATTTATTGTTGTAGAATAACCATTTTCTGTTGGCATCATTTCGAGTTGATTTCTATTCCAATCGTTAAATGTTCCAAATATAGAAACGAATTTGTATTTCTTTTTCGTGTTAAATTTGAAAGTTTTTTGAAGTGGATTTTTAACAAATACGGGAATTGAAAATTTATTTTGACCAGATATAAAATTTAGAGAAGTAAAACCAGCAAAGTTTGTTTTGGCATAAATAGTTAGGATTTTAGTAGATTTTTCATATTCCACTGACAAGTACGGATTTGTTAAAAAATTAATGTTGTAATCTGTTAGGTAGATTAAATCGTTCATAAATATTTGTTTTGTGTCGCCGAGTTTGAGTGTAATCGGTTGAATAATATCTGAACTACTTCTACTTAAAAGCAAAATTGGTAAAATTGTTATTACAAAAGTTAATTTCAAAAATTTGTTCATATTATTTCTCCAAAGCATTATCTAACATATTTGTAAGGTTTTTCAACTAAAAAATTTTCAGCTTCTTTTTGAGTTTTGAAATATCCAATTCTAACTCTATACCAATAACCATCTAATTGTGGTAAATATGCTTTTACGACAAAAGCTTCAAAACCGCGTTGGTAAAGCTTTTCGACAATTTGGGTAGCCGTTTCACTACTTTTCCAAGAAGATATTTGCACCATATACTTACCTTCAGTAAGATAAATTGAATTAGTTATTTTTTTATCATCTTTAAATTCTTTCATCATTCGCGGGTCAATCTGATTGTATTCTTCATCAACTTTTATATTCAAACTATCGCTATGAATATCATGTGTTTTTATACTATCGCTTCCGGCTTCACCAAGTTCCTTCTTGGTAAAAGGTGTTATTGGAGCTTTTGCCGAATCTTTTGCGTTCTCGGCATTGTGTTCGTCAAGTTTTTCTGTTTTATGTTCGCCAAAAAAGCTATCCCAAAAGAAAAAGTAAAATGCCGCACCGCCACCGCCGAGTAAAATTAAGATAATTATAATAATAATTAATAACTTTCCCTTTTTCTTTATAGACTTTCCATCCGTGCTTTGTTCTTTGATTTTACCTTTTTTGTCAGCTTCCTTTTTCTCCGACTTCTTTTCTTTCTCTTTTTCTTTTGGTTTCTCTGTCTCTTGCTTTGTTGGTTGGGCATCTTCAATGTCGACAAATGAACTATCCAATTTTCCTTGATCGACCGTATCACTTTTAATTTGCTCAAAACCTTCTTCTTTCCCGAAACTCTCAAAATTATCGAAAGGAAGATTATCGCCTGAACTTTCTTCGCTAGCCAAATCTTTTTTCATTTTATCGAAATCAAAATCATTATCTAAATCTAATTCTTCAATTGGCTCATTATTTTCCGGTTGCTCTTCAGATTCCTCTTCAAAATCACCAAATAAATCATCCGAAAGTAATTCACTTTTTAATTCCTCTTGCCAAGTATCTATTTCGGTTGGAATTTCTTCATTATTCTGTTGATTTGCACTAATTTCAATTGCGTTTCCAATCAAATCGTAGTTTTCAATAATTTCTGAAGTTTCAATAATTCCATCGATTAACGACCCTACTTCTTCAAGATTTAATTTACCAGAAGCAATTGAAAGTGCGGGAGTAATATTTGCATCGCCGCCAACAGAGAAAATATCTTCATCGAAACTATAAATATCTGCGTTGGGTTTTTCTGTTTTCAATGTAAGAAAAAGTGGCTCGCCTTCTTTAAATTGAAACGGAGAAAAAATTAATTCATTTCCTTCTTTTTTGAAATAGCCAACAGAATCAATTTTTATTGTTTCGGATTCTTTTATTTTCTTCTGAATTTTTTCAGTCAGCAATTCCAATAAAAAATCAGAGTCATGTTCTTTAACCGAAAAGATTTTGGATAATTGCGATTTTAGTTTAATTTCAATCATTTTTTATCTCCACAAATACTCAATCCCAACAAGAATGTCTAACTTTCGGAGTCTGTAATTTGAATAATACCAATTTTCTCTATTTAATAAATTGTTTGCTTCAGCCAAAAATTTCCAATTATTCAGAAATTTCCATTCCGCCTTTGCAAACATATTAATATTTGGTGTAACCAAACTTGTGTTGGCAAAGTTTGTGTAAACTCGCGAACTATATTCAATTCCTAATTGACCAAATAAATTAATTTCTGTAAAATTCTGATTGTATGATGAGTTTACTTCGAACATCGGAATAAATGGAATTTTATGCCAAGTTGTATCTTTTACGCTTTGATATTTTCCTTTCAAAAGGAGAAATCCATATTCTGATTTGAAAAATTCGCCATTAAATTCCGCAGAAATCGAGCGGATTTTGGGAGCAGTTTGAACATCGAAATATCCATTTCTTGAAATTTCTTCAAAATAAAAGTAATTCTCAAAATTTGAATAACTCGTTTTGAGCGAAACATTTAGCAAATCTTTGTAGCTGTAATTTACATTCAATTCAACTTTTGAAAATTCCTTTTGAATAAAATTCTCAATCCCTTCTTTGTTGTAATATTTATTCTGGGAATATAGTTTTTCGTGATTTATAAATTGAGTTTCAGAACTCCAACTTACGCTTCCAACAAGATTTTTTACCATAAATACTTTGGCTCTAAAAGTTGGATGAAGGAAAATTTCACTTTGGCCGTAAGAGATAAAACTACCAAGCGCAATTTCAAAAAAGGATTTTGGAGTAATCAAAAGTTCGGGTTTTGCATTTATGTAAATTGCGGACGTGTAATTTGTATTATCCAATTTCTGATAATTCCCATTTGCCGCCAAAACAAAGCTAAAAACACCAATTTTATAATCTGAAAACAACTTCCCATTGAAATTATATTCTCGAAAATCGTTCGATTTATAGAATAAACTTCCGAATTTCAGACGCAAATCGAAGAGCGAAGAATTTGGTTGAATATTATAAAATTGGAATTCGCTGAAGCCCGAAATTGCATCGCGGGAATTTTTTGGAGTAATACTATTCCAGAAATTAAACTTCTCGAAGTTAGTGCCAGCAGAAAATCCAATAAAACTTCTGTCTAATAATTCCGCATCGTGATTGGTAAAAAACCTACCAGAAGCGTTTAAACCAAAGTTTATTTCATTTGCATTTGGAAGATATGCGCCAACAATTTCGGAATTTGCAGAAAAATTAAACAAACCGTTTCCAAAGTTTTTTGCAAGTAGAAAATCAAATTTTGATAAAGTTGTTTGACTTCCTAAAATTCGCAAACCGCCTAAATCAAATTCATTTCGCTTAAAAGGACGAACAAAATTTGTGTCAGCAGAAAAATTGAAACGCAAATTGTAATCGCCAACAGAAAATTTCTGAAAAAAATATTCAGAAGAAAGCGGCAAAACGATTTTTGATTTTTGATTTGCGATTTTAATTGGCAAAGTTAAATTATTAGAGTTTTTATCAAGAATCGGGAAATCTTCCGTCTGAGAATAAATTGCAATTGGAAGAACAAAAACTAGAATAAGAAATAATATTTTCATTTGATACCTTTTAGTTTTTTGCTTGCTTCGTTTCCAAATTCGTTGTTTTTGTTGGAATTATAAACTATTTGATACATTTCCTTCGCTTTTTTCTTGTCCTTCATTTTCAAATAAATATCGCCTAACTTTAATTGTGATTTAGCGACCCAATCCTTTTCTTTCGGAAAGACTGTTTGCAAGCGAACAAAAGCCGAAATTGCTTCAGAATTTCGATTTTCTTCAAACAGAACCTCACCAAGTAAAAATTGCGATTTCACTCCAATTTCATCAGTTCGCCTATTACTTATTTCACGAAATACATCTTCGGCTACTTCATAAGATTTTCTTGAAAATTCCAAAATTCCCAATTCCAACTTTGCTTTATCAGCAAAAATTGATTCGGGATTTTTAATTAACAATTGGTTAAATGTATTATAAACTTCTTCAATTTTGCCAAGTTCAATTAATGAAAGTCCTTTTAGATAATACAATTCTGCAAGATTTTCGCTTGCTTCTTGCGAAACGAGAATTTTATCGTAAATCTCTACAGATTTGTTAAAATTCTGTAATTCAAAATTAAATATGCCGTATTCAATTGCCGTTTGAATTGCAATCTCAGAGTTTGGAAAATCTTTCAAAATCATATCGAAATAGAAATTTGCGATTTCCGTTCTTTCCAATTTCAACTCACATTTCGCCAACCATAAATAAGCGTTTGCAACAAACTTGCTTTTCGGGTAAGTTGAAACAAATTCCTTAAAAACACTCTGAGCTTTTTCAAAATCTTCGTTTTCTAAGTAAATTTCGCCTTTTTTTATCAAGATTTGTTCAGCATAAATTGAATTTGGATTTTTCGACAGAAAGGAATTTATCACATAAATTGTTGATTCCGATTGATTTTGCTTGAAATTTGCCAATTGAATTGCATTTATTCCCGACAAAATGTGTTCAGAATTAGGGAATTCATCCAACAATCGTTTATAAAACACAACTGCCGACTGATAATCTTGTTGTTTCAAATAAGCATCGCCAATTGAAAGAAAAGTAATCGAACGCAAATTTCCATTTGGATAATTTTCCAGGACATATTCGTAATTTGTAATTGCCTGCGGAAATAATTCTTCTTGAAAATTTATCCATCCAATCAAAAACTGCGATTGTTCGGCAAAAACAGATTTCGGGAATTTTTCTTGTAAGAGACGAAAAACTCTGATTGATTCAGCCGATTTACCAAGTTTGAACATTGTTTTTGCATACTGAAAATAGCCCAAATCGTCTGCATCTTTTGCTTTATCAGTTTGAAAAATATTTGCATAAACACCAGAAGCTTGTTTGTAATTTTGAATTCCAAAATACGAATCTGCCAATCTTAAATTAGCTTCTGAGAAAGATTGAGAATGTGGGAATTGTTTCAGAAAATCTAAAAAATAGTAAATTGCATCAGCATATTTATGTAGATAAAAACTACAATAAGCTTTCCCAAAAAGTGATTTTTCTCCAACCTCAGAATTTCTAAAATTCACAGCCGAAAAATGCTCCAAAGCTGGAATAAAATTTTTCATCTTAAAAAATGTTTCACCTAAATAATAATGAATTTTATCAGATTCAAATTTTTTATCGGATTTATAAATGGTTTCAAATTCTACTTTTGCTTTTTCAAATTCCCCGCGATAAAAAAATGTTACGCCTAAACCAAATTTTGCACCTTGTATTGTATTTTTTGTGATTTTTGGAAACTGCAACGCCATTTTGAAAAGGTTTTCAGCTTTGGCATAATTTAGTTTTTCCAATTCCATTTGAGCAAGTAAAAGATAGCTTTTTGCTTTTGCCTCATCATTTTTGCTTGAAATTGCTTCTTTTAAGAAAGATTCAGCTTTTGGAATATCTCCTTTTTCATAATTTGTTAAACCAAGCACAAAGTAAACTTCACCAATCAAATTTGAATTTGAATTGAGTTTAATAAATTGATTGTAAATAATTTCAGCCAATTCCGTTTCACCAAGAAATCGTTTAGATTCAGCCGCCCAAAACATTGATTCAACCGCAATTTCTCCTTCGGCTAATTTGGAAAGCAAGTTGAAAATTCTGTAAGATTCTTCAAACATTCCACTCTGAAAATTTGTCCACGCTTGATTAAAACGAATTTGATTTGTTTGTTCTTGATTTGGGAAAGAACGAAGCAAATCCTGATAAATTTCGATTGATTTGTTATATTCTTTCATTCTGAAATACGAATTAGCCTGAAAATATTTTGCTTCAATTTGCTTATCTTCGGGCAATTTGAAAATCAAAGGATCGGTTAATTCCAAAATGGCGGTATCAAATTCATTTGCGTAGAAATAGTTTTTTCCAATTCGCAACTGAGCAAAAGGTGCAAATTTAGAATCGCGATAAAACGATAAAAGTTGGTCGAAATATGTAATTGCTTCTTCAAATCTTTCCATTTCTTCATATAAAATTGCAATAGAATAAATTGATTCGACAAGAAAATCATTAGTTGCACTCATCGAAATTGCATCTAAATAATAATTTTCAACTTGTTCATAGAGTTGCAACTTTTCGGCTGATTTTGCCGCCCAAAATAAACCCGAACCAAAATTTTTACCAAATTTGTAATCAGTAACATACTTTTGAAATAATTTTAATGCTAAATCGAAAGATTCAACTTCAAAATATTGTTTTCCGAGAAGATAAATAACTTCGTCTGTGAGCGATGAAATTGGCACTTCTTTCAGAAATTCTTCAAAAGTAAAAATTGCGGCTTGTTTTTCGTTAATTTCAACAAAAGATTTTCCTTTGTAAAAAAGTAGCCACATTTTTTCATCTGAAGTAAGTTTAGAAACATCAACAAGCGAAAATTGATTTATTGCTTCTACGAATTGCTTTTGCGAATATTTTTCAATTGCATTTTGCATATAATCTGTTTGTGCAAACGAATTTGCAATACTCACAAAAAACAATAAAACTGATAAAATGTATTTTGTCATAAAACCTAAAAGCTAATTATTAAAAACAAAATTACGGCTGTTAATGCCGAAATAAAATTAACACCATCATTATTTAACCATTTTGCTCCAACGTGATATTCAGTTGGAATTCCACAATGAATTGGTTTTTCTGTTTGCTTTTTGCAAACAACGCAAGTATTTTTTCTTTGCAAAGAAGCACCCAAAACGCTGTCAATCAACATTCCAGTAAAACCCATTGAGGAAATCATCAAAAATTGTAAGAATAAATTACTTTGCAACCAAAAAATTCCAGAAATCGCTATTAAAGATGCTCCAAAAATTCCACCCAAAGTACCGCCAAATGAAATTCCACCAGATTCACCTTGTTCAATTTCTTTAAAATTTAGAATATTTATTGTTTTCCTTTTCTTCAGATTTCCGAATTCGGTTGCCCAAGTATCGGCAGTTGAAACAGAGAGGGAAATTAGGTAAATGACAAACCAAATTTCAGATTCAAAAAAATATGAGGAAACAACCGCAATCCCAGGAATTCCGCCATTTGCCAAAACTTGAAAAGCATCTCGCTGACTACCTTTTTCAGATTTATCATCAGAAACTGCTTTTCTTATCTTGGATAAAATGCTTGAAAAAATATAAAAAATAAGAATTGGTATTGTCCATTGAATTCCACCCAAACCGAAAACCAAACTTCCAAGAATAAAAGCTGAAATAGCGCCATCTGTTTGTAGAAATTTCAATTTTATTGAAGCCACAACAATTAAAGCCGCAAGCAAAATTCCCCAGAAAAGATGTGTGAAATCAATTAACTGAAAATAATTGTGGAATAAAAGCAACAAAAAGGCTGAAAATATTGGCACGATAAGATTGTCAATCCCGTTAAAAGAAAGTGATTCGAATGCAGTTAGAACAACGGAAAGAAATAACACAAATACAACCAACTCAAACAAATGTGATATATCAACAAATGCAGAAAATAATTGAAAATAATTTAGCGAAACGGATAAAACGATAATTGTAGATATAAAAAATGCAAGCGAACCGCCAATACTTTTCTTAGCTTTTCCAATTTTCAATTTCTGAATCGGGAAATAATTCCCAATTAAAGCCGCAAAAGCATCAGAAAAAGCCATAATCCACATTGAAACAGCGGCAATTTCCCGCCAAGAATTAAAGAAAAATGAAATTGTTAAATAAGAAAATGGGACAAACAAAATACCTGGATTTTTAACACCGTTTTCTTCAAAAATTCCAGTTTTGAACAAAATAAAATTCCCAACAAGAATTATTCCGCCCAGCATATAAAGCAAGTAAATATCTTGAATAACCACAAAACTTAAACCAGCAATAAATATTGCTGAAATGTGCAGGAATTTTCGGGTTATTAGAGAAGCTAATTTTGTGAATTTTCTGAGTACAAAAGCAAAAACAATAAGAATATTAATTGTGGCAAAAAGATAAATTAAATTTGATAAATCTGTATTAGTGAACATTTAGTCTATATCTTGTTTTTTATAATAAATAAAGTTAAGAAAATTCGATAAATCTTGTGTTTCTTTCTGATGATTTTTGTTATATTTAACTAATCAAACAAAAATATGGAGTATATATGAAACGTTCTTTATTAATATTTGCTGTAATTTCTTTGTTTTTTGTTTATGAACAGGCAGTTGCACAAAGTCTTCAAGTTGGAGTTGGTGGCGGGTTAACAGTTTTAACAAACGAAGAAGCCACAACATCTTTTGCTGATGGAGGTTTTGGTTTAGGAACTGGTTATAATTACGGTGCGAAATTAAAAGTTGGAATTCCATTACTTCCGTTTAATGTAACGGCTGGTGCATTTTGGCATCCGTTAAAATCTGAAGAAGAAGTTGTCGATCTAAAATACTCTTTCGATCAAACTTTATCAAATTATTCACTTGGTGTTGAAATGGTACTTTTTCCTGGACCATTGAAACCATATCTTTCTGCAGAATTACTTCAAACAACTTTTGGCGAAGCTACTTACAAAATAGATGAAGTGGTAGTTGCAAAATATGACTCATTTACTCGACAGGGTTTTGCTTTGGGAGTTGGTGCTACTTTCACTCTTTTACCAATTATTGATGTGGATTTAGCTGCAAAATACCAAATGAATAAAATGTTTGGTAAAAAAGATGAAGAAGATAATTACAATTCATTTGTAGTTACTGCAACAGTTTATTTTGATGTTTTATAATTAAAAATATTTTAGGTGAAGTTTTACTTCGCCTTTTGTTAAATTAATTAAAAGGAAATATTATGAGGTTGGTGAGTTTTTTAATTTATGGCTTATTACTGGTTTCAGAAGTTTTTGGGCATAAGTTTTTATGTATAACAAATTTAGCAAAAGAAAGATTGCTTAAGTTTATAAACACACATTTCTTTTTTGAATTTATTAAACCAGAAGTTGATTTTGTAGAAACTTGTAATAATTATGACTCGAATTACGAATCTACAACCTTTAACTTTGTAAATATTTTGTAATGTAAAATGATTTCAAAAGTATTTTCTGCGGGAACATTTGGAATTGATGGCTTTGTAGTTCAGGTAGAAACACATCACGAAAAACAATTACCAAGTGTAACAGTTGTTGGTTTGCCCGATAACGCTGTAAAAGAAAGCCGAGAACGAGTAAACGCCGCAATAAAAAATTCTGGTTTCAAATTCCCACTTAAAAAAATCACAATAAATCTTGCTCCAGCTGATATTCGCAAAGAAGGAAGTGCGTTCGATTTACCAATTGCGGTTGGAATAATTGCTTCAAATGGCGATTTTTATTTCGAAACATTAGAAAAAACTCTGATTGTTGGCGAATTGGCGCTTGATGGAACTTTGCGGAAAATTAAAGGAAGTTTGCCGATTGCAATTCTTGCCAAAAAAGAAGGTTTTGAACGTGTAATTTTACCAAAAGAAAATGCCGAAGAAGCCGCAATTGTAAATGGAATTGACATTTTTGCCGCAGAAAATCTTGCTGAAGTTGTGCAAATATTACTAAATCCTGATGAATATCCTTCAATTACAATTAATCAAGATTCTCTTTTCGAACAAATTAACGATTATCAACTCGATTTTAGCGATGTAAAAGGTCAAGAAAATGTAAAGCGAGCCATCGAAATTGGTGCTGCTGGCGGTCATAATTTACTTATGATTGGACCGCCAGGTTCTGGAAAAACAATGCTTGCCAAAAGAATTCCTTCAATTTTGCCACCACTTACTTTTGAAGAAGCTTTGGAAGCCACAAAAATATTTTCAATCGCTGGCATTTTAGATGCGGGAAAATCAATTGTAACTCAACGGCAATTCCGAAATCCACATCACACGGTTTCTGATGCAGCTTTAATTGGCGGGGGCAGTTATCCGAGACCTGGCGAAGTTTCTTTTGCACATCACGGAGTATTATTTTTGGATGAATTTCCAGAATTCAAGAAAAATGTTCTCGAAGTTCTGCGTCAGCCAATGGAAGATAGAAAAGTTACTATAAGTCGATCGAAAATGACACTTGAATTTCCAGCAAACTTTATGCTTGCCGCCGCAATGAATCCTTGTCCGTGCGGATATTTAACCGACCCAAATCACGCTTGCACATGTTCTACAACAACAATTCAAAAATATATGGGAAAAATTTCTGGACCTTTGGTTGATAGAATTGATATTCAAATTGAAGTTCCCGCAATTCATTACAACGAATTATCATCAGATAAAAAAGGGGAAAGTTCCGAACTTATCAGAAAGCGAGTTTTGGAAGCAAGATTAATTCAAACAAAACGTTTCGCCGATTTTCCGAACATTCACAAAAATGCAGATATGGGAACAAAAGAGATTAGAAAATTCTGCAAATTAGACACTGCTGGACAAGAATTGCTGAAAATGGCTATCACTAAATTAGGACTTTCGGCACGTGCTTATGATAGAATTTTGAAAGTAAGTCGTACAATAGCCGATGTTGAAAAATCTGAAAATATTAAACCGCAACACGTAAGCGAAGCAATTCAATACCGCAGTTTAGATAGAGAACTTTGGAAACATTGATAATAAATTCTAAATCTATCATCTGTTAATTAATTTATGGTTATATGTTCTGACTATTATTTGGCAATACAATAAAGGACTTAACATGGTAACAAATAAAGAAATCAAAGAAGAATATAAGAACAGAAAATCAAAAAAAGGCGTTTTTCAGATACGCAACTTGGTGAACGGTAAAATATTTATAAGTAGCAGTCTAGATTTAGATGCAATTTGGAATAGACACAGAACTCAACTAAAATTTGGAATACACCCAAATCAACAATTACAGCAAGATTGGAAACAATTTGGCGTAGAAAAATTTGTGTTCGAGATTCTAATTGAAATTAAAGAAGAAGATGGCAAAAATATAAATTACGATAAAGAAGTAAAGCAACTTGAACAACTATTTATTGAAGATAAAACTCCATTTGGCGAAAAGGGATATAACAAAAAAACCGCCAAAAATTAACTTTTCTTTGTAATTAAAGACATTATAATTACAAATTCTGTAATAATTGCATAATGTAATTCCCTGAAAAAATATAAAAAAACCTCTGCAGAATTTCTCCGACAGAGGTTTAATAATAATTTATTTTTTCACTGATTACTCATTACTGATCACTGATTACTGATTACTGATTACTATTTTATAAGCATCATTTTCTTAACAGAAACAAAACTT
>DYSW01000138.1 GCA_020726285.1 Melioribacter roseus
TCATACAAATCCCATTTTGAAGGAAATTCGCCATTTTGTTCATTTTCAAGATTATCTTCAAAAATTATTTCTGTCCCTGGAATAAAATCATACTTATTCCAAAGAATTTTTGGTGATGATTTTTGAGTAGAATCTGCAATAATGTTAGTTTTTTCTTCATTTTTTTGAGCAGTAGCATTTGGATTAGCATTTTGTTCAACTTGCGATGAATCTGTACCAGAAATAGATTTTCCAGCTTCTTCTTCCACTTTGTCTAACGATTTATCAATTCCTTTGTCGATGTTTTTCTCAACTCGATTTTCAACCTTTTTTTGCACTTTCTTTTTTAAGTTTTCGAGACTAAATTGTGCAAAAGTTGTTGTGGAAATAAATGTTAGAATAAAAATTGAAAGGATAATTTTTTTAACCATAAGTTCCTCTTGATAGTTTAATTTTGGTTTTTACGCTGTGAAAATTATCATTTATTTTGATTTGAAAATTGATAAATCTCACAAAAAACTAAGCATTTTTTTCTAAAAGTGGGAAATTTTTGATTATTGTCCCTGGAATTTGAATTCTATTATTTCCGATAAGATTTCCCTTAATCTTAAAAAGAATTTGCAATTGCTTTTCCACCAGGATGATTATTAAAAATTACAATCACTTTTTGTACTTTATCAGAAATATTTTTTATTCCCTTTGTAAAACTATCAATTTCCTCTTCATTATAAAGGTAATCATATCTTTCACTTGCTTGCTCATAAGTTTGCTTTTTCCCGAAATTTATTAAACTTTTCTGCCAAGCTGAGATATTTCTTCCGTGAAAACGAAAATACGCGGCTTCGTTTCCAAATGTTGGTATATATGGAAGAAATTTATTTAATATCGGCTGATCAATTGTGCAAAAAGTAACAGTTTTTGCTCTTTTCCCAATCCAAGATGAATGGCGAACTTCTATAAACCTCTCATAATTCTTAAAATATTCCACTAATTGCGATAAGTATTCCACATTTTCATTTATTGCGGTAAATGA
>DYSW01000024.1 GCA_020726285.1 Melioribacter roseus
CTATAATAAATCTATTAATTCAGAAAGAATTATTCCACTTGAAACGGCAACATTTAACGATTCTGCATTTCCATTTTTGGGAATAGTAATTTTATTTTGAGAAATTTCTTTAATCTTGTTTGATGCTCCGTTCGCTTCGTTACAAAAAATTATAACCCGTTTTCCGTGTTTGAATTTTGGTAATGAATAATCTTCGCCTATTAAATCTGCCAAATAAATTAAAAATCCCATTTTTTTAAGAATTTCAACTTCGTTGTAAAAATCTTCAGATATTTTAATTTTGAGATGAAAAATACTCCCCATTGCTGAACGAATTACTTTAGAATTGAAAACATCAACCGAATCACTCGAAATTAAAATTTCTTTCACCCCAAACCAATCCGCCGTCCGCAAAATAGTGCCGAGATTTCCGGGGTCAGAAATATTTTCCAATACGATTACAAAATTTGTTTTCCACAAAATGTTTGTTTTGGAAAAATGAAATAATGCAAAAATTCCTTGTGTATTTTCTGTTTCTGAAATTTGTTTTGCTTCAATTTCCGATATTTCAGTTAATTTCACCGATTTTTTGCTTGCTGTTGCAATTATTTGCTCAAATTCTGAGTTCGGCACATAAAACAATTCCTCGCAGAAAAAATTGCTCTCGATTCCATCTTGAATAATTTTTCTACCTTCGACTAAAAATTTCTGCTCTTTTTGTCGGAATTTCTTTACCGAAAGTGATTTTAAGAATTTTATTCTGTTTTTCGAAATCATAATTATTTCATTTTTTGTCGTTTGCTAAAAAACAAATATAGTGCTTTATCAAGTGGTGTTTCTGTCGAAATCTGATAAAAATCTATCTTAAAATTAGCTGATTCTTCTTTCAATCGATTCTGAAAATCATTAAATCTGCGTTTATAAGCAACTTTTAATAACTGAGGTTGAACATTCAACTGTGTTTCATTTTCCAAATCAATAAAAGTAGAATCATCTTCAAAATTGAAATCAATTTCGGATTTATCTAAAATCTGAAATAAAATAACTTCATTTTTGTTGTATTTGAATTGTTTTAGAGAAAGAAGAATTTCATCCAAATCGTCAAAAAAATCTGAAATTATAACAACTAAACTTCTTTTTCTGATTTTCGATGCAATTTCTTTCAAACTTTCTGAGATTTTAGTCGATTTATCAACTTGCTGATTTTCCAAATCTGATAAAATTTTGTGTAAATTAATTTTGGATGTTTTTGCAGGCGAATCCAAAATCACATTCTCAGAAAAAAATGAAATCCCAACTGCATCGTTTTGTTTTGTTAACAAATACGACAAAGCGGCAGCAATAAGTTTTGCATAATCAAATTTTGAGATTTTCCCATTTTGCTTAAAAGACATCGATTTGCTACAATCGACCACAATTTTAGTAATTAGATTTGTTTCTTCTTCATATTTTTTGACAAAAAGTTTCTCCGTTTTTCCAAACAATTTCCAGTCAATATTTTTAATTGAATCGCCAACAAAATACGCTCGATGTTCGTTAAATTCTGCACTAAAACCGTGATATGGACTTTTATTCAACCCGATTAAAAAACCTTCAACCAACATTTTGGCTTTTAATTCAAAATTGTTAATCGTTGAAATAATTTCGGGTTTTAAGTATTCACGATATGTAAAACTTCCTTCTTTCAATTAATTCTGAATTCCTTTTAACAATTCTTCGGGCGATTTTCCCAAATTCTGCATTTCAATTTTCGCAGATTCAACCATTTCGCTTTTTGGATATTTTTCAATAAACTGCTGAAAGCTATTTTTTGCCGCAACAAAATCCTTCAAATCATTTGCTTCTATAAATCCAGCAAGAAAAAGTGCGTTTCTTCCTTGGTCGGTTTCTGGAAACATATTATTAGTTTTTTTGTAGTAAAAAACTGCTTTTTGAAGCGAAGTTGTTGAATTTATTTCCTTAATTAACTCAAGATGATAAATTTTTGCAATTTCGAGAATAGCGTGCAGAGATTTTTCAGATTCTGGATATTCATTAATCATTTCTTCAAAAATTACAATTGCTTCGGTATATTTATCAACCGATAAAGCTGTTTGTGCTTCTTGATAATATTCTTCAACCTTTTTGCCAGAGCACGAAATTAAAACTAAAGTCAAAAATAAAGCCAAATATTTGTACATTTTTTCTCCAAATTATCAACATTTATAAGTTTAATTGTCAAAATAACAAAATGAGTGAAACTCTTAAGAAACTTTTTTTAAGACATTCCGTCTTTATGTTAAGTTTATCACAATTTTGAGAAAAAAAATGGAAAGATTATATCGTTCGCGTACTGATAAAATGATTGCTGGTCTTGCTGGCGGTTTAGCAAAATATTTCAAACTCGATCCAGCAATCATTCGTGTAATTTTTGTTTTACTATTATTCTTTGATGGAATTGGCTTAATTCTTTACATTATTCTTTGGATTGCAATTCCGTTTGAAGCCGTAGAAACATTCGAAAGCGCTGGTTACAACAAACCTAACGAAAAACCAACTTCGAGTGAAACAACAAATACAACATTTGAAGATGCAACAATTATAAATGAAACATACGACAATCATAAATCGCAAACAGATGAGAAAAAAGTTGAAAATCAGTCACATACTAGTGATAACAGCAAAAAAGTCTATTTTGGAATTGCGCTAATTGTAGTTGGCACAATGTTTTTGGCAGAAAGATTATTGCCTTCGTTTTCTTTCAAATTGATTGTCCCGGCTGTGTTGGTTGTTGCTGGAGTTTATCTGTTAATTAACTCACGAAATCCAAAAGAAAATTAGGAAACACGACAATGAAAACTGGTAAACTTTTTTGGGGTATTTTATTTGTAACTTTGGGAACAATTGGATTATTGGACTATTTTGGAATTGACGCACGAATCGATTTGGATTCAGAAGTTGTAATTCCAATACTTTTAGTTCTTCTAGGTATAGCATTACTTTTTAAGAACTTAGGAATTAAGTACTTTTTCATAATTCTTGCTTCAATAATTTCGGCTTTTGCTTTATACGATATTTTTTGGGATCACGCAAGATTTGATTGCGATGATGAAGATAACATAAATATTGAAATTTACGAAGACGCAAATTTGCATTCAATCGAATTGTCAGATAGTATAAAATTGGCAAAATTGGAACTTTCGACTTTGGGAAATGAGATTTTTTTCAACGAAAATAATGATGATGGTGAATTGATTCAATTCGAACAAAAAGGAAATTTAAGATATAAAACACATAATTTCACTGAAAACGGAATTGCAAATATTAAAATCAATCCAGAAACAATTTCGTCTGAAAATGCAGATGACGATGATTCTGAATTGAAATTATCACTTTCTACAAGAATTGATTGGGAAATTAATGTAAATTCAGGTGCAAGCAATTTGGAAATGAATTTAGTTCATGTTCCAGTTGCAAAATTCGAGATAAAATCAGCAGTTTCAAACATTGATATAACTCTCGGAAGTTTGCAAAAATATTCGAATCTTATGATTGACGCAGCGGCAAGCGAAATAATTATTAATCTTCCAAAAGAAACAGGTTGTTTGATTGAGAGCAAGTCAATTTTTCTTGAAAAAGATTTACCAAATTTCTCTAAATTTGATGAAAATTCCTTTACATCACAAAATTATGATAAATCCAAAAACAAGGTGAAAATCGACTTAAAAAGTGCAATTAATCGAATTGAAGTAAAATTCTACTAAGATTCAGTTGGCTTCAATCTTTTCCTTTCATTTCTGATTCAAATCTTCTAAATTTAACTTCATTTTAATATTCTGTGAGGAAAACATGAAAACTTTTCGAAACTTATTTATCAAGTTGCTTTTCATAATCTTTTTAAATGGTTACGCACAAATTCTTGCCCAAAATCAACTTCCCGAAGAAGTTTCAATTTTTCAACTTGATAACGGCGTAAAAGTTATGCTTATCGAAAACAAAGCTTTGCCAATGATTGGCATAAATACGGCTGTAAAAGTTGGTTCAGTATACGAAAATTACGCAACAAGCGGAATGAGTCATATGCTTGAACATTTACTTTTTAACGGAACTGAAAAGTTTACACAACGCGAACTTTACGATGCCACAGATTTAATTGGCGGTTACAATAATGCAAACACTTCTGAATTTTACACAAATTTTATGATGGTTACTCCAACTGAAAATATCGAAAAGGGAATCGAAATTCAAACGCAAATGCTTTTCCATTCTATTTTGCCAAAAGAAAATTTCAAGAAGGAAAAAGGAATTGTACTCGAAGAAATTACAAAATCGCTTGCTGAGGCTGATGAACAACTTGAAAGAAATATAATTTCGGTTATTTATGAAGGATTGTCGAACTCATTTCCAACTTTGGGAACTTATCAAACAATTGAACACATGCAAAGAGACGATGTTTATAATTTCTACAAAAAATATTACATCCCAAATAATATGTTAGTAAGCGTCGTGGGGAATTTCAATTCGAAAGAAATGCTAAAAATGATTGATAAATATTTCGGACAAATCGCACCAAAAGAAATTCAAGAATCAGATTTTTCGGAAGTTAAAGACTACTTCCCAAAATCTGACAAAAAATATCGTTTTTATGATGGCGAAAACGAAGATGTTCGACTTTTTTATCAATTGAGTGCAAGTTTTAATTATGAACTTTCTACTTTGCTTGAAACTCAGTTGCCAAAATTGAATGATGAATTAAAGAATTTTCTTAAAAAATCAAACAATATTGAATTATCTGCTAAAACTTTTCTTCGAACAAAACCAGCAGTAAGTTATCTTGAAATTATGTTACCAATTTCTGAAAGTAATCTTGCAAACTCTTTGATTGATAGTATTTCTACTTTTCTTGAGAATTATATTTTCTCAATTCAAGAAGATGAATTAGCAAAAATCATCACAAAAGAGAGAACTGCCTTTCTGATGAATATCGAAAAACCGCACATGTTTGGAATTTACAACGCAGATATTATTGCAAATGAAGGATTTGAAGCAGTTCTTCGAAAATTTAATGGAAATTCATTCAAAAATGCATCTTTTGAACTCGGACGGATAATAACAATCTCAAAACCGATTCTTCTAATTCAAAAACCGAAAGTAAGTCAAACAGCAGAAAAGCAAGATTCGAGCAATAGTGAAATAAAAACATCGCAAATTCCGCAAAAATCTGGAAATGCACAGATTATTGTTCGACAAAATCCGCAAAGTAATTTGCTTGCAATTCACATTTTGCTAAAACACAAAACCGAATATGAAAACAGATTTGGCGAAAATGCGGCTTTTGTTTGGCACGAAGCGTTTAAAGAACATCTGAAAAGTGAAGAATTTTCTAACGAAATTGCAAAAAACGGAATTGTGTTAACCAGTAATGATAATCCATTTATTCCAATGGATGACATTTATTTGAGCGATGATTTCGGTTACATTCGAATTGAATCTTTGGGCGATAATATTCCCGAAGTTGTGAATTTTATGAACAAAAATATTCTCGATTTCGAACCAACTGAAGAAGAATTTAATTCTGCCGTAATGTCTTTTCAACGCGGTCAAATGATGAAGAAGACAAATCCAGCACAAACAATGTTCAGTTTGATTTTAGACAAAACATTGTACAATTCAAAAATTGAAAAAGTGAAATCGCCGCTACTTTTTGATACAATAAAAGGTTTCGGAAAACGCTATTTTATTCCACAAAATATGATAATTTCAGTAGTTAGCAAGTTGCCAACTGAAGAAATTGAAAAACTCTATTCCGATTTCAAAAAATCTGTGCCAAAAGATTTCAATTCAAATCCAATTGAAAAAGTTACATTTCGAGAAAATCAAACTCCAATAGAAACTGTTGAAAAAGTGAAATCGCCACGTGCTTTTTTATATTACGGATTTATCAAACAAATTGAAGAATCTGAGAAATCAGCAATTTTGGCTCTTTCGTTAATTTTGCAAGATAAAATTACTTTCGATATTCGCGAAAAACAAGGTTTGGCTTATAATATGGGTGTTGGAATTGAACTTCGGGAAAATTCCGCAATGTTTTATATAAATATGGGTTCACAAAATAAAAATGTAGAGATTCTAACAAAACAATTTCCCGAGAAATTCACAAGGAAATATCTTGGCGAAATTACGCAAGAAGAATTAACCAAACGCATTAATATGTATTTAGGAAAAATGATGTTCCGCCGACTTTCATCAATTAATCAAGGGTTTTATTTGGGAGAATCTTTTTATTATCAGAATGATTTTGAATTCGATTCCAAAGTGTTAGAAAATCTTAAAAAAGTAACACTCGCTGAAGTTCAAAAAGTTGCCGATAAATATCTTTCACCCGCAAATGAAATTAAAATTGTAGTAAAAGGAGAAGAATAATGTTGAAAATATTGCTTTCAATATTAATTTTGTTAAATATCAATCTATTTTCGCAAGATAAATACTTGCATCACAACATTTTAGCAAAAGTTGAACCAAAGAATTCCACTTTAACTGTTGAAGATGAAATCACGTTTTTAGCAAATTCACAATCATCTGAAATTTCTTTTGAGATGAATTCCATTTTAGTAATAACCAAAGTTATTGGTGCAAAAATCGAGAATTTGGGAAGCAAAGCCTCGCAAGAAGATTTGGGAATGGATCGCGATAAACATCAGAAAGTTGTGTTAAATAATTACAAAATCACGTTACAAAATCCAACAAATCGAGTAGTAAAAATATTTTACGAAGGAATTATCAACTCGCCACTTGTTCAAAGTGAAGAAAATTATCAACGTGGATTTTCAGAATCTGCGGGAATTATTTCAGATATTGGTATTTATTTAGCAGGCTCAACTTTTTGGATCCCAAATTTTGAAGAGAAACTATTTACTTTCACGCTAAAAACTGAACTTCCAGAAAGTTGGAGATCTGTTAGCCAAGGTGAAAGAATTTCGCACGAAAACAACATTTCGGTTTGGAATTCGCCAGAACCACAAGAAGAAATATTTTTGATTGCGGCAAAATTTTGGGAGAATTCGAAAGATGTTGGTTCAGTAAAAGCAATGTCTTTTTTGCGAACTCAAGATGACGCACTTTCGCAAAAATATCTTGAAACTACCGCTCAATATCTCGAAATGTATAGAAATTTGGTTGGAGTTTTTCCATATAAAAAGTTTGCGCTTGTCGAAAATTTTTGGGAAACTGGCTATGGAATGCCATCTTTCACACTTCTCGGCGAAAAAATAATTAGATTTCCGTTCATTCTGCATTCTTCATATCCTCACGAACTTTTGCATAATTGGTGGGGAAATTCAGTTTATGTCGATTTCGAAAAAGGAAATTGGTGCGAAGGAATTACAGCTTATATGGCTGATCATTTAATAAAAGAACAGCGTGGACAAGGAGCTGAACATCGCCGAGCAATTTTGCAAAGATTTACAGATTTTGTTAATCAAACAAATGATTTTCCAGCAATTCAATTTATTTCACGGTTTGATGGAGCTTCCGAAGCAATTGGTTATGGAAAAACTGCAATGTTGTGGCATACAATCCGCAAGGAAATAGGCGATGATAATTTTGTTAAAGCTTTCCAACAATTTAATAGAAATTATAAATACAAGTTTGCAACTTTCGGCGATATTCAATCTACTTTTCAAAAAATTGTAAAAAATGATGTCGATTATCTTTTTGAAGATTTGCTTTATAAAAAAGGTGCAGCGGAAATTTCAGTTAAAAATGCAGAATTTGATGAAAAAACGCTAAAAATAACACTTTCCCAAAATCAAAAAGGAGATTTATACCGACTTAATATTCCAATTGTGATTTATTATCAAGATAAACTCCAAACTGAAAAAGCATTTTTGAGTGAAAAAAAACAAACTTTTACATTCGCAATCACCGAAAAACCAATTAAAATTGAAGTAGATCCAGAATTTGATATATTCAGAAAACTTGACCCGAACGAAATTCCACCGTCTTTTTCAAAGATATTTGGTTCAACGAATGTTAGCGTAATTCTTCCAGAAAATGATAAAATTGATTATTCCCAAATTGCTGAAAATTGGATGAAAGAAAAGCAAGGCAGAATTATCACCGAAAATTCAATTTCTGAAATTCCAACAAATGAAGATATTTGGATTTTAGGCAACTCAAATAAATATTTAGATTTGCTAAAAAATGAATTCAAAAATGTGAAAATCGCAATTAGTGATAAAAATGTAGATATTTTTGAAAAATCAATCCCAAAAGCAAATCATTCGTTTGTAATTGCTATTAAAAATCCCAAAAATCCCGAAAGAATTATTGTGTGGCTTGCAACTGAAAAGCAAGTTGCAATTGATGGATTGATTCATAAATTGCCGCATTATGGGAAATATAGTTATTTGGTTTTCGAAGGCGATGAACCAGCAAATACAGAAAAAGGCGAGTTCCCTTCTTTCAATTCGCCATTGATTCATTATTTTGATGAAAATGCAAAATCGAATGCAAAATTAATTCCCGCAAAAGCTCTTGCTTATCTAAAACCTGTGTTTTCTGAAGAAAATATGATAAACGATATCAAAGAACTTTCATCTGAAAAAATGCTTGGACGTGGAATAGATAACATTGGAATTGAATTCGCAAAAAAATATATTTCCGAACAATTTGAAAAAATTGGGTTAAAACACGGTTTCGAAAATTCATTTTACCAAACTTGGAACGAAACGATAAAAGAAAGAAATCTAACTTTAACAAATATTGTTGGATATTTATCAGGGAAAAATGATTCGCTAAAAAACTCACCTTTAATAATTTCAGCACATTATGATCATCTCGGGAATGGTTTTCCTTATGCAAATTCTGGAAATGAAGGAAAAATTCATCCAGGAGCCGATGATAACGCTTCTGGAATTGCGGTTTTATTAGAGCTTGCTCGAAGTTTGAAAGAAAGTAATTCCGAACGTCCGATTTACTTTGTCGCTTTTACAGCCGAAGAATCTGGTTTGGTTGGTTCAAGATATTTTATGAAAAATCTTCCAAAGGAAATTGCCAAAGAAGGAATTGTTGCTAACCTAAATTTTGATACAGTCGGAAGATTGAACGGAAATAAATTGATAATTATCAATTCCGAATCCACACGAGAATGGCGATTTATTTTTATGGGAACAGATTATGTTACTGGAATTCCTACTGAACTAATAAAAGAAAAGTTAGACGCAAGCGACCAAGTTGCATTTTTAGAAAATGGAATTCCCGCAATTCAATTCTTTAGCGGCGCAAATAAAGATTACCACAAACCAAGCGATACAATTGAAAAGATTGATAAATCTGGTTTAGTAAAAGTTGCAACTGTCGGCAAGGAAGTTTCAGAATATCTTGCAAATAGAAAAGAATCATTAACTTTTATTGGCGAATTGAAATCGAGTGAAACAAAATCGGCAGAAACTCCTCAAACTATGCAACAAACTCAAAATACAAACAGAAGTGTAAAAACTGGAATTGTTCCCGATTTCACGTTTTCAGATGGTGGAGTTAAAGTTTCCGATGTTTACGAAAACTCTTCAGCAGAATTGGTTGAAATTAAAGTTGGAGATATTATAACAGCGATTGATGGAATTACAATCTCGAACTTGAGAGAATACTCCAATAAGTTGAAAGAATATCGCCCGGGACAAAAAGTGGAGTTCACAATTCTACGAAATGGAACAGAATTAAAGAAAAAGTTGATTCTCGAAGAAAAGTAAATAGTTAAACGATTTGCATTTTTTGATTAACAATCATTAATATTTATTTTTTATTTGGGTTTTTAGATGAAGTTGTTTCATTTTTTCCAATTTTCTCGATGATTGTTTTCAAAGAATCTTTCATTGAATAGAATTCTTTTTCATATTTCTTTTCAATTGGTTTGGTAGAAGGAAATTTTTGTGTTAAATAATTAACTGGAGTTCCGTTTACCCAAAATCTAAAATCAAGATGCGGACCAGTAGAAAGCCCAGTACTGCCAACATAACCAACAATGTCACCTTGTTTTACCAATTTCCCAGATTTAATACCTTTTCCGTAACGAGAAAGGTGCATATAACCGCTTGTAAAAGTATTGTTATGTTTTATTTTCACAAAATTACCCGCTCCACCTTGGTAAGATGCTGAGATTACCTTTCCATCTCCAATTGCTTGAACTGGTGTTCCAATTGGTGCAGCATAGTCAATTCCATGATGTGTTCTATATCTTCTTAAAACAGGATGAAAACGACTATTTGAAAATTTAGATGAAATACGAATAAATTTTAGCGGAGCCTTTAAGAATGCTTTTCTTGTACTCTTCCCTTCTTCATTATAAAATTCTTCCTTATTTCCGTCAACAAGAAATCTGAATGAATAGAATTGTTCATTTTCATATTCAAAATAAACAGCAGTTATTTTGCCAATTCCAATGTATTCATCTCCAATATAAATATCTTCATAAATTACTTTAAATTTATCGCCTTGTTGTATTGCATTAAAATCTATTTGCCAAGCAAGAATTTCGCTCATATTGATTGCTAAAACTGGATTTATATTCATACTTAACATTGTTCCCCAAAGACTTTCGTTTATTTCACCATGAATTTTTCTTTCAATATGCGTAACGACTTTTTCCTTTACCTCAATTTTGGGAATGCTCTCAGTAAACGAAAAATGCACATAATTTACTTTATCTATTTCATAAACAAAATACATTAATTTGTGTGAAGAATCTGGAGTAACATAAGCAACATATTCAGCATCTGTTCTAATTTTTCTAACATCAAAAATTAGTTCGCATTGTTCGGCAAGTTTTATTATTTCAGCGTAAGGCATAAATGGTTTTAGAATTTCTGTAAATAATTCACCATCAAGTACTTTCCCATTGTGTTCAATTAGTGAGTCGGAATAAAATCCATATTCATTTTTTTCTTTTATTGGGGGTTTTTCCTCTTTTGAACAAGAGATAATTATTGAGAAAACTACAAGAATTAGAAATATTTTTTTCATCAGATTACTTTAAGAATTTGGTTTATAATTTCTGTTGATTGAATGCCTTCTGCTTCAGCGTTAAAACTTGGTACAATTCTATGACGTAAAACTGGAATTGCTACATCTCGAATGTCATCATAATTTGGTGTGAATCTTCCATCTAAAATTGCTTTACCTTTTGCTGCGAGAATTAAAAATTGAGATGCTCGCGGACCAGCTCCCCATTCTATTAATCTTGAAAAAGAATATTCAATATTGTTTGATTTTCGACTTAATCCAACAATTTTCACTGCTTTTTCAATCAGATTATCTGCGACTGGAACTTTGAGTAATAATTCACGGAATCTAAAAATATCATCCTTAGAAAATACTTTCTCAAACTGTATTTTTTGCGGAACTGTAGTTCGTTTTACAATTTCAAATTCATCTTTGCTTGTTGGATAATCCATCCAGAGATTAAACATAAATCTATCTAATTGTGCTTCGGGAAGTGGATAAGTTCCTTCTTGTTCAATTGGATTTTGCGTTGCTAAAACAAGAAATGGTTCTCTAATTTTTAGAGTTTTTCCTGAAATTGTAACTTGTTTTTCTTGCATTGCTTCAAGTAATGCGGCTTGAGTTTTGGGTGGTGTTCTGTTAATTTCATCTGCAAGAATAACATTTGCAAAGATTGGACCTTCAATAAATCGAAATAACTTCTCGCCAGTTTCTTTATTTGATTCAAGAATTTCTGTTCCTATAATATCCGATGGCATCAAATCGGGTGTAAATTGAATTCTATTAAATTTTAGGTCAAATACTTCGGTAAATGATTTAATTAAAAGAGTTTTAGCTAAACCTGGCACACCAACAAGTAATGAATGTCCACCAGAAAAAAGCGAAATCATCAGTTTTTCAGTTGTTTCTTTTTGTCCAATAATCACTTTTCCTATTTCTTGAAAAGCTTTATCTACTTTCTCTTTTAATTCTTGAACTAATTTTACATCATTTTCCATTATTCTCGAATTTCCCAAAATATTTTTGTTTTAATTTCTTCAAGCCACTCGCTATATAATTTTTGTTTTTTTCTTAGTAAAGCAAGTTCTTTAAGATCGTCAAAATCTGTTTCGAGTTCAGGTTTGTGCTGTTTTACACGATTATCTAATTTTACAATATGAAATCCGTAGCTAATTCTACTTACATCAATTCTTTTTGGAAAACTTATTTCTCCAATGTTCAATTTATAAGCTACATCACGCAATTGTTGGTCGAGTTTTCCAATTTCAAAAGTACCAAGTTTACCGCCAAATTTTGCTGTTTCTTTGTTATCACTAAATTTCTTTGCTAATTCTTCAAAACTTTTACCATTTTTTATACTATCTCGTAATTCTGTTAGCAATTCAATAGCTTTAATATCTGCTTCGTCATCACTTTTTATTTTTATAAGAATATGCCGTGTGTTAATTGCTTCGCCTCTTCTATCAAGCAACTGAATAATGTGAAATCCAACTGGTGATTCCGTAATTCCTGAAATTTGATTTTTTTCTAGGGCAAAAGCTGCCGCTTCAAATTCTGGGAAAAATACACCTCTTTGTGCCCAACCAAGTTCTCCACCAGTTGCTGCACTTCCAGGGTCATCAGAAACTTTTTTTGCTAATTCGCCAAAGTCTTCACCTTTTTTAATTGAATCGAGTATAGTTTTAGCAAATTCTAACGCTTTTGCTTTAAGTCTATCGCTCTTTTGTGGGTCAATAAAAATATGTGAAATAGTTAGTTTTTCTGGAATTAAACCAAGTGAATCTTTGTAATTTTCAAAAAAATCTACAACTTCTCGTCTTGAAATTTCAATTCCACTAAATTTTTTCTGTTGAACAGTTTGTGCCATAATATCTTTTTTAACGTCTTCGCGGAACTCACGTTTAATTTTTTCGATACTCATTCCGTAAACTTCTTCAACTCGTTCTTTACTGCCATATTGACTAATAAAATAATTCATCTGATTATCAAGTTGTTGGTCAATTTGTTCCTCTCGCACTTCAATTGTATCGAGTTCAGCTTGTACGTAGAGTAATTTTTCATCAATCATTTGCTGAAGTACTGATTGTCGTAAAACAGGGTCATTTTGCTTTTTGCCCGCTCTACCAGCCATATATGAAACACGAACGTCCAATTCAGATTTAAGAATTATTTCATTATCAATTACCGCAACTACTTTATCCAAAACTTGTTGTGCGTTGATAGTTGTTAGAATTAATAGGTTAAAAATTATAACCTTAAAATATTTCATTTTGTTTCCTCGTAGTTTTCAATTTGATGTTTTGAATAAATATCGCGTCGTAATTGCTCAAGCGAACGAGCTCGTTTCATAATTTCTACACGAATTTTAATTTCATCGGCAATATTTTCCTTTGGAATTTGTGCTCCTTTAGGAATTATTTTTTCTGTTTTATAGATTGAAAATGTTGAATCTTGTTCATCAATAATAGGGGAAATTTCTTCTTCCTTCATTAATGAAATTGTTCTTTGTAATTGTGGTAAATGTAAATCACTTTTGGCAACAATTTTCTTTTCCCAAATAATGTTGTTTGGATAGGATTTTTTTGCGAATTCCCAATTTTTTTGAATAGCTGAATTACGGAATACAATTGCAGTTTCAAACTGCATAAAATTTAACTTGGTAAGTACAAAAACATCTTGGGAATAATGAAATTCATCTAAATGTGAATTGTAATAATTTTCAATCTCGGAATCGGTTATTTCAAATACTTGAGATTGAACGTAATCTTTTGCTAAAATTGATTTTGCTAACATTTTTTCTGAACCATGCAAAATCACCTTGAATTTTGAAGAATTTGTAATACCACGCTTTTTTGCTTCTTGAAAATATACTTCGGAATCAATCCAATCTTCAATTATCTGTTTTCTGTCAGAAAGTGGAATTCCATAAACGCGTGCAAGAGTTTGCAAATCAGTTTCAAACAAAACTGAATTACCAACTTTGGCAATTATTTCTGGTTGCGATTGCTTTTCTTCTTGGCATGCTAAGAAAAATAAAAGGAAAATCGGGAAAAATATTACTTTTCCCCGATTTGCTTGAATTTTATGTAAAATGAGAAATTTCAATTGTTATTTATATAACTCGTTTAATGCTTCGTAATTGAACTCAACATTGTAGATTTTTCGCATTTTATTACTCAAAATCGCAGAAAGTTCTTTAGTTTTTCGTTCTTGATATATTGTTTGAACTTCTGGCAAAGATTCCTCGTATGTTTTTGGGCGTGAAAGTTCTTTGCTTTTTAAGCGAATTATTGACCAGAATCTGTCTCTTTTCATCGGTGTGGAAATTGTATTTTCTTTCATTAATGATGCTTCTTTTGAAATTGCACCTTCATCGAAAGTTTTACGAACGTCTTTTTCAATTCTCAATTTCCCTTTTGGATTATTTTCAATAGAAAGTAAAACTTCATCAAATAATTTTCCGTCTGAAATTTCTTTGTATGATGCTGAAAGTAAACTATCATTATCTGAATAAATTCTGTCGTAAGTTACATAATTATCTGTATTTAGTTCGTTTCGTTTTTCTTCATAAATTATTTTATAAGCATTTGTATCGGGTTCTATTTTCGACCAAATTTCATCTTCTTGCATTTTGTAAATTAATAAACCATTCTTAAATTCCTTCATCAAGTTGCTGAATTCGGGATTTTCATTTTGCATTCTTTTTGCTTGTTCTACAAATATAAAATGTGTTTTTATCGCTTCAGTCTCTTTCTCAAGGTCTGCTTTGTTTATTTCACGATTTTTAGAATCTTTATTTTGTGCCATTCCATTTAGAAGTTGAGCAATTGTAACGTTTGTTTGTTCGACTGAAAGAATCACGGAATCTTTTAATTCGTTGTATTTTTCATTCAGCGAAAAATTATCGCCATATTTTACAGATTTCAGCTTTGTTGCAACTAAATCAAGCAATTTTTCATTCTTTTTTACTTTAAATTTTGGCTCTAAAGTGGCAACATAATCTTGTTTATCGCTATCAAAAGCCGTTTTTTTGTAAGTTTCACGAATGCTCATTTCCAACGTTTTATATGGAGGCAAATCTTCAATGTCTGTAACTTTAATTATGTGATAACCAAAATTTGTTAAAATTGGTTCTGAAATTTCGTTTACATTCATCGAAAATGCTGCAGAATCGAACGCAATAACCATTCTTCTTCTTTCAAAATAATTCAAATCACCACCTTTTGCAGCCGATGGTTTATCATCTGAATATTTTTGTGCTAATTCTTCAAAATTTTCACCAAGTTTAATTTTCTGTGCAATGCTGTCAATTTTTGATTTCGTGGCTAAAGTATCGATTTTTCCTGTAGAATCAGCGACAAATTTCACTAAAATATGACTTGCTTTTACTTTGTATTTTCTCGGTTGTCTATCAGTTACCTTTATAATGTGATAACCATAAGCGGTTTTTACTGGTTTTGGGTAAATTTCGCCAATTTTTGTAACATCCATTGCTTTTTCGATTGGTCGAAGAATTTGATTTACCGTAAAATAATATAAGTCTCCACCATTATCGCGAGTTTGCTTGTGTTCGTTGTTTTCTTTGCAAATTTTTACAAAATCTTCGCCTTTTTGAATTCTTTCAATCAACATTTCCGCTTTGTTTTTTGCAGCTTCTTCTGGCTTGTCGTCAGTTCTAATCAAAATATGACTAATTCTAACTTCTTCCTCCATCTTATCGTAGATTTCAGCTAATCTTGGTTCCAAAATCTGCTTTTCAATAATGTAACTTTCTCCAATTTGTTCAACGTAATTGTTGTATTCATTTTGAATTTCAGGCAATTTATCATAACCACGAATATGTGCATTGCGTAATTTCAATTTGTAATCTGTATATAAATTAAGATATTCTCTGTAACTTGAAATAGAATCCGTTTTAGCTTTATCAATTCCACCGTTATTTTCTGAGTATTTTTCGGCAAATTCAGATTTTGTAACATTTCCAACGGAATAAGTTGCAAGAATTATTTCATCAGATGTAGAACACGCTGTGAAAATAGTTGCAAGTAGAATAGAAGCATAAATTGCAGTTTTTTTAACCATTAATTTCCTCCAAATGATCATTTTTTTTCTTTTTATTTTTATAATTAAAACTATTTCTTTCCCAAAATACATTTTCAGAATAACCTTGAATTTCAGAATTCGTATCTGCAATTTCTAATCTTTTTTGGGATAAAGCAACAAATTCTTTGTCAGATTCAATTCCCAAATACTTTCTATTTAATTTTTTTGCAACAACTGCAGATGTTCCCGAACCAAGAAACGGATCGAAAATAAAATCTCCTTGATTTGAACTTGCTAAAACCAATTTTGCAATAAGTTTTTCAGGTTTTTGTGTTGGATGATTTGTGTTTTCTGGCATCGACCAAAATGGAATTGAAATATCCGTCCACAAATTCGATGGAAATGTCAATCGAAAATCACCGCTTTTACTTTTCTGCCAGTCTTTTGGTTCCCCATTTTCATTTTTATATGGTGCTAAAACTTTCCGTTTCAGTTTTACTGCTTCGGAATTGAAGTAAAAATTATCCGAGACTGTGGCAAACCAAATATCTTCTGAATTATTTTTCCAATTCGTCATTGCTCCGCGTCCTTTTTCCCTTTCCCAAGTAATTCGGTTGCGAATCTTAAAGTACTTTGCCAAAACGAACGGAATTGAAATTGAACTTTTCCAATCGCCACAAACATAAATTGAGGCAGTTTCTTTTAAGGTTGGAATTATGCTTGCAATAATTTTATCTAAATATTCAGAATAATCGTCAACAGTTTTTTGTGCAAACGAATTTGTATTAAACTTTTTGTACATATTGTATGGCGGGTCAAGAATCAATAAATCCACAAAATTTGTAGGAAGATATTTTGTAGCAGAATAAAAATCTTGAAAAATAATTCTATTCTGAATTACATTTAACTCGGCTTTGGAATTTAGAATTTCAGATTTTTGCAATAGAATTTCAATTTCTTTCGATTCAAGCGAAATTGTACGATTTTTTTCAGCCTTAACTTTCTGCATCAATTAATGAACACTCGTTCCTGGGTTTACATTGTCGGGAATTCCAACAAGATTCAATTTCCCTTCTGAATCTTCAACAGCAAGCAACATGCCTTTGGATTCTTCCCCGAATAATTTTGCGGGTTTTAGATTTGCAACAACTACAACATTTTTCCCAATTAGTTCTTCGGGCGAATAACTTTTCCCAATTCCAGCAACAATCTGACGTTTTTCTGTGCCAATTATAACTTGCAATTTCAATAACTTATCACTTTTTTTGATTCTTTCGGCTTCTAAAATTCGAGCCGTTTTTAATTTTACTTTGTCAAATTCATCAATTGAAATTGGTATTTCTTTTTCTTCTTCAACTAAATTTGAAGGAAGTTTGGCAATAAGTTCTTCAATTGTTTTGTCTTCAATTTTTGTGAAGAGAATTTCTGGTGAATTTAATTTTGTTTCAGTTTTTACAATTGATTTTCCACTATCCAACCAATTTGTTTGTTCGGTATTTAACATTTTGAACATTTTTGCAGCCGAAAACGGAATTACAGGCTCCAAAATGGTTGCAAGCGTGTAAATTGTTTGCAAACTTATATTTATTGTATTTCCACAAATTTGTTTATCAATTTTAATTGTTTTCCATGGTTCAGAATCGTTAAAATATTTGTTTGCCGCACGCGATAAATTCATCATTTCTAAAACTGCATCTTTAATATGGAAATTTTCAAGCAATTCGGCAATTTTTCTAGGAGCTTCGGAAATAAGATTTAACATTTCAATATCAATTTGCCGCAAATTTTCGGTTTTGGGAACAATTCCTTCGAAATGTTTATTGGCAAAAACAAAAGTTCGGTTCACAAAATTCCCAAGAATATCTGCCAATTCGCTATTGTTTCGAGCTTGAAATTCTTTCCAATAGAAATCTGTATCTTTATTTTCAGGAAGGTTTGCTGCTAAAGTATAACGAAGTGAATCAGCTGGAAACATTGTCAAAAATTCTTCAACATCAATTCCCCAGCCACGCGATTTCGAGAATTTTTTTCCCTCAAAATTCAAAAATTCGTTTGCTGGAACATTTTGTGGGAGAATATATTTATCTGAATTACCGTCATTCCAAGCAAGCAACATTGCTGGAAATATTATTGTATGAAAAACAATGTTATCTTTTCCAATAAATGCAATGTATTTGCTTTCTTCATTTTGCCAAAAATCTTTCCATAATTCTGGATTTCCTCGTTGTTCACCAAGTTTTTTTGTTGCAGAAATGTAACCTAAAACTGCTTCAAACCAAACATAAAGCACTTTTCCTACGGCTGTTTCAAGCGGAACTTTTACTCCCCAATCTAAATCGCGAGTTACAGCTCTATCTTTCAAACCTTCTTTAAACCAACCATTGCAATATTGAAGAACATTTTCTTTCCAAGAATATTTTTGCTTGTTCTCGTTTACATAATTTTCCAATCTTTTTTGATATTTACCCAAAGGAAAATACCAATGCGAAGTTTCTTTCATTATAGGAGTTGTGCCAGTTACCTTGCTTTTTGGATTCTTCAATTCCGATGGTTCATACAAAGCACCGCATTTTTCACATTCATCACTACGAGCTTCTTCATTCCCACAATTTGGGCAAGTTCCTTCCACGTATCTATCTGGAAGAAACATTTCTGCTTTGGAATCATAAAATTGGAGAGTTTTTTTCTCAGTAAGCAAATTTTGTTTGTAAAAATCGGTAAAAAATTCTTGAGCAGTTTTGTGATGTTCTGGAATACTTGTTCGGGAATAAATATCGAAACTCATTCCGAATTTTTCGAATGCATCTAAGTTTGCCTTGTGATATCTATCAATAACTTCGTTTGGTGAAATTTTTTCTTTTTCCGCAGTAATTGTAATTGCAACGCCGTGTTCATCTGAACCGCAAATGTAAATAACGTCGTCTTCGTTTAATCTTTTGTATCGCACGTAAATATCGGCGGGTAAATATGCTCCACTTAAATGTCCCAAATGTATTGGTCCATTTGCGTAAGGAAGTGCCGAAGTAACTAAAACTTTTTCTTTTTTCACATCAAATCCAATTGAAAATTAAGAATAAATGAAATATATAAAATATGATTAAGCATTTTTTTCAATAGTTGTAAATTTAATTCGAATAAAAATCTTCTGGTATAATTGCAATTGTATCAGATTTTGGCACTTTAATAAAAATTTTTCTGCCGTAAGGGATTTTTAGATTTTTCTGACGAAGCCAAGGATTATAATATTTTAAGATTCTGAAATTTATCCCAGCTTTTTGTGCCCATTCCGCTAAATCATCAATAGATTGATTTACTTCAATTTTTTCAAATTCTAACGGTTTGTGCAAATCTTTTTGTTCGATTGAATAACCATATTTTTTAGGATTTTCATAAATTGCTTTAACGGCAAGCAATCTAAAAATATAACGCGAAGTTTCTTCAGTAAGTTGCATATTGAAAAGAACTTCAGTTTTCTGAGCAATTATTTTTTCAGATATATTTGCAATTCCATGATTATATGAAGCCGCTGCCATCGTCCAAGTTCCGAAAACACTTTTAGCTTTTTTCAGATATTTAGTTGCAGCAAACGTAGATTTTTCGACATCGTAGCGTTCATCTATATTTTCATTGACAATTAAATTGTATTCCTTTGCAGTTCCTGCTAAAAATTGCCAAAATCCAACTGCGTTTGAAGGAGAAATCACATTATCTAAATTACTTTCAATCACAGCAAGATATTTGAAATCATCTGGAATTCCGTGATCTCTTAAAATTGGTTCGATTAACGGAAACCATCTTCCAGCTCGTTTCAAATTAAGAAATGTTGCAGAATGCCAATATGTGTTTGAAATGATCTCTCTTTCCAACCTTTCTCGCACTTCAAAATTATTTAATGGAATTGGCTCACCGCAAAAAGTTAACGTGTCGGGAATTTCGGGCATTTGAATTAAGTATTGAAATGGATAATCCTTTTCATTTTCTCTATTTAGATTGGAATTGTAAATCTTATAAATAATTTCTGGACTCTTTTCATCATATTTCTGATAGATTAAAATTCCACCCGCAGTAATTAATGCTGAAATTAAAGTAGAAATTACGATAAAAACTATATTTTTTTTCATTTATATATCATCTTAAATCTGTTTATTTCACTATTTGAACCAATTATTGTTAAAGTATCATTTTGTTGGATTTGAATTCTATCTGAAATTACTTTTAAAAATTGTCCATTTCGTTTAATTTTTATAATTTTTATTCCAAAATCCTTTTCCCAATTGAGATATTTAATTTCCTTTTTAGCAAAGTTAGAATTTTCTGAAATATAATAATCTGTAACCATTATAGAAGCTGAACAAGTTGTCAGAACAAATAACAAAGCGATTAAAAATATATTGTATTTAGTCTTCAACTGCAATTCCATCAAAATATTGCCTTTCGGTTTTATAAACAGTTCCACGAAAAACACCTACTTTTTTACCACTTTTAGTTTCAACATTAACACAATAGACAGAAATAGTGCTTTTTTTGCTTTCTTCTTTTGTTTCGGCAATTAATTCATCACCTTCAAAAACTGGATTAGTAAACGCCATACTTGTTTCCAGCGCAACTGCAATATTTCCGTAATTATTTGAGCAAAAAGCTAATGCCGTTTGAGCAAAAGCAAAAGTTACTCCACCATGGCAAGTGCCAAAAGCATTAATCATTTCTTTTCGAATTTTCATTAAAATTTTTGCATAACCAGGTTGAGAATCTAAAACCTCAACACCGAGCCAATCAGCAAAATTATCATTTAATTTGATATATTCAGTAACTTTTTGGGTTAATTCCGCTTGTTTCATATCTAAATATTTAATTCTTTTGAATACCAATATAGGAAATTGGGTTGAGTTTAAAACAAAAAAGCCATCAAAAGATGGCTTTTTCTCGAAATTCATAAAATTATTTTTTTGATGAATCTGGTTTTGCAGTATTTGTCGGCGTGCTTGTATTACCTAACATATTTTGTGGCAAAGCTGGTTGTGTTGGTATTGCGTTTGCCGAAGTTTTTTGAATAATCGATTCTCTCTGTTCCTGTGAAGATTGGTTTGGCAAAAAGAATAAATTTGTTACTAAGGCAAGTACTAAAATAGTTCCGGCAAGCCACCAAGTAATTTTACTTAGAGCGTCCGAAGTTCTTCTTGTACCAAAAACTGAACCAAGATTTCCAGCACTTCCGAATGTTCCCGAAAGCCCATCGCCTTTGCTTGATTGTAATAAAACAACAAGAATCAATAATATTGCGGCTATAATTGATATAACCAATAATAATGTATACATTTTTTCTCCAAAATTTGTAGCGGGGGAGGGATTTGAACCCCCGACACGTGGATTATGATTCCACTGCTCTGACCTACTGAGCTACCCCGCCGTTAAAAAAACGAGTGCGAAATATAAGGATGTTTTTCTTTTTAGCAAAAAAACATTTTAAGTTTAGAACTATAACCACTTTTTTCTTTTAATAAAAAGCACAACAAATGCTGAAATTACTGCCATCAAGCTTAAAATGAAATAATATCCATATTTCCATTCAAGTTCAGGCATAAACTTAAAATTCATACCGTAAATTCCAACAATAAAAGTAAGTGGAATAAACAATGTTGAGACAATTGTAAGAGATTTAATTATTCTATTAGTCTCATTATTTAAGTTACTCTCATTTAGATTTATCAAACCAGAAAGAATTTCACGAAAACTTTCGTAATAGCCAAGAATTTCATGAATATGGTTCTGTAAATCGCGATAATAAATTAAATTTTTAGTAGAAATTTTTTCTAATTCATCTTCAAGTATGTTTCTGATAATATCTCGTACAGGAAAAATTGATTTTCGAAGACTTTCCAATTTATTTTTTTGCTTATAAATCTCATCAATATGGTTTTCCCTATTCATTGTAAATATTTTTTCTTCTAAATTACTGATTTCCTCTCTAAGATTTTCGAACGCAATAAAATAGGAATCAATAACGCTATCAAGCATTGAGTACAATGAATAATCTACCTTTTGTGTCCTACCTCGAGTTTGATTTAACTCGTATCTTGTTGTTTTTTCATCAATTAATGGATTTGTTAATTCATTAAAAATAATAATTAGATTTGTAGAAATACAAATCAATACATGCGATTCTACAATTTTCTCTTTAATATTTACAAAATTCTTAAGAACAATAGAAAGTTGATTCTTTTCCTTTTCAATTTTTGGTATATGATTTACATTCAAACCATCTTCCAATAGAAGTGGGTGAATTTCTAATTTTTCAGCAATCTGCGTAATTAATGATAAATCTGAAAAACCATTTACAATTATCCAATTTATTCGCTTTTCATCAATCTGTAATTCAGATATTTTATTTACCTCATGTTTTGAAAAATACTCAGAGTCAAAGACAATTTGCTGAACTTTTGTTATTTCTTCATGTTTTCCTGTATAAACCAATGTTCCTGATGGTTTCCCTACTTTTCGCGATAAATTTCTTTTCCAATTTTCCATTTTTTCCTCTAATTTGAAGTTATTTTTAGTCCAACTATTCCCATTAAGATAAGCGAAACAGATAGTATTCTCATAATTTTTGCTGGTTCATCAAAAAGAATTATTCCAAGTGTAAATGTACCAATCGCTCCAATTCCAGTCCAAACAACATACGCTGTTCCAATTGGAATTTCCTTTTGTGCATAAAATAGAAAAAGTCCACTTAAAGCCATTGCAACTACAGAAATTATTGCGGGAAAAAGATTGAATTTATTGTTCTGCCAAGCATATTTCATTCCCAAAGGCCAACCAATTTCCATAATTCCAGCAAGTATCAAAAAAATCCAACTCATAAAATTCTCCATTTTCTTAAAATATTAAAACCGTTTTTTCATGCAATATCTAACTAATAATTATTAATTGGAAACTTGCACCTATTATCACCGACTTGTACAAAACTAATAATTGCAAATTGTTAAACTCCGAACAATTTGATTATCTATCAATAAAATTAATGAAAAATCATTTTTAATTAACGAATTTGGATTTGATTTATTAGTTTTATACACGAATTTCTATTATTAAATAACACTTTTGGTACATATGGGAAAAATTAGAGTTTACAAACGCCCTGAATGGGATGAATATTTTTTAAAAATGGCAATGCTCGTTTCCGAAAGAGCAACATGCCCAAGAATGCATGTCGGATGTGTTTTGGTTAAAGATAAACAAATTTTAGCAACTGGTTATAATGGCTCTTTGCCTGGTCAACCTCATTGCTACGATGTTGGTTGTATGATTGAAGATGGGCATTGTATTCGCACTATTCACGCCGAAATGAATGCGATTCTTCAGTGTGCTGTACACGGCGTAACAACTGAAGGTGCAATAGCTTACGTAACAAATATGCCTTGCACAAACTGTACAAAAGCATTAATTGGAGCAGGAATTAAAGAAGTTGTAGTATTTTCAGATTATCACAAAACAAAAGCAGAAGAATTTTTTGAAGCGGCTGAAGTAAAAATTAGAAAATTACCAATGCCACCAAAGACAATTAGTTACGATTTGGAAAGTTTTACATCAGCAAAGAAAATTGATTTTGATAAAAAATAAAGAGAGAGCATTGTGAACCAGCAAAAAGAAATAGCCGTAATTTCAGTGAGCGGTGGTTTAGATAGTTGTGTAACTGCTGCAATTGCTAATCAGAATTATAAATTAGCCTTTCTTCACGTCAATTATTCGCAAAGAACTGAATTAAAGGAATTGGAAGCTTTTCATAAAATTGCTGATTATTATAATGTAAAACGAAGAATGGTAATTGATTTATCACATCTTGCAAAAATTGGAGGCTCTTCTTTAACTGATAAATCAATTGAAGTAACAAAAGCGAATCTTACAAATACTGAAATTCCAACTTCATACGTTCCTTTTCGAAATGCGAATATCCTAACCGCAGCCACAAGTTGGGCAGAAGTTATTGGAGCTACTCGAATTTTTATTGGTGCTGTTTATGAAGATTCCTCTGGATACCCCGATTGCCGACCCGATTTTTTCAGAGCCTTTGAATACACAATTGATTTGGGAACCAAGCCCGAAACAAAAATTAAAATCGAAACGCCTATCATTCACTTTTCCAAAGCCGAAATTATTAAAAAAGGAATTGAACTAAACGCACCACTTCATTTAACTTGGTCTTGTTACCAAAGTGAAGACAAAGCATGCGGAGTTTGTGATAGTTGTGCTTTACGTTTACGCGGATTTCAGCAAGCTGCAATAGAAGACCCAATTGAATATCATATAAAACCGAATTATAAATAAGTATTCAATTGGATTTTGATGTAGTAAATCATCCAAACCAAATAAGATACAACCGTTCACCAGTTTAAAATTGGTCAGTTTTAGATTGGAATTTATACACTTTCTGCTTGTTTTTTAATAATAAACTTCATTTTCTGTGTAGAAAAATAGTATTTTCAAAAAAAAGAAAT
>DYSW01000057.1 GCA_020726285.1 Melioribacter roseus
TTAGTAATTATCAATTATCAAGTGGAGTCTATTTTTATAGATTGCAAAGTGGAAATTTTGCAGAGACAAAGAAGATGATGTTAATTAAGTAATATAGAAGTCAAAAAATATTAGCAGTAGATGATTTAAATTGCCTCTGAATAGAATTCTTTCAGAGGCTTTATTTTATAATTGAACAAATTTACTTTTTTAGATGATTTTTCGCTTCATCCCAAAATTTATCCATTTCTTCAAGATTTGATTCTGTAATTTTTTTTCCATTTTCAGCTAATCTTTTTTCGATGTATTGAAAACGTGTAATAAATTTTTCATTAACTCTTCTCATAGCATTTTCGGGATTAATTTTTAGGAAACGGGCATAATTTACCAAAACAAAAAGTAAATCGCCAAATTCTTCTTCAGTATGAAGAAAATCACCACTTTCTTCGGCTTCCTTAAATTCAGCAAATTCTTCTTCAACTTTTAGCCAAGCATCTTCTTTCTTCTGCCAATCAAAACCTACTTTCGATGCTTTTTCTTGTAAGCGGAATGATCGTAATAATGCTGGCAAATGTTTCGGCATTCCATCTAGAACTGATTTTCTTCCTGTTTCTTCGAGTTTAATTTTTTCCCAATTTTGTTCAATTTCTTTACTTGAATTCACTTTTACATCGCCAAAAATATGCGGGTGGCGGCGAATTAACTTCTGCGAAATCTCATTAATCACATCTGAAAGAGTAAATTCTCCTTTTTCCTCAGCAATAGCGGAATGGAAAACAACGTGCAAAAGTAAATCACCTAATTCGGATTTTAATTCATTCCAATCTTGATTATCAATCGATTCAACAACTTCGTAAGCTTCTTCCAATGTAGCAGTTTTAATTGAATCGTGAGTTTGTTCTTTATCCCACGGACATTCCAAGCGAAGTCGCTTCATAATCTGCCAAAGTTCGTAAAAATTTTCTTTTTCCATAATTAATCTGTATTTGAGTTGCCAATTATAAAGAAATTTTTCGAATATTCTTATTTTGCATTAATTGATATTAATTATTAAGGAAATTCAATGAATTATGAATCCAAAATTTCAGAAATGGGCTTTTCTTTACCCGAAGCACCAACTCCGCTTGCAGCTTATGTAGCTGGAATTATTAGTGGAAATTTAGTTTTTACAGCCGGACAAGTTCCATTAAAAGATGGGAAAATTGCTTTTCAAGGAAAATTGGGAAAAGAAATTTCGGTTGAAGATGGACAAAAAGCATCTCAAATATGTTGTTTGAATTGCCTAAGTGTGGTAAAAAAGCAAATTGGCGATTTGCAAAAAGTTAAACAAATTCTTAAAGTAACTGTGTTTGTTGCAAGTTCTGAAGGATTTACAGATCAACCAAAAGTTGCAAACGGAGCATCTGAAATGCTTGTGGAAATTTTTGGAGAAAAAGGCAAACACGTTCGAAGTGCAGTTGGAGTAAGTGAACTTCCGCTGAATTCTGCAGTGGAAATTGAAATGATTGTAGAATTTGAAAATTAGGAAACAATTTGAAAAATACTGATAACAATTCAACCAATTTTAATAATTTCATTTTAAATGTTGTAATTTTTTTGCTATCTGCAATTGTAATTTTTCTACTTTATATTTTTGTCGCAAATCTTACTGGAGCAAGTGTAGAGGGAAAAAATGAAATTAAAGAAGTTTACGTTCCAAAAGAAATGCTTCAAATTGAGATTCTAAATGGTTGCGGTGTTTCAGGTTTGGGCGAAGTTTTTACAGATTACCTTCGTGCTAAAAAAATTGACGTTGTTTCATCAAGCAATTATTCGAATTTTGATGTTGTGGAAACTTTTATTATTGATAGAATAGGAAATCGCAAAAAAGCAGAATATATTGCATCGCTTTTGGGAATTGATACCCGAAAAATCATCACAATGGAAAATCAAAATTACTTTTTAGATGCTTCCGTTGTTTTGGGACAGGATTATAATAAATTAAAACCGTATAAATAAGGATTCTAATGATAGGAAGAGAATTGGCGGAAAAAATCGCCGAATTGATTGCATCAAAAAAAGGTTACAATATTAAAATTATAGATTTAAACAAAATCTCATCTTTTACAGATTATTTTGTTATTTGCTCAGCTGATTCAGATATTCAAGTAAAAGCAATAGCAGATGAAGTTGATAACGAATTACGCAAATTAGGCGTAAAACCTTTGCATTCCGAAGGGGCAATTTCAAATTCGTGGGTTTTAATTGATTATGTTGATGTTGTTGCTCACATTTTCAAACACGAAACAAGATTGCATTATAGCCTAGAAAAATTGTGGGGCGATGCTCCAATTGTGGCTGAATATGAAATTAAACAAGAAAATGGAGAACAATTTTGAAAGAAGTTTTAACAAGTCTTTTTGAAGAATTGTCTTCCAAACTTGATTATCTAAAAGGGAAAAAGATTGTCTTTTCGCAACCTAATAATCATGAACACGGCGATTTAGCGACAAATATTGCTCTAACTTTATCAAAAGAATTAAAACAGAATCCTCGCCAAATTGCCGAAGAAATTATCCGCAACTTAGAAATTGATACAAATATCATCGAAAAAGTAGAAATTGCTGGCGCTGGGTTTATAAATTTTAAGTTTTCAAATTCATTCTTCTCGAAAATTATAAATAAGATATTTCTTCAAAAGGATAATTTTGGGAAATCTACAAAATTTCAAGAAAAAACCGCAATTGTTGAGTTTGTTTCAGCAAATCCAACCGGACCATTAACCGTTGGTCACGGAAGAAATGCTGTTATTGGCGACACAATTTCCACACTTCTTGAAGCAGTTGGCTACAAAGTTACTCGTGAATATTATTTCAACAATGCAGGCAGACAAATGCGAGTTTTGGGAGATTCTGTTCGGTTGAGATATCTCGAAATTCTCGGCGAGCAAGTTGATTTTCCTCAAGATTATTATCAAGGTGAATATATCAGAGAAATTGCTCAACATATCTTTGAAGAAAAAGGATATTTGCTAAAATCTTCTGAAGATGTCGCTTTTTTCAAAGACAAAGCCGAAACCGAAATTTTTGCAGATATAAAAAACACTCTTAAAAACACAAAAATTGAAATGCAAACGTATTTCAATGAAAATTCTCTTTATGAAAATGGTAAAATTGAAGAAATCTTGAAAATATTTGAAAATAAAAATGTTTCATATAAACAAGATGGAGCAATTTGGCTAAAACTTTCGGAATTAGGAAATCAGCAAGACAAAGTGATTATAAAGTCAACTGGTGAACCAACTTATCGATTGCCCGACATTGCATATCACACAAGTAAATTTGAAAGAAATTTTGATTTAATCGTAGATTTGTTCGGTTCCGACCATTCTGCAACTTATCCAGATGTACTTGCTGGATTAAAATTTCTTGGATTTGATACTGAAAAAGTAAAAGTTCTAATTCATCAATTTGTTACGATTCTTCAAAATGGCGAAGTTGTGAAAATGAGCACTCGAAAAGCTAATTTTATCACTTTGGATGAATTAATAAATGAAGTTGGAAGTGATGTAGTTCGATATTTCTTCATTATGAGGAATATTTCGAGCCATTTGAATTTTGATTTGGGAATCGCAAAAAAGCAATCTGATGAAAATCCGGTTTTTTATCTGCAATATGCACATGCTCGAATTTCCTCAATTTTAAGAATGACAGAAACACAAGATTTGCATTCCTCGACAGACAATTTGCATCTTTTAATAAAAGAAGAAGAAGTAAATTTGATGAAAAAACTTTCTCAATTTGAAGAAGAAGTTTTGAGTTCGGCTATAAATTTTGAACCTCATAAAATTGCTACATATTTGGAAGAACTTGCAGCGTTTTTCCATAAATTTTATACTGAATGCAGAATAATTGGAACAGAAAAATCGCTTGCCGAAGCTCGAATTTCATTAGCAACTGCAACAAAAATTGTGATTAAAAACGGACTTTTGTTGCTTGGAATTGAAGCGCCCGAAAGAATGTAAAGTTCAAAATTATACAGAAAATTGAAAAAGTCTTCGAAAAGAAGGCTTTTTGGTTATTGATTTATTTTATTTAACTACAGATTTTTTGAAGAGAATGACTTTAATAACTCAATTCCTTTCATTGCGTCTGATCTAATTTCTTGAAATGTTTTTTCAATTGCCATAAAATCAGTTTTTAGTAACCGACATTTCTTCCATCTTTTCAATTTTTAGCCGAAGTTCATCAAAACCAACATAAGTGAATGTCGGTTTTGTTTTGTGTGCTAAATTTTTGATTAAAACATAGTCTTGCTCATCAATAGCTTGATGTATTTCTTTTCTTAAAATTTCAATATTTTCAAAAGCAAATAAAGGATTTTCGAATGCCTTAACGCTAAAACCTTCTTTCGTTAAAATCAATTCAAGGCTTTCTCTTGAAAAATAACTCATCTTCTACGACAACAATATTTTTCATTTTTCCACCTTTCTTTTTGAAATTATTGCTTCAAATATATTTTCTTTGAAATAATTTCCTTTCTACTTTCTATCTACTGTTTTATTGCGATTTATCAAGTTGCTTGAAAAATAAATCAAAATTAATATAAGATGGGTTTATATTTTTTAAAAATCTTATTTTTGTCTATCAATTTGAAAATATTGATAAAATAAAATATTTAGTTGCATATAAAAGTCGATTTATAAGGAAAATATGAAAAAAATTCTTATTCTTGGAGCTGGACAAAGCGCTCCATTTTTGATTTCATTTTTATTAAAAGAAGCACAGAAAAACGAGTGGTTTGTTACAATTGCCGATAAGGATTTCGTTTTGGCGCAGAAAAGGTTAAATAATCATCCAAAAGGGAACGCAGTGGAATTTGATGTAAATAATGAAAATTTGCGAAATGAACTGATAAAATCCGCCGATATTGTTGTGAATTTACTCGCCCCAATTTTTCAATATCAAATTGCTTTAGATTGTGTAAATCACGCAAAGAATTTAGTAACCGCATCTTATACTGACCCACGAGTGAAAAATCTTGATGCTGAAATGAAAGCTAAAAATATTATCAACTTAAACGAAATGGGACTTGATCCCGGAATTGACCACATGTCGGCAATGGAATTAGTAGAAAAAATTAAATCTGAAAATGGCGAAATTCTTTCTTTTTATTCTTATGGAAGCGCAATTCCAAAACCATCTGAAAATCTAAATCCTTTGGGATATTACATAACTTGGAATCCGTTTAATGTTGCAACTTCTGGTTCTGTTGGAGCAGTTTTCCTTGAGAATGGTTTCCCAAAAGTGCTTTCGCAATATGAAATATTCAGACGAACGTGGGAAGTTGATGTTGATAATCTTGGTTCGTTTGAAGCATATCCAAATCGCGATTCCGTTAGTTATATTGATGTTTTTGATGTCCCAACCGTGAAAACTATGGTTCGAGCAACTTTGCGTTATAAAGGCTACGCCGAAGTTTTTCGTCAAATAATTCAGCTTGGAATGACAAATAGTACGCTTTTAATTCCAAATCTTGCTGAAATGACTTACCAACAATTCACAGAAATGTTTTTGCCATCAAAATCCACTGGAATTGATGTGAGACAGCGAACTGCAACTTGCTTGGGATTAAATGAAACTGGCGAAGTAATAAAAAAATTAACTTGGCTTGGACTATTCTCGGATGAAATTATTGGTGGAAATCCTAAAACCGCCGCTGATGTTTTGGTAATTTTATTCTCACAAAAACTTGAAATGCCAAAAAATCAAGAAGATATGGTAATTCTGATGCACGAAATTGAAGCTAAATTCCCAAATGGTGAAAAGAAAAAATATATTTCAACAATGGTGGATTATGGCGAAATTGATGGATTTACAGCAATCGCCAAAACCGTTGGAATGCCAGCGGCAATTGCAGTTAAAATGATTTTAAAAGGTGAATTAACATTAAAAGGTGTACAGATTCCAACCGCAAAAGAAATCTACATTCCAGTTCT
>DYSW01000139.1 GCA_020726285.1 Melioribacter roseus
TAGAATGTTGGAGTGCAAGAGATTTACAAAATATTCTTGGCTATTCTCAATGGAGAAATTTTAAGAACGTAATTGATAAAGCTGAAAAGTCTTGCGAGCAAGCAGGAGAAGAAGCTAAGAACCATTTTGCTGAATTCAGCAAAATGGTTGAAATCGGAAGCAGAGCTCAAAAACCGATTGAAGATATTGCATTGACAAGATACGCTTGTTATTTAATTGCTCAAAATGGTGATGCTACAACGAAATCGGAAATCGCTTTTGCTCAGACTTACTTTGCAGTTCAAACTAGAAAACAAGAAATAATCGAAAAAAGATTGTTGGATGTAGCAAGAGTTACGGCTCGTGAAAAGCTATCGCAATCTGAGAAGAAACTTTCGGGAATTATTTTTGAAAGAGGAGTTGACAATAAAAGTTTTGCAATTATTCGTTCAAAAGGCGACCACGCATTATTTGGAGGTAGAACAACTAATGATATGAAACAAATTTTGCAAGTTCCAGCAAATCGCCCCTTAGCAGATTTTCTTCCAACCCTAACAATTAAGGCAAAAGATTTTGCGACAGAATTAACAAGCCATAATGTAGTGGACAAAGATTTGAAAGGCGATAATCAAATAACAAAAGAACACATTGACAATAATATGGCTGTTAGAAAAATGCTTCACGACAGAGGTGTTAAACCAGAGCAACTGCCACCAGCTGAAGATGTAAAAAAAGTGGAACGAAGATTAGAAAATGAAGAAAAGAAAATTTTGAAAGAGGTAAAGAAAATCCAGCGATATAATAAAAAGGAGTAAGAAAAATAATACATATAATCCAATTTTGAAGATTTACAAGAACGTTTTATCAAATTCAACATAGGAAATACAGCAATCAACGGTGATGTTGAAGTTAGACGTATTTACCCAAAACTATTAAATATTTTCGCTTGTGAAAACAACTTGCCTGCTTCTATTAAAGGCAATGCTATCAACTTAAGCAATTTGTCATTCCACGGAATCCATTTTAT
>DYSW01000140.1 GCA_020726285.1 Melioribacter roseus
CATTAATTGTAAAAAGACACAGCAACTTGAAAAATAAACTGCAATGACAATAAAAGAAGCAATCTTAAAAAGCCTTGAAGACTTAAACGGTTTGACAAACTATTCAGAAGTCTATGAGCATATTGTATTGAAAAAATATTACGAATTTAAAGACTCAAAAACACCTGCTTCGACAATTTCAGCTTTGCTTGGCGACTTTATTAGAAATGGTGATACAAGAGTAAAAAGAGTAAAAGAAACTGGTGGAACTTTTTCATACTATTTAACAAAAAATGAAGCAAGTCTTGACATTGAAAACATTGTTCCCCCGACAATTCAAGAAAATAAAAAGACTGCAAAGACGGAAACATATGAAGAAAGGGACTTGCATAAACTTTTGAGTAGTTTTCTTAAGACAACCGATATTTATTCAAAAACAATTTTTCACGAACAATCCAATCGAACAGACGAGCATCAGAAATGGATACATCCTGACTTGGTTGGAATTAAATTTTTAAAATTGCAAACAAATGCAAGCCAAACCTTTTTAAAAGCAATTAATCGAGTTGACACGTTTAAGATTAGTTCCTACGAAATTAAAAAGGAAATTAATTCTGACTATGAATTGAAAAAATCGTTTTTTCAGGCAGTTTCAAATTCCAGTTGGGCAAATTATGGGTATTTAGTCGCCTTTGAGATAAGTGATAGTTTAAATGAAGAAATGGAAAGACTAAATCAATCATTTGGAATTGGAATCATCGTTTTGAAAGCAAATCCATATGAAAGCAAAATCTTATTTCAGCCTAAATACAAAGACTTAGACTTTAAAACAATTGATAAACTCTGTAAAATAAATAAGGAGTTTGAGAAATTCATCGAACAGACTGAGAAGTTAATGACAGCAAGCGAAAAATATGTAAAATCGACAGAAAAGGAATTAGATGAATTTTGTGACAAGTATTTCTCAAATGACACAGAAGTTGAAAAATATTGTAAAGAAAAACATATACCGATTGAAATAACA
>DYSW01000058.1 GCA_020726285.1 Melioribacter roseus
TTATTCTCTCTTCGAAACAATTTACCCAAAACCCGCTTTCTCAAGCGGGTTTTTTCGTGAATTTCTACATTATTGTTTTATTTACTTCATTCTTAATTTTTGCTTAACGAAAGTTTTATAATAGTTCTATCATTTAACAATTAATTGATTATTTGCATTTCTATCAAGTTTAAATTGCACAATAAATTCTTATAAATTAGAAGTTAAACGGTTCAAATCTTCAGAAGCAACAGCTATTTGCTGAATTAGTATCAATTTTAATTTCAAATTTCAGATAGATTTGCAAGTATTATTTATCCACAATTTAATTTACTGTAAGAACATCTTATCTTTGTAATAATTTGAAATTTACTTATTGATAATAAAATCCCCTATTTTTAATGAACCGATTGAATAATTCTGATATTTAGCTGTTTTTTGTGATGGTATAAAAATTGTTTTAATTCAGCAAAAAAGGAGAATGAAATGAAAAAGATCTTACTACTTATCATTTTTAGTTTTACGATGTCATTTTCGCAAATTTATAAAGACCCGAACGCAAATATTGAAGATAGAATTCAAGATTTGCTTTCTAAAATGACATTAGAAGAAAAAATGGGACAAATGCAACAAAAGAATTTAGATGAAATGAATGAAAATGTACTTGCTGAAGTTAAAGCGGGCAAAGTTGGTTCATTTCTGAATGCTGGAAGTATTCAAAATATTATTAGTTTGCAAAAATCCGCATTAAATTCTCGATTAGGAATTCCAATAATTATTGGAAGAGATGTAATTCATGGTTATAAAACAGTTCTACCAATTCCTCTTGCACAAGCCGCCACTTGGAATCCAGAATTAGTTCGAAAAGGTGCGGAAATAGCCGCAATTGAAGCAAAAGAAGAAGGAATTAATTGGACATTTACACCAATGCTCGATATTTCCCGCGACCCTCGTTGGGGAAGAATTGCGGAATCGTTTGGAGAAGACCCATATTTATCAAGCATTTTGGGTGTTGCAATGGTTGAAGGATTTCAAGGAAAATCACTCAATTCTAAAAATTCAATTGCAGCTTGTGGAAAACATTATGTCGGATATGGTGCAACCGAAGGCGGAAGAGATTACAATACAACTTTAATTCCTGAATCTGAACTAAGAAATATCTACTTAAAACCATTTCAAGCTGTTTCAGAAAGTGGGATTGCTACATTTATGAGTGCTTTTAACGATTTGAATGGTGTTCCGACTACCGCAAATTCATTTACGCTAAAAACTATTTTGCGTGATGAATGGAAATTTGACGGATTTGTTGTAAGCGATTGGGGAGCAATTGACGAACTTATTCAACACGGATTTGCGAAAGATGGTAAAGAAGCTGCATATAAAGCCATTAACGCAGGCGTAAATATGGAAATGGTTTCACAAAATTATGCATATAACTTAAGTAATTTGATTGATGAAGGAAAAGTTGAGATAAATTGGATTGATAAAATGGTCGGTGATATTTTAAGGATAAAATTTAAATTAGGCTTATTCGAAAATCCATTACCACAAATAGCAGAAAAGTCAACAATTCTTTCTGATTTTCACAAACAAATTGCAAAAGAATCAGCAATTGAAAGTATGGTTTTATTGCAAAATACAGATAATTTTCTTCCACTTAAAAGTGATATAAAATCGCTTGCTATAATTGGATCGCTTGCTGATTCCCAAATTGACCAAATGGGTTGTTGGAATGTTGAAGGCAAAACAGAAGATGTAATTACGCCATTAAGTGAAATTAAATCAGAATTTGGTGATAATATTCAGATAAATTATTGCAAAGGTTACGAAAATCCTCGTAGTAATTCAAAAGATTATTTTGAGAAAGCAAAACAAATTGTCGATGAATCTGATGCGGTAATAGTTTTTGTAGGCGAAGATTTTCTACTTACGGGCGAAAGTCATTCACGTGCATTTATTAATCTTCCTGGAATTCAAGAAGATTTGGTTCTCGAATTAGCGAAAACTGGCAAACCAATTGTACTTGTTATTTTAGCTGGAAGACCGTTAACATTTGGAAACTTAACAAATGAAGTTAAATCTATAATTTTTTCTTGGCATCCTGGGACAATGAGCGGACCAGCAATTTCTGAAATTCTATTTGGTAAAGTTTCGCCTTCAGGTAAACTTCCAGTAACATTTCCACGTTCACAAGGACAAATTCCCCTTTATTACAATCATAAAAATACTGGTCGCCCACCTGCAGATAATCAACTCGGACGTAAAATTGGAACTCCTGAAAATCCAGAAGGTTTTGCAAGTTATTACTTAGATGTCGATTTTACACCAGCTTACCATTTTGGATTTGGATTGTCCTACACAAAATTTGTTTATTCAGATTTACAACTTTCGCGAAATGTAATTACAAATAACGATAAAATTGATGTTTCAGTGAAAGTAGCAAATTCCGGGAATTTTGAAGCAAAAGAAACTGTTCAACTTTACATTCGTGATTTAGTTGGAAGTTTAACTCGCCCTGTAAAAGAATTAAAAAATTTTAAAAAAATCAATCTAAAACCAGGTGAGACGCAAATTGTACATTTCGAAATAAGTGTTGATGATTTGAAATTCTATGATATTAGTATGAATTATAATGCAGAACCAGGAGATTTTCATCTTTTTGTTGGAAGTTCTTCTAATAAATATGATTTACTTCAAGCAAAATTTGAGTTGAAATAAAAGTTCACTTTTCGAGAAGTTATCAAATAATATAAAGATAACTTCTCTTCTTTTTGATTTTGTAATTTGAGGAATTTGGAAAGTATTATTTAAGCAATGTCATTTTTTTTGTGATGGACTTTTCTGCAATTTACAAAGTGTAAAACTAAATCCCGCTCAGAAGAATACTTCCCTTTCCATCTGCATTTTCTACATCATACTCTACTTCATAAAAGCCATTTGGAAGTGATTGATTTATTAATTCTGCAATTTGTTGCCCAAGAGTGTTGTAGATAACCAATCTAACATTTTTTGTCGCATCTGCTGCTTTTGGAATTGAAAACTTAATCTTAGTTTTTGGGTTAAACGGATTTGGATAGTTTTGAAATAACTGAAAATCATCAACTATTTCAGAATTATCTTATAAATCAGTAATGGCAACTAATTCAAACCAATTTAAGTTAAAACCGCCTGAAGTTGCTAATATTTTAATTGTTTGCTCGCCTTTTGTAAGATTTGCAACACCAGAAATAGTTGTCCAATTTTGTCATCCACTAGTTGAATTTATTGTTTTAGAAAAAAGCGTACTTCCATTTGATTGAAATTGTACATTTCCACTACCATTTTGGCTTGCAACACGAAGATTTACAAAAAAAGTTCCCGCGTGTTGAATGTCGGATTCATATTCCAACCAATCACCAGAATCAATCCAGCCGACATTAATTCCACCACAAACATCAGTTGTTGCTTCAGTTTAAGTGCCGAACATATCAGAGAAATGTTCGGCTTCAACTTTACCTGGCAAAATATTTATACCAGCAATGTAATTCAAAAAGTTAATTATTTCGAAATTTGAGAAAAAATCAACAATTCCACCATCCGCAGATTTTAAATTTCCAGATTGATACGAAATTGTAACAACATCTCCTTTGCTCATTCTTTCAGATAAAGCAAGAACAAGAACATTTTCATTTGCTTCAGAAACTACGAAGCTTGAAACGCCAACTTGAGTTGTCCCGTTTTTAATCAATTGAAAAGTAGCATTTGTATTTTGACTATTTACCATTGATTTATTGAATGATAATTCAACATGAATACCATCTTCTGTAACTATTGCAGATTGTAATACTGGATTTGAACCAACTTCGGAATTGGCGAGTGAATTAATTCCAAAATTATAAGGAAAAAGTGGTTCGTAATTTGTGTCTCCATAGTTTATAGGAATTTGCGACATCGATTTTGCCCAACTGACTGGTAAAATACCTTTTGGCTGAAAATCGCCAAACAATACTTCCGCAATTCCATCGCCTTCTGTTCCTGGCAACCAAGCAGCAACAAATACATCAGAATTATGAAGCACTGAATTAATTAGCATCGGGCGACCAGAAATTAGGATTGTTACAATGGGTATTCCCATATTTTTTAATTTTCTAATCATATTAATTTGTGCCGATTCAAGTTCAAGATTATCTCTATCTCCAAACATTTCAGCATAAGGTTGTTCACCAATAACAACAATAGCATAATCAGCATCAGTTTGCGTAAAATTTACATTTTGAGAAAAAACATATTCGTTAGAAGCGGCTACCTTTTGCAACCCTTCAAGAATTGTGGTTCCTTCAGTAACTTTACCACTTGCACCTTGCCATTGAACTGTCCAACCACCACATTGCAACCCAATATTATTGGCGTGTTCACCAATAACAAGTATTTTTGAACCAGATTTTGGAAGTGGAAGAACATTATCATTTTTTTTAAGCAAAACAAGTGATTCTCGAACAGCTTGTCTCGCAACATTTCGGTGTTCTATTTTACCAACTTCAGCAAGTAATGCTCTATCTGAGTACGGATTTTCAAACAAACCAAGTTGAAATTTTACTAAAAGAATTCTGCTAACAGCATCATCTATTCTTTCCATCGAAATTTCATTATTTGTAATTGCAGATTTCAGCTCAGTAATAAATGTTTGATATTCATTCGGAACCATAATCATATCAACGCCAGCGTTAATTGATTCAACAACATCAGAGTGATAATCACCTGGCAATTGGTCAATTCCCGCCCAATCTGAAATAACAAAACCGGCAAAACCTAATTCATTCTTCAATACTTCTGTAAGAAGATAGTGATTTCCATGCATTTTTTGTCCATTCCAACTGCTGTAGGAAGACATAACTGTTAGAACATTGTTTTCAATTGCTTCAAGATAACCTGGAAGATGAATTGCTCTTAACTCTGCTTCGGTTACTTCTGTATTTCCTTGATCAATTCCATTCGTTGTTCCGCCATCGCCCATATAATGTTTGGCGCAACCGGCAATGCTTGTTGGCGAGTTTAAAGAATCATTTTGCAAACCAGCAACAAAAACTCCACCAAACATTTGTGCTAATTCGGGCGTTTCTCCGTAACCTTCGTACGTTCTTCCCCATCGTTCATTTCTTGGAACTGCAACGCACGGTGCAAATGTCCAATCAATACCAGTTGCTGCAATTTCTTTAGCTGTAATTTTTGCAATTTCTTTAGCTAATGAAGGATTTCTTGTGGCACCAATGCCAATATTGTGAGGAAAAATTGTTGCTCCAATAACATTACTATGCCCATGAACACCATCAACACCATAAATTATTGGAATTTGCAATCTTGTTTGCATAGCTTTCGTTTGAAATGAATCATACAAGTTTGCCCAATCGAGCGGAGAATTACCGCTTGAAGGATCGGAACTGCCACCGCTTAAAATTGAACCAATAAATAATGTTGTAACATCATTAAGATTTTGAATAGCTGCATGATCGGGCTGTGTCATTTGTCCAATTTTTTCATCAAGAGTCATTCTCGGTAGTAAATCGTTCAACCTATCTTGTGGGGAAAGGTTTGGATCAAGAAACGGAGGAGTTTGCGAAAACATTTCTGTAATACTAATAAATAATATTATTTGAAGAAGGAAAAGAAATTTGGGTTTTATCATAAAATCACCTGTTATTTGGTTTTTACAATTAATTGTTGGTGAAGTAAAAATATAGAGACGCACAATAACAACAAATTTATATTTTTAAATTATTTGGCTATTATTAAACATTTTTCGCTTGTTATTTTAAATTTCTTTCATGTTTTTGAGTCCATCAAACCCTTCTTTACATATCTGCAAGAACAGCCTGAAATCCTTTCGGCAAATATTGGATAAAAGAGAAAATTAATGGAAATATTCTGAACATTAT
>DYSW01000059.1:0-4557 GCA_020726285.1 Melioribacter roseus
CCATTGCCGAAATGTGATTTTTGTTCTGAGAAGTGATTGTTTTTTAGCTTTTCGAGTATTTTTTCGGTGTCTGCGCCAACCACAAAATTCCAATTCCCTTGCAATGTTTCTACCCATTCAGTTTCATCTCGCAAAGTGATACATGGTTTTTGCATAAAAAATGCTTCTTTTTGTAATCCACCAGAATCTGTAAGGATTTTATTTGAATTTTTGATCAGATTTATCATTTCTAAATAACCAATTGGCTCAATAATTCTAACATTTTCATTGAAATTTATTCCTTCTATCAATTTTTGTGTACGCGGGTGAAGAGGCAATATTACTTTTTTATCAGCTTGAGAAAATGCATCAAATATCGCTTGCAATCGTTGCTTGTCGTCTGTGTTTTCAGCACGATGGACTGTTGCCAAATAGTAATCTTCGTTGATAATTTTACTTATTTCGGGTTCTTTTTCGGTAATTGCAGAAAAATGTAAAATCGAATCGAACATAACATCCCCAGTAAAGAACGAATTTTTTGAATGATTTTCCAATTTTAGCAAATTCAGTGCATTTTGTGTTGGAGCAAAAAGTATGTCGGAAATTGAATCGGTTAAAATTCTATTAATTTCCTCGGGCATTTTTTTGTTGAAGGAACGCAAACCAGCTTCAACATGAGCAACTTTTATGTGAAGTTTTGTTGCAGCCAAAGCTCCAGCAATTGTGGAATTTGTATCGCCATAAACGAGCAATAAATCTGGTTTTTCTGAAATTAAGACATTTTCAATTCTTTCGAGCATTGTTGCGGTTTGTTTTCCGTGTAAACCGGAGCCGACTGCCAAATTGTAATTCGGTTTTGGAATTTCGAGTTCATCAAAAAAGATTTTCGACATATTCTCATCGTAATGCTGCCCAGTGTGAATTATAATTTCTTCTATTCCATTTGTACGATTTATTACTCGATTAATAACTGCTGCTTTAATGAATTGAGGACGGGCGCCAATAACTGTTGCTATTTTCATTTTAATAATTCCATAAATATTTGTGACAATTCAGCTGTTTTATTCTTTCTTGTATGATAATTTGAATCGAAAGAGAATGTATTTTTCCCTTCTTTCCAATTAGAATAAAATTCTGACAACAAATTGAATGTTTCTTCTTCATCAGAATAATCAATTGATTTGCCACTTTTTGTTTCAGTTAATATTTTGCTTGCATCACCTTTTGTCGGAGCAATTGCTAAAATCGGCTTTTTCGCTGCCAGATATTCATACATTTTTCCAGTTACAATTCCCAAATTGTTTTGCACATTATTAACGACAAGTAAAAGTGCATCGCTATTTTGCAGAATTGTTATTGATTCTTGATGAGTTACAAAATTTTGAATTTCGAACAAATAACTGATTTTTAGCCGATTTATCTCATTTACAAATTCAGAACAAAATTTCCCAGCAAAAACAAATCTGATTTGCGAGGAAATCTCATCAACAAAGCGAGGTAGAATTTGAAGAAAAGTAAACGGAACTCTATCGACTGACATTCCGCCAGTATAAGCAATTGTAAAGTATTCATTTTTAGTATTTCTTTCAGATGCAGAAAACCCAAAATCACTTTCGTCAAAACCGTTTTCGATTACTTTTACAACTTTTGCACCTTTTTCAAGTAAAAGCAATTTAATATCTTCGCTTACAGTTGTAACAAAATCAGCTTGTCTTAAAACTGATTTTTCAAGATGTTTATCAATTGCCAAAGTAATGCGATTTCTTTTTATCTGTTGATAATAAACAATTTCCAACCACGGATCACGGAAATCTGCAACCCATTTTATTCTTGTAATTTTAGCTAATTTCTTTGCAATTAATGCGGTTGTGTGTGGCGGACCAGAACTGAAAATAATATCAATTCGTTCTTTTTGAATAATCTCCAATCCATATTTTACCGCTCTGAAATACCAGCCAATTTTTGCATCGGGAATAAAAACATTGAAACGAATCCAACTTGCCAATTTCTCTTTTATAGATTTACTTGATTTCTGAAGAATATCGGCGGGAATTTTTTCGTCAATTTTCTTGCCAGTGAATTTTTTATAAAGAGAAAATGGCTCAAAACCACTTATTTTGTAAACTTTTGCTTCAGTGGGAATATCTTTCAGCAAAGTTTCGTCATCTACGGGTGAATCTGGTTTTGGGACAGTTAAAATTATTGGTCTAAAACCGAATTGTGGCAAATATTTTGCAAATTTTAGAACTCGTTGAACACCAGCACCGCCGGCTGGTGGCCAATAATATGTTATTATCAAAACATTTTTCAACTTGTTACTCGCAAAAGTGAATTAATTTCTTCTTCAAACTGAGTTGTGAAACTTTCCCACGAATAATTTTTCAATTCGTTTTTAATATTATCTCGGAATTCGGTCTCTTTTTGTTCTATATAGAATTTTCGAATTGCCTCTGCAAGTTGTGTTGGATTTTCACTTTCGACTACAAAACCAGTTTTGCCGTGCTGAATAGCTTCTGATAAGCCACCAACATTTGTGGCAATAATTGGTTTTAGAAAATTATTTGCGATTTGTGCAATTCCACTTTGTGTTGCTGATTTGTATGGTAAAATCACCAAATCTGAAGCAGAAAAGTAGAATTTCACTTCGTCTGTGGGAATGAAATCACTTCGAAATACAATATTTTCAAGTTTTTCAGAAGAAATTAAATTTAGGTAAAACGCCGAATCTGTGTAAAATTCACCAGCGACTAACAATGTAATTTTCAAATCAGTTAGGAACTTCATGGATTTAATCAAAACATCTAGCCCTTTGTATTCTCGAATAAAACCAAAAAAGAGAATTATTCTTTCGGTTTGTAAGTTAATTTTGGTTTTAGCCATGTTTTTATCAATTATTTCTCCAAAGTTTGTATAAACTGGATGAAATAATAATTTTGAATTAATATTTGGGTAGATGGAAAATAAATCGAATTGAACTGCTTTTGACATAACAATAATTTCATCAGCAATAGAAAAAAGCCTTTTTGTAAGATACTTTTCAAAAAATCGGCTTTCGTGCGAAATTACATTATGAGCCAAAATGATAATTTTTGTTTTATTTTTTTGTCGAGTTTGCTTGGCAATAAAATAAAAACTTATCGCAAAAAACCACATAAAATAGCTAATTATAACAATTTTTGGATTTTCATCAGAAACCTTCTTCGCCAATTTTATCCAATTAATTGGATTTATAGAATCAATTAGTTGTTTTGTGGGAATTTTATCTGTGGTATTATTATAATCTATTTGAGATTTGCCTGGAAAAAGTAATTTAGGATACTGACGTTTATAAGTAATTACAGAAACATCATTTGTTTGCGAAAGTTGATTATAAAAAAGTGAGGTGAAATTTGAAATTCCACCTCGGAAAGGAAAAGCAGTGGAAAGAAAAATGATTTTTGACATTTTTCTATTTTTGTTCTTTTATTTCTACAATATGTTGATTTCCAAATTTGTGTACAAATAGTTCGCCAAGCAATCCAATTGCAAACAATTGAACTCCAACAATCATCAACAGCAAACCGAGCAATAAAAGTGGACGATTACTGAGCGACATATTTTCAAAAAGCCAACGCCAAGTAAGAATTGCCTCAATTCCAAAGCCGATAATGAATGAAAAACTTCCTATCATTCCAAAAAGATGCAGTGGACGAGAGGCGTATTTTGTAATCAACTGAATTGTTAATAAATCAACAAATCCATAAAAGAATCGCGAAATTCCAAATTTGGTTTTGCCGTATCTTCTGGCTTGATGTTTAACAATAATTTCGGTTACTTTGTAACCTTTTTCGGCTGCCAAAACTGGAATGTATCGGTGTAATTCCCCATGAATGTAAAGATTTTTTACAACTTCTTTTTTATATGCTTTTAATCCGCAATTAAAGTCGTGAATTTTTACATTCGATGTTAATCGGGTCATATAATTAAAAAATTTTGATGATTGTCTTTTTATTAGCGGATCAAATCGTTTTTTCTTCCAGCCTGAAACTAAGTCCCAACCTTCATTCAGTTTTGCAACTAAATTTGATATTTCGTTGGGATCATCTTGCAAATCAGCGTCCAAAGTAATAACTGCATCGCCTTCACAATTTTCAAAACCTACGTTAAGTGCGGTTGATTTTCCATAATTCTTTCTGAAACTGAAATATTTAATTCGTGGGTCGAGTTTGGCTAATCGTTTAATTTCATTTAAGGAATTATCCGAGCTTCCATCATCAACAAAAATTAATTCGTAAGTGCAAGCAAGTTTTGCTAAACCTTTTTTTATTTCAAAATACAACGGATTCAGCGATTCCTCTTCGTTGAATAGAGGAACAATTACCGATATTTTTTTAAGCCAGTTAAAAGATAATTTCGCCTCGTAATTTGTGTTTTCTCTTCTATTTTCTTTTTTCTGTGGAGTATCAACTCTTCGGCGTGGACGATAATACTTTTTTTTATCTTTTGGGAAAGAATTTCCGTCCGTTTTAGGTGTTTGGTTTTCTGTCATTTTTATCTATAAATTTTTGTGCACAAATTTACATTAATTTACATTAATTT
>DYSW01000059.1:4657-5838 GCA_020726285.1 Melioribacter roseus
CATTTATATGCTTTTAAAAACAATAATTGTAAAACTTTACACAATATTTTAGTTTTCTTGATAGTATGAAAAAAAAATAAATATTGCTCATCAAAAAAAACATTTATAAATAAGGAAAAATCATGGCGTTTGATGTTCAAATTATAGTATCGCTCTTAACTTTAGTTTTACTGGAAATTGTACTTGGAATAGATAATATTGTATTTATTTCGATATTAACGGGCAAATTGCCAAAAGATCAACAGGAAAGGGCAAGAATTACAGGTTTATCAATAGCGATGCTAACCAGAGTTTTATTGTTACTTTCGTTAACTTGGTTGATGAAACTAACTTTTCCTTTGTTTTCAATTATCGGAAATGAGATTTCAGGAAAAGATTTGATACTAATTTTGGGAGGAATTTTCCTTTTAACAAAAAGTACTCATGAAATACACGACAAATTAGAAGGCGAAGAAGGCGAAGCTAATTACAAAATTAAAAATTCATTTGCTTCGGTAATTGTACAAATAATTTTACTTGATATTGTTTTTTCACTCGATTCAGTAATTACGGCAATTGGCATGGCAAATCAAGTTTGGGTAATGATAACTGCGGTAATTATTGCTGTTATTTTTATGCTTTTCCTTTCTGGTAAAATCAGCAACTTTGTTAATCAACACCCAACTATTAAAATGTTAGCCTTAAGTTTTTTGTTGCTAATCGGAATTACATTAATTGCCGAAGGTTTAGAACAACATATTCCAAAAGGTTATATATACTTTTCGATGGCGTTTTCGTTATTCGTTGAAATGTTGAATTTACGAGTAAAAGGGAAAAAAATTAAACCCGTTGTATTGCGAAATCCTTTAAGCGAGTAACAAATTAACAGTTAATTTACATTGATAAACTATCGGTGCTGAATTACTTAAAAGATTTTTCTGGTTAATAATAGTTGCGTGTCTTATTTTGACACTTCTCAAAAATTAAAAATAAGTACAAATTATGAATATATTAACATATCTAAAACGCCGTTCGTTACAAGCTGATCTTTTTAGATTAGTTCGTTTACATGAATTCAGAAAATTTGCAGAACCTTACTATTGGAAAGATACATTCCAATTTTTGGTAATTCTTGCAATTTCCGTATTTGTTTCACTCTTCTTAAATAGTTATGGAATTGCTCGTGAAGCAGTTTATATGGG
>DYSW01000025.1 GCA_020726285.1 Melioribacter roseus
AAAGAAATCACAGTAACTGAAATTTGCAAAAAGTATAGAATCCATCCCAATATGTATTATCAGTGGGAAAAAAAGCTATTTGAGAATGGCAAGATTTAACAAGTAAGTGGACAGAATTAGAAGTAAGAGAATCAGTTATGAATTATTTAGAAGAAATGTAAACAGAGTTTAATATTTGTCGTACTATTTGTTATTTTTTCACATAAAATTAAATTAATATGGAAACAAATGGATAACAAAAAAGAAATATTGGATGTTTTTGATAATCCCAATGCCGAACGAAACTATTCTATTGAACACACTGCACCAGAATTTACATCAGTCTGCCCAAAAACTGGTTTACCAGATTTTGCTACTCTAATTCTTGAATATATTCCCGACAAACTTTGTGTGGAATTAAAATCATACAAATATTACTTAAATTCTTTCCGTAATGATGGAATTTACTTTGAGGCTGTAACAAATAAAATTTTAGATGATTTAGTACAAGTGTTAAACCCAAGATATATGAAATTAACCGCAAAATTCAATACTCGCGGTGGAATTTCATCAACAATTATTGCCGAACACAAACAAGAAAAAATCTTATAATAAAACAATATTGGAGAAAAAATGTCCGATAAAAAAAATATCAAAAAAAGTTGGGCTGAACCATTCAAAATCAAAGTGGTTGAGCCTATCAAAATGACAAGCAAAAAAGAAAGAGAAAAAGCCGCTAAAGAAGCTGGCTACAACACATTTTTATTGAAATCTGAAGATGTTTACATCGATTTATTAACCGATTCTGGCACAAACGCAATGAGCGATTATCAATGGGCTGGAATGATGCTTGGCGATGAAGCTTATGCGGGGAGTAGAAATTTTTACCATCTCGAAAGCAAAGTTGCTGAATATTATGGAATGCCATATTTCGTTCCAACTCATCAAGGTCGTGCAGCTGAGCATATTATTTCCAAAATACTTATTAAACAAGGCGATTATGTTCCTGGCAATATGTATTTTACGACAACAAGACTTCACCAAGAATTGTCTGGAGCAACTTTTGTTGATGTTATTATTGACGAAGCTCACGATCCAGAAATTGAACATCCGTTCAAGGGAAATATTGACCTAAAAAAACTTGATAAACTTGTTAAAGAAGTTGGTGCAAGTAAAATTGCTTATATCAGTATGGCTGGTCCAGTAAATATGGCTGGCGGACAACCTTTTTCGATGAAAAATCTACAAGAAGTTTTTGAATTCGCAAAAAAACACAAAATTCGTCTTTGGATGGATGCAACTCGTGCTGTTGAAAATGCTTATTTCATCAAACTTCGCGAAAAAGGTTATTTGAAAAAGACTATCCGCGAAATTCTTTTTGAAATGATGGAATATTTCGAAGGAATTTGGGTTAGTGCGAAAAAAGATTTGATGGTAAACATTGGCGGAATTCTTGCGACAAAAGATAAACATGTTTACGAAGAAGCAAGTAATATGGTTGTTGTTTACGAAGGTTTACACACTTATGGCGGTTTGGCGGGAAGAGATATGGAAGCTATGGCACGCGGAATTGAAGAAATGGTGGAATTCGACACAATTCGTGCGAGAATAGGCCAAGTTGAATATTTCGGACAAAAATTAGAAGAATATGGAATTCCAATTGTAAAACCAATTGGCGGACATGCAGTTTTTCTGAACGCCAAAAAATTCTTACCTCACATTGTTCAGGATAATTTCCCTGCACAAACTCTTGCTACTGAAATTTATATTGATTCAGGTGTGCGAAGTATGGAACGTGGGATTGTTTCAGCGGGCCGCGATCCAAAAACTGGAAATCATCATTATCCAAAACTTGAATTAGTTCGTTTAACAATGCCACGAAGAGTTTACACACAAGCCCATATTGATGTCGCAGTTGAATCGATTGCTGAAGTATTTGAAAATCGAAATTCTATAAAAGGCTTAAGAATGGTTTATGAACCAAAATACTTAAGATTTTTCCAAGCAAGATTCGAGAAATTAAAATAATAATTAGGTTGTTTCTATAATTTCTTGAAACAACCTTTTCTTTTTAGGAAAATATGTATAAAGACGAAAAGCTAAAATTATTCAATATTCAATCAATTTTTGAAAATCCAATTGATTTTTCAATCAATTTTACTAAGTTGAATGAAAAATACATTTCGGAAGCCTTTTCTCTTTATTCTGGGAATTTTGCAATTTTATCAACCGGAAGTTTCAGCAGAATGGAACTTTCGCCTTTTTCTGATATTGATATTATTTTCCTTTCTGATGAATTTGATGAACAATCAAATCAAAATATTTCGCAAATAATCAAATTTTTGTGGGATAGCGGAATTGAAATTAGTCACACAGTCCGAACTTTTTCGGATATTGATGATTTTTTGAAACAAGATTTGAATTCCTATACACAATTGTTTGAAACTCGCTTTCTTGTTGGCGAGCAGAAGTATTTTCATAAACTTTGGGAAATTCTTAAAATTCAACTTACACAAGAAATAATTACCGATATTACAAACAAACTAATTGATGATATCCAAAAAAAAGAAAAGAAATTCGGAAATTCTCCAAAATATCTTGAACCAAATGTAAAATATTCAGCTGGTGGTTTACGCGATTTGCACATTGCCGAGTGGATTTATACAATCCAAAATATTGAATCAATTGATTTAGGGAAAGAAAATACTCAAATTGAAAATTTTATTAATTCCCTACTAAAAGATGATTCTTATAGCAAAAACGAACTAAATAAAATATTTGAAAAATACAAATTTCTTTTATCTATTCGCCATATTTTGCACATAATTACAAATCAATTGCAAGATCGACTAACTTTTGAAATGCAAGAATTTTTAGCTAAAAGTATTGCTCAGTATAATTCCAATTTTCAGTTATTTATGAATGATTATTTTGAGGCAACAACAACACAAAATCGATTCCTAAAAACGATAATTAAGAAATGCCAAGTATATGAAAACGACACTTTACCCGAAATGTTGTTCACCGAAATTGACACTACTTTCAGACTGAAAAATGGAATTATTTATTACGATGGAAGCGAAACTTTAGAACTTTTTGAGATTGTTAAAGCATTTTATTTGCGCGGAAAATATTCTGCGAGATTTTCTCACGGATTACGTACACAAATTATAGATGCTTCAAACTTACTTAAATCTTCAGTTTCAGTTAGTAAATTCAGTGCCAAATATTTTAAGGAAATCTTTAATCTCGAGCAAAATATTGGTTCAACTTTGCGGTTGATGAACGAAATGGGAATTCTACGTATTTTTATTCCCGAATGGAATGGAATTATTGGGAAATTTCAACCTGGAGTTTACCATAGTTACACAGTTGACGAACACACAATTGTTGCAATAGCGAAACTTGAAAATCTAATTCACGAAAACAGTCATCTTTCTAAAATATTTTTTGGATTAAAACGTAAAAATTTGCTCTTTTTTGCCACACTTTTGCACGATATTGGGAAAGGAATTGATGTTGAAAGCCACGAAATAATTGGAGCGGAAATTACTGAAACAATTATGTATCGTTTAGGTTTCGACGATTACAGCGTAAAAATAACCAAGTTTCTTGTGCGTCATCACCTTACAATGGAACAAACTGCTTTCCGAAGAAATTTGAACGACCCATATATTCTCGACCAATTTATATCTATTTTCCCTTCACGAAAATCGCTCGACCATCTTTATTTATTAACTTATGCAGATTTATCAGCTGTAAATCCCAGAGTTTGGACATCTTGGAAAGCTGATTTACTATTTGAACTTTATGATAAAGTAAGAATATTGCTCGAAGAAAAAATTTCACCCGAAGACTTAATTCAATCTCATCATAAGAAATTAACAGAAAAATTGATAGAGAAAAATGATGAGGAAATGGAAAAACATCTTCATTCAATTGATGATGTTAATTATTTGAAAGATTTTTCTGAAGAAGAAATTAGCCAGCACATAAAAGAAATAAATAATGATTCAAAAGTTTCAATAATTTTCAAAGAAAATGACGATTACACAAACGTAACTGTAATTACAAAAGATTTTAATTCGCTACTTTCCCGACTTTGCGGAGCATTTGCGATAAACGATGCAAATATTAATAATGCAAAAATATTTACTCGCGAAGATGGAATTGTAATCGATAGTTTTCACATCACCGATTTTCAGACACACAAACAACTTGAGATTTCAAAATATGAAAAACTGAAATCAGACATTTCCGCTGCAGTAAATAATGAACTTGTAATTTCGAGGGAATTTAAAAATACACGTTCTCGCTGGAAACGATTAGAGAAGAAATTTTTCTGGAAAAAGGATGCCGTAAAAGTTACTTTTATCGAACACCACAAATACACAATAATCGATATCAGCGCAAACGACAAAATCGGATTGCTTTATAAAATTACTTCAATTCTTAACCATCTTGAACTAGATATTTTCTTCGCAAAAATTTCAACACAAGGTGATAAAGTTATCGATTCGTTTTATATTCTTCAGCGAGACAGAAAAAAAGTTCTGAATTTAATAAAAGATGCAGTTGCATTTGAAATTGAAAAAGAAATCAACAAATTTTTAGAGGATAATTAATGCATTTTATGACAAAATCGAACCCAATCGGAGTTTTTGATTCGGGAATTGGTGGATTAACAGTAGTAAAACAAATAAAAAGCTTCCTTCCGAACGAAAATATTGTCTATTTTGGAGATACTGCTCGCGTCCCTTATGGTTCGAAATCAAATGCGACAGTAATTGAATATGCACTTCAGGATGCTCAATTTCTGTTGAAAAAAAATGTAAAATTAATTGTTGTTGCTTGCAATACAGTTTCTTCTGTTGCACTTCAAGTTTTGCGAGATAAAATTAATCTTCCAATAATTGGAATGATAACTCCAGGTGCAAAAATGGCTTTAAAAGAAACAGCAAATAATAAAATTGGTGTAATCGGAACTTATGCAACCGTAAACAACAAAGCATATTCAAAAGAAATTAAGAAATTTGATAAAAAGTCAAAAGTTTTTGAAAAAGCATGTCCACTTTTTGTACCATTTGCCGAAGAAGGTTGGCTAAATACAGAAGCGACAAAACTTGTGGCCAAGGAATATCTAAAGGAATTGAAAGAGAAAGAAATCGAAAGTCTAATTCTCGGTTGCACTCATTATCCTTTACTTCATGATGTTATTCAAGAAGCAATTGGAGATAAAGTTAAGCTAATTGATTCTGGAATTGCAGCATCGTTTGAGGTTAGAGAACATCTTCAAGCACGCAATTTGTTGAATGATTCTGCCGCAAAAGGTGAAGATTTATACTTTGTTTCTGATTTACCCGAAAAATTTAGAACTGTTGCAGAATTGTTTTTAGGAAAGAAAATTCAACATCTACAAAAAATTGATTTAGAGGAAGAGATTAAAAATAATTTGATTTAAAATCAGTTTTATTGACAAACTTATCAATCTGATTCCAGTTTTAGAATTCTTATCCTTTTCTATTTCAGCCTTTTTTTGCATTTTGCAAAACATTTTCTCAATATTAGGTAAGTTATGTTTCAATTTGAAATGCTCGAAGAAAACAACCACGAACAAATGGTTATTTTTTCAGACAAACACTCTGGTTTACGAGGAATAATCACCATTCACGATACAACACTTGGTCCAGCTATTGGTGGCACAAGAATGCTTCCGTATTTATCAATGCAAAGTGCTTTAAAAGATGGGTTACAAATCTCAAGTGCAATTACATACAAAGCTGCAATTTCTGGATTAAATCTTGGTGGTGGAAATGCTATAATTATCGGTGACCCGAAAACGAATAAGAACGAACTTCTTTTCAGAACTTTCGGAAAATACGTAGAAAGTCTTGGAGGAAGATATATTACAGCTGAAGATGTTGGAACCGATGTTAAAGATATGGAACTTGTGAGAATGGAAACAAAATACGTTGCTGGAATTTCAAAAGCACTTGGCGGTTCTGGTGATCCTTCGCCCGTTACTGCGTATGGTGTTTTTGTTGGAATTAAAGCTATGGTGAAAAAACAATGGGGAAGCGATACATTACGCGGGAAAAAAATAGCAATTCAAGGTGCTGGAAATGTTGCTCGATATTTGGTTGAACATCTTGCTCACGAAGGAGTTGAAATCATAATTACTGATAAAAATGAAGATAAATTGAAACGAATTGTCTCATCTGTAAAAGCCCACGTAGTAAAACCCGAAGAAATTTACTCAGTTGAAGCCGATATTTTTACGCCTTGTGCTTTGGGTGGAATTATTAATTCCGAAATGATTGAAAAAATGCATTTTGGAATCATTGCTGGCGCTGCTAATAATCAATTAGCAAATCCCGAAAATGATGCCAAATTATTGAAAAATAAAAATATACTTTATGCCCCCGATTTTGTAATAAATGCTGGCGGTTTAATAAATGTTGCAAATGAACTTGAAGGCTACAGACAAGATAGAGCTTTGCGACAAGCAGAAACAATTTATGACACACTTTGCAATGTAATTGATTATTCAAAAAAAGAAGACATTTCGACTTTGGCTGCTGCAAATGAATTAGCAGAAAGAAGGCTTATGCAAATGCGTGGAATGAAAAATATTTATATCGGTGAATCAAGTTTTTCTGGTAGATTTGGCGAAATTGTAAGAAAAAGGTAATTGTGAAAAAAATAAAATCAAAAAGAAGAATAGGAAGAGAAAAAACTCTTCAAGTTTTGTATGCTGTGGAAATAAACCCAGATTCACTGAACGAACTTTTAGCAACTTTTTACTCGGATATGGAAAGTGAAAATGAAAAAGAATTCAGTCAGAATTTAGTGAAAATAGTAATTCGTTATCGCGATTTAATTGATCAAATGATTGAAGAAAAAGCTTCAAATTGGGATTTAACTCGAATTGCTCTTATCGATAGAATATTAATTAGAATGGGAATCGCCGAGATTATGTACTTCGAAGAAATTCCACCAAAAGTTACAATAAATGAAATGATTGACATTTCAAAGGAATTTAGCACTTCCAAAAGTGGAAAATTTATCAACGGAATTTTAGATTCAATTCTTATTGAATTAAAAAATTCCAAACAATTGCACAAGATTGGTCGTGGTTTAATTGATACTACTATGCCAAAAACTCAACCTTCAAAGAATTAGTGAACTTAAAATCGAAAAATATCTTTTATTGGACGTTATTTGATTTTGCAAACACATCGTATTCAATTGTTGTTGTTACATTAATTTATGCTGTTTACTTCAAAAATGTAGTTGCTGAGGGAAATTCAATTGGCGATTTTTATTGGAGTTTAGGAATTTCAATTTCAATGATTATCACCGCAATACTTTCTCCAATGCTTGGAGCAATTGCAGATTATTCAGCCGGGAAGAAACGATTTCTACTTTTTTTTACACTATTAAGTATTATTGCAACTGCAAATCTATATTTTGTAAAAAGTGGAGATATTCTTTTAGGTTTAACATTATTTGTAATTGCAAATATTGGTTTTGAATCTGGTCTAGTTTTTTACGATTCTTTTCTACCCGAAATTACTGAACCTAAAAATTTTGGTAGAGTTAGCGGTTACGGCTTTGCAATGGGATATTTAGGTTCGTTAATCACACTTGCAATCGCCTTTCCATTTATTCAGAAAAATATGATTGTTGAAACTTTTCCAATTTCAGCTTTATTTTTTCTCGTTTTTTCTCTACCACTTTTTATTTACATAAAAGATAGCCGAAAATCTGTAAAAATTGATAAATCGTTTCTCAAAATTGGTTTTGAAAGAATTTCAAATACTATACACAATCTTCCGCAATACAAAACTCTTTCGCTGTTTTTGCTTTCATTCTTTTTTTATATTGAAGGAGTTAACACTGTTATTTTTTTTGCTGGAAATTACGCTTCCACTACACTAAATTTTTCTCAAATTGATTTGATAATATTCTTCATAATTGTTCAAACAACCGCGATACTTGGTTCAATTTTATTCGGAATTATCGCTGATTCCTACGGGCAAAAAAAAGCAATAATTCTTTCACTTTCAATTTGGTTAGGAATTATTTTATTTGCCTACATTACAAGCGATATTAATAGCGAATTTGTAATTTACTTTTCGAAATTATTTGGCATTTCTGAAGCAGAATTCCTGAAAAATTCATTTTATGTTGTTGGTTTGGCTTCAGGTTCAGTTTTAGGAGCAACACAATCTACAAGTCGGAGTTTGATGTCGAAATTAACACCGATTGATAAAAAAACGGAATTTTTCGGCTTTTTTTCTTTCTTTGGAAAAAGTTCGGCAATTTTCGGTCCATTAGTTTTTGGTCTGGTGAGTTATTTGAGTGGAAGTCAGAGAATAGCATTGTCATCACTCGCCATTTTTTTTGTTATAGGACTTTCAATTTTAACTTTTATTAATGAGGATGATGTTGAGATTAAGGTAAATCAAAATATAGGCACCAGCAAGTCGGGACAGACATAAACGGCTTTTCAGACTGTGGGATTTTGGGATTGTGAGTAATCAGAGAATTACCTTCGAGTTACTTGTTCTTCGAAGGTATAATATTTCAGTTCAACTTAATTTTTAAAACAGAAATGCCACACTTTATAATTTTCGAATTACCAATTACCCAGCAAGTTCCCGATAAATCGGGACAATCTGATTACTTCAGAAGAATCATTTTCTTTACTTCACTATAACTGCTTGAAGTAAGTATTTGATATAAATATACTCCCGAAGGTAAGTTTTCTGCATTGAATTCTACGCTGTGGTTACCTATTTCCATTTGTTTGTTTACCAAAGTTCCTACTTCTTGTCCGAGTGAATTATAGATTATTAGTTTCACATTTCCTTTTTTGTGCTATGGAAAAACTTATTTCCGTACTCGGATTAAAAGGATTTGGGTAGTTTTGAGCGAGATGAAATCTTGTTGGAAGTACATTATTATTTGCAGTATTCGTTATCCCATTTTCGTTAAAGCAAGCTAATCCTTGTTCGGCAGTATTATTATCATAAAATGCAAACCAAATATTATTATCTTTATCAACAAATAAATTTGAAATCCAACTTTCATTTACAGGCAAAGGACTATTATCCGAATTAAACAAATTCCATCCTTTTTAAAAATAAAAAACCTTCCAAAAATTGTTTTTTAGAAGGTTTTTAAATATTCTAAATTAGTGTTTTACGCTATTTAAGAATTCAGTTTGTAGATATTTGCACATTGCTGAATCGCTTTTATCAATAAAATTTATTATTTCGTAGATAAATTAAAAATTAAAAGGATATACAAAAGACACTTTTGGTTCAATTCGTTTTTGTGTTTGGTAACCTAATATTTCGTCATCTGCTCCACGGATTGGGGCGAATGTCCAATTATAAACCATCGACACAATTAAGAATGGATAAGGTTTGTAACCAGTTTCAACAAAGAAAAGTGAACGTTCATCTAATTTGAACATATCTGCTTCATCTTTAATTTTTACTTTGTCGTATCCTGCACGTAAAACGAAAGGTGCGTTTTCTGGTGCAACTTGCGAAAACATTGTTAATGTGCCGCTATTTTCAATCTTTTCCATTCTTTGATAACTTCCAATTATATCAAAAGCACCAAGTAATCGTACAAATATTCCGCCATAATAACCATCTGCGTCCGAAACATCAGAAAGACTCAAAGTTTTTAGTTTGGAATTCCAACCACCTTCTGTGTAGTTAAATCTTTCAATTTCGTACTGTGCATTAAAATATGAAGGTAAGTATTGAGCATTATTTAATGTTCTTTCTAACTTAATATTTACGGTTGCAACTTTAAAATCCAAACCTAAAATTGTTCCGTATGCTTGTCCATCACCAAAATTGATAATTTTTGAATAAGTGTAATAAACTTCCCAATCAAGCAAATCATTCTTGAACAATGGCAATCCTAAATCAGCAGAAACAACTTGTGGTTTATCGAAATGTTCAGTAGTTGTAAATGAACTTGTAGAATCGACATAAATACCATTTTTAACTTTTGCATTTTCATTTAAGTCTGTTGCAAAAGATGCCCCAATTTTTAAACCGCTAATAATTGGAATATTATTTAACGCAGTAAATTGCAATGGACGTACAAAACCGCGAACACCAAGCACTCCGGCTTGAGCAAAATCGCCATAAACAAGCTCAACGCCACCAACTCCAAAATCGAGTTGAGTATTCAATCCAATTGTTCTTGCATCAAAACTTGGACTATTATTGTACATATACATTATATTTCCATAACCTAAAGTTGTATAATCTAAAGCACCAACTTTGGCATAAACTGGTTCGGACTTGCTTCCGTAACGAACATACCTAATAATGGAAAGATAATCTGATAAAGTAAGAAAATTTTCAGGACGTAACCCTTCGGAATTAAATTCAAGATTCAAATCCAAACCTAATCCCCAATTTGCAAATGCAAATTCTGGACGAACTCTTATATTGTAAAAGGCTTCGCCATCAATAAAATTCACACCCATTCCTCCATCTAATTGTCCTTGATTTTGTTGAGGTTGCCAAAATTGCGGGAAAACCGAACTGTTTATACTTAAAAAAAGTACTATAATGGCTATTTTTTTCATTTCTTCTCCAATTTGTTTTATTTATTAGCTAAAAATAAAGAATATTGAAATATTATGTCGGAAAAATAATTTTCTTGTGATTTGGGATAAATTATAGTTTGTTCAATATTAAGAAATTAATGCGATTTTAGGTCTATTTTTCAATAATTTGGAAGATTTCTTCTTTTGGACGAAGTTCATCATACAATGATTTTAGAGAAAGATAAGCTGTTTCATTCCCTCTTGACGCAGCTAATCGGTAATATTCTGAAGCTTTCCCTTTATCTTGTTCAACAAATATTCCTTTTTCGAAAATTAATCCCATCAAAGCTTGTGCAAAGACTGAACCATTTTCTGCAACTTTTCTAATAAATTTAAGTTCGTTTGATTTTTCCATTTTAGAAATATTTTCTGAGTTAAGTCGGGAGAAAGCAATTCTTATTCCACCTTCAATATTTCCCAAATCTTTAGCTTTTTGCCAAAATTCAAACGCCTTTTTTTCATTTTTTTCAACAAATGTACCAGAAAAGTAAATTGTACCCAATTCTAAAATTGAAGGGACATGTTGTGCAGAAGCCGATTTTTCAAGAAACTGTATAACTTGTTCTTTGGAAAGCTGATAATCATAACCTAGTGTTGTCATAATTGCCCAAACGTACATTGCATCAAAATTATTATGATTTTTAATTTCTTTTTCTAATTTTTTAAAAAAACTTTGCTTGTTTACTTTCGAAAACAGTATTTCACCAGCTTTTAGGGCACCAAGTCTGAATGCTTGAATGTAATTTGACATTGCTTTTATACTATCTTGTTCTTTTTCCACACCAAGTTCGTATGCTTTTCCAAGTATCATTAATGCTTCCGGACTTCCGTTAAACACGCCTTTTTCTATTAATTCAAAATTGGTGGATGTATCTTTATCTTCTTCAAATTCATTTTTAGATATTGAATAATCAAATCCCAATTTTTTCTTGAGATCCGAGTTGTCTGATTTCAGATATTCTTCAAACTTTACTTTATCATTTTTAGAAGAAACTGAATCGAAAGCTGAATCAATAAATTGTAATTGATATCCTTGTGCTACAAATTGATTTTCATTTAGAATGTATTTTGAATTTTCAAAAATATCTGAACTATCTAATTTCGGAATAATATTTTCTTGGTCTGTGAAAATAATTCCCATTTCATTCAGATCTTTTAGCATTTCAATTGCTGGTTTGTAATTCTGATTTGCTGATTTTTTCACCCAATTATATGTAGTTTGTAAATCTTTATTTACCGTTAAAGAATATGAGTGCAAAATTCCAAGTATAAATTGTGCTTCCGGCATTCCCATTTCCGCAGCTTTTTGGAATAAAATGTATGCCTCAAACGGATTCCAAGATTTCCCAATTCCGCTAGTTTTAATAATTCCCAAGTTAAAACAAGCTGACGGTAAATTTGATTTGGCGGCTTTTTCAATCCACAATATTGCTTTTGCGGTATCTGATTCAAAACCTTCGCCAAGCAAATAACTTAAACCTAAAACATGTTCAGCAATTGGATTTTCCTTTTTAGCTTCTTCCATTAAATAATAACTTGAAATTAATGGTCTATTTGGTGATCGTAATTTACCAATTGATAGCCGATTTTCGGGGACATTATTTTTAAATGCTTGACTTTGAGTAGAATCTTGAGAATAATTTTTTAAAAAGGGAAGAAAAAGAAGTAAAAAAAGCAATTTAGAAAAAGTTTTAGTTTTCAAATTATTTCCAAAAAATTAAAAATTATAACGTTTCTTTAACCATTCGTAAGCAAGGTTAATTTCTTTGGTTTTACTTTCAGCTAAATCAATAAGTTCCTTTCCTAAACCAGAAACTTTATCTGGGTGATAAAGAGAAATTATTTTTATATAATGTTTTCGAACTTCATCTTTTGTTAATTTCCCTTTTAAGCCAAGAATTTGTCCATAATAAATTGATTTGTATTCTTCGCTCATTATTTCAGGATTTTCTTTTTGTTCTGATTTTGAATACGAATTTGAGTTAAAATTAGAATAATTAGCTTCTTCATACTTTTCGTGGCGTTCGTATTTACGGTAAGAGTAATTATTCCCACTTTCTGATTCTTCTTTATAGAAAGTATTTTTATATCTGAAAGAATAATTATGGACATTTTGCCTCATTTCCTTAAAAAAATGAGAATTACTCTGATTTGTCAAAACAAGATAATCTAAAATCAAATTATTCAAGATATTCCATTCACTATTTTTCAGTTTTGGTGCAAGTTCGCTGATTATTTTCTTTGCTTCTTGTTCTTTAATTAAAGGAAGTAAAGTTTTTAATCTTTTTTGTTCCAAAATTGGAGTAGTAAATTTTGAAATTACAGCCACCCAATTTGTTTCAACAACATTAATTAATAGATTGTATGTTAACAGAAATTCATGAAAAATCACAGCTTGCGTAAATTTATGAATCATTTCATCAGAATAAATGATTGATTGTAATCTACCAAAGATTATAAACACAAATTCATTGAGCAATTGGTCTAAATCTAAATCAAATTCCCTCAAAAATGTTGAATTTAATGCACTTAATTGAAAATTCTTTCTAAAATCAATTGAGGCTTTAATTGTGAAAGATAAAAATTCTCTAGAAAAATTATTTATTCCATTCTGAATATTTGCAATTTCAGTCCAAATTTGGTTATAAACTTCAGAATAAAGATAGAAAGCACGCTCATAATCCTTCTTTTCGAGGAAATAATCGCCAATTTCTCTAATCTTAATAATGTTTTTCATCATATCCTTTTTAAAACTTCATGAAAATAACAATTTTTTTTTTAATAAGTGTCTTTACTTTAAGTAAGATTTACATATCTTATTATCGTAAAAATCAATTTTTAGTATTAATTAACTATAATCAACAAATTAACGAGGTACAAATGCTACATAAAATGCTACATCAGATTTTTGCGGTTTTCATTATTGTAGTTATGGCAGCGTTCTCAAACGTAATTGCTCAAGATAAAATTTCCAACTACGATTTGAATTCACTAGTTCATAAACACGTTCCAATGGTTGACCACAGTCAGTTTGATGTTCTCAAAAAGGACTTCAAGACACCACAAGAAGTTACTGAAACTTGTTTGAGTTGCCATAACAAAGCACACGAAGGTTTGATGAAAACATCACACTGGTTATGGACAGAAACAAACACACAATCAAAACGTGGTGAACACAAATACGGAAAGTACAATTCTGTTAACAATTTCTGTATTTCTATTCAAGGAAACTGGGCAAGATGTACAAGTTGCCACGCTGGATATGGATACGAAAACAATGAATTTGATTTTACAAACAAAAGCAATATCGATTGTCTAGTTTGTCATGATCAAAGTGGAACTTACAAAAAGTTCCCAACAAAAGCTGGCTATCCTGTTACAGAAGAAACAGTTTTTCCAGAAAATAATGTAAAATTCCTTCCTCCAGATTATAACAAAATTGCTCAAAGTGTTGGCATTCCAAAACGCCAAAATTGCGGTGCTTGTCATTATTCTGGTGGTGGTGGAAATAACGTAAAACACGGTGATTTAGAAAAAGCTTTGAACAAAACAACAAAAAAAGTTGACGTTCATATGGGTATTGATGGTGCAAATATGCGTTGCGCAGAATGCCACACAACTGAAAATCATAATATTACCGGACAACTTTACATCGTGGCAACCGATAATGAAGACAGAGTTTCCTGTACAGATTGCCATGAACCTAATATCCATAATAATCCAATCTTAAACAGACATACAGAAACAATTGCATGTCAAACTTGCCATATTCCTGAATATGCAAAAGTAAATCCGACAAAAATGTCATGGGATTGGTCAAAAGCTGGTGAAAACAGAAAACCATCTGAAATTGAAAAATTCCACGGAAAAGAACCAACTTATAACAAGAAAAAAGGCGAATTTACTTTTGGTCTTAACGTAAAACCAGATTATGTTTTCTTTAACGGAACAGCAGAACAAGTTCATTTTGGCGACAAAATTGATCCAACAAAACCAGTTGTCATGAATCAATTAAATGGTTCTTACCTTGACGGAAAGTCAAAAATCATTCCTGTTAAAGTTTTTACTGGTAAACAAATTTATGATTCAGAACTTAACACATTTATTGCTCCAAAATTATTCGGACAACCTGGCACTGGTGCATATTGGGCTGAATTTGATTGGGGAAAAGCTTCAGAATCGGGTATGAAAGCAGCTGGTTTACCATACAGTGGAAAATATGGTTTTGTAAGTACAGTTGCTTATTGGAGAATCAATCATATGGTTTCACCAAAAGATGCTGCTGTTTCATGTAATGAATGCCACGTTCCAGAAGGCGGAAGACTAGCAAAATTAGAATCGGAAGGTTTATATATTCCAGGTAGAGATAGAAATGCAACTCTTGATTCTATTGGATATTTCCTTCTAATTGCTACTTTCTTTGGCGTTTTGGGTCACGGATTATTAAGAATAGTTTTTGCAAGTAAAAGAAAATAAGGAAATTAGATATGAAACAAAAAGTTTTATTTTATACACGTTTCGAAAGATTATGGCATTGGTTACAAGCCTTCCTCATTTTATCACTTGCTGTAATCGGTTTCGAAATTCATGGCACTTATTCAATTTTCGGCTTTTCTACCGCAGTTGAATATCATAATTACCTAGGTCTATCTCTTATTGGCTTATATATTTTCTGGATTTTCTGGTTGATGATAACAGGACAATGGAGACAATATGTTCCAGGTATGAAAGGCGTTTACGAACAGACTATGTACTATATTTCTGGAATTTTCAAAGGTGCTCCACATCCTACCGAAAAAACACCAGAATCAAAATTAAATCCAATGCAGAAAGTTGCATATTTTGTATTAGTTGCAATTTTAATTCCACTTCAATTAGTTTTAGGTGCACTATATCTTTTTTACAATGAACCTGAATTTCTTGGAATTCAATTAGAATCTCTTCAACCCGTTGCAATTTTACACACATTAGTTGCATTCTTAATTTCGACCTTTGTAATTGCTCATATTTACTTAACTACAACAGGACATACTTTAACCGCTTATATTAAAGGTATGGTTACTGGTTATGAAGAAGTTGATCACAAATAAGTAAAAATTAATATTTATTAATTAAATCCCCGAATTTTTCGGGGATTTTTTTAAAGATATTTCAATTATCATTTTAAATAATTCTTTCTTTTATCCTATTTTGAATATGAGTATTTTAAGAAAAAAAAATATGAACCCGAGCAAAATTGAACATATTGGAATTGCGGTAAAAAACCTTGATGAAGCAATAATTTTGTATGAAAAACTACTTCATACAAAATGTTACAAAATAGAAGAAGTAATAAATCAGAAAGTAAAAACTGCTTTTTTCCAAATTGGGAATTCGAAGATTGAATTACTTGAGGCTACCGATTCAGAAAGCCCAATCGCAAAATTTATTGAAAAAAAAGGTGAAGGTTTACATCATATCGCTTTTGCCACAGATGATGTTCAATTATCAGTTATTACATTAGAAAATGAAAATTTTACTTTAATTGATAAATTACCGAAAATCGGTGCAGACGGTATGGAAATTGCATTTATCCATCCAAAATCAACTTGCGGAGTTTTAACTGAGTTTTGTTCACCACTTAAAAAGGCATAAAAATGGCCAAATTTTTCTTTAAATTTTTATTTCTCTTCATTTTTGCAAGTAATCTTGCTATTGCACAAGTTCAAACACACGAATGTGCTATAATAAAGACACAATCAATGAAAAAATTAATGAAATCAAAAGAAATTAATTATCCAGGCGATGCTTCTTTTGATGCCACGTATTACAAACTTAATTTGAATATTGATTACTACACACAAACTTTATCTGGTGTTGTTCAAGTTGATGGAAGGGTTTTAAGCGATAACTTTTCTTCGTTCTTTTTAGATTTGCAAACTGTGTTTACAATAGATTCTGTAAATTATCTTGGATTAAATACGCCTTTCACACATTCGAACGACAAACTAACTATTTCTTTGCTTTCCCCGCTAAATGCAAATCAAGAATTTTCGGTTGAAGTATTTTATCACGGAACCCCAGGAATTTCCGGTTTCGGTAGTTTTGAATTTAGTACGAATGGCAGTAATCCTGCAATTTGGACTTTAAGCGAACCATTTGGAGCAAGCGATTGGTTCCCTTGTAAAGATACTCCATCTGATAAAGTGGATTCAAGTGATGTAATTATTACTGCAGACCAGATTTTTTATACTGTTTCTAACGGAATATTAGTTTCAATTGACGATTTACCAAACAACAAAAAACGCTTTCATTGGAAAAATCATCACCCAATTGCACATTATCTAATTTCATTAGCAATGACAAATTATGCTCTTTATGAACAAGATTTTATTACAACAAATAATGAAACAATGCCTGTTATTCATTATAATTACCCACAAAACCTAACTTCTTCACGAATTTCACAATTACAGAAAACTACTTCAATGCTCGCTTTATTTAGCGAACTTTACGGTGAATATCCTTATCTTGATGAAAAATATGGACATGCAGAATTCGGTTGGAATGGTGGAATGGAACACCAAACAGTAAGTTCAATGGGAGCTTATGGAGAAACGATTGTTGCACACGAACTCGCACATCAATGGTTTGGCGATAAAGTTACTTGTGCAAATTGGGAAAATATTTGGCTGAATGAAGGATTCGCTACTTTTTCCGAAGCTGTTTGGCTTGGTCACATTTACGGTAATTCTTTTTATCAAAGTAGAATTGAAATGTATATGTCAGATGCTAAATATGCCGAAGGTTCGATTTATGTGGAAAATCCAAATTCTGTTAACGAGATATTTAATTATGATAGATCTTATGCCAAAGCAGCAGTAGTTTTGCACATGTTAAAAGGCATTGTGGGAGATGAAATGTTCTTTGAAATTCTCAGAACGTATTTATCAGATAGCAGATTTGCATATAATGTAGCTGTAACCGAAGATTTTCAGGCAATTGCCGAAAGCATTTCAGGCTTACATCTAAATTATTTCTTTTCAGAATGGATATATGGCGAAAATTACCCAAAATATTATGTTGATTGGAAACATCTTAACACTGCAAATAGCTACGAATACAATTTAAATATCACACAACAAACAAACACAAATCCTAGAATTTTTACGATGCCAATCGAAATTGACATTAATTTTTTTGATGGAACTGATTCTACTTGTATTGTAACAAATAGCTCAGCTAATCAAAATTTCAATTTCATTTTTGATAAAGCCGTTACTTCAGTAAGTTTTGACACACGCAATAAAATATTAAAATCTGTATTAAGTTTCACAAACCTTGAAGATGAATCTTTGCAACCTGCAAGATTTGAGTTAAAACAAAATTATCCAAATCCTGTAAATGCAAAATCGGGTGAAAACAATTCAACAATCATTCGATTTTCGATTCCTGAAAGCAAAATTTCGCAGTTATCAAATGTAAAACTTGTGCTTTACAACTCACTTGGTCAGCAAATCAATGAAATTATTAATAAACCGCTCCTTTCTGGCAAACATGAAATAGAATTTAATGTAGAGCACTTAAGTTCAGGTGTTTATTTCTATCAACTTCAATATTCTGGGAACTCCATAACTAAAAAAATAACCATATTAAAATAGGATTAATTGTTTTTTTGTATTGAAAATGTTATTTTTTCTCTATCAATAATGTGAAAGTTAGACTTGATTATAATTATAGATAAAATATTGATGAGCAGTCCTATTGTAGAAGAGGGGATTGTTTTTACTTGCCCGGTTAAGTTTTTCACTGGGCTTTTTTATTCAAAAAGAAAGGAAGTTAAATTATGATTTCAGTAAAAGATGAAGAAATGAGAAAAGTAGTTTTACCAGAAAAATTGGAATTTGGCAAATTATTCACTCCACATATGTTTGAAATGGATTACGATGAAAATCTTGGTGGTTGGTTAGAACCTAAAATTGTTGATTTTGCAAATCTTTCTATGCATCCTGCGTCAATGGTTTTTCATTATGGTTTAGAGATTTTTGAAGGACTAAAAGCATACAAACAAATTGATGGGAAAATTGCTCTATTCCGTCCAGAAAAGAATTTTGAAAGACTAAATCGTTCTGCAGCAAGACTTAGTATGCCTCAAGTAGACATAGATTTGGCTTTGCAATTTTTAAATAAACTTATCTTAATCGATAAAGATTGGATCCCAACTCAGGAAAATTACTCACTTTACATTCGCCCATTATTAATTGCAACTGATCCAATTCTCGGTGTTCGTCCCGCAACAAAATTTAAGTTATTATTCATTCTTTCTCCCGTAGGTCCATATTACCCTGAAGGTTTCAGACCAATAGCAATTTCTGCAACAGATAAGTATGTGCGCGCGGTTAGAAAAGGTATTGGGGAATGTAAAACCGGTGGGAATTATGCCGCAAGTTTACTAGCACAAAAAGAAGCTAGAGCTCGTGGATATTCACAAGTTCTTTGGTTAGATGGAGTCGAACAAAAATTTATTGAAGAAGTTGGAACGATGAATTTATTTGTACGATTCAAAAATGAAATTGTAACTTCACCACTAACCGGTTCAATTTTACCCGGAGTTACACGTGATGCCGTGATTACAATTCTTAAAGGATGGAATTACAACATTGTTGAACGCCGTGTTTTAATTGAAGAAGTTTATTCTGAATATGCAAATGGAAATTTGATTGAAATATTTGGAACAGGAACTGCAGCTGTTATTTCATCAGTTAATAAATTGGAGTTCAACGATAGAATAATTGATTTTCAAACTGAAGAAGCCGGTGAATTGGCATCCCGTTTGTACAATGAAATCACCGATATTCAATTCGGTAAAATCGAAGACACACATGATTGGATTAAAATTGTAGAATAACCTTTTAGTTTACTCAATTTATGAAAAATAAAAAATCCCGTTTTTAAACGGGATTTTTTATTAATAGTTTATTTCTTCCCAGGTATTGGATGCTGAATTTTTATCCACTTTTCTTTAAAATTAAATGGTTTGAATGCTGGACTTTTAGGATTGTGGCAAGAAACGCACATTTTTTCAATATCTTTTTCATCCTTATAATCCTTTAATCCATTTTTTACAGCTTTTGCATGATCTTTCATAATTGGCATTGCTTTATATTCAGAACCTGCGCCGTGACAACTTTCGCATTGAACACCATCTGAAAAGTTAAAATCCTTTGTTATTAAATTTGTCGAAAGATTATGTTGTGGAACATGACAATCCAAGCAGTCTGGAGTTTCTGCCGCTTTTGTTTTATAACCTTTTTCTTTTGCAATTTTATCAGCTTTTGCTGTTTGGAGTGTGTTAAAGGCTTTTGAGTGCGGATCAGATTCCCATTTTTTTATCTGATTTCCGTATTTTGCAGATTTATGGCACATTGCACACTTTTGAACTCCAACAAATTTATTTTGCGAAACAACGTTTGTTGAAAATCCAACTATTACAAAAAGTACAATCTGTATTAAAAATGAATTATTTCTCATACTACTACCGAATTTTATTTACAAATATAATTGTTCAAGTTAAATAAGAAAATTGTTATTTTTCAATTTTTAATAGGTGAAAAATGACAGAACTTGAAAAATGCAGAATAGAAATAGATGATATTGACAATCAAATTATAAAACTTCTTGGAACTCGTAGAAATTTAAGTAAAAAAGTAATTGAAATTAAGGATTTGCATGATTTCCCTCTTCGTGATAAAGAAAGAGAAAAAGTCTTGTTGGAAAAATTAGTTGAAATTGGTAAAAATAACGGCGTCGATTCAAATTTAATTCAGAAAATCTATCTTGAAATTATTGATGATTCTGTAAAACTTCAGCAAAACTATCTCTATAAAATTGGAGAAATAAATGAATCTTCAAGTAATATAATAAAAGTAGCAATTCAAGGAATAAAAGGTTCTTTTAGCTATTTGGCTACAAAAAAATTCTTTTCTCATAATAAAAAAATAATTGAATTTATCAGTTATAAACGTTTTGAAGATGTTGCAATTTCTGTGGAAAAAGGTGAAGCAGATTATGCTGTTTTACCAATCGAAAACACAACTTCTGGCGGAATTAATGAAGTTTATGATTTACTTTTACACACTACTCTTTCTATTGTTGGTGAAGAACGTTACGAAGTAAAGCATGTTCTTGCAGCAACAGAAAATGTTCCTCTTTCAGAAATTACCAAAATTTATGCACATTATCAGGCTGCTTCGCAATGCAATCAATTTATTGCAAGTCTTGGTGAAGTTGCAATTGAATATTACGCCGATACCGCTATGTCTGTCCAAAAAATAAAGGAAGAAAATAATCCTCACCTTGCTGCAATTGCTAGTGCAGATGCAGCAAATCTATTTGGAGCTGTAATATTAAAAGAAAATATAGCGAACCAGACAAAGAATTTTACAAGGTTTTTAATTTGTGCCAGAAAACCAATTGAATTGGATAAAAGAATAGAAAGTAAAACTTCACTCGTTTTTGCAACATCACACACCGCTGGTGCGTTAGTTGAAGTTTTGTCAATTTTTAGAAAATATGATTTGAATTTAACTAAATTGGAGTCTCGCCCGATTCTTGAAAATCCTTGGGAAGAAATGTTTTATCTTGATTTTGAAGGCAGTACAAATCAAAGTAAAGTTAAACAAGCAATCGAAGAATTAAATCCATTTACAAGATTCGTAAAAATTTTGGGTTCTTATCCTAAAAATGAAATAGATAGAATTCAATTTCCAGATTAACGTATGATTCTGAATACTTGTATAGAAAACTGATTAAATCTTGCAAATGGATTTTCTAAAGAGAAACCATATTTTAATCCGAAATTAAGATTTATACTTTCTAATAATTCAATTATTTCAAATTCTGTGTGCAAATAAAGTCCGTTGGCGTACTTTTCTTGGTTTTCATAAATATTATCAATAAAATAAGAATATCCTATTCCACTTAATACTCTTGTGTTTTCCGAAAAAAATTCTTCATAAAATCCGCCAATTGAATAAATATTCATTTTACTAAAAAACCTTTCATTTTCTTTCCAAGGAAGATAATATTCCGCCTTTTTCTGATTTATTATATTCCCCACAATACCAAATCCATAGTTTTTAAATTCATATCTTACAGAAAATATTATTGGAACTGACAAAATTTCTGGTGATTCCGATGAAATATTTCCAAAACCACTACCAATTCCAACACTAACTTGCGCTGTATTAACAATAGGAACGAAGAAAAAAAATATTAGTATAAATAACTTAATTTTAATAAATTTTATTTGTTTTCAATAATAATAACTAATTGGTGCGAAAGTTGGATAAAAATTTATATTTCTACAAAGCAAAAGTTGTTGATGTTTACGATGGCGACACTTGTCGAGTTGATATCGATTTGGGTTTTAATACTTTATTAAAAAATGAGAAAATTCGACTTTATAAAATTAACGCTCCAGAAGTTACTGGCGAACAAAAGGAAAATGGGAAAAAATCACGTGATTTTTTGAAAGAATTAATATTAAATAAAACTATATTCGTTGAAACAATAAAAGATAAACAAGAAAAATATGGTAGATATTTAGCAATTATTTGGCTTGAAAATGAAAGCGGAAATATCGTAAATATAAATCATTTACTTGTTGAAAATGGTTTTGCCGAATTCAAAGAATATTAAAATTTCAAACAAATAGGTAGAAATCTGATTATTAAAGAAAAAAAATATCCTAAACTGAAAATTGCAACCGCTTTATTGGGGATTTCTTTATTCTTGTTTTCTGCAGTAGCTATTTCAAAGAATTTCATTTTTATGGAAAATAATGAAAATCCGCAAGTTCCATTCGACCTTTCTAACATCTTCCAAAAAGATACTTTAGTTGCATTAACTGGTTATAATGCTTATAGTTACTTTGTTTATCAAGGCAAACCGATGGGTTATGAATATGAACTTCTGAAACGATTTGCAAAAATTCTTGATGTTGAATTGCAAATAATCGTACTAAAAGATATTAATAAAATGTTCGAATATCTTAACAAAGGAAAAGGTGATCTGATTGCTTTCAATCTAACTGTTGATAAGGAACGAACGGAAAATTATCATTTTACTGAAACATTGAATTATACAAAACAAGTATTAATTCAGCGAAAACCAAAAAATTGGCAAAATCTAACAAAAGAAGAAATTACGAAACAATTGATTCTAAACATAGAGCAGATGAAAGGAAAAACCGTTGTTGTAACTCAAGGTTCTGTTTATTCGCAAACACTTAAAAAAATTTCTACTGAAATTAAAAGTAAAATCAATATAAAATTGGCAAAAAATACTGAGACAACTGAGGATTTGATAAAACAAGTTTCTGAAGGGAAAATTGATTTTACAATTGCTGATGAAAATATCGCAAATCTTTTTCAAGCGTATTATGCAGATATCGATATTTCTCTTGAACTTACAATTCCACAAAGAATTGCTTGGGCTGTAAGGCAAACATCAGACACGCTACTTACAACTTTAAACAATTGGCTTGAAAACGAAAAACATCACACTACTTTTTATGCAATTTATGACAAATACTACAAAAATAGGAATGCGTTCCAAAGAAGATTTCAGAGTGATTATTTTTCAAAAACTGGACGTAAAATCTCGATATTTGACAATCTTATAAAAAAATATGCAAAATTAATTGATTGGGATTGGAAAATAATTGCTGCATTAATTTACGAAGAATCACAATTTGACCCAAGTGCCAAATCGTGGGTTGGAGCAGTCGGTTTAATGCAACTGATGCCTTTTGTCGCTGAAGAATATGGCGTTACAGATTTAGAAGATCCAAATCAGAATATTAAAGCGGGCGTTTCTTATTTAAAATTGTTAAATGAATTTTGGAGTAGAAGAATTAAAGATGATGAGCAAAGAATAAAGTTTGTACTTGCTTCATACAATATTGGTTACGGACACATTCTTGACGCAAGAAATTTAGCAAATAAATATGGTGCCGACCCAAATGTTTGGGAAAATTCCGTAGAAGTTTTTTTGTTAAAAAAATCAAATCCAGAATTTTATAATGATGAAGTTGTAAAAAATGGTTTTGCTTTGGGAAAAGAAACAGTAAAATTTGTTAGAGAAGT
>DYSW01000026.1 GCA_020726285.1 Melioribacter roseus
AGTAAAGCAGCCCGCAATCCCTTATATCAAATCCCCAAACTTCATCTAAAACCACAGAATAATCCAAAAATCGTTTTCCCAAATTTATTATCCTTGCTTTATGACAAAAATTAAATCCGAACAAAACACCGAATTTGTGTCAATAATCGGCAAATCTGGAAGCGGAAAATCAACGCTTTTAGATGTTTTATCAACAATGGATACCGACTATACAGGCAAAATATTTATTGAAAATGAAACACTTACAGGCTTAAAGCAAGATAAACTAGCCATGATGAGAAATAAGAATATTGGTTTTGTTTTTCAGTTTCATTATTTGTTGCCCGAATTTTCTTGTTTGAATAATGTAATGATACCAGCATTAAAACTTAACAAGTATTCAAGAAAAGAATAAATTGCAAACAAAAAATCCTTGTAAATATTTCATTACAAGGATTTTATTTCAAACTTCTTCAATGTTTTAACTTAAAAAATTTAGCAAACTTAAATTTGGATTTAATACTCTATTATGTTGTTATTTCGGTTCACATCTGGAATTTCTGAACTACCAAGTTCCACTTTTTCCACTTCTCCAAGTTTTTCAAATTTATAAATTGATAAATTTTTATCTTTCCATTCAAGACTCGAAAATTCCTTAGTTTGAACTTTCCCGTTCTTGTAAGTTATTGTAATTACAATTCTTGTTGGCAAATTTCCATCTTTTTTGATAGCCACAAAAATTTCATTTTCTTCAATTTTCACTTTATCGATTGACAAATCTGTTGTTCCAAATTCATAAAACCAAGGTTTCCAAAACCAAGATAAATCTTGTCCGAATGTTTTTTCAAAACTAGCGAAAAAGTCAGTTGGAATTGGATGTTTTCCTTGCCAAGTGTTCATATAATCTAAAATTGCTTTGTGGAAAAGTTCTTTTCCAAATAAATGTTGCAATTCCATATAAGCCATCGCTGGTCGAGTGTAGAAATTCATTCGCGGATAACCACCTTTTACTGAAAAAGATGGCGTAACCAACGGAATATCCATCGAATTCCCAGACTCGTGCTCAAAACCTTTTACCATTCTTCCCCAATATTTTGATTTTGCATCTTTTTGATATTCTTCGACAATTTCTTTTGGGAAAAGTGTCGCCCAACCTTCGTCCATCCAAGAAAATCTGCGTTCGTTTGTTCCCATAAAAAAAGGAAAATATGTGTGCGAAATTTCGTGGAAAAGCAAACCAACAAAGCTGGAATATTCTTTTGGTGCCCCGTCATTTGCCATCATCGGAGTTTCCATTCCGCCATCAGAATCGCCGTTTGTAACCGAAATCATTGATGGATAAGGAAATGGAAAACCTGGCATAATTTCCGACATATATTTTATTGATTTGGCTGAAATTTCGGCAGCGTCTTCCCAAAAAACTGAACCTTCGCGGTAAACAGCTTGAACAAATACATTTGGATTTTTTGGATTGTTATTTTTCAGATTTCTGCCGTCCCACAAAAAATTATCAGAAATTGCAAATGAAAAATCGGGTACCTTTTCGGCAATTACGTGCCAAATCAGATTTTCGCTATCTTTTGTGATATTTCCTTCTTTTCTATCTTCAGATGTAATAATTCTAACAACTTCTTCGGAATTTTTAGCATTTTCGTACTTTTTTAGAATTTTGTCAGAAAACAATTCTGTTGGATTTTGCAAAATTCCAGTTGACCACATCACAAAATTTTTGGGAAGTTTTAGTTTTACATCAAAATTATTGATGTCGTTGTAAAACTCAACATTTCCTTGATAATCAATATTATCCCAACCAAAAACATCGTCGTAAACAGCAACTTGTGGATACCAATAAGCAACAAACATTTCGCCATCGCTAAAATCGCCCATTCTAATTTTTCGTTCACTTGGAACAACCATTTCCCAAGTAATTTCGATTTCATTTTTAGTTTTGGGAAGAATATAATTCTTAAGATTTACAGAAAGGTTTGTTGAACCGCGATTGATTTCCTTGCTTGTATCCGAAACATCGATTTTATGATTATTGATAACGACGCTTTTTATTAATGTTTCATCTAAAAAATTTGCATTTCCCCAAAAATAATCGCGAGTTGCGCCGGGTTTTTGAATGTCGTTCAAAAGTCGAATTACCAATCTTTTTAACGTATCGGGTGATTCGTTGTGATAAACAATTTTTTCAGTTCCAATAATTGTTGAGTTCGAAAAATTGATTTCCGCTTCAATTTTGTAATCGGCGTGGTTTGTCCAATATTTTTCGCCTGGAATTCCTTCCAAAGTTCGAGTTTGCTTTTCAACGGCTTTTTTAATCTCGTTTGGAATAAAAATTCCTTGTGCAAAAATGTTAATGCTAAAAACTAAAACTGCAAAAGTTAGAATTTTGCTCATATTATTTCCATTTTTTCTTTGATAATCCGTATTCGTTAGAATGTTTATAAAGATGATAACCCGCCAAACCAACTGTCGCTGAAGTTGAAACCATTCCTAATACTTTTTGAAATGATGAAAATTCTTTGTTAATTGATTTTTGGTAGAAATCTCCGAATAAATATTGTGTTTGAGTGGCTGAATATTTGGCTTGGAATTCCAAACTTGATTCATAAAAAGTAGGCGAAAATGTTCCACAATAAAGTTCGAAGTTGTTTTCGGGTAAATTCTGCAATTGTAAATTGTATCTATTTTCAATAGAAAAGAAAATGTTGCTTGGTCTTTCTTGCGGAAAAATTGCAAGAAAACTCACAAAAAACATTATTAATTCTTTTATTTTCAACTATTTATCAAACATTAATTTTTTATCGTTTTCGGTAGCTTTTCTGACGAATTCCGCTGGAACAAGTTTCCAATTCCCAAATAAAATTGGCTGAACAACTTTTTCCTCGATAATCCAATTCATCATCAAAAATCGTAAATCTCTATCAGTTGAAGATAAAATTCGCTTGGAAAGTTCTTCTTTGGGAATTTTTGCCCCGAAAGTTAAATGTCCGCCGCCGCCATTTCCGCGATATGAATTTACGGCGACTTTGTAAATTCTGGTAAAATCAAACAATTCGCCGTTTGCAAGCGATGTAATTTTAACCTTTTCGCATTTTGGTTTTGTTACGTCAACTTCGTAATTGATTCCCGCCGCACTTTCGAAATTATAAAACAAACCATCTAATTTTGGCGAATTTGTCCTTTCAGAAAATATCAATTTTCCGTTTTCATCTTTTTCGAATTTCAGGAAGTTGTCATTTTCATCTTTCATTTGGTTGAACCATTTTTCGGCGGAATATTCGAGAATATCTTTAATTTCCTTGCCAGAAAGTTCCATTGTGTAAAGAAAATTTTCGTAGTGATAGAGTTTGAATAAATCGCGAATGTAAAATTTTCCAGAATCAATTGATGTATTTATATTCAACGGAGCAGCGAACGAAATATCTGCTTTTGTTAAATCAAGCTGAATTTTGTGAATTAAATCAACAAAATCCGATTCGCCAAACAAAGCATCTTGCGAATTAATTTGTTTTGTAAATTCGCCGATTGGTTGATTTACCCAATTACTAATTTCCTCAAATTGCGGTGTGAATTTCTCCATAAATTCTTTATCTACAATAAATTGCGAAGCATCAACCAAATTTCCTTTCAGATTTTTGATTGAAAAAGAATTTTCGTTTTTCTCGAATGAAATATCAACTGTTGCAAATGTGCGAGCTGAACTTGTTCCGCCAATCACCAAAACCGAATCACCAAAATCATTTTGAATTTTGAAATTCCAACCGTGATGATCGTGCCCGACAAATACGACATCAAATCCTTTAACTTTTTGTGCTACAAGATTTGAAGCATTTTCATCGCCATAATTTGAATTTCTATTTTCATTTACGCCCGAATGGAAAAGTCCGATAAGCAAATCTGGTTTTTCCTTTTCTTCGATAATTTTTGTCCATTTTTCGGCAGTTGAAATCATATCGTCAAAATACATATTTTGCCAAAGAATTTTTGGCAACCAATTTGGGATAAAAGGCGTAATCATTCCCAAAACTGCTATTTTTACATTCTCTTTTTCGAAGATAGTATAAGGCAAAAAATAAGGTTCGTTAGTTGTTTCGTTTATCGCATTTGCGGCAAGCCAAGGAAAATTAATTTGTTCGCAAAATCTATCATAAACGGAATGCCCAGTTTCAATATCGTGATTTCCAACACTTCCGACATCATATTTCATAAAATTCATAACTTCAGCAAAAAGATGTGGCGAAGTTGTGTTCACAAAATTGTAATAATAAACATCGGGAGTTCCTTGCAAAATATCGCCGTTATTTAGCAAAAGTACATTCTGATTTTCACGTTCAGATTTTACATAAGAATGAACTTGTGCGAGCGAAAATTTGCTTGTTTGATTATCTCGAAAACTAAATGGATAAATTGCTCCGTGGCAATCTGTTGTTTCAATTAACTTGATTCTTACATTTTGGCCGAAAAGCGAAATTGCGGAAATTACAAGAAAAACGAGGAATTTTGATTTCATTTGAACTTTCCATTTATGATTTGTTGCCCAAAATTAATGAAAATTGGGAGAGCTTGTATTTCTTTAAAATTAAAAAATCCGAATTGAGCGAAAGCAAGATTCGGATTTCTATTGTTAAACAAGAAAATTAATTATTTAAACATCGTAATACATTGTAAATTCATAAGGATGAGGTTTTTGTGCAATTCCTTTAACTTCTTTTTCCATTTTGTAATTTATCCAAGTTTCAATTACATCTTCTGTAAAAACATTTCCGCGAAGTAAATAATCGTGGTCAACTTCCAAAGCACGTAATGCTGCAGCAAGCGATTCGGGAGTTGAAGGTACATTTTGTAATTCTTCGGCTGGTAAATCGTAAATATCTTTATCGAGCGGTTCGCCTGGATTTATTTTATTTATCACGCCATCTAAACCAGCCATCAAAATTGCAGAAAATGCAAGATAAGGATTTGATGATGGATCTGGGCAGCGGAATTCCACTCTTTTAGCTTTTGGGCTTGAAGAATACATTGGAATACGAACAGCAGCACTTCTATTTCTTTGTGAATAAGCTAAATTTACTGGAGCTTCAAACCCTGGGACTAATCTTTTATATGAATTTGTTGTTGGATTTGTAATTGCAAGCAAAGAAGATGCGTGTTTTAAAATTCCACCGATAAAATGTAATGCCATTTCACTTAAACCTGCGTAACCGTTTCCAGAAAAAAGTGGATTTCCATCTTTCCACAACGAAACGTGAACGTGCATTCCGCTTCCGTTATCGCCTGAAATTGGTTTCGGCATAAAAGTTACAGTTTTGTTGTTTTGATATGCAGTATTTTTAACAACATATTTAAACATCAAAAGTTGGTCGGCAGATTTCAAAAGTGGTTGAAATTTAATGTCAATTTCACATTGTCCGCCGCTTGCAACTTCGTGATGCTGAGCTTCAACTGGAACGCCAATTGAGAGCAAGTTCATAACCATTTCATTTCGCAAATCGTTTAGCGAATCTACTGGCGGAACTGGGAAATATCCTTCTTTATAACGTGGTTTATTTGCAAGATTTGGATTTTCGATTCTGCCTGAATTCCACGCACCTTCTTTTGAATCAAGATAAAAATAAGATGAATTTCCAGTTGTGTCATAGCGAACATCATCAAACACAAAAAATTCTGCTTCTGGTCCAAAAAATGCGGTGTCAGCAATTCCTGTTGATTTTAGAAAACTAATCGCTTTTTGAGCAATATTTCTTGGGCAACGTGAATATTTTTCTTTTGTTGCTGGTTCGTAAACATCGCAAATAAAACTAATTGTTGGAATTTTTACAAACGGATCAATAAATGTTGTTGTTGGATCTGGAATAATTAACATATCACTTTCGTTAATTTTTTTCCAACCACGAATTGAAGAGCCGTCGAATCCAAAGCCATTTTCGAACGAACTTTCATCAAACACATCAATTGGAACTGTTGTATGCTGCCATTGACCTGGAAAATCCATAAATTTTAGGTCAACAAACTTGATATCTTTCTCTTTAATTAAAGCGAGAGCATCGGCAATTAGTTTTTCGTTATTCATAATTTATCCTTTATTTTGATTTTAGTTGTTTCTTTGATTGTAGATAAAACGTAGCTTGTAATTGTTCTTACAACTCCAGGCCAAGACTGAATAGTTGCAAGTAATTTTTCTAGTTCGGAAGTGTTTTTTACAACAATTTTTAAAATGTGCGAGCCTTCTCCAAGAATTGCGTGACATTCTAAAATTTCGGGCGTTGTAGATGCTTTTTCTCTCAAATTTGCGTATTCTTTTGATGAATCCATAACTACATTTACGAATGCCATTATATCGTATTGAAAAAAATGTCGATTAATTTTGGCGGAATATCCAATTATTATCCCATTTTCTTCTAATTTTTTCATTCTTTCGCTTAGCGAAGGTAAAGAAAGTCCAACTTTTTCGGCAAGTGAATTTCTTTTTATTCTTCCTTCATCTTGAAGGATTTCGATTATTTCTTTGTCAATATTATCAAGTAACATAATAAATTAATATATTTTATAAATTTTAACTTATAAAATAAGGCGTTTTTGTAAAAATGCAATAATTGTTTTTTGTTTTTAGTAAAATTTAATATGGAAATTTTTACTAAATTTAGTCGTCAATATTTAATAATAATTAATACTACTTGCAGGAGCTTTTTTCAAGCTCCTTTTTTAATCAAAATTTATTATTGAAAACTTGCTTTTCTCAAATCAGTATTTTAGTTTTAAGAAAACTAATGGAGTTTAAATGGAATTCTCGGGTAGTCATCCCAATTTCGATGAAAATAATAATTATGACGAAATTGAAATTTTGAAACAACTTGAAGCAGCCGTTGAAATTGTAAATAACGGTGAAATTCTTTTTAATATAAATCAACTTGAAGAAGCTGTTTTACTGGCTCTTGAAAATGAATATCCTAATCAAGGTTTAATAATTGTAAATGCAGTCCTTGAAATAGCTGGTTATAATTCAGATTTCTGGCAATACAAAGGTACATTCCTAAATATGATTGAAGATTACGAAGATTCATATTTTGCATTCGAAAAATCACTTGAATTAAATCCCTTAGATTCTGAAGCGTTATATAATTTTTCTTCAACTCTCGAATTACTTGGGTTTGAAGAACAAGCTTTCGATGCACTTCAGAAAGCAAACAATTTGGATAATACAAATATCGAAATTCTTCTTTCACTGGGAGCGTATTATCAGAAAATTGAAGATTGGGAAAATGCAACTATATTTTATGAAAAAGTAATTTCCTTAGATAATGATGTTCATGAAGCTTGGTATGAATTGGGATTTTCCTACGAAGTTTTAGATAAATTGGAAAAATCGCTTGAGTGTTACGAAAAATTCTTAGAATTAGAACCAGATAATTATTTCGGTTGGTACAATAGCGGAATTGTTCAAATTCGGTTGGGAGATTTTCCCAAAGCTATTGATCATTTTGAATTTTCAATTGTGTTGAATGGTGATTTTCCGAGTGCTTATTTTAATTTGGGAATTGCTCAATTATCAAATGAAGATTATAAAGCAGCAATTGAATCATTCAAATTTGTACTAAAAAGTGGTGATAAAGACGAAGCCGCAGAGTATTATATTGGCAAATCATATTTTTATATGAATAAATTTCGAAAAGCAGTTACCCACTTTTCAAGAGCAATAAAAATTGACGATAATTACTTCGAAGCATATATTTCCCGTGGAAAAGCATATGAAAAACTTGGTAAATTAACACAAGCTTTGGAAGATTTTAACAAAGCTTTGATGGTATCTATTACTGAAACTTACCACTTTACTGAAGAAGAACAAGCATTGCTTACGAAACTACCATTAAAATTTGAGCAAATTGATTATCAGAAAACAATTGAAAATATTGACACATTAATTAATGCCGAAGATTTTTCATCTGCATTAACTGATATAAATTTTGCCGAACAATTCTTTCCGGATAGTGTTCAACTTTTACTCAGAAAATCACTTGTTCATATTGAAAAAGGGAATTTTGACGAAGGCTTATTGTCATTTAAGAAAGCATTGAATCTCGACACAAAATTAAGCCAAAAAATAAATTATGCTTTTGCAGAACTTGAAGAATCAACAATTTTCAAGCAAATTTTTGAAGACGATAAACAATGAACAATTTCAATGAAATAAAATCAAATATTGTCGGTGTTTTCGGTTATCCGCTACAACATTCACTTTCGCCATTTATGCACAATAATGCGTTTCAATTGGCAAACTTGAATTTCATTTACACTTCGTTTGAAGTTCCGGTTATTAATCTGAAAAGTGCCGTTGTCGGAGTGAAAGCTTTAGGAATTAAAGGATTTAATGTTACAATTCCATACAAAGAAAAAATTATTGATTTTATTGACAATCTTTCTGAAGAATCTTCAATAATTGGAGCTGTTAATACGGTTGTGAACGAAAACGGAATTTTACATGGTTACAACACCGATACAAATGGCATTTTCGAGACACTTTTTCCTTTAAAAGAGTATATTGATAATTCTGAAGTTACAATTATTGGAAGTGGAGGCTCAGCGAGATCTGCCATTTTTACACTAATTAGAAAATTCAAAATCAATAAAATCAACATAATTAATCGTTCTAAAGATAGAGCCGCAACTTTGGCTGATTATTTTTCTGCGAAAATGAATTACAATTCGTTTAAAATTTACGAGCTTTTCCCACCTGAAATTATAAATCCAATAAGAGATTCAGCTTTAGTTATTAATGCAACACCAGTCGGACTTTATCCAGAAATTGAAGATTCGCCGACAGAAATTGTTAATTCCTTTCATAAAGAACAGATTGTGTTTGATTTTGTTTACAATCCGCTTCAAACCAAATTTTTGCAAATTGCCGAAGAAAATGGAGCAAAAACAATTAATGGTTTGAAAATGTTTGTTGAACAAGGAGCAAAATCGTTTGAATTATGGACAAACCAAACTATGCCAAAAGCTAAAATTTATCAACTTATCGAAGAAAAATTAAAAACCGATTTAGGGAAAGTTGATTAATTCTTGCAAAATCAAAATAAAATGCACAAAGGTCTGATATTCAGTTTTATTTTCTTTTTTTCAAATCTTTTTTCTCAAGGGAATTTTGAGTTAGTTGACATTTCCATAAATAATTTGACCAAGCAAATATCAAGCTATAAATCCGGCGAAATGTATTTCGTCTCAGCTCGGGAATTTTCAAAACTCTTAAACAAAAACTATTTTTTTAATTCTGACACTAAAAAAGCTGAAATTAAATTCGAGAAATTCAATCTAATTATTACAGCGTGGAATCAATTTATTATCATTAATTCCCGAAGTTCAGATTTGCAAAAAGTATTTCAACTTCCTATTCCCCCAAAATTAATTGATAACGACATTTATTTTCCGTTTTCGTATTCTGCCAAATATTTTGAAATGGCTTCAGATTATACAATCGAAATAAATCAAAATGGGAATAAAATTGAGATTATAAACAATTCCATTTCCAATCAAGCAGAAAATCAGAAATCAAAAACATCGCCAAATCTTACAAAAGAAGAATTCGACGTTCAGTCAATTGAAATTGAGGAAAAAAGTAACGGAACTTTAATAAAATTGCAAACTAATTTGACAATTAAGAACATTCGAAACTCGCTGCTTGAAGAAAAGTTAATTCTTTTTTTACCGAATAAAATAAGAGTTAATCCGAAAATAACGGAAGTTAAAACTGAAGGACTTGTTAAAGAAGTGAAATTAAAAAAAGTTTCTGAAAGTTACCAAGTAGAATTTGAACTTCACGAAGGTTTTACGAGTTATGATGTTTTTTCAAACGAAAAAAATAGCGAAATTCTAATTTCCATTCAGAATGATAAATTTAATACGAACACGAATCAATTCGGTTCGCAGAAAAAGGAATTTAAGTTGGATGTAATCGTAATTGACCCTGGGCACGGAGGCAAAGATGCTGGAGCAATTGGTGTAACTTCTGTCCGCGAAAAAGATGTAAATCTGGCAATTGCAAAAAAATTAAAATGGTTAATTAAGGAAAATCTCCCAGAAATTGACGTGGTTTTAACTCGAGAAAACGACATTTTTATTGAACTTTATAAACGTGGAAAAATTGCTAACGAGGCAAATGGCGATTTGTTTATTTCAATACACTGCAATTCAACACCCAAAAAACCAAGCAATGCAAGTGGTTTCGAAGTCTTTTTACTTCGTCCTGGGAAAACCGAAGATGCAATTGCAATTGCAGAATTTGAAAATAGCGTTATAAACATGGAAAATCATCCTGAACAATACGAAGAATTGACGGAAGAAAACTTTATTCTTGTTACAATGGCTCAAGCCGCAAATATGCGATTTTCAGAGAAAATATCAGAAATACTTACTTCACGATGGAAAAGTGAGCAACCAACAACTTCACGTGGAATTAAGCAAGCTGGTTTGTTGGTTTTGGTAGGAGCATCAATGCCCGCAATTTTGATTGAAACGGGGTTTCTTTCCAATTATAATGATGAAAAATATATTAATACCGAAAACGGGCAACAAAAAATTGCACAAACTATTTTGAATTCAATAAGTGAATACAAAAAATATTACAACGAACTGAATCAAGGAAAATAGAAAATCAATTATATTGTATGACTAATATGGAGAAAATATGTCAAATGCTCAGAAATGGGTAGCAGTGGTTTTGGTTTCGTTTCTTGTTCTGTTGTTTGTTGGTTTTCTAACAAACCCCGAAGAAGAAAATTATCTAAATAATTTCAGTGAAAATCAATCTCAACAAATTGAAGAAAAATCAACTCAACAAATTTATTTAGATGCAGATTGTGTTACTTGCCACGGTGCAAACCAAGAAGGTACGGAAAACGGTCCGAGTTTAAAAAATCTATCAACAAAATGGACGAAACAAGAAATAATTTCGTATTTAAGAAATCCAGATGATTTTAAGAATGACGACAGAATATTAGCGTTAAATTCAAAATATCCAGATTCATTTATGCCAAATTATAATAATATGGATATAAAAGATTTAGGAAAATTAGCAGATTTATTACTCCAAAAATGACACGAAAACAGTTAAAAGAAAAAGTTGGAATTATTGGAAAATCCAAAGCAATTAGCGATTTACTTGACATTGCTTTGCAAGTTGCAAATTCGGATGTAACCGTTCTAATTCAAGGCGAAAGCGGAGTTGGCAAGGAAGTATTTGCAAAAGCGATTCATTTTGCAAGCTCAAGAAATGCAGAAAAATTAGTAAATGTTAATTGCGGAGCAATTCCCGAAGGAATTCTGGAAAGTGAATTATTTGGTCACATAAAAGGTTCTTATACTGGAGCAATTAACGATAGAAAAGGCTATTTTGAAATAGCCGATAATGGAACATTATTTCTTGATGAAATTGCCGAAATGCCATTAACAACTCAAGTTAAACTTTTACGCGTTTTAGAAACAAAAGAATTTATGCGAATCGGTTCAGAAAAAGTAACTCAAGTAAATGTTAGAATAATTGCAGCAGCCAATAAGGATTTGAAATCGGAAGTTGATTCCAAAAGATTTAGAAACGATTTGTACTTTAGGTTAAAAGCCGTAACATTGCAAATTCCACCGCTGCGAGAAAGAAAAGAAGATATTATTCCGCTTGCTGAGTTTTTTCTTGATCAGAATAATCGCAAGAATTTGAAAAGAGAAATATTTCTCTCGAAATCTGGCGAAGAAACTTTACTAAATTATCACTATCCTGGAAATATTCGCGAATTAAGGAATATCGTTGAATCGGCTGTTGCTTTAAATACAACTGGAATTTTGGTGGATTCTGATTTTAGTTCTCATTTTCAAAGAGATTTACATCGCGACTCAAATCCAAATCTGCCAATTTATCTGAATAGAACAAGTGAAGATTTAGATCGTGAAATGGTTTATAGAGCTTTAATAGAAATTAAACGAGATTTGGAAGAGCTGAAATTTCTGGCAAAAACGCAAATGGGAGCTAACAATTTTCATCAGATTGAGCCAAAACCCAAAACAAATTCCGAAATTGTACCAATAGATGAAATGGAAAAGCAAGCAATTCTGAATGCTTTAGAAAAGACAAAATGGAACAAAAGAAAAGCCGCAAAATTGCTTAAAATTAACGAACGAACATTTTATCGAAAATTGAGTGATTATGATTTATAAAAACGTAAAAATATCATTATTTTTATCAGCTATTTTTTTTGGTTTAAGTGCTTGTAGTTATTCGTTTTCTGGAGCTTCGGTTCCACAACATCTTAAAACAATTTCAATAGAGACTTTTGCTGATAACTCACGAAGTGCCGAAGCTAATCTTTCGGAAACTTTAACTAACAATCTTGTTCAAAAATTTATTGACGATAATAATTTGCAAGTCTCAAATCAAGGAAATTCAGATTCACGTTTGAGTGGGAAAATAATTCTTCTTAAAGATGAAACTGAAACAATTTCCGGAAGCGAAATAACACAGAAAAGAATCTCAATAAAAGTAAAAGCATCATATTTCGACATTATTAAAAACAAAAAAGTATTTGAAAAAGAATTTACATCATATAGCAATTATAATAGTAACGCAAGCGATGTTACAGCCATTAGAACCGAAGCAATTAATCTTGTTCTGGAACAAATAGCCGAAGACATTCTACTTGCGGTAGTTGCAAGATGGTAAAAAAGGATGAATATGGAAAATTTAATTCTAGTTACAAACATTATTTTTCTCACAGTACTGTTCTTCTATTCAATGAACAGTGCATATTTGCTTTATTATTTCAAGAAAAAGAAAAATCAAGCACCACCACAACAACATCAGTATCAAGAAGAAAGCGTAACAATTCAGCTTCCAATTTTTAACGAAATGTATGTTGCCGAAAGATTAATTGACGCAGTGTGTCAAATTGATTATCCAAGACATTTACTCGAAATTCAGGTTCTTGATGATTCCAATGACGAAACTATTGAAATTATAAACAGAGCAGTTCTTCAAAAACAAGCAGAAGGTTACGATATTAATGTTGTAAGAAGACCAAATAGAAAAGGATACAAAGCTGGAGCCTTAAAATATGGTTTAGAAACAGCGAAAGGAAATTTTATTGCAGTTTTTGATGCTGATTTTATTCCAAAATCAGATTTTCTTTATAAAACTTTACCACATTTTATTTCAAAGAAAATTGGAATGGTACAAACACGTTGGGGACATTTGAACGAAGATTATTCAGTTCTTACAAAATTACAAGCAATGGCTTTGAACGGACATTTTGTAATTGAACAAACAGTAAGAAACAAACGTGGATTTTTTATCAATTTTAACGGAACTGGCGGTGTTTGGAGAAAAGAATGTATTCTTGACGCCGGGAATTGGCACGAAGATACAGTTGCCGAAGACGCTGATTTAAGTTACCGAGCACAATTGAAAGGTTGGAAATTCCTTTACTTAAATCAATATACAACCGAAGCCGAACTTCCTGTGGAAATGAACGCACTTAAAACTCAACAATATCGTTGGGCAAAAGGAACTGTTCAAGTTGCAAAAAAAATATTACCAAAACTTTGGAGAAGCGACGCACGTTTAGGAATAAAATTAGAAGGAACTTTTCACTTAACTGGACATTTTGTTTTCCCAATTATTTTGCTTTTAGCACTTTTAACAATTCCAATGACTTTCCTAAAATCAACTTATACTTACGAAGTTTATTTTAATTCCCTTATGTTTTTTATGATAAGTCTTTTAGCATCATTCCTTTTCTATCTTTATGCACAAAAAGATATTAGTACAAATTGGAAAGACAGAATTAAACTTTTCCCTTTTTTCCTAACTGGAAGTATGGGACTTGCAATCAATAACACAAAAGCAGTTTTTGAAGGCTTGATGAGTTCAGATAATCACTTTGTAAGAACACCAAAATTCAGTAACACACAAGATAACTTAGCAGCAAATAAATATATGAAAACCTTAAAACTACCTTCAACTATTTATTTCGAAATATTTTTAACACTTTATACATTTGCTTCAATAATTCTTGGAATTGCATTAGAAGTTTACTCAACAATCTTTATCAACACAATGTTTTTCTTTGGATTTGCTTCAGTAACCTATTACTCGCTTCGAACCGTAATTGTTCAGCGACTTAGAGTAAGAAATGCAAACCAATAAGTTTTATGAAAAAGCATCTTTGTTTTATGGCGAAGATGCTTTTTCGCCTCTTTTTACTATTGTTGCCCACAAATATATCAAATCAAATAATCCTACAAAAGCAATAGAAATTCTCGAAAACGGGATAAAAAACACACCCAATTACCAAACAGCGTATTTATTGCTGTTTTCTGCTTATCAAATGTTAAATTCTTCAGAAAAAGCTTCAGAAATTATAGAGAATTATAAAAGCACTTTTGGCGAAACTAATTCCTTTTTATTGATGAAATCAGTCTTCGAAGAATCAAAATCACTTCCTTTTAAAGATGATGAAATTTTACGTGAATTAAACGAGGAAATTCTCCCAGAATTTGAAGAAAGTGAAGGAGAGGAATTCTATTCTGAATCACTTGCAAATATTTACGAAGCACAAAATGCTTTTGCTGAAGCAATTGATGTTCTCGAAAAAATGATAATTCAAGAACCCGAAAGAACAGATTACTTTTCAGACAGAATTGAAAAAATTAAACTAAGAATCACCAAGAATGGAAATTGATTTTTCCAGAAAACTCCCTATCTCATTTTATCTGCAAGATACAATTTCGGTCGCAAATCAATTAATTGGTAAAATTATTGTAAAAATTGAGAAAAATTCAATTTTAGCTGGAAAAATAGTTGAAGTAGAAGCCTACACACAATCCAAAGATGAAGCCTCGCATAGTTTTGTTGGAATTACAAAACGGAATAAAGCAATGTTCGAAACGGGCGGAATTTTATATGTCTATTTTATTTATGGTAAGTATTTCTGTGCGAATATCGTAACCAATAAAAAAAATATTGGAGACGCCGTTTTGCTAAGAGCCGTTGAGCCACTATTCAACTTGGAACAAATTTCATTAAATCGATATGGCAGAAAAAATATTACAAATAAACAAAAAGTAAATCTGACAAACGGTCCTGGAAAATTTTGTGCTGGTTTTGGAATAAACACAACTCACAATTTTGTCGATTTAACTTCGGATTCAATTTTTATTTTAGATGGAAAAGAAGAAAAAATGGAAATTGGAGTTTCAGAAAGAATTGGAATAAATAAATCAAAAGAGTTACAAAGAAGATTCTACCTAAAAGGCAGTCAATTTTTATCTCGTTAAGATTGTAGATATTTTGTACAGATTGATTAATTTTATTCAAAAATTACAATATTTAAAGTAATTACATAAGAAAATGCTGCGTTTTTTTGGCATTCATTTTGAAATATCAGACAGAAAAAATAAAACACTATGAAAAATCTATTATTAATATTATTTATTCTCACAATTTCAGTTACTGCACAAGAAAAATTGAGAACAATTCCAAACAATTCCTTCAAAACTGGCGAATACCTCAAATTTAATGTCGATTACGGATTTATTACAGTTGGTGAAGCGGAAATCGATATTCCAAATACAAAAACATTTTTTAATAGACAAGCTCATCGAGTTCGCTTTCGAGTTAAATCGAAACCATTTTTCGACACATTTTTCAAAGTACGCGATCGTTATGAAACTTTTATCGATTCAGCTGGAATTTTTCCATGGAGATTTGATCAACACGTTCGCGAAGGGAAATACTCAAAAGATTATAGTGCCTTTTTTAATCAAAATAAAGGAATTGCAACAAGTCCAAAAGGAGAATTTAAAATAAACCAATACACGCATGATATTGTTTCCGCTTTTTTCTACATTCGAGCGTCAGATTTTTCAAAAGCAAAAAAGGGAAGTGAGATTCATTTGGAAAACTTTTTCGCCGATAAAACATTTCCGCTTGATGTTGTTTATCACGGGAAAGAGCGTGTAAAAGTTGATGCTGGAACTTTTGACTGTATTATTGTTGAACCACTTGTTGCAGATGGTGGACTTTTCAAAAGTGAAGGTAGAATTCTTATTTGGTTAACTGACGACCAAGCACACATGCCAGTGAAAGTGAACACAGAAATTCTAATCGGCTCAATTGACGCTGAATTAGTTTATTATAAAAATGTTAAAAATCTGAAGGCAAAAAGATAGCAGATTATAAATGTCAAATTAATAGAGTGGCTAAATTATGCCTATTGCTTGCAATTTGAAAATGAAATAAAATTATTTGCAAAATTAAACCAATTATTATTGAACAATTGAGTAAAAAAACGAATTAGAAAATATTATTGTAAACATCAAACTGCAAATGATAATTAAAATGAAATAACAACAAAGAACTATCGTACACTTGAGAATATTGATCTGGAGTTCAAAGGTTTTTATACTGCTATAAGTGGACGGAATAATGCTGGCATGTCAAATATTATTAGAGCAATACGTGGAATACTTAATCATGTATTCATGTTTCGTTTTTCTGGATATTTTATTTTGAGAGTTGATGCATTTGATTGGAAAGATGAAATAACAAGCTGGAAAAAGAAACCAAAGAAGATGTTGTCGTTTACTTGATACTTGAGATAGATAAAGTTGGTGATTCTGCGATATACAAATTTCTGACGGATTTGATTTTTAAAGATTCTGTTAATACTAATGTCCACGGGAAAGAACTTCTTCAAATTAGACTCAATAAAAACTTTAAAAACTAAACAAATTATGTTTTCAGACGCAAGATCTGAAATTGTTTTCTTTAAAAATGGGCAAGAAGTAGCCATTTTCTAACAAGCAAAATAACCACAATTTCGTATTAGTTTACTTCACTCTCCGCTATTAAAAAGCGAAAATGTGAGATTGATAAGGGGATAATTTCACATACAAGCCTTCTGAACGAATTTCAGTTGAGTTTCGAGTATATTGATTATTATCCAACAAATCTGTTAGAACAAACTCTCGCATTCCTTCTGGCGGTTCAAATTTAATTCTTGCCGAAGATGTTTCGTTTGAATAATTTGTAATTACTAATCGGAATTGTCCGTTATTAAATCGTAAATAAGCTAAAATATTTCGGTAAGTTACATCTGTTGACCAAGAAGCAATTGGGTTTAGTAAAAGCCATTCGCCATATTTAAAAACATCATTCGTTGCTATTTTAAGCAAATTCATATAAAACGATTGCAAATTTTCATTTATTGAACAATGTGGTTTTCTTCCGAGTTGAACAGGCAATTTAACTTTTTCGCCTTCGAATTGTCCGTGAAAATAAAAACTCATTCCAAGTGTGGTACTAATTATTATTGCTGCCGCTTTTGATTTTTCAACACCGAGATAATGAACAGCTCTCGGTTCATCGTGATTTTCTAAAAATCTTACCGATTTAAGCTGAAAATCTTCAGTTGCTTGTAAGTGTTCTTTTATTCCAATTACAAAATTTCCTTTCAATCTGTCGGTTAAAGTTTTGTCGTAAGTGAAATCGAAACCAAGTCGTTGTAATTCCCATTCTAAATCCCAATAAACTTCACCGATAAAAACGAAATTTGGGTTTGATTTTTTTACGGTTTGTACGGCAATTTCCCAAAACTCCTTTTCTGGGGCAGAGAATCCGCCATCATTAAGAATACCTCCCCAAGTATTTTGAAAAACATTATTCAAAGAAAGCATCGCCATATCAACTCTAATCCCATCAAATATTTCTGAAAGGAATAATAGTTTGTTAATCATAAAATTGCGAGCTTTTTCGCTGAAGTAATTCACTAGGGCAGTGTCTTTCCAAGCCGAAAAAAACGGGTCGCGTCCGTGAGCAAAATAGTTTTTGTTATCGTTTGTTGGGTTGAAATAGCTGAACGGATCATCAGCCACAAGATTTTTTGAAACATGGAGAAATATTTCGGGATTACTTTTCAGAAGTGAGCTTTCTGAACTGAAATGATTAGAAATAAAATCAGCAAAGAGATTTATTCCCAAAGAATTTAGTGTTTTTTTTAGGATTTTGATGTCGGCCAATGTGCCAATTTCAGGATTTATAACGTAATCTTCTATAGAATATGGAGAGCCAACAACATCATCAAGACAGAAATCTTTCAGACTTTGTTTGTATTCGTCAATCAAAAAAATATCCAAGCAATATTTATTTATCGTAGATTTTGGAATTTTCCACAAGCCCATTAGCCAAACATTATCGATTCCCAAGCGACTTAGATTTTCCCAGAATTGGAAAGGTACATCTAAAATTTTTGCTTTTTTCTTTGGAGTATCGTATTCGCGTAAGAAAAGTCGAGTATTTATTTCATACATTGATTGTGTACGCTTATTTCTCATCTCAACTCCTATTAATAATGATTATAAGTTTCTGTTAATTTCTTTTTTTCAAGCAACAATTCTTGACTTGTTTCCATCAATTCTTTTAATTTTTCGATTGGTGGATTTGTTATGATTTCTTTATTTATCATTTTCAATTGTTCTTCAATCGTTATTAAATGATGCTGATATATTGTATCTTTCAATAATTTTCTAAGACCTTTCTTTGTGCCGTCATTTTCCACTTCACCCCATTTTATGCTCAGATTTTTGTCTGACATAATAATTTCAGAAACGATGTTTTTCTCTTCTTCTGTAAGTCTATCAAGAATTGAGGCAGAAGAAATAATATCTTCGAGATATGCTTTGTGAACAATCGAGCAAATTCTGTTTAAAGTTGAATTTTGGATTGATTCAATTGGAATATTATCAAAAACTTCACCAATAATTTGCTCTTCGCCCGAAAGTAGAAGTTTGACAATTTCTTTTTCCAATGTTAAAAAGTGCTGATTTTGTGTGGCGGGCTTTGCTTCAACATCTTTTTGTCTCTGAAAATTATCTTTTACTTGTTGTTCATTTCTAACTTTTTTTACAATTGAGTCTAATTCTTCTTCAAGAATAGATTCTTTAATCTTGAAGTTTTTAGATAGATTTTTAATATAATTTGCCCGCATTAATTCATCTTTAATTAATGAAATTGAAAAGACAAGTTTTCTGATGGAATTTGTCCGCTCAATTGGGTCGTCTAATAAACCTTTTTCTTCAAATTTATGAGCCTGAAAACTTAGAAAGTCTTTTGCAGAATTAACAAGTTCTAAGAAATCAGTTGTAGAATGTGTTTTGATGTACGAATCTGGATCTTCATTGTTTGGCAAAGTTAGTAACCGAATGTTAAACTCATATTTAAGCAACACTTCGATACTTCGAAAAGCCGCACGTTCGCCTGCTAAATCGCCATCAAAAACAACAGCAATATTTTTTGTATATCTCGAAAGAAATTGTACTTGGTCTTCTGTTAATGCAGTTCCAGAAGCCGCAACCACATTTTTAATTCCATTCTGAAAAAGTGATATTACATCCAAATATCCTTCTACAAGAATTGCTTTGTCAAATCTTCTAATTTCTTCTTTCGAATGGAAAAACCCGTATAAAATTTTTCGTTTGGAATAAATATCAGATTCTTGAGAATTTAGATATTTTGCGAATTTGGTATCATTTTGCAAAATTCTACCACCAAAACCAGCAATTCTTCCATTTGGAGTATGAATAGGAAAAATTAATCTTCCACGGAATTTATCGTAGTATTCATTTTTATCGTTAACGTCAATAAGTCCAAGTTTTTGAGCTTTTTTTAAATCAAACTTGTTATCATTAAGTAGTTTTACAACTGCATCGTAATTTGGGAAAGCATAACCGAGATTAAAAATACGCTGAGTTTGTGGCTTTACATTTCTTTTTTTTAGATAATCTCTAACAAATTCGGAATGGTTGTTTTCAAATAAATTTTTTGAGAAGTAATCTTTTACAAAATTATTTATTTCATATAATTCTTCTTGCTCTCTATTTTTGGAGAAATTTACGCTATTATCTTCTTCAATTTTAATATTCGCAAAATCAGCAACGTCTTTAACAGCTTCCAAAAACGATAGATTTTTGTATTTTTTAGCAAATGTAATTACATCACCAGTTTCACCACAACCGAAACAATGGTAGAAATTCTTTTCTTGACTTACATTGAAAGACGGAGTTTTTTCCTGATGAAATGGACACAAACCAAGGTAATTTTTTCCTCTTTTGCGAAGGGAAACATAGTTTTTTATATAATCAACAATGTCAACTGAAATTCTAATTTGTTCTAGTTGTTTTTCGGATATTTTCATAAAGAAATTTAATGAAACACTTTAGTCTTTCAAAGTGGTTCTATACTCTTGTTAAAAATAGATAGTTGTTTGATTAAAAATGCTATCTATTTTCTTCTTAATCGTTTCTCTGAATGAAAATCCTATTAGATTGAATGCTGCATTATTACATTCAGTAATTTTTCCATAAGAATCAACAATAAAAATAGGTTGATTCGCAGATTGTCGACTAAAAAAATGTTTTTTTAAGTTCGATTGAAAAACCCGTTTTATTAGCATTTTGATGAAAATCACAATTTGGTAGTTATTTGTTAGAACTCACTTGACAATCGATTCAAAAAAAATATATTAGCAATAAGACTATAACAAAAAAACAGGTAAATCAAATGAAAAATTTTTTCTTTACAATTGCAGTACTAACAAGTACTTTGTTTGCACAATTAAGTGCTCCAATAGTTGAAGAAGTTTACGGAGGAAGAATTAATGCAATTACTGGGTTTCAACTAAATGCAGATAGTTCAAGAATATTTATTGCGACTGAAAGTGCTAATTCAATATTCTATGCGGATGTTTATGCTAATGCCACAACACCAGTTTTTAACAGATTTTATGTAATGCCTGGAGTTGACGCAACTGCCGGATATGGTTCTAATATTCAGAAAATTGCAGCACATCAAACTTCAGGGAATGTGTTTTTCTTGATAGACAAAAAAATTTATGCAACAAATCCTTCTTCAACATTTGTAAATATAGTTTATACAGCTTTTGGAGTGGTAGATAATTTACTGATAATAGATGATTATTTATTCTTTTTGAATAGCGGAAATCTTCGTTTTGGAACATTAGATGCAAGTGGAAATTTCACAGAAGATTCTGCATCGCCAATCTCTACAGGAATAAGTCTAAATCCATCGACAATATTCAAAAATCCTGTAACTGACCAACTTTATGTATTTGCTGGCTCAACTTCACCACAAATCGTAAAATTCTCGGATAATTATTATTCAATGTCGGCTACAACAACGCTTTCAACAATAATCCCAACAACACTTTCTACATTAAATTGGAAAAATTTTGGAATTGGTCCCGACGGCAGATTATTTATTGTTGGTGATGACGAAACCCAAAAATTTGTTGCTTATTCAGATGATGAATCAACTTGGACAGAATTTAATACAATTGGAGGAGTTTCAGGAAATAGCATTGCTTTTTCGGGTTCTTCCACTGATTATTATGTTTATATTGCTTCAATATATTCAAATTACAAAGGCGAAAGTGGAACTTGGCAAAGTTTTGGAGTTCCTGGAGGAATGGAAACGCATCCGAACGATGGTGATGTATATTCTGATCCAAACAATTTAAGCATTGTTTATATGACAACTGACCAAGGAATTGGGGCATCAATTGATAATGGTTCAACAATTTTTGAAATTGATGAAGGTGTTGAAGCGGTTCAAGTAAACGATTTTAGTATGACAATCGATAAACAATCTGCTTGGATTGCCGCAAAATCTGGTTTAAGAAAAGTTGTGAATTATCTAACAACACCAATGTGGACGAACGCAATATTTCCAGATTCTGATGGTTCTCCATATTATTCTATTGAAATGAGCCGCGAAGATACAAATCGTGTTTTTGCAGGAAATTTGCGTGTTTATCGCTCAATTGATAATGGAAATAATTGGGCACAAGTTTTTACACCAGAAAGTGCTCCTTATAATTTCCCTTCAATCGGAACAATGATAAATGCAATTGAAGAATGTAGTTTTTCACCAAATATTGTAATGGCTGGCGTTGAGATTTGGGAAACTCAAAAAGGTGGTTTATTTGTTTCTGAAGATAATGGTATTAATTGGGCACAAATCTATCTTGAGACTTCAACCGATGGAGAAGATGTTGATGTTGCGGATATAATTTTTTCCAATGAAAATGGAGATACAGTCGCTTATGTTGGAGCAATTTATGATTTAGCACTTCCTCAAGGAAGAAGTGTTTACAGAGTTGTGAAAAATGGAACAAGTTGGGTGGCAGCTCAAGATATGGACGCTTCTGGAACATCAGTTGGTTATCCAATAACTGCTACAATTCAAGATTTGGTTGCAACTTCAACTGGTGACACAATTTACGCAACTGGCACAGATGCTGGAATTAATCATCCAATTACATATTACAAATCTATTTATGGAACAAATTTATGGACAACAATGACAACAGCTGGTTATCCTTTTAGTTACGGAAAACAATCAACAGCAGTAACTGTCGGAATCGATACAATTTACGTTGCGGTTGATAATGAAATTTATTACTTCCCGCTTGGGGCTTCAAGTTGGTCGTTAGGGTATTCTTATCCAAATGGAACAAGAATTAATTTTCTATATTATGATGAATTACTTGCAGGAACAAGTTTTGGATTATACGGACATTTGGGTACTGGTTCAACCGATATTGGAGATGAAATTGCGTCAAATCCTAATGAATTTAGATTATCTCAAAATTATCCAAATCCATTTAATCCAAGTACAGAGATAAAATTTAGCATACCACAAAATT
>DYSW01000009.1:0-4450 GCA_020726285.1 Melioribacter roseus
CTTTCTCTTTTTTCGCCACCTTCGCTTCGTCCAAATCTTTCTCTTTTTTCGCCACCTTCACTTCGTCCAAATCTTTCTCTTTTTTCGCTACCTTCGCTTCGTCCAAATCTTTCTCGACGATCACCGCTTCTTTCATCTCTTGAATCACGTGAACTTCTTGAATCTCGACTTCCAAATTTTCTGTCTCTACTTCCGCCTCTGCTTTCACGTTTGTCGCCGAAACTTCGTCTTTCGCGTTTTTCTCCGCCACTTCTACCATATCTTTCTCGAGGCGAACTTTCCTTGTTTTCGGCAATTTCAACATTAATTTTTCTGCCTTTCATCTTTTGGTTTGTAAACGCTTTTAGAATTTCGTCTACATAGCGGGAATCGGCTTCGAAAAATGAAAAAGTATCTAATAATTCAATTCGACCAATTTCCATATTTTTAATTCCTGTATAATCCAGAATCATTCCGATCAAATTAACAACTTTTATATTGTCCATTTTTCCGACATTGATAAAAAATCTTGTCATTTCCTGAGCAAATTCAATCTGAACTTTTGTTCTTTCTCTTGAGTTTTCATTTGAACCATCTTTTCTAGATCTTTCAGATGGGGAATCGAGTTCAGCAGAATTTTTATAATATTCTAAAAATCGGTTAAATTCTACAGAAATGAATTTTTTGATAATTTCTTCTTTATCGAGCCATTCCAATTTTTTCAGGATTTGTGGCAAGTAAGGTTCAATTTGAGCTGTATCAACTTCAACTTTTTCCATTCTGTCTACTAAATGATAAAGTTGTTTTTCGCAAATATCGTTTCCAGAAGGAATATTTTTTAAATTAAACTCTTTTTTCATCAGTTTCTCAATTTCTTTTAATTTTCCTTTTTCTTTAAGATTAGCAATTACAATTGAAGTTCCACTTTTTCCAGCTCTTCCAGTTCTTCCGCTTCGATGAACGTAAATTTCAGCTTCGTCAGGCAAGTTATAATTGATAATATGTGTTAAATCATCAACATCTAAACCTCGAGCAGCAACGTCAGTTGCAACAAGTAGACGAATATTCTTAATTCGGAATTTATTCATAACTGATGTTCTAACTTGTTGAGCTAAATCGCCGTGCAAAGAATCAGCATTGTAACCATCTCTCATTAAACTTTCTGCAATATCTTGCGTTTCTTTTCGTGTTCTACAAAAGACAATTCCGTAAATCTCGGGATAGTAATCGACAATTCGTTTTAGTGCTAAATATCTATCTTTTGCATGCACTAAATAACTATCGTGAACTATGTTTGCAGCGCCGGAATTTTTAACCCCGACTGTAATTTCTTCAGGATTTTTCATGTAATTGCTGGCAATTGCCCGTACTTCATTTGGCATAGTTGCAGAAAAAAGATAAGTTTTGCGGTTTTCTGGAAGAACTTGTAAAATTCCTTCAAGTTCATCACGAAATCCCATGTTTAACATTTCGTCGGCTTCATCAAGTACAACTGTTTCAACATTTTTTAAATCAATTTCACCACGAATTATTAAATCTAACAATCTTCCTGGTGTTGCTGAAAGAATTTGTGCGCCTTCTTTTAATTGGCGGATTTGGTGTAAAATACTTGCACCACCAAAAACGGCGGCAATTTTAACTTTTTGTTTATATTTAGCGTATTGTGTTAAATCATCAGCTATTTGCAAACACAATTCGCGAGTTGGTGCTAAAACGACATGTTGAATTTTTGCTTTTTTAGTATTTGTCTTTTGAAGCAAAGGTAGTCCAAAAGCTGCTGTTTTACCCGTTCCTGTTTGAGCCAATGCAATTAAATCCGGGTTACTTTCGTCAAGAATGTATGGAATTACTTTTTCTTGAATCGGCATTGGTTCAATAAAATTTAATTCTGAAATTGCATTTATTATCTGTTCATCTAATTCTAAATCAGAAAATGTCATATTTATATAGTCCTATCTATTTTAAAAAAATACATTACAATGTAATGAAGAAAAAAGTGGAAAGTGCGATTTATTTGAATAATTGCAAAAAAGATGGAGTTTTTGGGCATTTTTTAGCAGTTTTTTGATGGTTATTAATTTTTGTGTGGAATTATTCCGTTTACAAATTCAGTTTTTTGGATTGTATTTCCGCCTTCAGAATAACGAAAAAATGCACCATGTAGAATATTATGCTTGTACGAAATGAATTCTTTAATTTGTTCATTTTGATAGAATTTTTTAGCAATTCCATTTCTTAGATTATTTTCAAAATTTTCAATTTGCTTAATTTTTCCATCGGGATAGAATTTTCTTTGTTCTCCGTTTAGTTTTCCGTTTGAATAATTTAAGATTTCGCACAAGTTCTGATTTTCATCATAAATTTTTTGTTCTCCTTCCAAAATTCCAAGTACGTAATATTCTTCTGAAATTAATGAACCCAAGTTATTAAAGACAAAACGTTTTCCGTCAATTATTCCATTAACATATTTGGTGATTTCAGCTAAATAACCACCGTTGTGAAATCTTACAATTGTACTATCTAAAATATTATTCTTGTAATTTTCAATACTTTGTTTAAAGCCAGAATTATAATAATTTTCAGAAATTCCAAAAAGTTTACCTTCTTTAAACTTTTTGATATTGCTTAATGTGCCGTAATCACCATAATTTATGAATTTTTCTTCAATTTTTTCTAATCTTCCAACAATGTCATACCGAATTCGCTTCACAATCTGATTTTCAATATAAGTATCAATTACCTTAATTTTTCCATCTGGATAATACAAATACGAAATTCCATTTAGTTTATCATTCGAATAATTTGCTTCAAGTGCAACTACATCAAAATCGTAGTAAACTTTGCTAATTCCTTCCAATTTTCCTTCGACAAAGTTTTTTTCAACTTCAACTTTACCATTCTCAAAAAATGTTTTACTGATTCCGTTCAATAAATCGTTTTTGTAAAACCATAAACCTTGTAATTTGCCAGATTTATAATAAGTCGTTGAAAAACCGTCTCTTTTCCCATTTTTATAAAGCGGTTCCGACCACAATTCACCGGATTCATAAAACCATTTTTGCTTACCTTCAATTTTTCCGTCATTGTAAAACCATTCCATACTTATTTTTCCATCGCGAAAATACCAATTCGACTTTCCTTGTTCAATTCCATTTACAAAATTCCATTCTTTCCAAAGATTTCCATCTTCGTAAAATTCCTTGAAAAATCCATTTAGAACGCCGTTAGAATAAGTTCCAATAGTTGCAATTTTTCCATTTGGATGATAAGTTCTTCTTTCTTCAGATTCTTGTGAATAGATTACTGTAAAAAGTAGAATAAGTATGAGTATATTTTTCATTGATTAATTATTTCAAATTTCGGTTGCAAATATCTTAATATTTTTCATCAATTTCAGTCAACTTTCAATTCAAAAAAATCCCAACAAATTGGAGGAAATGTTTGAAAATCAGAAAAAAGCAATTGGCATTAATTCTTCAATATGATTTTATGTGTATGCTTTTTACAGCCCGAGCAGATGGATCAATCATTTCGGAAAATTGTTTATCCCAAAGTAAAGCGGTTTCCGTGCTGCAAGCAACCGATTTGCCACCTGGGACACACTTTGCTGCTGAATCAATTGGGTAAAATTGCGAAAATATATTTCTATAGAAATATGCTTCTTTATTTAGTGGCGTATTTATTGGAAATTTGAAATGTGCGTTCTCCAATTCTATATTACTGATTTTTGTGCTTGTAATTTCCTTTAGCGTATCAATCCAATTGTAACCTACGCCATCAGAAAATTGCTCCTTTTGTCGCCATACTAATTCTTCGGGAAGATAATCTTTAAATAATTCGCGGAGAATGTGTTTTTCAATTTTTCCATTCCCGGGTAATTTATCCACAGGATTTATAGTCATTGCTATGTCAATAAATTCCTTGTCAAGAAATGGAACTCGAGCTTCAACTCCCCAAGCTGCCATTGATTTATTTGCTCGAAGACAATCATATTTATTTAATTGTCCAAGTTTTCTAACAGTTTCTTCGTGTAAAGCCTTAGCATTTGGAGCTTTGTGGAAATACAAATAACCGCCAAAAATCTCATCAGAACCTTCACCAGAAAGAACCATTTTCACGCCCATTGAGCGGATTTTTCTGGCCATTAAATACATTGGAGTTGCGGCGCGAATTGTTGTAACATCATAGGTTTCAAGGTGATAAATTACATCTGAAATGGAATCCAAACCTTCTTGAATTGTAAATTTAAAACTGTGATGAACAGATCCAATAAAATCTGCAACTTTTTTAGCTGCAGCCAAATCTGGCGAACCTTCTAATCCAATTGAAAATGTGTGAAGTTGAGGCCACCAAGCATCTTTTAAATCGTTTGTTTCAACACGACGAGATGAGTATTTTTTGGCTATCGCTGCAATTATGGTGGTTAATAATTCGAGAAAGAGTTTTTCTTTGTTGTGCAATATAAGATTTG
>DYSW01000009.1:4550-56574 GCA_020726285.1 Melioribacter roseus
ATGGTGGTTAATAATTCGAGAAAGAGTTTTTCTTTGTTGTGCAATATAAGATTTGATTTTTTTTTTTTTTGAAATAAAACATATTTTTGCTTTCAAAAAATTGGAGTTTATGGAAAATTTTAACGGCTTTTTGTCGCTACTTTGGGCAAGCATTGAACTTTTACTACTTATAAATGTTTTGATTTTTGCAGAAAAAAATAGAATTAACAAGATTGGAATCGTTTTAATTGGTTTACTTTTCAGTTATCAATTCACAGAATCAATGATTTGTGCTTTTGGTTTCAGCTCTTCTTTTACAATTTTGATTGGTTATATTATCATTTCTTATCTTCCACCAGTTGGGTTATTGTTGGTAATGGAATATTTCAAACTGACTAAAAAATACAATTTTATTATGTTTATGCCATTTATCGTAATTAACATCTACTATATTTTTACTTACCAGTCGTTTTCGCTTATTAATTGTACTCCATTTATTGCAGGTTATAAGAACGAACTAAGTAACATTTACGGTTTTTTCTATTATGCTGAAATTGCAGTTATTCTATTTATTTTGAAAGATAACTACTTCAAAATACCAGTTGAAAAGAAAAAGGAGTTTTATTTTTTAGCAATAGGATTTTACATTTTCATATTACCATTTTTTGTGATATTTCCGTTTATACAGGACTTTCGTTCGTATTTTGAATCAATTTTATGCAAATTTGCAATAACTTTGGCAGTTCCGTTATCATTTTTTTTACTAATTCACAAAGAGAAAAATGGAAAAAATAGTTAATATTTATGTCGTAATTAAAAATGGATTTGTTGTAAATCTGTTTGCAAAGGATTATACAAAAGATGGAGAAGATCAAGAAAAAGTTCAATTTCTATTTGAAAACGCTGAGAATGATTTTCCAACTGCGTTAGAATATGGAGCTGCGGTTAATAAAAACGGCGAATTTTTAAGTTATAAACAATTTAACAAATTAGAAAAACGTGGAATGCACTTTCAGATGTTTCAGCATATTTTTGAAGAATTAGAAATGGGAAATTCGCCATTAATTTGTGTAACACCAATTGTAGATGGAAAAATATTATCAAAAAAGTAAAATCAAATTCATAACTTTGTAAAAGTTAACTTTGGAGAAATTTTATGGCCAGAAAAGATTATCATACAGGCGAAATAAGTATAATTAGTACAGATGTAAAAATTGAAGGAAAAATTACAAGCAAAGGAAATGTAAGAGTTGATGGCTCAGTTGTTGGGGATATTTTGGTTGATGGAAATTTAACTTTAGGTGAAACATCGCAAGTAACTGGCGATGTAACAGCAATGAATTTAATTTTAAGCGGCGAATTACACGGTAAAGCAATTGCATCTGAAAAAATTGTTTTGGAATCGAAATCACGTTTAATCGGAGATATACAAGCTAAAAAATTAGTTGTGGAAGAAGGAGCATTTTTTGAAGGAAGAAGTTCGATGACATTTACAACAGAAAAATTATTTAATTAGTGTGGAAAAGGAAGAAGAAAAATCAATTGCCAAACTTAGTAAAGCTTATCAGGAAATTGGTGTTTATCTTGGTTTGGGAACACAACTTGCAGCAACAATAACTTTTATGTCGTATTCAGGGTGGTGGTTAGACGAGTATTTCGACTCAAAGCCGATATTTCTGATAATCTTTGCGTTTTTAGGTGGATTTGCAGGAATCTATAATTTTATAAAAGCAACATTAAAAGCAAATGAAAAAAAGAAATCTGATAAATAGTATTCTTTTCGCAAATTTAATTGCCATAGTTATATATCTCGTATATTATTTTGTTTTACAAATAAAATCTGAAGAAATTCTTGAATATTCAAAACCATTTTTATTAGCTTTTGGAATAAATATGCTGAATTTTATTTTTGCGATGTTCCTTTTTTTCATTTCTCAGAATAAAAATAATAGAATTTTTCTAATATTAAATCTTGGAGGAATGGTATTTAGAATTATTCTTTTAACAGCTTTTGTTACTATTTTTTATAATTTCTTGAATATTGACAAAGTTGCCTTTATATTTGCATTCTTTATTTTTTACTTTATTTATTTAATAATTGAAATTAGATTTTACTCGAGAAAAAATACGATAAATTATGGCGTTAGCAGAAGTTAAAGAAGTAGCAGAACACGTGGCAGAAAAACACGGAGAGAGTGGCGGAAGTTGGATTATTCACCATATTTTGGATAGCGATACATTTTTCGGCTTATTTCCATTGCCAAATTATTTGACAAATCACGTAATGTTTATGCTGATTGCTTCAATTTTGCTAATTTTTGCACTTTCGCGAGCAGCGTCATCTTACAAAAAGAGTTTTGTCCCTACTGGATTTACAAATTTAATTGAAATATTCATCGTTTTCATTCGTGATGAAGTGGTAAAACCTACCATCGGAAAAGGATATGAGAAATTTCTTCCTTTTTTACTTACTGTCTTCTTTTTTATTCTTACAATAAATTTTTTGGGGTTAATTCCCAATGGAAGTACAGCAACGGGAAATATTGCAGTAACATCTGGTTTGGCGTTAATATCGTTTTTTATGACTCAAGCTGCAGGAATTAAGAAAAACGGATTTTTAGGGTACTTCAAAGGATTAATTCCACATGGAATTCCTGCTTTTGTATTACCTGTTATGATTGTTGTTGAAGTACTCGGTTTACTAACAAAACCATTTGCATTGGCAATACGTCTTTTTGCAAATATGACAGCAGGTCATGTGATTATCCTTTCATTAATAGGTTTAATATTTATTCTGAAAACAGTGTTAGTTTCACCAGTTTCAGTTGGTTTTGCACTTTTTATATATTTCTTAGAAATTTTAGTAGCATTTATTCAAGCATATATTTTTACAATTCTGTCTTCCTTGTTCATTGGAATGGCAGTTCATCAAGAACATTAATAATAAAAAAATAAATCTTTGGAGGATTTAATGGAATTAGCAGCATCAGCATATGCTTATTTGGCAGCAGGCATCGGAGCCGGTTTAGTTGTAATTGGTGGTGGATTAGGAATTGGAAAATTAGCTAGTTCAGCGATGGAAGCAAGTGGACGCCAACCAGAAGCGGCAAGCGATATTAGAACATCTATGATTATCGCAGCAGCGTTGATTGAAGGTATTTCGCTTTTCGGTCTTGTTATTGCAATTCTTTTAGCTCTTAAATAGCACTGAGTTTTTCTCAGCATAATTAAGGAAAACAAAATGTTTTACAAAACATTATTATTATTATCAGAAAGTGGTACTGGTCCGCAAAGTTGGCTTTTAGATGTAAACCCAGGTGTTTTACTTTGGACGATTATCATTTTCATATTTTTACTTCTTATTCTTAAAAAAGTAGCTTGGAAACCAATTCTTACTGCTTTGGATGAACGAGAAAAATTTATTCGTGAATCAATTCAAAAAGCAGAAGATGCACAAAAACAAGCAGAAAATATGCTAAAAGCAAACCAAGAAAGGTTAGCTAAAGCTGAAGAAGAAGCTCAAAAAATCATCGGACAAGGAAGAGAATATGCTGAAAAAGTAAAAGAGCAAATTCTTTCAGAAAGTAAAGATGAAGCAAGAAAAATGATTAGCGAAGCACAGATTATTATTGAAAGAAAGAATCAAGAAGCTTTTGCAAAACTGAAAACTGAAATAGCCGAAATTGCGGTTGGTGCTGCCGAAAAGATAATTAGAGCAGAACTAAGTGTTGAAAAGCAAAAAGTTTTAGTTGATTCTTACATTGAAGAATTGAATAAAAATTAATTATGAGCAATTACAGCGTAACATCGAGATATTCGTTAGCTTTACAAGAAATGGCGGAGGAAAAAAATATTTATGCCTCAGTTGTGGAAAATGTCGAGCTAGTTTTTGCTTCCTTGCAAGATTCACGTGAGTTAAGAAATTATCTTTCAACTCCAATAATTAGTGAGCAGAAGAAAACGGAACTACTTGAAGCAGTTTTCACCAATTATATTTCTGAAGATGTCTTAAATTTTTTGAAATTCGTTGTTAAAAAGGGAAGAATAAATCTATTGAAAGATATTCTATCTCACTTTTTAAAAAAGCGAGATGAGAAAGAAAATATTACTGATGTAGTATTAAAATCAACATATATGCTTGATGAAACACAATCAGAAGTTGTTATAAATCAACTTAAAAAATTTTCTGGAAAGAAAATAAGATTTTCAAACCGAGTTGATGAATCAATAATTGGCGGATATATTGCTGAAATAAATGATGTTATTGTAGATGCTTCAGTAAAACGTCAGTTAGAAAAAATTAAAAGTACTTTAATAAATGAATAGAATTAAAAGGTTTTAAATATGGCGCAAGTTAGACCAGATGAAATCTCTGCGATTTTGAGAAAACAACTTTCTGGATTTGATTCAGAAATTGATATTTACGAAGTTGGTACTGTTTTACAAGTTGGAGATGGTATTGCTCGAGTTTATGGATTATCGCAAGTGATGGTTTCAGAACTTGTTGAGTTCCCACATCAAATTATTGGAATGGTACTTAATCTTGAAGAAGATAGCGTAGGTTGCGTTCTTTTTGGCGATTCCTCAAAAATTCAAGAAGGCGACAAAGTAAAAAGAACACATCGTTTAGCTTCTTTTCCTGTTGGCGATAAAATGATTGGTCGAGTTGTCGATCCACTTGGTCAGCCAATTGATGGAAAAGGAAATATTGATGGAACTGAATACAAACCAATTGAACGTAAAGCACTTGGTGTAATTGCACGCCAACCTGTAAAAGAACCACTTCAAACTGGTATTACTGCCGTGGATGCAATGATTCCAATTGGTCGTGGACAAAGAGAATTGATTATTGGTGACCGCCAAACTGGAAAAACAACTGTTGCGATTGATGCAATTATTAACCAAAAATACACACATTCTGAAGAAGCAAAAGCTGTTGGAATAAATCCAGTATTTTGTGTTTATGTTGCAATCGGACAAAAGAATTCAACAATTGCACAAGTTGTTGCTAAATTGCACGAACACGGTGCTATGGAATATACAACTATTATTTCGGCACCAGCTTCATCTCCAGCTCCAATGCAATACATTGCTCCTTATTCGGGTGCAACAATGGGTGAATTTTTTAGAGATAGCTCAAGGCACGCACTTGTTATTTATGACGATCTTTCAAAACAAGCAGTTGCTTATCGGGAATTATCATTATTATTAAAACGTCCTCCTGGGCGAGAAGCTTATCCTGGCGATGTTTTTTATCTACATTCAAGATTACTTGAACGTGCTTCAAAAATAAATGATGATTTAGGAGGAGGTTCGTTAACTGCTCTTCCAATTATTGAAACACAACAAGGTGACGTTTCTGCTTATATTCCAACAAACGTAATTTCAATTACTGATGGACAAATTTATCTCGAACCAAATCTTTTTAACTCCGGTGTTCGACCTGCAATTAACGTTGGTATTTCAGTTTCCCGCGTGGGAGGAAATGCACAAATAAAAGCAATGAAAAAAGTTGCCGGAACTTTGAAACTTGATTTAGCTCAATTTCGTGAACTCGAAGCATTCGCAAAATTCGGTTCTGATTTAGATAAATCTACTCAAAGAACTCTTGCAAAAGGCGAAAGGTTAGTTGAATTATTAAAACAAGGTCAGAATGCACCAGTTCCAGTTGAAAAACAAGTTATTTCAATTTATGCTGGCACAAAGGGATTTTTAGAATCAATTAAAGTTTCTGATATTAAACGATTCGAAAAGGAATTGTTGGAATATATCGAAATTAATAACTCTGATATATACGAAGCAATTAAAAAAGAAAAAGCATTGTCAGATACAACAACAGAAAAAATTAACCAAGTTTTAACAAAATTTGTAGAAAAGTTCAAGTAGAATTCTAAATTATGGCAACTTTAAGAGAGATAAAACAAAGAATTAGTGGTGTAAAAAGCACACAAAAAATTACAAAAGCTATGAAAATGGTAGCTGCATCACGATTGCGCCGTGCTCAGGAAAATATTACTAAAGCACGTCCGTATGCTATAAAAATTTCTGATGTTTTGTCCGAATTAGTTCCATCTACTTCAGATATGCAAATACCGCTCTTCAAGAAAGTGGAAAATGCAGAAAAAATAGCGATTATAGGTATAACTGCAGATAGAGGCTTGTGTGGTAGCTTCAATGTAAATATTATAAAATCTATCGAAAATGAAATTCGAGGAAAGTATTCAATTCAAAACACCGAGGGAAATGTATCATTATTTTTAATTGGTAAAAAGGGATTTGAATATTTTAATCGCCGAAATTATAAAATAGACGAAAAACACCTTGGTGTATTTTCGGACTTGAAATTTGAATTCGCAGAAAGATTTATTACAAATCTTTCAAATAGATTCATAAATGGTGAATTTGATAAAATTATTTTAATATCAAATGAATTCAAATCTGTAATGCAACAGAATCTTGTTGTCAAACAAATATTACCAATAACTTCTGTTTCTACAGAATCTACCAAAACAGAAATTACTGATTACATTTACGAACCAGAAAAACAAAAAATTTTACAAACTTTAATTCCAAGTTATTTAAACTCACAAATCTGGAAAGCATTATTGGAATCTTATGCGTCTGAGTTGGGAGCAAGAATGACTGCAATGGACCAAGCTACTGAAAATGCAAGTGAAATGATAAACGGATTGCAATTAAAATATAATAAAGCAAGACAAGCAGCTATCACAACAGAAATAATTGAAATTGTTTCTGGCGCAAACGCATTAAGCTAAAAGTTTGATAAATCCAATTATTTTATTATTTTTTATCGCCTAATTTGAAATGCTTGAAGATTTAACTCTAAAACTTGAAAATGTGTTAAAGAAAGTTACCGGGCAAGGTAAGCTTTCCGAAGAGAATATATCTGAAACGCTTCGTGAAATTAGGCGTGTTCTTTTAGATGCTGATGTTAATTATAAAGTCGCTAAAAAATTTATTGATGACGTAAAAGTTGATGCTCTTGGCAAGGAAGTTTTATCTTCTGTTACTCCAGGTCAGCTTATTACAAAAATAATTTACGATAAGTTAACTGACTTACTCGGTGGCAATAATAAAGAATTAACAATAAATCCGACTGGAGCTACAATCATTTTGATGGTAGGTTTACAAGGTTCGGGTAAAACAACTTTTGCTGGTAAATTGGCAAAATATTTGAAATCTAAAAAACGTAATGTTCTTTTAACTGCTGCTGATATTTACAGACCTGCTGCAATTGACCAACTTAAAGTGTTGGGGAAAAGCATTGATGTTCCCGTATTTTCAATTGACGGAAGCAAAGACGCCGTAAAAATTGCCGAAGAATCACTTAAATATGCTAAAGAAAATCATCTAAACACTATTATTGTTGATACAGCGGGACGATTACACGTTGATAGAGATTTGATGGATGAAGTTGTTAATATTAAAAAAGCAATAAATCCAACAGAAATTCTTTTCGTTGTAGATTCAATGACCGGACAAGATGCCGTAAATTCAGCCAAATCATTTCATGACGAAGTTGATTTTGATGGAATTATTCTCTCGAAAATGGATGGAGATACTCGTGGTGGTTGTGCTTTATCAATAAAAGCAATTGTTGATAAGCCAATAAAATTTATGAGTATTGGTGAAAATTTAGATGAGATTGAAGTCTTTTATCCAGAAAGATTAGCTTCAAGAATTCTTGGAAAAGGCGATATAATCTCATTTGTTGAGAAAGCTCAACAACAATTCGACCAAAAAGAAGCTCAAGATCTTGAGAAAAAACTTTTAGAAAATAGATTTGATTTGGAAGATTTTCTTAAACAAATTAAAATGATTAAGAAAATGGGTTCATTACAATCATTAATATCAATGATTCCCGGTGTTAGTAAAGCACTAAAAAATCAACAAATTGATGATAGAGAATTAGTTAAAGTTGAATCAATAATTCAATCTATGACTAAAAAAGAACGCAAAACTCCAGATATTCTAAATGGAAGCAGAAGAATGAGAATAGCTCGCGGGAGCGGTAATTCAATTCAAGATGTAAATAGATTACTAAAGCAGTTTAAAGAAATGCAAAAAATGATGAAAATGTTAAAAACGCGCGGTGGCGCTAAAAATATACTTAAGAATTTTAGATAGAAAATATATATAAACTAGGAGGATAGCTACTTTGGCTGTTAAGTTAAGATTACGTAGAATGGGAAAGAAAAGACAACCAATTTATCAAATTGTTGCTACTGATTCTAATTCCCCAAGAGATGGTCGATTTATTGAAATTATTGGCTCTTATAACCCAAAAACAAATCCAGCAACTATTGAAGTTAATGAAATAAGATCACTTTATTGGTTAGGAGTTGGTGCACAACCAACCCAAACTGTTAAAAACATTTTAAGCAAAGAAGGAATTATTCTTAGAAGAGAATTAGCAAAACGCGGTTTGACTGAAGATCAAATTACAGCTGAAATGGATAAATGGTATGCAAATCGAGCTGAAAAAATTGCTAAAATTGCTCTAAAAAAAGAAATTGCTAAAAAAGAAGAAAAAAAACAACCAATAAAAGAAGAAAAATTGGAGGAAGTAACTGACGCCACTTCCGAAGAGCAAAACTAATTTATTTAGTTATTGTTAAAAAAGAGCGTCTTTTAACAAATTCTCGGTATTCTGATGAAAGAATTTATAGAATTCGTTGCAAAGCATTTGGTTGATAGTCCTGATAACGTTAAAGTTGACGAGACTAAGCAAAGTGAAAAATCTGTTATCCTAAAACTTACAGTTGCTCATGATGATATTGGTAAAGTTATAGGAAAACAAGGTAAAACAGCTCAATCTTTAAGAACACTTTTAACAGCTGTTGCTGCAAAAGATGGAATTAAAGCAACATTAAATATTGTTGATTAATTTATTGCAGTTTGATTGATTTATTCCTTATAGCCCAATTTTCTTCTGCTTACGGTGAAAAAGGTTATCTTTCTTTAAAATCATTTTCAGATTTTGAAGAAAATACTTTTTCTTTAGAATACGTTTTTGTTGATGTCTTTGGTGGACCACGTAAGTTATTCATCGAAGATGTTCTTAAAAAAAATGAAAAATTGCTTGTTAAATTGAAAAATTTCAATTCAAATAAAGAAATTGAATTTCTATTTGGCAAGAATTTATATATTGAACAAACACAGACAGCAAAACTAAAAGAATCTGAATATTTTATTCATGATTTAATTGATTGCAAAGTTATTTATAAAAATACGTTCTTTGGCATTGTGACTGACATATTTGTACTAAAATCAAACGAAGTGCTTGTTGTAAAGACTGAAGATAATCCCGAATTCCTAATTCCTTTTATCTCGGATTATATCAGCAATATTAATCTCAATCACAGGCAGATCGATCTAATTAATTTAGAAAATTTAAATGAGAATTGACATTATTTCTGCCGTTCCAGATTTACTTACTTCGCCGCTTAATAATAGCATTATTAAACGTAGCCAAGATAAAAAAATAGTTGAAATATTTGTACACGATATACGAGATTATGCAACCGATAAACACAAAACAATAGATGATAAACCATTTGGTGGTGGTGCTGGAATGTTGTTAAAACCAGAACCAATTTTCAGTTGTATCAAAAAATTGCAGGATGAAAGAGAATATCAACACATTATTTTTGCAACACCTCGTGGTAAAATTTTAGAACAAACTGATGCAAACCGATTTTCACTTGCAAATAATATTATTATTCTTGCTGGACATTACAAAGGAATTGATGAACGAGTTATCGAAGAATTTGTAACTGATGAAATATCTATCGGAAAATATATACTAAGTGGTGGTGAATTACCAGCACTAATTATGGTTGATGTTATCGTTAGAATAATTCCCGGAGTGCTAAACGACAGCGAATCGGCATTATTAGATTCGTTTATGGATGGCGATAGAATTGAACCGCCATTTTATACACGTCCTGCAAATCTAAATGGGAAAAATGTTCCTGAAATATTATTATCCGGACATACAAAAAAAATAAGTGAATGGAAAGAAGAACAGTCGCAAATATTAACTAAAAAATGGAAAAAAATTAATAGATTGGAGTAACTATGGACAGATTAACCGAAATACTAAATGATCAGAGATCAAATGAGTTTCCACAATTCAAATCTGGAGATAAAATAAACGTACACGTTCGAGTTGTTGAAGGAAATAAAGAAAGAATTCAGCAATATCAAGGAGACGTAATAGCAATAAAAGGTAGCGGAGCTGGAAAATCTTTTACAGTTCGTAAAGTTACAAACGGTGTTGGAGTTGAAAGAATATTTCCATTCAATTCACCAAAAATTTCTAAAATAGAATTAGTTCGTGAAGGTAAAGTTAGAAGAGCAAAACTTTATTATTTACGTAATTTATCTGGAAAAGCCGCAAGAATTAAAGATAAAAACATTCACTAAAATTATTTTGATTTTTATTTAAGCCTGCTAAGTCAGGCTTTTTTTATTGATATGATACAAATAGCAAGTTCAGATAATATTTATACAAGATTACTTTTTTCTGCAATCACAAATGCAGAAATTAAAGTAACATTTATGCAAAACAATTCGTTACAAAAAGCCTTTTCAGACAACTTGTATGATTTATATTTGTTACCAAGTTTAGAAATCACACAAACAAACAATCTATTTGTTTCAAAAAAAATTGGTATTGCTTTCGATGGATTTCTATCTCCAGATTACATTTTTTATTCACAAAGCGAAAATCTCAAAAAGATGAATCTTATAGGAGATTATTCAATGAATGAAATAATACTGTCAAAAGTTGTTTTTCGTGAGGTATTTGCTCAAGAAATTGAAATAATAATTGAAAAAAATACAAATACCAATGACAATCTAATTGTTTGTGGAAATTCAAATTTCACACAAAATAAATTTGAAAAAGGCGATAGTCTTTCGGAATTGATTTCAAATTATTTGGACGCGCCTTATCTTAAATACATATTTGTTTCGAAATCGAAAGAACCTATTGTAAAAATTAATCAATTTGCAGAAATAATTGGTGAAAAGGAATTTGCCGATATAACAAAAAATGAATATTTTATTGAATTTTCTGAAAACGTGCTTGAAATTCTTAAATCTGAGTGGGATTCAATTTATTTTAGCTTAACAGATTTAGAAATAGATGCATTTGAAGAATTTCGAAAGATTCCATTTTATTACGGTTTAGCAGACGAAATGAAAGAATTAGCTTTCATTTAAAAAATAATTTTAATTATCTTGCATAATGAAAATCAATACCTTATTTTTGTTGCTCTTAAAATAAGTTTGTAGTTTGTAATTTGTAATTTTGATTACTGGGGAGGCGCCAAAGCTGGAGAGTTGGGGCGGACTGTAAATCCGTTGGCTAAGCCTGAGGGGGTTCGATTCCCTCCCTCCCCACAATGTTCTTTATTTATTATCGACTTTTAATGTCGAATTAAGGTTACGCTAATACCGGATTTACGCTTAATGCGATAAATAATCGGGAGTAATTCGAAAGACGAAATATCGATTCTCTTAAACTGACAAAGTTTAAGCGGGAGTAACTCAGTTGGCTAGAGTCACAGCCTTCCAAGCTGTTGGTCGCGGGTTCAAGTCCCGTCTCCCGCTCAATTTCCCTTAGAATTTTCCCATTAGCAGATAATAATTTTTTTAAGCTGACGTAGCTCAGTAGGTAGAGCACATCCTTGGTAAGGATGAGGTCACCGGTTCAATCCCGGTCGTCAGCTCTACATTAAGTTTTAATATGAAATTTTGGAGATAAAATGGCTAAAGCAAAAAATGCTCGAGTTAGAATAATTCTAGAAAGTACCGAAGGTACTGGTTACAGATATAGTACGATGAAAAACAAAAGAAATCAACCACAACGAGTTGAACACAGAAAGTACGATCCTGTAGCAAAAAAACATGTAATTTTTAAAGAAACTAAATAATATTGTTACGTCAGTAGCTCAATTGGCAGAGCAGCGGTCTCCAAAACCGCAGGCTGGGGGTTCGACTCCCTCCTGACGTGCCAGTTAACTAAGGTTTAAAAATGGTAGATAAAATAAAAAACTTTTTTAACGATGTTGTTAAAGAAATGAAAAAAGTAACTTGGCCAACTAAAGCAGAGTTGCAAGAATCAACGGTTGTTGTAATTGTTGTAAGTATTCTTTTTGCAGTTTTTACATACATAATTGATATCGGATTAGTTCAAATATTAAAAGGAATATTTTAATTGGAAAATTCTGTTGCAAAATGGTACGTGGTTAGAACTTTCTCCGGACATGAAAATAAGGTAAAGGGTCTAATTGAATATGAGCTAGCTGATAGAGAAGATCTTAAAGACAGAATTTATGATATTCTTGTCCCAACTGAAAAAGTCTTTGAAATAAAAGACGGTAAAAAGAAAATTAAGACCAAGAACTTCTTTCCTGGGTATATTTTACTTCACGCAACAATGGATAATAAAGTATATGATTTTGTTTCAAACACCCAATCTGTTATGGGTTTTTTGGGAAATAAAAACAAACCAGTCCCTCTAACACCAGATGAAGTTAAAAGAATTGTTGGTAAACTTACTTCAGATGAAGACACAGAACGCAATGAAACAATGTTTAGATCGGGCGATTTTGTAAAAATTATTGACGGTCCTTTCAACAACTTTAGTGGTTATGTTGAAGAGATTAATGAAGAAAAAATGAAAATAAAAGTTATGGTCTCAATATTCGGAAGAAAAACTCCGGTTGAACTTGACTTTTCACAAGCTGAATTAGAAAAATAAAGTAAATAAAAGGTTTAACAATGGCTAAGAAAATTACAGGTTATATCAAACTACAAGTTCCTGGCGGAAAAGCAAATCCATCTCCACCAATTGGGCCAGCTTTAGGTCAAAAAGGTGTAAATATTATGGAATTCTGTAAACAGTTCAACGCTAAAACTTCAGACCGTGAAGGTTTGATAATTCCAGTTGTGATAACTGTTTATGCTGATAAATCATTCACATTTATTACCAAAACTCCACCTGCTGCAGTTTTGATAAAAAAAGCAATTAGCCTCCCAAAAGGCTCGGGCGAACCAAATAAAACTAAAGTTGGAAAATTGACTCAAGCCCAATTAAGAGAAATTGCTGTAATGAAAATGCCAGATTTAAATGCAAACGATGTAGACCATGCTATGAGCATTATTGCAGGTACTGCAAGAAGCATGGGCGTTGTAGTTGAAGGATAAATTAGATAAAAATAAAATTTTGGTAAGATAATATGAAAGTTTCTAAAAGAATTAAAGCGATACAAAAAGAAGTTGATTTCAGAAAAGAATACGAATTAGATGAAGCAATTAAAACATTGCAAAAAGTATCTAAAGTAAAATTTACTGAATCTTTAGATTGCGCTATTAAATTAGGTGTCGATCCACGTCATGCTGACCAAATGGTTCGAGGTACAGTTTTACTTCCGAACGGAACTGGTAAAGTGGTTAAAGTTCTCGTTATTGCCAAAGGTGTTAAAGCCGAAGAAGCATTAGCAGCAGGAGCCGATTTCGCTGGATTTGAAGAATATCTAGAAAAAATAAAGAATGGCTGGACAGATGTTGATGTAATTATTGCCACACCAGATTCAATGGTAGAACTTGGTAAACTTGGTAGAATTTTAGGCCCACGTGGTTTAATGCCAAACCCCAAAAGTGGAACCGTAACTTTGGATGTTGCAAAAGCCATTAAAGAATCTAAAGGTGGTAAAATTGAATTCCGTGTTGATAAAGCCGGAATTGTGCATACTTCTGTTGGAAAATTGAATTTTGAATCAGATAAGCTAAGAGAAAATCTAATTGCGTTCTTAAACATGATTATGAAATTAAAACCTTCATCTGCAAAAGGTCTGTATGTAAAGAGTTTATATCTTTCTACAACTATGGGCCCTGGTTTGAAATTAAATAAAGAAACAATCACAATACTTAAATAAGAAATTACGCACTCAATATATAGCTTCAAAAGAAAAAATAACAAGGTGTTTAAATGAATAAGACTGAAAAAGCAGAACAAATTGCTCAGATTAAAGAGTTGCTTCAGAATTCCTACGCTGTTTATTTAGTCGATTATGCAGGCATTAATGTTGGAGATATTAGCAACCTAAGAAGAGAATTCCACAAGGAATCAGTTACTTACAAAGTTTTCAAAAATACTTTGGTTAAAAGAGCAATGAATGAAGTTGGTGGTTACGAATCAATTTCTGAAACACTTGCTGGGATGACCGGATTTATTTTTACAGGTGAAAATTTTGTTTCACCAGCAAAGATAATCAAGAAGTATTCTGATGATAAAAAGAAATTCGCATTCAAAGGTGCAGTTATAGAATCAACATTCTACGGAAGTGAAAAATTAGATGTACTTGCTTCCATGCCATCCAAACCAGAAATTATGTCAAGCATTATTGGCAGCATAGCACAACCAGCAACAGGTATTGTTGGAGTACTAAATGCAGTAATGCGAGATTTGGTAAGTGTAATTGATGAAATCAGCAAAAAAGAAGCTGCTTAAAAAAAGAAAAAATTATTAAAGGAGATTTATAAAATGTCAGAAAAAATTGCTAAAATAGTAGAAGAAATTAAAGCTCTAACATTAGTTGAAGCTGCAGAATTGAAAAAAGCCTTAGAAGAAGAATTTGGTGTAAGTGCAGCAGCTCCAGTAGTTATGGGTGCTCCAGTTGCAGTAGCAGCCGTAGAAGTTGAAGAAAAAACAGAATTTGATGTTGTTCTTATGGTTGCTGGCGAAAAGAAAATCAACGTAATTAAAGTTGTAAGAGCACATACTGGCTTAGGCTTAAAAGAAGCAAAAGATTTAGTTGATGCAGCTCCAAAAACAGTTAAAGAAGCTATAACAAAAGACGAAGCAGCAAAAATTAAAGCTGAATTAGAAGAAGCTGGCGCAACAGTAGAACTTAAATAGTTCACAACATACTATATTTTCATAGTGGTAGGATGGCAAAGTTCGTCCTACCACTATATAATTTTAAAAAGTAATCCAAATTTTTGGAGGTTAGGATTGAACAACATAAAAATAAATCCGTTAAGCAACAGAGTAACTTTTTCGAAGATTAACACTGTTTTAGAACAACCCGATTTATTGGATGTGCAATTAAAATCGTTTGAAGATTTCATTCAACTTAAAGTTAAACCAGAAGAAAGAACAAATACTGGTTTAGAGCAAGTTTTTAGATCAAATTTCCCAATTTTTGATAATAAAGAATTCTACCGTTTAGATTACCTAGGTTATTTTGTAGAAAAACCACGTTATTCTATGGAAGAATGCCAAGAAAGAGGTTTAACTTTTAATGCAACACTTAAAGCTAAACTACGTCTTTCAACAAAAGATGAAGAAACACAAGAATACGTTAATAGCATTGAACAGGAAGTATATTTAGGCAATATTCCTTTTATGACCCAAAGAGGTTCATTTATTATAAATGGAGCTGAAAGAGTAATTGTAAATCAGTTACATCGTTCCCCAGGTGTTGCTTTTCAAGAATCAACACACCCGAACGGAACACCAATTTATTCAGCTCGAATCATTCCATTTCGCGGTTCTTGGGTAGAATTTGCTACCGATATACACCACGTAATGTATTGTTATATAGATAGAAAAAAGAAATTTCCAGCAACAACTTTATTAAAAGCACTAGGATATGTGGAAGATGAAGTTATCTTAAATTTATTTAACCAAGTAAATGTGGTTAAAAAAGTTGAATTAGATAACGAAACTCATATCGGAATGCTTGCGTTGCTTGATGTTATTGATGAACACACCGGCGAACTTCATGTTGCCAAAGGTGAGGAAGTAACAGAAGAAATCATTGAATTGATCAGAAATTCTTCAGTTGAATCAGTAAAACTTATTACTTCAAAAACTACTTTTGAACAAGATTTAATTGTAAATACGTTAATTAAAGATACAGCACAATCTCAAGAAGAAGCTCTTTTTGCAATTTATCGTCAATTAAGAACAGGTGAAGCTCCAGATATTGATACTGCAAAAGGACTTATTGACAAATTATTCTTTAATGAAAAAAGATACGATCTAGGTGAAGTTGGTCGTTTTAGAATGAACGACAGATTGGGACTAAGCATTCCAATTACAACAACTATTCTTACAATTGAAGATATTATTTCCATTATGAAGAAAATTATCGAACTAAAACGCGGTGATTTACATGTGGATGATATTGACCATCTTGGAAATAGAAGAATTAGAACAATTGGCGAGCAATTAGGTCAGCAATATAATGTTGGACTTGCAAGAATGGCAAGAACAATTAAAGAAAGAATGAATGCTCGCGATACCGAAAATATGCAACCACTCGATTTAGTTAACGCTAGAACAATTACTAGTGTAATTAATGCATTTTTTGGAACAAATCAACTTTCTCAGTTTATGGATCAAACAAATCCACTTGCTGAAATGACCCACAAAAGAAGAGTATCAGCATTAGGACCTGGTGGTTTAACAAGAGAAAGAGCTGGTTTTGAAGTTCGTGATGTGCATCACACACATTACGGTCGACTTTGTCCAATTGAAACTCCCGAAGGTCCGAACATCGGACTTATCTCTTCATTAACAATTTATTCAAGAATTAACAATTATGGATTTATAGAAACACCATATCGCAAAGTTGAAAATGGAAAAGTTCTAAATAATGTTGAATATTTAACTGCTGATGAAGAAGATGAATTTACAATTGCTCAAGCAAATGCTCCATTAAACGACCAAAATAAATTTGTTAACGAAAGAGTAAAATGTCGTCTAAAAGGAGAATTCCCAGTTGTTGTCCCTGGTGAAGTTCACTACATGGATGTTGCTCCATCGCAACTTGTTAGTGCTGGTGCATCACTAATTCCATTTTTAGATCATGATGATGCTAACCGTGCTTTAATGGGTTCAAACATGCAACGCCAAGCAGTTCCACTTATGGTAACTGAAGCTCCTATTGTTGGAACCGGCATGGAATACAAAATTGCACATGATTCCCGTGCACTCATTCTTGCTGAAGCAAAAGGCGTAGTGGAATATGTAGATGCGGAGAGAGTTATTGTTCGCTATGATATTGATCCAAATAGCCTTGAAGCACTTACTACTTTTGAAGATACTCAAGTAAAAGAATATAAACTTGTAAAATTTTCAGGTTCAAACCAAGAAACATGTATTAATCAGAGACCTGTTGTAAGAATGGGACAAAAGATTGAGAAAAATGATGTTTTGGTTGATGGACATTCGATGCAAGGTGGAGAACTTGCTCTTGGAAAAAACGTATTCGTTGCGTTTATGCCTTGGCGAGGTTACAACTTTGAAGATGCTATTATCATCAGTGAAAAATTAGTACGCGAAGATGTTTTTACTTCTATTCACATAGAAAAGTTTGAACTACAAGTACGCGAAACAAAACGTGGACAAGAAGAATTAACTCGTGATATTCCAAATGTTAGTGAAGATATGACTAAAAATTTGGATGAAGATGGAATTATCAGAATTGGAGCAAGCGTTGTTGAAGGTGATATTCTTATCGGGAAAATTACACCGAAAGGCGAAAGCGATCCTACACCTGAAGAAAAATTGTTAAAAGCAATATTTGGAGAAAAAGCTGGTGATGTAAAAGATGCATCCAAAAAAGCACCTCCAGGGTTGAAAGGTACAATTCTTAAAACAAGATTATTTAGTAGAAAGAAAAAAGAAGGTGATTCTAAAAAAATCGAGAAAAAGCAACTTGATGAACTCGAAAAGCATTTGGAATCAAATAGAAATAAAATTTATAATAGTATGGTTTCCAAATTAACGAAGCTAACAAGCGGAAAAAACACACTTGGAATTCGTGATTTGGATGGCTCTTCAATAATTCGAAGCAATTCAGTTATTAAAAACGATACTTTTTTATCATTGGAAGACATTTCAAAATTAGATTATCGCCAAAATTGGTTTGATGATGTAGAATTAAATGCAAATATCAGGTTATTATACAAAAACTACTTTTTTGCTGTAAATGATATCCAAGAAGAATACAAACGAGATAGATTAAAAGTTATCAGCGGTGATGAACTTCCTCCGGGGATTGTTCAACTTGCAAAAGTATACGTTGCTAAAAAACGTAAACTGCAGGTCGGTGATAAAATGGCTGGTCGTCACGGAAACAAAGGTGTTGTTGCTAAAATTGTTCCTGTTGAAGATATGCCATTTACTGAAGACGGAACTCCCGTTGATATAATTCTAAATCCGCTTGGTGTTCCATCTCGTATGAACATCGGGCAGATTTACGAAACTGTTCTCGGTTGGGTTGGCAAAAGATTAGGACACAAATTCGAAACACCAGTTTTTGACGGTGCTAAATTCCACGAAATTGAAAGTTGGATAAATGAAGCAGAAATCGGCGAAGGTAGTAAATCCACCTTATTTGACGGTAGAACTGGCGAAAAATTCGACCAAAAAGTTATGACTGGTTTTATTTATATGCTAAAACTTGGTCACATGGTGGACGATAAATTACACGCTCGAGCAACTGGTCCTTATTCCTTAATTACTCAACAACCACTTGGTGGAAAAGCTCAATTCGGCGGACAAAGATTCGGTGAAATGGAAGTTTGGGCTTTAGAAGGTTATGGCGCGTCGCACATTCTTCAGGAAATTCTAACCATAAAGAGTGATGATGTTTTCGGTAGAGCAAAAGCATACGAATCAATTGTGAAAGGTGAAAATATTTCTGAACCCGGTGTACCTGAAGCATTCAACGTTCTAATTAAAGAACTTCAAGGCTTAGGACTTGATATTAAATTAAGATAATTTTTCTACAAGGAGAAAAAATAGATGCGAGTAAGCAAGCAAGAAGTTAAAATAAAATCAATAAGCAGTGTTGTTATTAGCTTAGCAAGTCCTGATGATATTTTATCTAGATCGAATGGAGAAATTACAAAGCCTGAAACCATCAATTATCGTTCGTTCAGACCAGAAAAAGATGGTTTATTTTGTGAAAAGATATTTGGTCCAGTAAAAGATTGGGAATGCGCTTGCGGAAAATATAAAGGTGTACGTTATCGTGGTATAGTTTGCGATAGATGTGGTGTCGAAGTTACTCAAAAAGCAGTTCGTCGCGAAAGAATGGGACATATTGCTTTAGCAGTACCAATTGTTCATATTTGGTTTTTCAAAGCACTACCATCAAAAATTGGAAATATCATAGGTTTAAGCACTAAAGAACTTGAAAAAGTAATTTATTATGAATCATATATTGTTATTAATCCAGGTCCAACTGGCGTAAAAAAGAAAGATTTACTTTCAGAAGACCAGTATTATGAAATTCTTTACACTTTACCAGAAAAAAATGATGCACTTGATGAAAATGATCCAAACAAATTTGTGGCTAAAATTGGTGGAGAAGCAGTAAAAATTCTTCTAAAAGAAGTAGATATAGATAAAACACTTGTTGATTTGAAAGCAAGATTGAAATCAGAAACTTCACAACAAAAAAGAGAAGATTTATTAAAAAGACTTCGAGTTTTTGAAGCTTTTAAATTAGAAGAAGATAAAGTACCAAATCGTCCGGAATGGATGGTTATGAATATAATCCCAGTAATTCCGCCTGAACTTCGTCCACTTGTACCATTAGAAGGTGGAAAATTTGCAACAAGTGATTTGAATGATCTTTATAGAAGAGTAATAATCAGAAATAACAGATTAAGAAGATTAATTGACATAAAAGCTCCGGAAGTAATTCTAAGAAATGAAAAAAGAATGCTTCAGGAATCAGTTGATGCACTTTTTGATAATTCAAGAAGATCATCTGCAATCCGAAGTGATGGAAATCGCCCACTAAAATCACTTTCTGATATGTTGAAAGGAAAACAAGGTCGATTCCGTCAGAACTTACTTGGTAAACGTGTTGATTATTCTGGTCGTTCGGTAATTGTTGTTGGCCCGGAATTAAAATTACATCAATGCGGATTACCAAAAGATATGGCAGTTGAATTATTTAAACCTTTCATCATTAGAAAATTAATGGAAAGAGGCGAATTTAAAACCACAAAAAGTGCAAGAAAAGCTGTTGATAGAAAGGAACCGATAATTTGGGAAATTCTTGAAACAATAATTGATGGACATCCAATTTTATTAAATCGTGCTCCAACTTTGCACAGACTTGGTATTCAAGCATTCCAACCTGTATTGATTGATAGTAAAGCTATTCAATTGCACCCAATGGTATGTACAGCGTTTAACGCCGATTTTGACGGTGACCAAATGGCAGTTCACGTTCCACTTTCATTTGAAGCACAACTTGAAGCTTCATTATTAATGCTTTCAAGCCATAATATTTTGTCGCCACAGAACGGAAATCCAATTGTAGTTCCAACCCAAGATATTATTCTAGGAATTTACTATCTAACAAAAATGAAACCAAACGATGTTGGCGAAGGTATGATTTTCTCTGATGGTCAAGAAGTTCAATTAGCTTTAGATCAGAAAAAAGTTGGACTACATGCAAAAGTTAAAGTTAGAATAGATGGAAAAATCATAGAAACAACACCAGGTCGAGTAATATTTAATAGCATTGTTCCTAAAGAAATGGGTTTTATTAATGAATTATTGATCAAGAAATTTTTCAGTAATTTTATTTATAAAATGTTTACCAAACTTGGTAACGAAGTTACAGCAATTTTTCTTGATGAATTGAAAGATCTGGGTTATACTTTTGCTACAAGAGCTGGCGTTTCAATCAGTTTTAGTGATATGATTGTTCCAAAAGTAAAAGAAAAATTAATTAAAGAATCGAACAAAAAAGTAAGCGTTATATATCAAGAATATGAAGAAGGTTTAACAACTGATACTGAAAGATATAACAGAATAATTGACGTATGGACTCATACTTCAAACGATGTTTCAAAAGCATTAATGGACGAACTTAAAAAAGATCGCGATGGATTTAATCCTCTAAATATGATGGTGGATTCTGGTGCGAGAGGTTCGCAAGAACAAGTACGACAGCTTGCTGGTATGAGAGGTTTAATGCAAAAACCGCAGAAAACTTTGTCAGGCCAATCAGGTGAAATCATCGAAAATCCGATTATTGCAAACTTTAAAGAAGGTTTGTCAGTTTTGGAATACTTCATTTCAACACACGGTGCTCGAAAAGGTCTTGCTGATACAGCTCTTAAAACTGCAGATGCTGGTTATTTAACCAGAAGGTTAACAGACGTTGCACAAGATGTAATTATTTCAGAACCAGATTGTGGAACAATTCGTGGAATTTACATTTCTGCTCTTAAAGATGGCGAAACTGAAAGAGAACCTTTAGCAGAAAGAATTACAGGTCGTGTTGCTCAAGAAGATATTTATGATCCAGTTACTGAAGAACTTCTTGTTGCAACTGGTGAAACCATTGAAGAAGATTCAGCTCGAAAAATTGACGAAGCAAGCATAGATTCAGTTCATATTAGAACAGTATTAACTTGCGAATCTCAAAAAGGTGTTTGCGCCAAATGTTACGGAAGAAATCTAACTACCGGAAAATTAGTAGAAATTGGTGAAGCAGTAGGAATTGTTGCCGCTCAATCAATCGGTGAACCTGGAACACAGCTAACACTTCGAACTTTCCACTTAGGTGGTACTTCATCTCGTATTGCATCACAATCTCAAGTTGAATCAACACATAACGGACGTGTGGAATTTGAAAGATTGAAATATGTTGATTACGAAAAAGAAGATATTTTTGGTGACAAAACCAAAGTAAAAGTTGTTATCGGAAGACGTGGTTCAATCAACTTGTATGATAATGATAATCGACAAATTAAACGATTCGATGTACATTATGGTGCGGAATTGCTTGTCTCTGATGGCGATATGGTAACATCAAAGCAACCTTTATATAATCACGACCCATATAACACGCTTATTATTTCAGATATAACTGGTGAAGTTCGATTTATAGATTTAGTTGATACTATTTCAATAAAGGAAGTTTCAGATTCCCAAACCGGACACGTAGCTAAAGTTGTAATTGAATCGAAAGATAAAAACTTTACACCTTCGATAATGGTAACTGATAGAGGAGGAAATGAAAAAATATACAACATGCCAATTGGTGCTTATCTAAACGTTGAAGAAAACGAAGAAATTCAAGCTGGTACTATTTTAGCAAAAATATCAAAAGCTACTTCAAAAACAAAAGATATTACAGGTGGTTTACCAAGAGTAACAGAATTATTTGAAGCAAGAAGTCCGCACGATCCTGCAGTTGTTTCAGAAATCGAAGGAGTTGTAAAATTCGGCTCAAGAAAAAGAGGTTCACGCGAAATTATCATTGAAGCATTCGATGGTTCAATTCAAAAAGTATATAACGTCCCTTATGGAAAACATATTCTTGTTCAGGAAAGTGACGAAATATCAGCTGGTGAAAAAATTACAGATGGACCAATTGATCCACATGACATCTTGAAAATCAAAGGTCCGAATGCAGTACAAGAATACTTAGTTAACGAAATACAAGAAGTTTATCGCTTGCAAGGTGTTAAAATAAACGATAAACACATTGAAGTTATAGTAAAACAAATGTTGCAAAAAGTTCAGGTTATTTCTTCAGGAGATAGTAAGTTTATAGATGAAGATTTAGTAAACAGAACACATTTTAATAACGAGAACTTAAGGCTTCTAAACTTAGTTTCAATTGATGAAATTGGGGATTCAGAGCTAAAAGTTGGACAACTAGTAACAAAAACAAAAGCCCGTGAAATATCATCTTCATTAAAAAGAAAAGATCAGAAAGATATTGTTGCTCGTGAAGCGGATCCTGCAACTTTTGATAATATTTTACTCGGCATTACTGAAGCAGCTTTAAAAACTGAAAGTTTTATTTCAGCAGCATCTTTCCAAGAAACTACAAAAGTTTTAACTAATGCAGCTATACAAGCAAAAGTTGATAATTTACAAGGATTAAAAGAAAATGTTGTAATGGGACATTTAATTCCAGCTGGAACCGGATTAAAGAAATTCAAAGATATATTAATTGAATTACATGATTACTCAGAACAAGAAGAACCGGTCGAAGAAGAATTTACAAATGTTACAAATAATTTTGATGAAATATAATAAAATGATAAGCTGAACTTGACAATTACCCTCAATATCAATATATTGAGGGTCTGAAAATTTTGAAAGTATTGGAGATTTTATGCCTACAATTAGTCAATTAGTTAGAAAAGGCAGAAAAAAAATAACATTTAAGAGTAAAGCCCCGGCTTTAAATTCAAACCCTCAAAAAAGAGGAGTTTGCACAAGAGTTTATACTACAACTCCTAAAAAGCCGAACTCAGCTCTAAGAAAAGTTGCAAGAGTGAGATTAACTCACGGTGTAGAAGTTACAGCTTATATTCCAGGTGAAGGTCATAATTTGCAAGAACACTCAATCGTTTTGATTAGAGGTGGTAGAGTTAAAGATCTTCCAGGTGTAAGATACCATATTATTCGAGGAACACTTGATACTGCTGGTGTTTCAGATAGAAAACAAGGTAGATCTAAATACGGAACTAAAAAACCAAAAGCTAAGTAGAGAATATGAGAAAGAGAAGAGCTGAAAAGCGTTATATTAAGCCAGATCCTAAATTCAATGACAAATTGATTTCAAAATTTGCAAACTACATTATGTACGACGGAAATAAAAATAGTGCATTAAAAGTGGTTTATGATTGTTTCGAAATAATCGAAGCTAAAACACAAAAAGCAGCTTTAGAAACATTTAACAAAGCAATTCAAAATGTACAACCAATGGTTGAAGTTAGAAGTAGAAGAGTTGGTGGAGCAACATACCAAGTACCTATGGAAGTTAGACCAGAAAGGCGAGTAGCGTTAGCATTTAGATGGATAAAAACATACTCACGCGGAAGAAAAGATAAATCAATGGCTTCAAAATTAGCTGCAGAATTATTAGATGCATCTAATAATCAAGGCTCATCAGTTAAGAAAAAAGAAGATACACATAGAATGGCGGAAGCAAATAAAGCTTTTGCTCACTTTAGATGGTAAGGTCTAGTTTAAATGGCTAAAAAAAGAGTTGAAATAGATAAAGTTAGAAATATTGGTATCATGGCACACATAGATGCTGGTAAAACGACAACAACTGAAAGAATTTTGTTCTATACAGGAAAATTACATCGAATTGGTGAAGTACACGATGGTGCTGCAACTATGGACTGGATGGAACAAGAAAAAGAACGTGGTATTACAATCACTTCAGCTGCTACAACTGCGGTATGGAGAGATCATGAAATTAATATCATTGATACTCCAGGACACGTGGATTTTACAGTAGAAGTTGAAAGATCTTTAAGGGTTCTTGATGGTGCTATCGCTCTGTTTTGTGCCGTTGGTGGAGTTGAACCACAATCTGAAACAGTTTGGCGTCAAGCTGATAAATATAAAGTACCAAGAATTGCATTTATAAATAAAATGGATAGAATTGGTGCTGATTTTTATTCGGTAGTTGACGCAATAAAGGATAGATTTGGCTCAAACGCAGTTCCGATAAATTTACCAATCGGTGCGGGTGATTTGTTTACAGGAGTAATAGATTTACTTGAAATGAAAGCTAGAATGTTCCATGACGAAACTCAAGGCGCTACTTTCGATGATATTGATATTCCTCATGATTTGATGGGATTTGCCAATAAATACCGTACACTTATGCTTGAAGCAGTATCTGACGCCGATGACACACTTCTAATGAAGTATTTAGAAGGTGAAGAAATTACAAAAGATGAAATCATTAAAGCTCTACGACAAGCTACTATACAATTAGATGTTGTTCCAGTACTTTGTGGTTCTTCATTCAAAAACAAAGGTGTTCAAAAATTACTTGATGCAGTTGTTGATTTCTTACCATCTCCTACTGATTCTGAAGATATACCAGCAACACATGTTTATAGAGATGATGAAGTATTTATTAAACCCTCAGCTTCATCTGAACTAACTGGATTAGCTTTTAAGATTATGACTGATCCTTATGTAGGTAAATTAACTTACGTCAGATTGTATAGCGGTATTCTAAAAACTGGCTCATATATTTATAATTCAATCTCTGATAAAAAAGAGAGAGTTGGTAGAATTTTGCGAATGCATGCCAATACAAGAGAAGATCTTGAAGAAGCAAGAGCAGGAGATATTATTGCAATTGTTGGATTAAAAGCAACAAGAACAGGTGACACACTTTGTGAAAATGATAAAAACCCTGTTATGCTTGAAAAAATGATTTTTCCAGAACCAGTAATCCAAATTGCAATTGAACCAAAATCTAAAGTGGATCAAGATAAACTTTCGGATGCATTAGTAAAATTATCTGATGAAGATCCTACATTTAAAATAAAAGTAGATGACGAAACAGCACAAACATTAATTAGTGGAATGGGTGAACTTCACTTAGAAATTCTAGTCGATAGAATGAAAAGAGAATTTAAAGTTGAAGCAAACATTGGTAAACCACAAGTTGCATACAGAGAAACAATAACAAAAGCAGTTAAAACCGAAGGTAAATTTATTAAACAATCTGGTGGTAGAGGTAAATACGGTCACGTTTTAGTAGAACTTGAACCTAATGAACCAGGCAAAGGATTCGAATTTATCAACGCAATTGTTGGTGGAGCAGTACCTAAAGAATATATTACTCCAGCAGCAAAAGGTATGGAAGAAGCAATGAAGAACGGTGTTTTAGCTGGTTATCCTTTAGTTGATATCAAAGCAACACTTTATGATGGTTCTTTCCACGAAGTTGACTCTGATGAAATATCTTTTAAAGTTGCCGGTTCTATGGCAATGAAAAATGGTTGCAGAAGTGCTAAACCAGTATTACTCGAACCAATGATGTCAGTTGAAGTTACAACTCCTGAAGAATATCTTGGAGATGTAATGGGAGACTTAAATTCAAGACGAGGAAAAATCGAAGGATTTATTGCACGTCGAGATGCTCAAGTAATTAAAGCCCACGCACCACTAGCCGAAATGTTTGGTTACGCTACAAGATTACGTTCTATGACACAAGGTAGAGCAATCTATTCAATGCAATTTTCACATTATACTCAAGTGCCTCAAAGTGTGGCCGATGAGATTATTAGCGGTAAATAATAAAAGTAATAAAAAGTTAAAAGGAGAATTCAATGGCTAAAGAAAAATTTGATAGGAGTAAGCCTCACGTTAACGTCGGTACTATCGGACACGTAGACCACGGAAAAACAACCTTAACAGCAGCAATTACAATGGCACTTGCTAAAAAAGGTTTATCAGAAAAAAGATCATTTGACTCAATTGATAATGCCCCCGAAGAAAGAGAACGCGGTATTACAATTGCAACTGCACACGTAGAATATTCTACTATTAAAAGACACTATGCTCACGTAGATTGTCCTGGTCACGCCGATTATGTTAAAAACATGATTACTGGTGCGGCTCAAATGGACGGAGCAATTCTTGTAGTTGCAGCAACTGATGGACCTATGCCACAAACAAGAGAACACATTCTACTTGCAAGACAAGTTGGTGTACCTAAAATGGTAGTATTTTTAAATAAAGTTGATATGATGGATGATCCAGAACTAATCGAATTGGTTGAAATGGAATTACGTGAATTGTTAACACAATACGAATTTCCTGGTGATGATATTCCGATAATTAAAGGTTCTGCATTACACGCCCTTGAAGCAGCAACAGCTGATGCTCCTGCTACAGACGAAAGATATAATTGTATTTGGGAACTTATGGATTCAGTTGATAGCTATATTCCTGAACCAGAACGCGAAAAAGATAAACCATTCTTAATGCCAGTTGAAGACGTATTTTCGATTACAGGTCGTGGTACAGTTGCAACAGGTAGAGTTGAAAGAGGCGAAGTAAAAGTACAACAAGAAGTTGAACTTATTGGTCTAGGAATTCACAAGAAAACTATTGTTACAGGTGTTGAAATGTTTAGAAAAGAACTTGATGCTGCAATGGCTGGTGACAATGCTGGAATTCTTCTCCGTGGTGTTGATAAAAAAGAAATTCAAAGAGGAATGGTTCTTGCAAAAACAGGTTCTATTACTCCTCATACAATATTTGAAGGTGAAGTTTACATTCTTTCAAAAGAAGAAGGTGGACGTCATACTCCATTCTTTAACAACTACAGACCACAATTTTATTTTAGAACTACAGACGTAACTGGTATTGTTGAACTTCCTGAAGGACGCGACATGGTTATGCCAGGAGATAACGTAAAATTAAAAGTTACACTAATTTCTGAAATTGCAATGGAAGATGGATTAAGATTCGCTATCCGTGAAGGTGGAAGAACAGTTGGAGCTGGCGTAGTAACAAAGATATTTGCATAAAAAATTAAGATAAATAATTAAGAGGAAGATTCTATATCTTTCTCTTATATTTTGGAGAAAGACTATCGTGGCTGGACAAAAGATTAGAATAAGATTAAAATCATACGATCATCAATTGATTGACAAATCGACAGATAAAATTATTAAAACCGTTAAAATGACAGGTGCAATAGTTTCTGGGCCAATTCCAATGCCTACTAAAAGAAGTGTTTTTACAGTTTTAAGATCACCTCACGTTGATAAGAAGTCAAGAGAACAGTTCGAAATTAGGTCACACAAACGTATTATTGATATTCACAACTCAAATAATAAAACTGTCGATTCGTTAAGTAAATTAGAAATACCTGCTGGTGTTGATATAGAAATTAAGTTATAGGCGAGGATAAGAAAAATGCCCGGTTTAATTGGTAGAAAAATAGGTATGACAAGTTTATACAATGCTTCTGAAAAAAGCATTCCTGTTACAGCGGTTGAAATTGGACCATGTACAATTACTGACATCAAAACAAAAGAAAGAGATGGCTATATAGCCGTTCAACTTGGGTTTGGTTCAATAAAAGAAAAAGCAATTAATAATGCACAATTGGTGAATTTTAAGAAGAACAATCTTCAACCTGCAAAATATCTTAAAGAATTTAGAAATTTTGATATTACACAATTTAAGGTTGGTGAAGTAATTACTGTTGAAACACTCTTTAAAGAAGGTGAAAAAGTTTCAGTAATTGGTATTTCTAAAGGAAAAGGATTTCAAGGTGTAATGAGAAGACATGGCTTTAGTGGTGTTGGTGGTAGAACACACGGTCAATCTGATAGAGAAAGAGCTCCAGGTTCTGTTGGTGCAAGTTCCTATCCCTCTAGAGTTTTAAAAGGAACAAGAATGGCTGGTAGAACTGGTAACGATAGAGTAACTGTAAAAAGTTTAGAAGTTGTAAAAATCTTACCAGAAAAAAATATCATCTTTATTAAAGGTGCGTTACCTGGCGCTATTAATTCAATTGTCGAAATTAACAAATAAGAGATTGAAATGAAATTAGATGTTTATAAAATAGATGGTTCTAAAAGTGGTGAAACTATTGATTTAACAGAAAATATTTTTGCTGTAGAACCAAATGATCATGTTATTTATTTAGCTGTAAAAGCTTATTTGGCTAATAAAAGACAAGGTACAAGTAAAGCTAAAGAAAGAAATGAAGTTTCTGGCGGTGGAAAAAAACCTTGGAAACAAAAAGGCCGCGGTGGAGCAAGAGCTGGTACATCAAGATCGCCTCTTTGGGTTGGTGGTGGAACAATATTTGGGCCTAAACCACGTAACTACCGACAAAAACTAAATAAAAAAGTTTTAGTTGTGGCAAGAAAATCTGCTTTAACTTATAAAGCACAAGCAAATCAAATAATTGTAATTGAAAACTTTGATTTTGATGCACCAAAAACAAAAGAATTTAACAATATTCTTAAATCATTGAATATTAATAATAAAAAAGTTCTTCTTCTTACTGATGAAAATCGCACTAACATATATAAATCGGGTAGAAATATTGAAAAAGTCAATATTCTTGAAGCTAAAAATGCCTCTACTTTCGATTTAGTGAATAATCAAGTACTTGTTATTCAATCTGGTGCTATTCAAAAAATTGAAGAAATATTAAACTAAGGTTGAGATAATGGCACGTACAATTTTAATAAGACCGTTACTTACAGAAAAAATTACTAGCTTAATGGAAAAAAAGAATCAATATGGTTTCATTGTAGATTTTACCGCTAATAAAATTGAAATTAAAAAAGCCGTTGAAGAAAAATTCTCAGTTAAAGTTACTACTGTAAATACAATTAAGCACAAAGGTAAAGTTAAAGCACAGATGACAAAGAAAGGTCGCTTTGTTGGAAGAACTCCGAAATACAAAAAAGCAATCATTACTTTGGTTGATGGTCAAAAAATCGATATAGTTGGCGAAGTATAGGATAGTGGAGATTTTAAATGGCAATTAGAAAATTAAAACCGAATACACCTGGAACAAGATATATGTCGATTTCCACTTTTGAGGAAATCACAAAAACTACTCCTGAAAAATCACTTTTAGCTCCAATTAAAAAGAGTGGTGGTAGAAATAATCTTGGTAGAATTACAACTCGTTTCAGAGGTGGTGGACACAAAAGACAATATAGAATTATTGATTTCAAAAGAAATAAATTTGATATTCCTGCAAAAGTGGCATCAATTGAATATGATCCAAACAGATCAGCCAGAATAGCACTTCTTTTTTATAACGATGGAGAAAAAAGATACATTTTAGCTCCAAACGGACTAAAAGTTGGTGACATAGTTATTTCTGGTAACGAAGTTGAAATAAAAGTTGGTAACTCCTTGCCAATTAAAAATTTACCTCTCGGAAGTATGCTACATAACGTTGAATTAAAACCAGGTAAAGGCGGTCAAATGGGTCGTTCAGCTGGAACTTCTATTCAACTTATTGCTAAAGAAGGTCAGTATGCAACACTTAAAATGCCTTCGGGTGAAGTTAGAATGGTAAGTCTAGAATGCCGTGCAACTTATGGTGTTGTTAGCAATTCAGATAATTTTAATATAAGTGTTGGAAAAGCCGGAAGAACACGCTGGCTTGGTAAACGCCCACATGTTCGTGGTGTTGCGATGAACCCGGTAGATCACCCAATGGGTGGTGGTGAAGGTAAAACTTCAGGTGGTGGACATCCGGTATCACCTTGGGGTCAAAAATCCAAAGGTTTGAAAACTAGAAAGAAAACTAAAGTTTCAGACAAATTAATTGTTAAGAGAAGAAAATAGGTTGAGTTAGGATATGCCAAGATCAATTAAGAAAGGTCCTTTTGTACATTACAAACTCGTTAAAAAAATTCAAGAAATGAATGAAAAAAACGAGAAAAAAGTTATTAAAACTTGGTCAAGAGCAAGTATGATTTTACCTGAATTTGTAGGTCATACAATTGCTGTACACAACGGAAACAAAATGATTCCAGTTTATGTTTCTGAAAATATGGTTGGTCATAAACTTGGTGAATTTTCACCTACTAGAATTTTTAGAGGTCATCCTGGAACCAAAGCTGAAAAAGCAGCTAAGAAAAAGTAAGCACAAAGGATTATGAATATGGAAGCTAAAGCAACACATAAATTTATTAAAGTATCACCTCGAAAGATGAGGTTAGTTATCGATTTAATTCGCGGTAAGTCAGTTGATGAAGCTGTACAAATTCTACATTTTCATCCAAAACATGCTTCAAATTATGCTGAGAAAGTACTAAAATCAGCTGTAGCTAATCTTATCAATAAAGTAGATGGAAATAATATTAAGTCGCAAGATTTATTTGTAAAAGAAGTCTTTTCTGATGCAGGTCCAGTTCTAAAAAGAATATCTGCTGCACCAATGGGAAGAGCTTACAGAATTAGAAAAAGAACGAATCATTTAACAATTGTTGTCTCTACAAGAGCAAATTAGGAGGATTTTTTGGGTCAGAAAACAAATCCTATAGGTTTTAGAGTTGGTGTTATAAGAGGTTGGGATTCAAATTGGTTTGAATCCAAAAGCTATAAAGATAAATTGCTTGAAGATAAAAAAATAAGAAATTATATCAAGCAAAGACTTAAAAAAGCTGGTGTCTCTAAAGTAATTATTGATAGAACATCTAAAAACCTTTCGATAACAATATTTACTTCAAGACCTGGAGTAGTAATTGGGAAAAGCGGTAAAGATATTGCACAACTTGAAGAAGAATTGAAAAATTATCTTACAAAAGATGTAAAAGTTCAAATATCTGAAATAAAAAGGCCAGAATTGGATGCATATCTTGTAGCTGAAGGAATTGCCCAGCAATTGCAAGGAAGAACTTCATTCCGCCGTGCAATGAAATCCGCAATTAACAATACTATGCGTATGGGTGGAAAAGGAATCAGAGTAAAATGTTCAGGCCGTTTAGGCGGAGCTGAAATGGCTCGAACAGAACAATACAAAGAAGGTAGAATTCCACTACATACAATAAGAGCCAACATTGATTATGCAACCGCTACAGCACAAACAATTTATGGAGCGATTGGTATAAAAGTTTGGATATTTAAAGGCGAAGTTTTTGGTAGAATAAGTGAATAAAAGCACCCGGAGATTAGATTTATGTTAATGCCGAAAAGAGTTAAGTATAGAAAATCACATAGAGGTAGAAGAGCTGGTAACGCTCAACGCGGTCACCGAGTTGCTTTTGGCGATATGGGATTAAAGGCAATGGAAGCTGCTTGGATTACATCACGTCAGATAGAATCTTGTCGTATTGCAATTACAAGAAAGATGAAGAGAGATGGTAAAGTTTGGATCAGAATATTTCCGGATAAACCAGTATCTAAAAAACCACTTGAAACAAGAATGGGTAAAGGAAAAGGAAACCCAGAGTTTTGGGTGGCAGTAGTAAAACCAGGTAGAATTATGTTTGAAACTGCTGGCACAACAAAAGAATTACAAACCGAAGCCTTAAGTTTGGCATCATATAAGTTGCCAATTAAAACTAAAGTTGTTTCAAGACCAGATTATGTATAGGTAAGAGGTAAAGATGAAGATTTATGATATAAAAGATATGAGTTCCGAAGAAATTATTAAGAGAATTACCGAAGAAGAAAAGAATTTGGTCGATTTAAGATTTCAAAATGCATTAAAAAATCTTACAAATACTGCAAAATTGAAAAACACCAAAAAGGATATCGCTAAGATGCACACAATTCTTCGTCAACGTGAATTATCTGGAACAAAAGCCAATTAAGTTAGGAGAAATTAAGTAAATGCAAGAAAGAGGAACAAGAAAAACCAGAGTTGGTGTAGTAGTCTCAACAAAAATGGATAAATCCATAGTTGTTCTGATTGAAAGACGTGTAAAACATCCTATTTACAAGAAATACTTTACTATTTCTAAAAAGTTAATGGCTCATGACGAACAAAATCAGTGTGGAAACGGTGATTTTGTAAAAATTATGGAAATTCGCCCTTTAAGCAAACGCAAAAAATGGGCTTTAACAGAAATTATTGAAAAAGCCAAATAGGATTCGGTAAGGAGTTTATAAGATGATACAACAAGAAACAACCTTAGTAGTTGCGGATAATTCGGGAGCAAAAAAAGTTGCTTGTATAAAAGTTTTAGGTGGAACAGGCAGAAAATACGCTTCTATTGGCGATATTATTATTGTAGCTGTAAAAACTGCCATTCCAAACGGAAACGTTAAAAAAGGTGAAGTATCAAGAGCTGTAGTTGTTAGAACAGCAAAAGAAATAAGAAGAAACGATGGTTCATACATCAGATTTGATGAAAATGCTGCTGTATTATTAAACAACCAAAACGAACCTCGTGGAACACGTATTTTTGGACCAGTTGCCCGTGAATTACGTGAAAAACGATTTATGAAAATTGTGTCATTAGCACCAGAAGTATTATAAAAATTAGGTTGGCTATGAAAGTTAAAAAAAATGATAATGTTATTGTAATTGCTGGAAATAATAATGGTAAAAAAGGTAAAGTACTTAAAGTATTTCCAAAAAAGAACCGTATTATTGTTGAAGGTGTAAACATCAGAAAAAGACACACAAAACCAAATCAACAATATCCAAATGGTGGAATTATTGAAAAGGAATTACCGATTGATGCATCGAACGTTATGCTTGTAGATCCTAAAACTAGCAAACCAACACGTGTAGGTTCAAAAGTTGTTTTAGATGAAAAAACTGGTAAAAAGAAAAGTGTTAGAATAGCAAAGAAAAGTAATGAAGTGTTGTCTTAATTAGGATTTTAAAGAAAATGGCAAAGAAAAATAATGAAACTAAAGTAACTGCTGAAAAAACTCAAAAGCAAGAGAAAGTTACTCCAAAATTATTTACAAAATACAAAGCGGAAGTTATAGCTAAAATGCTTGAGCAATTTCAGTATGCAAATGTAATGCAAGTACCCAAACTCGAAAAGATAGTTGTAAACATCGGAGCTGGAGATGCAGTTCAAGATGCTAAACTTTTAGATGAAAGTGTTCTAGCAATTGAAACAGTTACTGGACAAAAAGCACAAGTAAGACTTGCGAAAAAGTCAATTTCAAACTTCAAATTACGTGAAGGAATGAAAATTGGAGCTAAGGTAACTTTAAGAAGAGAAATTATGTATGAATTTCTTGATAGATTAATTTCACTCGCTCTACCTCGTGTAAGAGATTTTAGAGGAGTTCCTGATAAATCTTTTGATGGACGTGGAAATTACACTTTGGGAATAAAAGAACACATAATATTCCCAGAAATAAACATAGACAGAATTAACCGTGTCTTAGGTATGGATGTAACAATTGTAACATCCGCAAAAACAGACAAAGAAGCTTACGAATTGTTAAAAGCATTCGGCTTTCCATTCAAAAAGAAGAATTAATTAAGGTAAGTTATGGCAAGAAAAGGACTTATAGCAAGACAAACCAAAAGAGAAATGCTTGTTGCAAAATTTGCTCAGAAAAGAAAAGAACTAAAAGAAAATGGTGATTTTGAAGGTTTACAACAATTACCAAAAAATTCTTCTTCAGTTAGATTAAAAAACAGATGTTCAATTACAGGTCGACCAAGATCTTATTACCGCAAGTTTGGTGTATCGAGATTAGTACTTAGAGAAATGGCTTTAAGTGGTGAAATTCCTGGATTAAAAAAATCAAGTTGGTAAAAGAGATTTTAGGAGAATTATAAATGCCAGTTACAGATACAATTGCAGATTATTTGACAAGAATAAGAAACGGTGTTAACTCAAAAAAGAAATTTGTAGAAATTCCTTCATCAAACATGAAAGTGAACATCTCAAAACTTTTGAAAGAAAACAACTTTATTAAAGATTACGAAGTAATTGAAGACAATAAACAAAACGTATTAAAAGTTTACCTTCAATACATTGATGGAGAAGCTTCAATTAAAGGATTAAAGAGAATAAGTACACCAGGTTTACGCCAATATGGTGATACTAATAATCTTCCTCGTGTAATCAATGGATTAGGTATTGCAATCATTTCAACATCGAAAGGACTTCTTACAGACAAACAAGCGCGTAAAGAAGGAATTGGCGGTGAAATAATCTGCCATGTTTGGTAAAATTTAAGAGGTAGAAATTGTCACGAATAGGTAAAAAACCGATAGATATTAAAAAAGTTGAAGTAGAACTTAAAGAAAAGTATATTACTATTAAAGGTAATTTAGGAGTTCTTTCTATGGAAGTTCATCCTAATATCGATGTAAAACTTGAAAATGATGAAATAGTTGTTACTCGCCCCGATGATACAAAACAAAATAAAGCTTTGCATGGTTTAACTAGAGTTTTACTTAACAATATGGTTAATGGTGTAACAGAAGGTTTTACAAGAATTCTTAAAATTGTTGGTGTTGGTTATAAAGCTGAATTAAAAGGAACAAACCTATTATTAAATATTGGTTATTCTCATCCAATTCTTTTTATTCCCCCAGCAGAGATTAAATTAGAAGTTCCAACCCCAGATGAAATTAGAATATTTGGAGCAGATAAAGAATTAGTAGGTAATATAGCCGCAAAGATTAGATCTTTCAGAAAACCTGAACCATATAAAGGCAAAGGTATAAAATACAATAATGAAGTTATTTTACGTAAAGCTGGTAAAACTGCAGGTAAATAATTTACGGAGACTATGAAAAATGAATAGAAGATTAGCTGAAAGAAGAGAAAAAAAATTAACGAAAGTAAGAAGCAACGTTCAAGGCACAAGCCAAAAACCAAGATTAAGTGTGTTTAGAAGTGCAAAACATATCTATGCACAATTAATTGATGATGCAAGTGGAAAAACATTAGCATCAGTTTCAACAAAAACAAAAGAGATTAAAGAAGAAGTAAATAATGCCAAAACAAAAACTGAAAGAAGTTTGGTCGTTGGCGAACAATTAGGTAAAATTGCAGTTCAAAATGGTATTCTATCGATTGCTTTTGATAGAGGTTACTATAGATTTCACGGTAGAGTAAAAGCTTTAGCCGATGGAGCAAGAAAAGCAGGTTTAAATTTTTAATTGAATTTAACTGCCGGATCGTCTAACGGTAGGACTACGCCCTTTGGAGGCGTCTGCAGAGGTTCGAATCCTCTTCCGGCAGCAAAAATTTGAAACATTGGAGAACACATTGAGATTTAAAAAAGTAACTATACTAGAAGGTTTAAAAGAAAAAGTTGTTACTATTAACAGAGTAGCAAAAGTTGTTAAAGGTGGACGCCGTTTCAGTTTTAATGCCATTGTAGTTGTTGGTGATGGAAGTGGACACGTTGGCGTAGGTTTAGGAAAAGCTAATGAAGTTACTGACGCAATCGCAAAAGGTATTGACGATGCAAAAAAGAATGTTTACAAAGTTTCTGTAATCAAAGGATCAATTCCTCACGAAGTCCTAGGTAAATTCGGTGCTGGAAAAGTTCTTTTAAAACCTGCTTCGCCTGGTACAGGTTTGATTGCTGGTGGCGGTGTAAGAGCAGTATTAGAACTTGCAGGAGTTCAAGATATTCTTACAAAATCATTAGGTTCAAGCAATCCTCATAACCAAGTAAAAGCAACATTATACGGCTTATTAGACCTTGTTGATGCCAATAAAATGGCAAAAAGAAGAAATATGACTGTTAGTGAATTATTCAATGCGTAGATGAGGTTGTGTGATGACAAAAAAAATAAAAATAACTCAAACAAAAAGTGTAATTGACAGACCAAAAACCCAAAAGCTAACTATTGAAGCTTTAGGATTAGGCAGACCAAATTACACAACAATTAAGAATGATACACCACAAATTCGTGGTATGATAAATAAAGTATCACATTTAGTAAAATTTGAAGAAATTGAAGTTAGTGAGTAGAAAAATGGATATTTTAAGTAATTTAACTCCGGCAGAAGGTTCAGTAAAAAAACGCAAAAGAATTGGTCGAGGTGAAGGTTCAGGTCACGGTGGACAATCAACACGAGGTATGAATGGAGCTCGCTCACGTTCAGGTTTTAAAAATCGTGCTTGGTTTGAAGGTGGACAAATGCCTCTTCAACGTAGAATTCCAAAACGTGGTTTTAAAAATATCTTCAAAATTTATTTTCAGGTAATTAATTTAGATAGTCTTCAAAAATTATCAGAAAGTGGTAGAATTGAAGATGGCAAAATTAATGCAGTTGTACTTTATGAAAACGGCTTAATTTCTAAAGCTAATTCTCCATATAAAATTCTTGGTAGAGGAGAATATTCTGCAAAATTAACAGTAGAAGCTCATAAATTTAGTAAATCAGCTCAAGAAAAAATTGAAGCTGCAGGCGGTTCAATAAAAGAGATTGAAGATTAATGGGAAGAATACAAGATACATTTAGAAATATTTTCAAAATCCCTGAACTAAGACAGAGAATACTCTTTACACTTGGTTTATTGATTATTGTTAGAATTGGTGCTCACGTTACCTTACCAGGTGTCGACCATCATATTTTAAGTCAAGCAATGGAAAATAAAACAACAGATAACCTATTTGGTCTTTACGATTTGTTTGTTGGTGGTGCTTTTTCCAATGCTGCTATTTTTGCACTTGGAATTATGCCTTACATTAGTGCTTCAATTATTATTCAGCTAGGTGGAGCGATTATTCCTACTATTCAAAAACTTCAACGAGAAGGTGAAGAAGGTAGGAAAAAAATAACCCAATATACAAGAGTGGGAACTGTATTTATTGCAGCTTTTCAAGCTTGGGGTGTAACAATTCATCTAAAGAATATTAATTTTAATGGTTTATCGATACTTCCTCCTGAAGTGCAAGGTTTGTTCTGGACATTTTCAACTGTTGTATTACTTGTTGCAGGTACTTTGTTTATGATGTGGTTAGGCGAACAAATTACTGATAGAGGTATTGGAAATGGAATATCTTTAATTATTACAATTGGTATTATAGATCGTTTACCATACGCACTTTTAGATGAATATCGTTTAATTGATGCTGGAACCAGAAATTTAGTTATTGAAGTTATTATCTTTTCACTCTTGTATTTTATTATTGCTGGTATTGTACTTGTAACACAAGGAACACGTAGAATTCCTGTTCAGTATGCAAAAAGAGTAGTTGGCAACAAAATAGCTGGTGGAACAACTCAATATATTCCACTTCGAGTAAATACTGCAGGTGTAATGCCTATTATTTTTGCTCAAGCAATTATGTTTATTCCAAGTACTATTTTATCTTTTTTCCCAGATAGTGAATTTTTACAAACGACCGCAGGATATTTTCAATATACTTCAATGACATATTCCGTATTCTATGCTCTGATTATAATATTTTTCACATATTTTTATACAGCAATTGCTTTTAACCCCCAAGATGTATCTGAAAATATGAAAAAGCAAGGTGGTTTTATCCCTGGAATAAGACCAGGAAAACCAACTGCAGAATTTATTGATAACATTTTAACTAAAATTACATTGCCAGGTTCAGTATTTCTTGCAATAATAGCAATATTACCTGCATTCATTTCAAAATTAGGTGTATCCGGTAGTTTTGCAAGTTTTTTTGGCGGTACAAGTTTATTAATTGTTGTGGGCGTTGCTCTCGATACCTTACAACAAATTGAATCTCATTTATTGATGCGTCATTATGATGGATTTATGAAATCGGGAAAAATAAAAGGTAGAAGATAAGGTCATACCTTGATTATAATCAAGACAAAAAAAGAAATTGATTATATTAAAGAAAGTTCTCTAATTGTTGCTAAAACTTTACAATTATGTAAGAGTTATGTGAAGCCAGGAATCACAACTATAGAATTAGATACTATTGCTGAAGATTTCATCAGAAGTAATAATGCTACTCCAGCTTTCAAAGGTTATTCGCAAGGTTATGGAATTCCTTTCCCTGGTACAATTTGTTCTTCAGTTAATGAAGAGGTAGTGCATGGCATACCTTCAAATCGAGTTCTGAAAAATGGTGATATTATTTCCATTGATGTAGGAGTTGAAAAAAATGGCTATTTTGGAGACGCAGCTTTAACAGTTGCTGTTGGTCAAATATCAAATGAAGTTCAACAACTTATGGAAATTACAGAAAAATCACTTTATAAAGGAATTGAAGTTGCTTGTGTTGGAAATAGAATTGGTGATATTTCCAACGCAATTGAAAAGTTTATCAATCCTTATGGTTATGGAATTGTTCGTGATTTATGTGGACATGGAGTTGGAAAACATCTTCATGAAGACCCACAAATTATGAATTTTGGAAAAGCCAATTCAGGACCAGAAATAAAAGAAGGAATGACAATTGCTATTGAACCTATGATAAATTTAGGTACATGGCGAGTTAACGTTCTTGAAGATGGTTGGACAATAGTTACAAAAGATAATCAACCATCAGCCCATTTTGAGCATACAATTGCAATAATAAATGGTAAAGCAGAAATTTTAAGTAAATTATAAAGCAGTATTAGATTATATGGCAAAACAAGGCGCAATAAAAGTAGATGGAGTAGTTAATGAAACACTCCCAAATGCTCATTTCAGAGTAAAACTCGATAATGGGCATGAAATTATTGCTCACGTTTCAGGTAAGATGAGAATGCATTTTATAAAGATATTAGTTGGTGATAAAGTCGCAATTGAATTATCACCGTATGATTTAACGAAAGGTAGAATAACTTACAGGTATAAGTAATGAAAGTACGTGCATCAGTTAAAAAAATTTGTGAACATTGCAAAGTTATCAAAAGAAATGGCGTTGTAATGGTTATTTGTAAGAATCCTAAACACAAACAAAGACAAGGTTAAAATCAGGAGGTTATGAATTGGCTCGTTTAGCAGGAATCGATTTACCCAAAAATAAGAAAGCCTTTATCGGGTTAACATATATCTTCGGCATTGGAAGAACCACTTCTTTCAAGATATTAAACCAAGCTGAAATTGACCCAGATAAAAAAGTTAATGAATTAACAGAAGAAGAAATCGCTAAGATTCGTGAAATTATCACTACAGAAATAAAAGTAGAAGGTGCACTAAGAAGCGAAGTTAATCAGAATATTAAAAGATTGATGGACATTGGTTCATACAGAGGATTAAGACACAGACGAGGATTACCTGCAAGAGGTCAAAGAACTCGTACTAACTCAAGAACCCGAAAAGGAAAGAGAAGAACAGTTGCTGGAAAGAAAAAAGCACCTGGTAAAAAATAATTAATAGTTGAAGGAGTTTAGTTTGGCTAAGACTACGAAAAAGACTAAAAAGAAAGTTCATGTTGATGCGACAGGCGTTGCGCATATAAAAGCTTCATTTAATAATGTAATTGTTACAATTACAGATGTTTACGGAAATACAATTTCTTGGTCATCTGCCGGTAAAAACGGATTTAAAGGATCAAGAAAAAACACACCTTTTGCTGCTCAAGTAACAGCTGAAGGCGCCGCAAAAGAAGCATTTGATATGGGTTTACGTAGAGTAGATGTTTTTGTAAAAGGACCTGGTACTGGTAGAGAAGCCGCTATTAGAGCACTTAATACAGCAAAAATTCAAATTATGTCAATAAAAGATATTACACCAATTCCACACAATGGTTGTAGACCACCTAAAAAGAGAAGAGTTTAAGTAGGAGATTAAATGGCGAGATATACTGGTCCCGTTTGTAAACTATGTAGAAGAGAAAAACAAAAATTATTCTTAAAAGGAAGTAAATGTACTTCAGAAAGATGTCCATTGGAAGTTAAGAATTATGCTCCTGGACAACATGGTACAGGTCGCAAAGGAAAATTCTCAGAATATGGTGTACAATTAAGAGAAAAACAAAAAGTAAAAAGAATTTACGGAGTTCTGGAAACTCAATTCAGAACATACTTTGAAAAAGCTAACCGTCAAAAAGGTGTTACTGGCGAAAATTTAATAAAACTTCTAGAAAGAAGATTAGATAATGTTGTTTATAGATTAGGCTTTGCTCCGTCAAGAAAATCGGCAAGACAAATTATTCTACACAAACATTTTCTTGTAAATGATGTTGTAGTAAATATCCCATCTTTCTTAGTAAAACCTGGTGATGTTGTTAGTGTTCGAGATAAAAGTAAACAATTAGACATTATACACAATACTTTGAGAAGAACAAAAGAAGATACTTATCCTTGGTTAACAATTAACAAAGCAGATCTTTCAGGTATTTTTAATGAACTTCCAAGTAGAGAAGATGTGAAAATTGATGTAAATGAACAACTAATTGTTGAATTGTATTCTAAATAACAATAATTTAAGAGGAATTAGATGAGTCTATACGAAATTAGAATGCCCGATGGTGTTATTTTAGAAGATGCAACCGCAACCGAAACTTACGGTAAGTTTACAGTTCAACCTTTAGAAAGAGGTTTTGGACAAACTTTGGGAAATGCTTTCAGAAGAGTTCTGCTTTCATCATTAAATGGTGCAGCTTTTACTGCAATTAGAATTGATGGTGTTTTGCACGAATTTAGCACAATACCTGGAGTTGTTGAAGATCTTACAGAAGTAGTTCTTAATCTTAAAAAAGTAAGATTTAAAGTTCACGATAAAAATATGTCAAAATTTGATGTTACTTTTACAGAAGCACAAACAATTACGGCAGGCGACTTGAACAAATTCTGTCCGAATATTGAAGTGCTAAATAAAGATACTCATATTTTAACCATAACAGAAAATGTTAAATTTTCAATGGAATTACGCTTTGGAATTGGGAAAGGTTATGTCCCTGCTTCCGAACAACAAATTCCAGATCAAACAATTGGTTTGATTTCAATTGATTCTATCTTTTCGCCAGTTGAAAAGGTAAACTTCAAAATTGAAAATGTTAGAATTGGCGAAAGCAAAGATTTTGAAAAATTAACATTAGAAATTACTACTGATGGTTCAATTTCTGCTGAAGAAGCATTATCGAGTGCTGGAAATATCTTAAAAGAACATATCAATATGTTTATTCATTTTGATGTTGAACAAGAAGAAGAAGAAATACAAGTTGTTCATGACCCTGAATTTGAAGCAATTCGCAAAAAATTAATTACAAGTGTTGATGATTTGGAATTGAGTGTTCGTTCACATAATTGCTTGAAAACAGCAAATATCAAAACGCTTGGCGAACTTGTTGAAAAAGATGAAGCCGAATTATTAAAATTCCGCAATTTTGGAAGAAAATCACTTTCAGAATTATCAGAAATTGTAAAATTATACAATCTTGAATTTGGAATGGATGTTGAAAAATATCTTAATCCAAAAGATGATGAAAATTAACGTTTAAAAGGTTAGATTATTATGAGACACGGAGTTAAAGGTTTTAAATTAGGTCGTACTGCAAGTCACAAAAAAGCAACTTTGCGTATTTTGGCAACGGCTTTACTTAAACATAAAAAAATTAGAACTACAATTACAAAAGCAAAAGCTACAAGACTTTTTGTTGAACCCATAATTACTAAAGCTAAAATTGATACAGTTCATTCGCGTAGAATTGTTGCCGCCGATATTCAAGATAGAACGGTGTTGCAAGAACTATTTGGTGAAATTGCAAACAAAGTTGCGAACAGAAATGGTGGTTATACAAGAATTGTAAAACTTGGCACTCGTCCTGGCGATGCTTCAGAAATGGCTTATATTGAATTGGTTGATTATAATCTTGGAACACAAGTTTCTGAAAAACCAAAGAAGCAAAAAGCTGAACTAAAAGCTACACCAGTTGTTGTAGATAAAAAAACAGAAGAAGTAGTTGAAGCTGAAGTTATTGAAGAATCAGCACAAGTAGAAGAAACCGAAGTAACACATGAAGTTGAATCGACAGAAGAAACAACTTCTACTGAAGACACAAAAGAAAACTAATTTTAATATTAAATTACCTTTTGAAAGAGTAATCCTAAAGGGTTACTCTTTTTTTATATTATGGAAGTAAAATTCGAAAAATCCGTTCATCTAATAAAACAACTTCCAGAAGTTGGTAGACCAGAAATTGTTCTTTGTGGAAGATCGAACGTTGGAAAATCAAGTTTTATTAATTCATTTTTTAATCGAACAAAATTAGCCCAAACTAGCTCAAAACCTGGGAAAACTCGTTCATTAAATTATTATAATATTGATGACAAACTTTATTTTGTCGATTTACCTGGATTTGGTTATGCAAGTGTTTCAAAAACCGAAATTATTCGTTGGAAAAAGCTAATTGAAGATTATTTTGCTGAAAAAAGAAATTTCTTAGTAGCTTTTCATTTTGTTGATTCGCGAATTGGAATGACCAAACTTGATTTTGTACTCAATTCATTTTTAGTTGAAAATAATATTCCCTTTATAATAATTTTATCAAAAATTGATAAACTGAAAATGAGTGAAAAGGCAAGTATAACAAAAATCGTTTTAGAACAAATGGAAAATCGCATTTCACCCAATCAGATTTTCGAATATTCTTCAACAAAAGGAAATGGCAAAAAGAAATTGTTAAGTTATTATAATTCTTTAATTTATTAATGTTTTTTTTATAAAGATTTATTATAATCAACCTTTAAAAAAATAGTTTTTAGGCACGCTCAATTGAATGATAAAAGTAAAACCCGAGCTTTAGTTTTTATAGTTTTTTTGGTGATTTCTATTCCAATATTCCTAACAAATAACTTTATTGTTGAATTAATTTTGGTTACACTTCAATTAATTTACGTAGGTTTAACTATTTATCTTCGTGATACCTTTCATTCTGACCCGTCTTTTCGAAAAACTAAAGAAAATCTCGACAAATTATCTAAAACTCCGATAGAAAAAACTAATATTCAAACTCCATTTAATGGTGATTATAGCGATGAAGGATTTGCTTTAGTTGATAAAAATAAAAAAGTAGAAGTTTCTGAACCAGATATAAATTCCTATCAGAATGGAAAGATGGTTGATGTTAGTGTAAAAACTCATGAAGAATATGTAAAGGTAATTAGCAAAAGATTTAATCATGACGGAAATAAAGATCAAGAATTTAAGTTAGTTTTAGAAAGATTTCTGCAAGTTGTAAAAGAAAGCCTCGGAGTTTATTCTGCCACATTTTTTGTATATAATCATCAAGCAAAAAAGATAATATTAAAAGATTACTATCCCAAAACAGTTGATATTTATCCAATAAAATTTGAATTGGGAAATGATATTGTAAGTAAAATTGTAAAGGAAAAATCGCCAAAATTTCTTCTAAATATTACTCAAGTTGTTGAAGCCGATAATATTGTTTATTATAAAAATCCACAAGGAATTAAAAGTTTTTGTGGTGTTCCTTTTGAATTTGATGACGGAAGTATTTTTATTCTTGCTGTGGATTCCAAAAATGAAGACCAATTTGGGAATGAATCAATTGTAAATATGGGAAGGTTTATTCATTTAATTTATTACTTTATTCATATGTTTAATGAATATAACAATGAAACGAATCTTGAGAAAAAAGTAACAGAATTAAGCAAAATGGTTTCTCACACGCCAAGTATTTCAAACTATGAGAATGTTAAAAAATACGTTGGAACAAGTTTGAAAGGACTTCTTAATTGGAATATGATAACACTTTCTTTAGTTGATCAACAAACAGGGCTGGTAAAAACTGTTTTTATTGATTCGAATAAAGATACTTTAAAATATATCGGCGAAAATTTAGAACTTTCGACAAAATCAATTGCAGGAACTGTGCTTATTAATAAAAAGGAAATTTACATAACCGACCTTTCTACTGAAAAAAGATTCAGATTTCGGGAAGGAGAAGATATTCAATTGAACGGAAGTTTTGTTGCAATTCCATTAGTTTATGAAAATTCGATTTTTGGTGTTGTTACTTACGAATCACTTGAAAAAAATAATTACACAGAAAACGAAATTGAATTCGCAAAAAGTTCCACTAAAATATTATCATTTATGTTGAATGTCTATTTCGTTATCGATTATCTTAAAGAAAGAACAACTCTTGATTATGAAACACTATTCCTAAATAAAAATGAATTTGCTCGTCAGGTAGAAAATGCTTTTGCCCGAGATAAATACTCAAATATTGTTGGTGCAATAGCATTAATTAAGGTAGATAGTTTACACGAAAATTCCCTTTTTGAATCAAGTACTTTGCCTGTAGTTTCGCAAGTACTTACTATAATGCTTAAAAATTCTACAAAACCGCTTACTCTTATTGGCAGAATAGATAGCAAATTATTTGCAATTTATTCATTTAATTCATCAAGTAGCGAAATGTTAATTTGGGCTGATCAGCTTCGAAGCAATGTTGCAACTTACGATTTTCCACTAGAATCGGCTCTGAAAAATCAGACAATTTCTGTTGGAATTGCTTCTAATATAAATTATGTAGAATTTGAACAAGTTTACAAAATAGCTGAATTGGCATTAGAAAAAGCTTATACTGAAGGCGGAAATAAAGTTGTGAGAGCAAACTAATGAATAATTTTGTAGTAATAATTTTAGATGGTGTTGGAATCGGAGAAACTCCCGATTCTTATAAATATTCTGATCAAGGAAGTAACACACTTTCGAATATGGCAGATATTATTGGTGGATTAAATTTACCAAATCTTGAAAAAATGGGTCTCGGAAATATTCACCCAATAAAAGGAATTCAACCAGTAGAAAAACCACTTGCTTCATACGGTAAATTGCAAGAAACTGCAGTTGGTAAAGATTCAACTTCGGGTCATTGGGAAATTGGTGGATTAAATGTTGATATGGATTTTGCTTATTATCCAAACGGTTTTCCAAAAGAAATAATTGATGAATTCATTGAAATAACCGGAGTTGGCGGAGTTTTGGGTAATAAACCTGCTTCTGGAACCGAAATAATTGCAGAACTTGGCGATGAACACGTACGGACTAAATTTCCAATTGTTTATACATCGGCAGATTCAGTTTTCCAAATAGCAGCACACGAAGATGTAATTCCACTTGGAATGTTGTACGAAATTTGTGTTATTGCACGAAATGAAATCTTTGTTGGAAAAGATTCTGTTGGTCGAGTAATTGCCCGTCCTTTTGTCGGAACTTCTGGAAATTATACTCGCACAACAAACCGACGCGATTTTTCTCTTTTTCCACCAAAAGACACAATTCTTGATTACGTTCAAAAAGAAGGTTTGGAAACAATTGCTATTGGAAAAATCAATGATTTATTTGCACATCGTGGAATAACTTTAGGTATAAAAACAAAATCCAATCTCGAAGGAATTGAACAGATTCTAAAATACACAGCAAAAAAACAAAATAGTTTCATCTTTGCAAATTTAGTTGATTTTGATGTTTATTATGGACATAGAAACGACCCAGTTGGTTTTGCTAAAGCACTTGAAGAATTTGATGGCTATTTGCCAAAAATTTTGGAAAATCTCGATGAAACTGATGCTTTCATTATTACAGCAGATCATGGAAACGACCCAACAACACCAAGTACAGATCATTCCCGCGAATTTGTTCCGATTTTATTTTACCGAAAAGGAAAAAATGGAATTAATTTGGGAACTCGACAAACTTTTGCAGATGTTGCACAAACAATCGCACATTTTTATAAAATAAACAATGATTTGAATGGAATTAGCTTTCTTTATGGATAAGAAAAACATTAACGAACTTGCCAAAAAAATTGCCGAAGTTCAAAAAATTCCATTTGAAGTTGCTTTGAAATTAATTGAAGCAAAAAGCAAAATAAAGAATAATAAATTTGAAGAAAATTGAATTTTTAGTTGAAACCGAAATTTTAGTAAATCATCTAACATGGCGATTTGGTGGACTTTCGGACTTAGAAAAAGCACTTATAAAAGGTGAAGTTTACACAACAGTTTTGAATTCGGCAGAATTAATATCTCTTATGAATTCAGAAATAGATAAAAAATTAGCAATTGATGTTTTATCAGGAATTCATGTTCTTGGATTACCAGCAAGATATTCGTTACAAGTTAGCGAGTTTTTTGATAAAACCAAAAGTATAAATGATTCTATGTTTTGTGTAACAGCTAACTTAAATAAATTACCTATTCTAACTAAAAATCCGCAAAAATACACAAATTGCAATGTTGAAGTAATTTCAACAGATGAATTGGAGAAGTTATGATACTCGGAAAAGTTATCGGAACAATTTGGTCAACTAGAAAAGACGAAAGTCTTGTTGGTTCAAAATTTTTAATTGTAAGAGAAATAAAATTAGATTATTCTATAAAAGAAGCTTTTCACGTTGCAATCGATTCAGTTGGTGCTGGCGTTGGCGAAGTTGTATTAATTGCTCAAGGTAGTTCGGCTAGACAGACAAAATTCACTAAAAATAAACCAGTAGATTCAGTAATTATGGCAATTGTAGATAAACTTGATATTGCTGTAAAAGATGAATTATTGAAACAAGTAGTTGCATAAATGCGATTTGGACAAGTAATCGGAACAATTTGGGCAACCAAAAAGTATGAAACATTGCAAAGTTACAAAATGCAGTTATTGCAACCGTTAGATTTTACGTACCAAAAAATTGGAGATCCAATAATTGCTATTGATACAATTGGGGCAGGACCGGAAGAATTTGTTATTTATGCAACTTCCAGCGAAGCAGTAATTCCAATGAAAGTTGACCACGCACCGGTTGATGCCGCAATCGTTGGAATAGTTGATAGTGTTAATCTTGAAATAAAAGGAGATGTGAATTGAAAATTACAAAGCAATTTACAAACAGGGAAAGTCAGTCGCTTGATAAATATTTACAAGAAATTGGAAAAGTTGACTTACTTTCACCTAACCAAGAAATTGAATTAGCGATTGAAATAAAAAAGAACAATCAGCACGCATTAGAAAGACTTGTCAAAGCTAATTTACGATTTGTAGTTAGTGTGGCAAAACAATATCAGAATCAAGGATTATCACTTGGCGATTTGATAAATGAAGGAAATCTTGGCTTAATAAAAGCCGCAAAAAGATTTGACGAAACTCGCGGATTTAAATTTATTTCCTATGCAGTCTGGTGGATTCGGCAGTCAATTTTGCAAGCACTCGCAGAACAATCAAGAATTGTCCGTTTACCTTTGAACAGAGTTGGAGCCCTAAATAAAATTGGAAAAGCATATAGTAATCTTGAACAAGAATACGAACGCGAACCAAGTGCTCAGGAATTAGCAAAAGAATTAGATATGGATGTAAATGAAGTTGCTGATACTTTAAAAATTTCTGGTCGCCATGTTTCAATGGATGCTCCGTTTCAACAAGGGGAAGATAACAGATTACTTGACGTTTTGGTAAACGAGCATCAACCTGCACCAGACCACAAGTTAATGGAAGATTCACTAAAAGATGAAATTGATAGAGCTTTATCAACATTAACAGAAAGAGAAGGTGAAGTTATCAAATTGTATTTTGGTTTAAATTCCGAACATTCGCTTACTCTTGAAGAAATTGGTGAAAAATTTAATTTAACACGTGAAAGAGTTCGCCAAATAAAGGAAAAAGCAATTAGAAGGTTACGACACGCTTCGCGTAGTAAGAACTTAAGAGCATATTTGGGCTAATTTGAAACTAAAAATTGTAATATTATTTTTGTTGGGAACATCCTTAAATATTTTTACTTCAGGATGTTCAGCAACAAGCAAAATAGAGCGATATAAACAAAAAGAGATTGAAATCCAACAATTGGATACAAATGTAGTTCGTTTTACTGCCCAAGAAGATACAACATCCCATAAGTTTGAACCGGAAGAGCAACCTGAATTTGATGAAATTCCCAGTGAAGATATTAAAATTGATGAACAAAAATTTGCTGAGGAATTTGCTAATCTTGAGCAATCAAACATTCCACACTCTACAAAAGAAGAAATTCTACTTGAAATTATTAAATATTTGAAAACTCCTTATAAGTATGGAGGCAAATCAACCGCTGGAATGGATTGTTCGGGATTTACATCGAGTGTTTATATGAATTCCATAAATTTGGCTTTACCACGTACAGCTCGTGAACAATTTCAAATTGGCGAAAAAATTGTAAAAGATTCTTTATTGTTTGGTGATTTAGTCTTTTTTAACACTTCTCGAAAAGTAAAACCAGGCCATGTGGGAATTTATATTGGAGATAACAAATTTGCACATGCAAGCAGAACAAACGGAGTTGGGATCACTTCACTTGAAGAAAAATACTACAAAAAACGATATATGGGAGCAAAAAGAATTAATCAATTTGAAGATTAATAGTTTTTTCAAATAAAAAATAATCGATATTTTTTTAGAAGAAATTGGCAAATAATTCTTCAAGTAGGCAAAAATGACACAACATCTCAAATTAATTGGGATTTGAAAAATGAAAATAGAAAAAGGGTTGCAAGTGGAGTGTATCTTGCCGTTGTTGAAAATAAAAAATTAAGAGAAAAAACATTGAAATTTGCAATAATACAAGGTGCTAAATTAAAAAAAGTGAATTTTACTGAAGTTAAATTACTAAAACGAAAAATCATTTTGGAAAGATATGTTTCCTTGAATATATTTGATTAATTAAAGAAAAAAGTTCAAATATGGTTGATTTAACAGATTACAAACGCTTCGCGAAATACTTCGCTATTTCCCTTTTAACTTACGTGTTTTTTGTAGATTGGGTAATTCCTTCAAATTATTACGTTCCATCTACTTTTTTTGTTTTGGAATCGGCGTACACAATGATCGTTGACTACAAATTCTTGAACGCAGTTGGTTTAACATTTGCCACAACACTTTTTGTCCCATTGGGTGGATTTGCGTGTTTTTTACTCACAAAATACGGAGTTATAAAATTTGCACTTCGAAATAATTGGAGTAGTATTTTAACCCTTACTTTTCGTATAATTCCTTACATAATGATTCCATTTCTTTTTACACAAGTATTTGGAAGTTCAATAATCTTTCAATTTTTGTTTTTAATAATTGTTGGCGGAATTGAACAAAAAATCTTTATGTTTGACACAATTTCAAAACTCGACCGAAATTTCATTTCTGCAGGAAAAAGTTTGGGTTTGAGTGATAAAGAAATTTATAGCGATATGTTAGGACAAATGCTTTTGCCATTTGTATTTGGAAAAATTCACTACCTATTTCTTTCAGCTTGGGGTTATTCCATTCTTTTCGAGATTATCTCAGGAAATTACGGTTTGGGCACTTTGCTAATAAAATCATTGGAATTCCACGATATGGCAATGTTGTTTTTGATATTTTTTGTAATTGCGGTATTAATTTATTTAAGCGGTTTCGCTTTCAAATTAGTTGAGAAAAAAGTTATTTATTGGATACCAGATGAAATTAAATAAAGTTTTAGAATTAACCAGATTAACAAAAGATTACACAAACGAAAATGGTTATAAAATCCGATTATTCGAAGAAATGTCTTTTGATATTTACGAAAATCAATTTACAACAATTATTGCTCCAGTTGGTTCGGGAAAATCATCGCTTTTGCGAATTCTTGCTTTTGTTGATACTGATTTTATAGGTGATTATCGCACATTTTCTGAATCAAGAGTTGTTCTAATTCCCGATACACCAACTTCATTTCAGTGGCAAAATGTATATGAAAATATAAAATATATCGGAAGAGATTTATCAGATTTAGAAATTCAAAAAATAATTGATAATGTTGGATTGGCTGGATATGAATCGCAATATCCACATCCAAGTGCAGTTGGTTTCCGATTGAGAATTTCGATTGCTCGTGCATTAGCCGCAAACGCATCTGTAATTCTACTAGATAATGTTTTTCACCTTATAAAAGATTACAAAACTAAAATTGATCTTTTGCAATTATTGTGGAAATTGGATAAAATTTACGACAAAACAACGTTTGTATTTGCTACTGATGACATTTCTGAAGGAATATTTTTAGGCGAACAAATTCTGCTGATAAATAAATTCCCAGGAAAATTGGTGGAAATTATCGAGAATAGTAATCAAGAAGAGCGAAATGAAGATTATTTTCTAAATGCTGACTTTTTGAATCTAAGAAATGAAATAGAACAAAAAATGAAAGCAGTTTTGAATCAAAAAACACTAAATATTACGGCTTAGAATGAAAGAAAATCTTGAAAAACTTTATAATTTAAGAGAAGAAGCACAACTCGGTGGTGGCGAAGATAGAATAAGAAAACAACACGAAAAAGGAAAATTTACAGCTCGCGAACGAATAAATATGCTGCTTGATGAAGGTTCGTTTGATGAACTTGATATGTTTGTTACTCACCGTTCTTCCGATTTCGGACTTCAGGAACAAAAATTTCTTGGTGATGGAGTTATTACAGGTTTTGGAAAAATTAACGGAAAATTGGTTGCTGTTTTTAGCCAAGATTTTACTGTTTTTGGTGGTTCACTTTCCGAAGCACATGCCGAAAAAATCTGTAAAATTATGGATTCTGCAATGAAATTGGGAATTCCAATAATTGGATTAAACGATTCTGGCGGTGCAAGAATTCAAGAAGGCGTTGTTTCACTTGGCGGATATGCTGATATTTTTCTTCGAAACACACTCGCTTCTGGAGTAGTTCCACAAATTTCTGCTATTCTCGGACCAAGTGCTGGCGGCGCAGTTTATTCGCCAGCAATTACCGATTTCATTTTTATGGCTCGAAATTCAAGTTATATGTTTGTTACAGGACCAAATGTTGTGAAAACTGTAACTCACGAAGAAGTTTCATTCGAAGATTTAGGCGGCGCCGATACTCACGCAAGTAAAAGTGGCGTTGCACATTTTGCAATGGATAACGAAGTGGAAGTAATCGAAGGAATTCGCAAACTAATAAGTTTTTTCCCGCAAAATTGGAAAGATAAACCACAAGATAAATTTTTTGATTTCTCGCAAAATTATTCAGTTCCAGAATTGAACGAAATTATTCCAGATAACCCAAACAAACCTTATGATATGAAAAAAATTATCAAACTATTGGTTGATGACGGTGAATTTTTTGAAGTTCATAAACAATACGCAGAAAATATTCTTGTCGGATTTTCGCGAATAGGTGGAATGTCAATTGGAATTATTGCAAATCAACCTGCAGTTTTAGCTGGAGTTTTAGATATAAATTCATCTAAAAAAGCTGCTCGATTTGTTCGTTTTTGCGATGCTTTCAACATTCCTTTGCTTGTTTTGGAAGATGTTCCTGGATTTTTGCCTGGAACCGAACAAGAATGGAATGGAATTATTAGTAACGGAGCAAAATTATTATTTGCTTTCAGCGAAGCAACTGTACCAAAAATTACAATAATTACAAGAAAAGCTTATGGCGGAGCTTACGATGTGATGAATTCAAAACATATTCGTGGAGATTTCAATTTTGCTTGGCCAACTTCAGAAATTGCAGTAATGGGACCAAAAGGAGCAGTTGAAATAATTTTCAACAAAGAAATCAAAAATTCTGAAAATCCTGAAGCTAAAACTGAAGAATTGATTGAAGAATATCGCAAGAAATTTGCAAATCCATTTATTGCGGCTGAACGCGGTTATGTTGATGACATAATTGTTCCATCTGAAACAAGGTCGCGATTGATTAATGCATTCCAGACTTTGAAAACAAAAGTTGATCAAAATCCCAAAAAGAAACATTCTAACATTCCTTTGTAAATGATTTTTTAGGAATCTTATCTTAAAATTAAGATGAATAAAACAATTAAATTTTTATTGAACGAAATTTTAGTTTCAATAAATATTAATCCAAC
>DYSW01000027.1 GCA_020726285.1 Melioribacter roseus
AATTCTTAATTTGGGACATTTTTAAGAATTAAATCTACATTTGGGAAAACGACAGAATACAAAATCCACATCGTTAAACCTGCCGAAAGCGGAATTACAAAATTATCATCTGCCCAACCAAAAGAAAGATTTTCGGCAAACCCCGCAACAATTCCCGCAATGTAGCCAATTAAAAATTCTGTTTGGCTTCCAATAACTTTTGGCGATAACATTACAACTATGAATGAGGAAACAATAAATGCTAAAGTTCCCTCGAGACTTTTTCTTAAAAATTTTGTTTTACCAACTTTTCTGCCAATTAAAGCCGCAGTTGTGTCGCTAATAATTAGAATAGAAAAAGCAGTTAGAAAAATTACTTTTGGAAATAAAAGAGCTGAAATAAGCGCAGAAAGAAACACAAATGAAGCCCCCGTTAATGTAACTTTCTTTTTATTCATTTCGTGGTCTCGCAACATAAAACCGAACCAATTGATAATAAATCTTTTTGTTGGTTCGTGAAAATTACGAAGTAAGTCTAAAGAAATAGAAAAAAAAGTAATTGGAATTAGAATCATTAATCCTAATTCCAATGAAATAAAATAATAAAAAAAAGGTATTGAAAGCGATGTTAAATGGATACTTTTTCTTAAAAGTTCCGTTTTGTAATCGATGTTTGCAAAATCAAGATTGTTCATTGTTTTCAACAGAATTCTCTTGGTTCTCTAATTTTGATTCTTCTTTTGATTCTTCAATTTCTGATTCTGCTTTCTTTTTTTCATGAATTAATTTTTGAACATAATCTGGTAATTCTTCGTCTCTTTTTATTGGAGGAAGAACTTCGCCATTCATAATTTTGCGTATTTCATCAGCATCAAGAATTTCGCGATCTAAAAGAACTTCCGATAATTTATGAAGCATTTCTGAATTTTCTTGAAGAATTTGCTCAGCACGAGCCATAGCAAAATTAATAATTACACGAACTTCTTCGTCAATTTGCTGTGCTGTCTTTTCGCTAAATTCTGTGTGTTTTGTAACTTCTCTGCCAAGAAAAATTTCTTCTTCTTTCTGACCGTAAGCAATTGGTCCCATCTTTTCGCTCATTCCCCATTCACAAACCATTTTACGAGCTATTTTTGAGGCTTTTTCAATATCATTCCCGGCTCCGGTTGTGAATTGTCCGAATACTAATTTTTCAGCAGCACGTCCGCCAAGAGCGTAAGCAATCATTGCTTCAAGATATTCTTTAGAATAAGTATGTTTTTCATCTTGTGGTAAATAGGTCGTAACACCCAAAGCTCTTCCACGAGGAATTATTGTTACTTTATGAACAGGATCTGATTCTGGTATTTTTAAAGCAACAAGAGCGTGTCCCATTTCGTGAAAAGCGGTTGTTCTTTTTTCCTTTTCAGAAATTATCATACTTCGGCGTTCGGTACCCATCATTACTTTGTCTTTTGCTTCTTCCATGTCAATCATGGCAACTTTTAATTTGTTTTTTCTTGCTGCAAGTAATGCTGCTTCGTTTACAAGATTAGCAAGATCCGCACCAGATAGTCCTGGAGTTCCTTTGGCTAATACTTTAAGATTTACATCATTTTCAAGTGGAATTTTTCGAGTGTGTACTTTTAGAATTCCTTCTCTTCCTTTCACATCAGGGCGATCAACAACAACTTGTCTATCAAATCTTCCAGGGCGCAAAAGTGCGGGATCAAGAACATCTGGACGGTTTGTCGCAGCAATAATAATAACACTACTATTTTGTTCAAATCCATCCATTTCTACAAGAAGAGCATTTAACGTTTGTTCTCGCTCATCATGTCCGCCGCCCAAACCAGCACCTCGTTGCCTTCCAACTGCATCAATTTCATCAATAAAAATTATACATGGGGCACTTTTTTTCCCTTGTTCAAATAAATCACGGACTCTGCTTGCTCCAACACCAACAAACATTTCCACAAAATCAGCACCAGAAATTGTAAAAAAAGGAACTCCGGCTTCACCAGCAACAGCACGGGCGAGTAAAGTTTTTCCGGTCCCTGGAGGTCCTAAAAGCAAAACTCCACGTGGAATTTTACCACCGAGTTTTTGATATTTTTTCGGTTCTTTCAAAAATCCGATTATTTCTTCTAATTCTTGTTTTGCTTCGTCTTCACCAGCAACATCTTCAAATGTAACTTTTAATTGCGATTCGTTAATTAATCTCGCTCGGCTTTTTCCAAAGCTAAAAATTCCTTTTGAACCTCCTGCACCACCGCCTTGCATTCTTTTCATAAACAAAACCCAAAGCCCGATTATGAAAACCCAAGGAAGTAAACCAACCAATATTGTTGTCCATTCATTTGAATCTTTTTCGAATGAATAATTTACTTTCTTTTCGATCCATAATTTTTGTTGATCTTGAATTATTGGTTCAACCATTGTAACCGAGAATTTTTTTACATCAAACCAAGCATCATTAATTCTGATTTTTTCTTCTTGTCGAAGTGTTCCTTCAAACACATAATCGTTAATGTCTGATTTTATGATTTTAGCTTTTTCAATTTTTCCAGCTTCCAAAAATTCTTGGTATGTTGGATAAGGAATTTCAGTTACACTTCCAACATTGCTTTGCATCAATTGCATAAAAATTACTGCAGCAATTACTACTGCTCCCCAAGTAAAAACTGCTTTTATTATTTTATTCCAATCAAAATCGCCATCGGGATTTACTTTAGGTGGTAAATTATTTTTATTTTTTTTTGTTTCTTTTTTAGTTGAATTCTTCTTTTCGGCAGCAAAATTCAATTTTATTATTTCATCGAACATTTATTAACAACTCCAATTATTCTTCTAATTTGTAGATTGATTTTAAGTTTCTAAATTTTTGAGCATAATCTAATCCATAACCCAAAACGAATTTGTCGGGAATTTCAAATCCAATATAATCAATTTCTATGTTATGCTTTAAACTACCAGGCTTAAGCAAAAGTGATGCAATTTTAAGGCTTGCTGGGTTCATTTCGTTCATCATTTCTTTGATAAATTTTATAGATAAACCAGAATCAACAATATCTTCAACAACAATTACATGTCTATCTGCAATATCTGCATTTAACTCTTTTAGTAATTTTACTTTTCCGGAAGAAATTTTTTCATCTCCATAACTTGAGAGTTTGAAAAAATCCATTTCGCATTTTATTGGGACATTTTTTAACAAATCTGCCAAAAACATAAAAGAGCCGTTCAAAACGCCGATGAAAATAGGAAATTTCGATCGATATTCGTGAGCAATTTGCATGCCCATTTCAGTAATTCGCTTTTGGATTTCTTCATCTTTAATAAATTTTACGAATTTTTCGTTTCCAACCAAAATTTCTTCAGGGTCAATTACTAATTCTTTTGCCATTTAATATACAATTTTTGTCTAGTGTTTTCAGTTATTTTTACTTCGTCGCTAATTCTAAAGCCAATTACATAAACTATTTTTTTTGAATCACTTAATATCCAAATATTTCGTTTGTTAGACGCATTAATTTTTAAATCGGTTAAAAAATCCGATATTTTTTTTGTTCCATTGAAATTGATTGGTTTAAATTTATCGCCAATTTTCCATTTTCTGATAAATAAACTTCCTTCTATTTTATTGATATCAATTATTTCTGAAAAGTCGGGAATTTCATTTTCAATAATTTGAATTGATTGATTCTCAAAATGAAATTCTTTGCCAAATTCGATAGCAACATTTTTCTCTTTTAATTCAAAATGTTGAGTAAATAAAATTCCAGTTGTTTCGCGAATTGCAACTAAATTGTGTTTGAACTTAGCAATTTTGCCTTTTTGAGAATTAGAAAGAGACTCAATTTTTTGAAAATCTGAAAACTCAAATTTTACTTTATAAAATTCCTCAATTTTTTTTTTCAATAATTCATTCATTAAAAAAATGAATTCACTTTTGGAATCGTAATTTACGAAGAGCTTATTCTCTGAAAATTGAAAAAACGATTCCAGCTTTTTTACTTCTTCGTCAAGGATGGAAGAAAATTGACGAAAAATCTCGCTTGAACGAAATAATGCTTCATCAATATTTGGGTTTATTTGAGATTTAAGAATCGGTAGAATTTCATTCCTAATTAAATTTCGTTGATAATCATTTGTAGCGTTTGTGGAATCAAATACAAAAGGAATTTTTTTACTATTAAGATAATTTTCAATTTCGGATTTCTCTAAAATTAGAATGGGTCTGACAATTTTTTCTCGTTTAATAGGAATACCGCCCCAGCCGGAAATTCCCGTGCCTTTAGCTAAATTTAGTAAAATTGTTTCGGTATTATCGTTTTTATTGTGAGCAGTACAAATTTTAGTGAAATTATTTCCAATAGCGATTTCTTCTAAAAATCTGTATCGTAAATTTCGGGAAGCTTCTTCAACAGAGATTTTGTTATTTTTTGCATAGTCTTGAACATTTGCAAAATCAACAAATAACTCAATTCCTCGTGAATCGCAAAACTCACGAACAAATAGTTCATCTCTTTCAGATTCTTCAGCTCGCAATTTATGATTAAAATGTGCCGCTGAGACTTGAATTGCGAACTTTTCCTTAAAATTATTTAAATATTCCAACAAAAAAACGGAATCAGAGCCACCACTAAAAGCCACAAGAACTTTATCGTTTTTATCAAAGATAAATTTTTGCTTGATAAAAGTTGATACGGTTTGTTCTATTGTTTTCGGATGCTGCGGCATTTGCCATCTTTAAAGAATATCAGTAATTTCAAATTTAATAATACCAGCCGGAACTTTTGCGTTTATAATTTCACCTTTTCGTTTGCCCATCAGAGCAGCTCCGACAGGAGAAGTTGCGGCGATTTTACCTTCTTGCGAATTTGCCTCTTCGGGTGAAACAATTTGATAATTGTACTGTTTTTGATTGTTGTGATTTATAACAGAAAATTTCGATAGAATTCGAATTTCGTCTTTTGGTAGTAAATCTACGTCAATAATTCTAACTTTGCTTAAAACTTTTTCAAGTTTATTGATTTTCAGTTCGAGCATGCCTTGTTCATCTTTTGCGGCATCATACTCTGCATTTTCTGAAAGGTCGCCATGTGAGCGAGCTTCGGCAATTCTTTCAGCCATATTTTTTCTACCACTTGTCTTAAGCTCTTTTAATTCAGCTTCAAGTTCTTGCAATCTTTCTCTGCTTAAGTAAACAAAATCACTCAAAATATACCTCTTAATTCAATTGAAACAATAAAAAATGCCACCGCATTGCAGTGGCACATCCAAAATTAGTAAATTATTTTGTGGTTATCAAGATTTTTTCTTACTCATTTTTAATATTTCATCAAATTCTTCTTTTTCAATTGGCATTATAGATAGTCTGTTGCCTTTTTGTACGAGTTTCATTTTCTCTAATTTATGATTTGCTTTGATTTCCTGTAAAGTAACTTTATTTACGAATTTACTAACAAAGAGAATATCAACCATAAACCAAGTCGGATTTTTTTCATCGCTCTTCGGATCAAAATGAATGTCGTTTGGATTAAAGGCTGTAAAATCGGGATAAGAATTAGTACAAATTTCTGCTACACCAACAGCCGCCGGGGGCTCAGAATTACTATGATAAAAAACGACTCGATCTCCAATTTTCATTTCATCTCTCAGGTAATTACGAACTTGGTAATTTCGCACTCCATCCCAAAAAGTTGATTTATTTTGCTCTAAGTCTTCAATTGAAAATGAATTGGGTTCAGACTTAAACAACCAGTATTTTTTATTATCTGCGATAATTATTCTTTCTTTTTTACAAAAATAATAAATTATATAAAATGATTTGATTGGTAAAAGTGTGGAATAAATTCAACAACATTTTGTGAAGTGTTGAAAAAATTCAACACTAAATAAAATGCAATGGATTTTTAAGCTATTTATGCCATTATATTTTGGCATTAGTATTGTAATATATAAGCGTTCTTGAATTGACGGGAATTAAATAAAGACTAAATTGGGGCAGAAGTCGGCTGGCGTCCGGAAAGGTGGTAAAAAAAATGAAAATATCTTTATTTGATTATAGTTCTAAGTATTAAAATTAATTGAGTTTTGTTTAAAAAGAGGGCTTTTTTTTCAAAATGGAAATTATTTGGGAGTTCTTAATGTAAATATTGAACCCAAACCTAATTCACTTTCTGCTGTTAAATCTCCGCCTTGTTTTTTTGCTAAATCTTTACAAAGTAAAAGTCCCAAACCAGTTCCTTTTTCATTTTCAGTTCCTTGAGTAGTGTGGAATTTATTCATTTTGAAGATTTTTTTGTCCTTGTCTTGCATTTCTATTTCAAAATTTTCTATTGAACCATTTTGCAATACTTCTGCTAAAAATTTTTCTCTTCCATTTGGATCTTTATACAAATGTCGGGAATGTTTTCCAATTAATTCTTCGGGTTTATATTATGTTACAAGTGAAATTGAGGGATTAATAATTTCAATTATTCCCTGAATAGAAACACGGTAAAAAACATCGATAAGATTTTCAAAAATATGTCTATACTTTTGTCCGCTTTTCTTTAGTTGTTACTCGGTAAATTTTTTCTGTGTAATATCATCTTTTATTGCAATAAAATTGGTAATAATACCATCATTATTTTTAATTGGAGAAATTGCCACGCGTTCCCAATACAATTCTCCATTTTTTCGCTTATTATGAAACTCTCCCAACCAATCTTTTCCGCTTTTAATTGTTTGCCAAAGATCTTTGTAGTAGTCCGCGATTTGTTCTCCGGATTTTAAGATTTTAGTTTTTTTTCCAATAATTTCTTCAAATGAAAAACCAGAAACTTCTTCAAATTTTTTATTAACATATTCAACATTTCCGTCGGTATCGGTAATAACAATTGAACTTGAACTTTGTTCTGTTGCACGCGAAAAAAGAATCAACTGTTTCTCGACACTTTTTCGTTCAAGAAGAATATTCTTTAGTTCATTCGTTTGTTGTTCAAGTTCGCCTTGTAGCATCAACTTAATTTTTTCTAAATCTTTTTGAAGTTGAACACAATCCGAATTAGAAATCTTTTCAGTAATTTTTTCAATTTCATCAACTTTTTTCTTTATAAGATTCTTAGGCATTTTTTTATTTTTTTTGATATTTATCGAAAGTATAAAAGATTTGCTTAATTGGGTAAGATTGTTACAAATGTTTGCTGAAAACTTACTAAAAATTTCATTTTGCATAAAAAAATGTTATTTTATCAAAAATTATTCCATTTTCTATGCACGGTTATAAATCAATAAATAATATTCTTATTAATTCAGAAATTTTATCCAAAAAATTTACTTGCGACTTATCTAAATGCAAAGGAGCTTGTTGTACTTTAAAAAGCGACTTTGGCGCTCCTTTGAATTGGGACGAAATCTCAAAAATTGAAAAAGTTTTACCTTTAGCAAAAAAATATCTTTCTGAAAGAAATATCAAAGAAATTGAAAATAATGGATTTTGGGAAGTAAAACACGAAACATTTTTAACTCGTTCGATAAATAAGCGAGACTGTGTTTTTGTTTATTGGGAAAACGAAATTGCCAAATGTGCACTTGAAAAAGCATATTTAGAAGACAAAACTGATTTTATTAAACCAATATCTTGCCATCTTTTTCCGATTCGAGTTACAAATTTTGGCGGAAAAACACTAAAATATGAAGAATATTTGGAATGCAAGCCAGCGTTAGAATTAGGGGAAAAAACAAATTTAACGGTTGCCGAATTTCTAAAAATTCCTTTACAAAGAGAATTTGGCGATGATTTTTTCAAGAAATTAACTAACCAAAAGGATAAGTAAAATGTTATCCCTTCAACAGAAAATGTCGCTGCAACAAAAACTTTCGCCGCAGCAAATTCAATATCAAAAACTGTTACAACTTAACAACCTTGCAATGGAGCAGAGAATTAAAACAGAATTGGAAATGAATCCTGTTTTGGAAGAAGTTCCAGAATTAGAGCAATTAGAATCCGATTTGAATTCCAAAAATGATGATAATGATTCAAACGACAGGGATGATTTTGATGAAGATAATCCGGGATTTGACATTGACGATTATGTAAATGAAGAAGACTTGGAATTTGCACGCGTAAATCGCTCTGCCGATGACGAACACAATGCTCCAATTGCACCTCAGCGAGATACGCTTACTGAACATCTACTAGAGCAATTGCAGTTGTTAAATTTGTCTGAAATCGAGCAAATAATCGGCGAAAATATTATCTGGAGTTTGGATAATGATGGTTATTTGGGCGAAGAATTGCCTGAAATTATTGAAAGAATTTCTGAAATTGAAAACATTACAATTCCTTTAGAAAAAGCTGAGGAAATTTTATATGCGATTCAGAGATTAGACCCAATTGGAATTGCTTCGCGTTCTTTGCAAGAATGTTTAGTTCTCCAAATGGAAGAATCTTCTTTTGATCCATTTTATAAGCTAATTGCAGAAAAAATTTTGAAAGAAGAATATGAAAATTTTACCAACAAGCGGTTCGATTTAATCAAAAAAAATCTTCAACTTACTGAAGATTCTATACGAGTAGCAATAAAATTAATTCAGAAATTAAATCCTAAACCAGGTGAAGGAAATATTTCATCAGAGCTTGCAAATCAAATAACGCCAGATTTTATTATCGAAAAAGTTGATAACAACTATATTATTACATTAAACGATAGACTAATGCCATCGGTAACAATTAGTCAGGCTTATGTAGAAATGCTTGATGAAGGGAAAAAGAAAAAGAAAAAATCAGAACCAGATAAAGAAGCAAACAAATTTCTTAAAGAGAAAATTGATTCAGCCAAGTGGTTTATTTTTTCTATCGAACAGCGCAGACAAACGCTAATCAAAATAATGAAAGCAATTTTTGAAAAACAACGCGAATATTTTGAATACGGCGCAAGAGCATTAAAACCAATGATTTACAAAGATATTGCCGATAGAATTGAAATGGACATTTCTACCGTTAGTAGAGTTGTACGAGGAAAATATGTGCAAAGTATTCAGGGAATTAACGAGCTAAAATTCTTTTTTAGCGAAGGATTACAAACAGATGGAGGCGATGAAATTTCGAACAAACACATTAAAGAATTGATAAAAGAAATTTGTGAAAACGAACCAACAAAAAAACCTTATAGTGATGATAAAATTGCCAAAATTCTGCAAGGTAAAGGAATTCACATTGCACGCAGAACGGTTGCAAAATACAGAGAACAACTCGGAGTGCCCGTTGCGAGACTGCGAAAAGGGTTCTAATGCTTTTTGATATTTTAGTTGTTATCACACTAATTGCCTTATTCGGAGTTTTTCATTCATATTTCGCTTCGCAAAAAGTAAAAAAGAATTTTGTCGAAAAAACAGATAATAAAATAGCCTTTTATAGAATTCTCTTTTCATTTTTCTCTGTGTTAATGTTTTTAGCAATTTTAATAATCATTCCCAAAAATTCGACTGTAATTTACGATTTACCAACTCCATGGGATTTGGTAACTTATGCAATACAAATGCTCGGGTTAATTGGTATTATTTGGACGGGGAAAAGTTTTGATGGAAAAGAATTCTTAGGATTAAGCCAAATTAAAAGATATTTTAAAGGCGATTATAATTCTTTGGAGCTTGACGAACATCCAAACTTTCGAACAAACGGAGCGGTTAAATATTCTCGACATCCAGCATATTTTTATACAATCGTTTTTATGGGATTTCGTCCGTTTATGGATTTAACTTATTTTGTTCTATTTATTTCAATAACAACTTATTTTATTGTCGGGGCAAAATGGGAAGAAGAAAAATTAGTTCTAATATACGGCGACGTATATAAAAAATATCAAAAAGAAGTACCTAAATTTATTCCATTTGGTTTAATTGGGATAAAAAAGAAAAGCGTTAATTAAAAATATGAGATAAAAATGGAAAAAATTAGATCGACAACCATACTTGGAATAATACACAACGGAAAAGCCGCAATTGGTGGCGATGGACAAGTTACACTTGGAAACACAGTTGTAAAGCATAATTCAATGAAAATCAGAAAACTATACAAAGGCAAAGTTATGTGCGGTTTCGCTGGTTCGACTGCAGATGCATTTTCCCTGCTTGGTAGATTTGAAGAAAAATTAGAAGAATTCCGCGGTAACGTTGAAAGAGCCGTTGTGGAATTAGCAAAAGATTGGCGAACAGATAAATATCTCCGCAAATTAGAAGCAATGCTTGCAATAGTATCAAATGAAAATACATTTATTGTTTCAGGCACTGGTGATATTATTGAACCAGAAGACAACATTGTAGCAATTGGTTCGGGTGGAATGTACGCACTTGCGGCGGCTAAAATGCTTAAAAAACATAGCAATCTCTCAGCCGAACAAATTGTTCAAGAAGCATTAGAAACAGCTGGCGATATTTGTATTTACACAAACAAAAACATTAAAGTTGAAGTATTGGATTAAGGCAAGATTATGGAAAAAATTAAAATGGAAGATTTAACTCCGCGACAAGTAGTAGCTGAATTAAATAAATATATTATTGGACAAGATGAAGCAAAAAGAGCAGTGGCAATTGCAATTAGAAATCGCTGGAGAAGACAGAACGTTGAAAATATTTTAAAAGAAGAAATTATGCCCAACAACATAATTTTAATAGGACCGACAGGAGTTGGTAAAACCGAAATTGCAAGACGTTTGGCAAAATTAGCAAAAGCACCATTCGTTAAAGTTGAAGCTTCAAAATTTACTGAAGTTGGTTATGTTGGTAGAGATGTAGAATCGATGATTAGAGATTTAGTTGAACTTTCAGTGTCTATGGTAAACTCAGAAAAAACAGAAGAAGTTCATGAAAAAGCAGAAAAAATAGCAGAAGAACGAATTCTCGATATACTTATTCCGCCTGTATCAAAACCAAAAAATATTGAAACTGAAGAAGTTGAATCTGAAGAAAATGAAGTTCTTCAGAATGAAAAAACTCGAGATTGGATGATGAAAAAATTACAAAACGGCGAAATGGACGAAAAAATAATTGAATTCGATTTTACAGTTCCAGCCGCTGGAATGAAGGTTTTTGGTCCTTCTGGGTTTGATGATATGGGAATAAATATTCAAGAAATATTTTCTTCCATGGTTCCCAAAAAAAAGAAAAAACGCCGAGCCACAATTAGCGAAGCAAAGCAAATATTTGCTCAAGAAGAATCGCAAAAATTAATTGACATTGAAGCTGTTCAGCGTGAAGCAATTAACCGAGTAGAAGAATCTGGTATGGTATTTATTGATGAAATTGACAAAATAGCAAATTCAAGCAAAAGCGGACACGGACCAGATGTTTCACGCGAAGGTGTTCAGCGAGATATGTTGCCAATTGTAGAAGGTTCGACAATTAATACCAAATATGGTCCCGTAAAATCTGACCATATTTTATTTATTGCTTCGGGAGCATTTCATGTTTCAAAACCTTCGGATTTAATTCCCGAGCTTCAGGGACGTTTTCCGATTCGCGTTGAGTTAAAAAGTCTTACACAAGAAGATTTTGTTAAAATTCTAACAATTCCCGAAAACGCTCTTTTGAAACAATATTCCGCCCTTCTTCAATCGGAAGGAATTGATTTGGTATTTCATGAAGATTCTATTTCCGAGATTGCAAAAATTGCAGCAGAAGTTAACGATAACGTTGAAAACATTGGAGCGAGAAGATTACACACAATTCTTACCACTCTTTTGGAAGATATATTATTTGATGCTCCGGATAATATTTCTGAAAAGAAAATTAATATTTCTGCGAAAACGGTTAATCAGAAACTTGATTCAATAGTAAAAAACAGAGATTTGAGTAAATATATTCTTTAAATTAAGGATGAAAAGAAGAAATCAATTTTCTGATTATTTGCTAAAAAATAATTGTTTATAAGAATTTGCAATTAGATGCTTTATTTGTAATACGTTACAAACTCCGAGAATTATCAGCAAATTGACAAAGAAACCAACTTAAAATATTAATTTAAAGCAAAAAGAATTATCACAATTCCAACTGAAATTTTCACAAATAACGAAGATTGTTTTGGATATTCCCTTTTTGCCCAATACCAAATATTTGCAGCAACAAGCATTAATGCTATCAAAATAATTGTAGCTAAAATAACATCAACCAACCCTAAAGTTTTTCCAATTCCGTTTGCCAAACCAATTCCATCGTAAAATTGTCTGTAAATTATTATTAAATGCAGCCAATAAATTAATAATGATTCGCTACTTGCTTTGAGTACAAATGATTTTCCGGACGTTAATTTTTTATCCCAAAACCAGCACACAACAAAAAGAGACAACACATATCCAAGCCTTTCGAAATAAAAAATAGGGTGAGGCAAAAAAATTCGTAAATGAATAGGAATAAAATTTGAGAAGAATAAATGCCCAAAAATTAATAGTCCCAAGCCAACAAATGCTGTTTTTTTTATAAATGCTTCTTCGTTTCCGTTCAATCTTGATTCAACAAAATATTTTGCAAAAATTGCCCCAGCAAGAATAAAGTTTAGCCAAGGAAAAATTGGGAAAAGAGAGCCATTCAATCTATTGAAATAATTTGCAAAAAATGGATGAAACCAATTTGTAAAGTTAATTTGCCACACGAAAGGTGATAAAATCATTACAAATAATAAGGTGGTGATTAAAATGTAATGATAAAAAGTATCGGATTTAATTAACAACCTAAGTAAAAACAAAAAAAGTAAACCAACACCAATACACTGAAGAACATCCACGGCAAAGAAGCCTGAAAGAAGTTGAGGATTAGAATTATTTAAGATTCTTGATAACGAGAAAAATGGTAAATGAAGCGCATATCCGATTAGAATTATCTGAAACATTCTAGCAATTTTTTTCAAGAATGGTTTCCCAATTTGTCGCATAACATCCAATTTTGAGTTGGAAGAAACCTGAAACGCAAAGCCCGAAACAAATAAAAATGACGGTGCAACTAAACCATTTATAAAATTTAAAATAGCAAACCACTTAGTATTTGAGAATTCTGGTGATAAAAAAGCATTAAAAACATGAACTTCAATCATTACAAGAATTGCAAGCCCGCGTAATAAATCCGCAGAATAATATCTATTCTTTTCTGACATTTTTACTCCTTAAAATTGTTTGCAAAGCAAAATTAATAAAAAGAATATTTCACACAAAATAGAAATTTGTTCAATTTTTTTCTGATGGAATTGTTTGACAAAATTGTGATTTAATTAAATTTGAAAGATTGCAGAATATAAAACAAAAAGCAGTAAATCGAATAACTGCTTTTTGACACTCAATTTTGTGTAATAAAGAAAAGATCTAAAAAATAAAAAAACTATTGAAAAAAATATCTAATTCCAATAGCACCACCAACTCCGAAACTTGAAGAAGGAACGATACCGAGTTGTGGAACAATTTCAACAAAAATATCAATCGGATTTGTGGGGAATTGATAATTTACACCAAGTGGAATGCGAATATTGATTCTTGATTTTTCCGCAAAACCAAGTGAAACACCAACACCATAATAAACAGGCAAACTACCATTTTGCATTTTAATCAAATTATTATCGTGCCAAACATAATTGCTGTGAATATAAATTGCTTCGTTTTCACCAAACGACCAAGCAAGTCCGCCGGTTAAAGAATTTTCTGAATTAAGCCAATATTTACCGCTTAAACCAGTTTGTTCACCAAGCATAATTCCAATTCCATAGCCAGATTTTTGAGCTAAAACGCTATTGAATCCAGCAAAAATTAAAATTACAAAAATAAATTTCTTCATATTTTCTCTTAAATTACAATTACAGAATCTTCTGAATCGCCAAAAGGAGTTGGTAAACTAAGATCTGCTTCTAAGTCGTTTCCCCAAATTATTCCTTCAAATAAATATCGGAATTTGTATTGCTTATTTGTATCCAAATCAAGGGTAACAGAAAAACTACCGTTTGTTGCTTTTTTCATCGGAGTATTTTCAGTATCCCAATTGTTAAAATCACCAAGCAAATGGGCAGATTCGAAATTTTTTCCTTCTTCGGGACTTACTTTAAAAGTCACCTTGCATAGTGGTTTAGTTTTCAAGTATTTTTTTGTTATAGCCATTTTTCTACCTTTTTTAAAAATTTTGATTTATGATTTCTGAAGATAATAAAATTATTTATTCAAAAGTGTTATAGATTTTTTAATTAATTCTTCTATTGTTATTTCATTTTGCAATGAAATAATATCGGTAATAATTTTTTCCACTTTTTTGGAATTGAAGCCAAGATTCACTAACGCCGCTGTAGCATCATTTCTTACTTTATAATTTGATGTAAAACTAACTTGTGTTTGAACTAAAGTTGCCAATTTGTCTTTCAATTCAATTATTAAACGTTCGGCAGTTTTTCTACCAACTCCTGGGATTTGAGTCAATTTAAAAACATCTTGATTTGCAACCGCTTGAACTAAATCCTGCGTTGAAACACCAGAAAGCATTCCAATTGCCAATTTAGGACCAATTCCATTTATTGAAATTAACATTTCAAATAGTTTTTTGTCTTCTTCAGATAAAAACCCAAAAAGAGATAAATCATCTTCTCGAACATTTAGATAAGTGTAAAAAGACGAAATATTTCCAATCTCAGGAAGTTTCTCGAAAGTTGTAAAAGAAATATTCAACAAAAAACCAATTCCATTTACATCAAGTATTACTTGATTTGGTTTTTTTTGTAATAGATTCCCAGTTAAATAACCAATCATTTAATCACCAAATTTGGATTTTTTTCAATAAAATCTTTCCAAGAACCTTTTTTAGGGGAAAGACTTCCCATTCTAAGAGCGTGACAAATTGCAATTGCCAAAGCATCTGTTTCATCAAATGTAATATTTTGGCGAACAATATTTAATAATCTCAACACCATAAATTGAACCTGTTCTTTGCTTGCAGCACCTTTTCCAACAACGGATTGCTTAACTGTGCGAGGTGAATATTCCGAAATTGGAATTCTGTTTTGCACTGCAGCAAGCAAAGAAACGCCACGAGCATATCCAATTTTGAGTGTAGATTGGACATTTTTACCATAAAAGGCAGTTTCAATAGAGAATTCATTTGGCTGGTGTGTTTTAATCAAACTAAACAATTCATCGTAAATAATTCCCAATTTCTCGGGAATATTATCAAATTTTGGCAATTTTATTACTCCTGAAGTAATATAAGTAAGAACATTTTTTTCATAATTTATTATGCCGAAACCAGTTTTAATAGTACCAGGGTCAATTCCAAGAATTAACATTATTCAATAAAATTAACATTAGTATAAACATTCTGAACATCATCATTGTCTTCAAGCATTTCGATAAGTTTTTCTACTTTTTCAATATCATCACCTGAAACATCAATAGTATTTTTGGCAATCCATTGCAAAGAAGCATTTTCCACTATCAATTTTGAATTTGCGAGTGCCAGACGAACGGCTTCAAAATTTTCTATTTCAGAAGTTATTTCAAAGTATTCTTCTTCAAGTTGAATATCTTCTGGACCAGATTCAAGAACAATTTCCATTAACTCATCTTCCGATTTTCCTTGTTGCGGAAGACTTACAACACCTTTACGCTCAAACATCCATGCAACTGAACCTGTTTCTCCCATTGCTCCTCCGTTTTTACTAAAAATATGTCGGATTTCAGCAACAGTTCGATTTTTATTATCAGTAGCACTTTCTACTAAAATTGCAACTCCGTTTGGTCCGTAACCTTCGTAAGTTAATTCAGAATAATTTACGGAATCAAGCTCTCCAGTTGCTTTTTTGATTGCTCTTTCTATATTATCTAAGGGCATATTTGCTGATTTAGCATTATCTACTGCCAAACGCAATCGTGGATTTCCGTTGGGATCTCCACCACCTTGTCGAGCTGAAATTGTAATTTCTTTTATCAATTTTGTGAAAATTTTACCACGTTTTGCGTCAATAACAGCTTTTTTTCTTTTTGTTGTAGCCCATTTAGAATGACCTGACATTGTACACCTTTAACTTTTTATTTTAATATCTTTTATTTTTATTTGTGGGAAAACCTTGTCCCATTTTACATATTGATCTATTGTAAAAACAATATCCATTAAAACATTATCAAAATCATCAACTTCTTGAAAAATATATCCCATATTAAAACCTATAGAATCAAATACTTTGTCACTTGCTTTTTGAGAAAGAACACCAATTACATGATTTGTCCCGACAATTCTCGGTTTTCCGTTAAATTTAACATCTTTTGCGAAAAATACTGGGCGAGAATTTTTAGGACCGAAAGGAGCAAATTGTTCAAGAATTCTTAAAAATTTATTTGTAATTTCTGAAAAATGTAACTCAGAATCAATTTCAATTTCTGGAATGATGTCGTTTTCTGTCATTCTTTTGTCTAAAATTGAATTGAATTTGATACGAAATTCATCAATTTTATCTAATGATATTTCCAATCCGGCGGCAGCCTCGTGTCCTCCAAATTGAATTAACAAATCGTTACATTCTTCCAAAGCCGAATAAATATTAAATCCTTTTATGCTTCTTGCCGAACCTTTTGCAACTCCATCAATCGTGGTTAGCATTACGGAAGGTCGGTAATATTTTTCCACTAATCGAGAGGCAACTATTCCAATTACACCAGGATGCCAATCATCAGAATGCAAAACAATTCCTTTGTCGGTTTCAAAATCGACAAATTCCTCAGCTTTTTCGAGAGCAAAAGAATAAGTTATTTCATCAATTTTTCTTCGCTCAATATTTTTTTCTTCTAAAAATTTAGCTAATTTATTAGCTTCTTCTACTGTTTCGCATGTGAATAAATCGACCGCAATTTGTGCATCACCTAACCGCCCAACTGCATTAATTCTTGGTGCAATAGAAAACACAATTTGATTTGATGATAAATTTCCAAAATCAAGTTTTGCAGCTTGTAAAAGTGCCTTAATTCCAGGACGAGGATTTGTGTTTATCATTTCTAAACCCTTGCGAACTAAAATTCTGTTTTCGTCAATAAGTGGAACGATATCCGCAGTACTTGCAAGAGCAACTAAATCAACATAATCTAAAACTATTTCTTTTTTGCCAAATTTATCAGCAACGGCGCGAGCAAGTTTAAATGCAACTCCAGCACCAGAAAGATATTTGAATGGATAATTATCGCCGGGTTTTAGCGGATCGAGTACAGCATAAGCACGGGGAATTTCTTCTTTTGGTTGATGATGATCGCAGATAATTATATCAATTCCTAATGTATTTGCATAATCAACTTCACTAATTGCCGTAATTCCGCAATCAACGGAAATAATTAAATCAGTTTTTTGCGAATATATTTGGTCTATTCCCTCTACTGAAAGTCCGTAACCTTCAGTTAATCTCTTAGGAATATGAACATCAACATTTCCACCTAATCGTTTAAGAAAAAGATACATTAGAGAAGAAGCACAAGTTCCATCAACATCATAATCACCATAAATCGTAATTTTTTGATTTGTTGTGAGTGCTTTAATTACTCTCGAAGTAGCCTTTTCCATTCCGTCCATCAAAAAAGGATTGTGTAATTCATCCAATAAAGGACGAAAGTAGTGTTTTGCTTGCAAAAAACTTGTAACATTTCTATTTATTAGCAAGTCTGCAAGAATAGTTGAAATATTCAAACTGTCGGCAAGTGCCAGACTTTTGGTTTTATCAACCGGGTCTTTAAATTTCCATCTTTTTAGTGTCATCTGTTTTCAGAAGTAAACGAATAATTCAGATCTATAAGCCGAATTCTGTTTCCCAAAAAATTGGGATAGCAGTTATTTATCTAGAACTATTATTACTAATAGTTTCGAGCGACCTACCCAAGAAATATACGAAACGGACAATTTCGCTCCCGAAGGAAATTTCTCCTATTTGGTCTTGCTCCGAGTGGGGTTTGCCTTGTTCCAATAAAATTGGAATCCACTTTATGGACCTGAAATATCACTATTTCAGCGGTAGTCTCTTACACTACCTTTTCACCTTTTCCCGCATAAACGGGTAGTATATTTTCTGTGGCACTTTCCGTATTCCGATTTTCACATCGGAATCCCGGGCGTTGCCCGGCACCTTGTCCTACGGAGTTCGGACTTTCCTCTACTCTATCAAACTGAATAGCAACTGCCCAATCTGTATCATTCGTATTTCTTCTACCTTAATCTAATTACAAAATAATTAATTCAATATACGAATAATTCGGCTTTTTTGTCTGAGAATATTAGCAGATGAAAACGGGTTTGTTTCTAATTTTCGGCTATTAGATTCTAAATTATTTTACATGTTGCCAAGAATTATGAGCCTAAAATGTTTCGATTTGTTGTATTATTTTTATTTATTTCAGAACTAATTGTTGCCAATTCGAATGTTGTTGATTCGTTAAAAATGCGACTTAAAGCGGAGTTAGATGATGTTCAAATGGCGGAAATAATTCTTAAATTGGGCAATATTTTGCTTTAATATGATGAAGACATTTCAGAATCTATACAAAAAATAGTTTAATCAATTGGGATTTTCTTTGAAAATCCCAATTGACTTTTTTCTATTTCATTAAAACCATTTTCTTGACATCCATAAAATTTCCACATTCTATTTTATAGAAATATATTCCACTTGGTAAATTTTCTGGATGAAATGCTATGGAATGAGTTCCAGCTAAGAATTCTTGATTTACCAAAGTTGCAACTTCTTCGGCAAGTGAATTAAAAATGGTAAGCTTTACATTTCCCGTTTCGATGATTTTAAATTTAATTTCTGTCTGAGGATTAAATGGATTTGGATAATTTTGGAATAAATGAAATTCATTAACGCCCAATATCTCATCTTCAATTGCAACTTGAGTTGTCTTAAATCTTGCAACTACTCCATCGTGGTCAGTTGCCCACATTGCAGTTGCTACATCATCTTCGTAATATTCTGGATAATCAGAATTTGCATGCGGATATTTTATGTACGAAATGTAAGGTTCAAAATTTTGATTAACTATAATGTGGTCTAAAATCTGTGCGTTTCCTTCATAAACGTAAGAAAAGCGATTAGTTTTATCAATTTTGTAAGCTAAATTTACCATTGTTGGATTTACGGTTGTACTTGCTTCGTACATTGCTCCAAGCGGATCTGGAATTCCTGTCATTTCACCAAGTACATCGACATAACCATCTGTAAATTCAAACTGATTCAAATCCCCAGCAACCATAATTTTAGAATTAGGGTTAGCATTTTGAAAATCTTGAATATAATCTGAAAGCCAAATTGATTGCTGATAACGTTTTTCTCGGACAAATCCACCTAAAGATGGATCGTCTATATCGTTACGCGAACGCAGATGAAGATTAAGCAATCTAAAAGAAAATCCATTTACTGTGGCTTCCAATTTAAGAGGTGCTCTATCAAAAGTGTCGTAATATTGTCCACCAAAATAAAATTCCGCACTTTCGCCAACAATATCAAATCCGCTAATTGTCAAACGGTTCTTATAGAGAAATGCAACGTTATTGTGTGCCCAATCAGTATCTTCTAAATATTGTGAATAAACAACGGTTGGGTCATCTTGGGATATTTGCGTAATTAATCCATTTAGAGTTGCAGCGTCTTGTACTTCTTGAACGGCAATAATATCTGGCGAGCCTAAAACTTCGCGAATGTATTTTGAAATTTTCTTTTTTCTTGTTGTATAAGTTGTTGATTCATCATCATTAAAGGCAAGTAAATTGATTGAACCAACCGAATATTCATCTTGACTTGCAGAAGAAACCGCATCGATTGTGATGTCGGTATTAACATCAAGATTAATAGGAAAAATGCCAAATTCATCAAAACTAAAACGGACTACTCCTTTTATATAATTTATCAGATTTCCTCCTTTCACTTTTACTGCGGAAGATTCATCGCTGTATGTGTCAATTTCAAACACTTCAGGATTTGCATCCCAAACTGGTAAGCCTGTTTGTCCTGGATAATCAATTCCAGGTTCGCGAAAAGTTCTACCGCTTTGATGTGCAACTGCATAAAAATCGCCGTGCAGATTTGTGCCTGAAGTTGTCATTCCATTATAAAATTCAACAAGCATTCCTTCAAATCTTTCCATTGAATTTTCTGCTTGTGGACGAATTGGCGAAGGTGTATTTTCGTCCCACAAAATTGCAGTTGGCAATGTGTTGTTATGTGAAATCTCTGTTACGGTTGGACTTGTAATTTCAGTTAATCCATAATATTCAGCAATTGTGCCTGTAACATTAACTAAATCGCCCGACTGCACTGATGGAGTAGATGAAGTATAAACGGCAATTCCGTTAGAAGTTTCTGGATTATTATCATCGCGGCTATCTGGAGTTTGGATGTAAAAACTATTTGAAAGAACTATAGTTACTATGTTATTTTGTGTAGTAACTGATTGTCCTACATACTGACTTTCTAAACCAGATCCTTGAATTTGGTAAATTTCGTACGCTTTTTGGGCAAATATCTGCGATGAGAAAATCACAATAATTAGAAGAAATATCCTTTTCATAAGTACCTTATTTTAATTTAACAACTTTTTCAACTGCTATTAAAATCTCATTATTTTCAACAAGATTAATAGCTTTATTTAAATCTTTGTATAAAATTCTATCATTTTTTAGCGTTTTCACTGATTTTCTTATTTGCTTATAAGCAGCAGAAGTTCCTTTTCCACATTCGAGAGGTTTTAAGAAATCAATTCCCTGGCAAGCAGTAATCATTTCGATAGCAATTACTTTCTCAACATTTTTTAGAATTTGGTAACAATGTCGCGCTGCAATTGATCCCATAGAATTGTGATCTTCTTGATTTGCAGACGTTGGAATTGAATCGACACTTGCTGGGTGAGCGAGAGTTTTATTTTCTGAAACAAGTGACGCAGCAGTATATTGTACAATCATAAAACCGGAATTTAATCCGCCATCAGTTGTTAAAAATCGTGGCAACATGCTCAAAGAACCATTTACTAATCGTTCAATTCTTCTTTCGGCAACATTAGCCAATTCGGATAGAGCAATTTTCATAAAATCCATTGCCAAAGCCATTGGTTGTCCGTGAAAATTTCCGCCTTCAATATGTTTTTCCGATTCTGGGAAAATTAGCGGATTATCATTAGCCGAATTAATTTCGATTTCAACACGCGAGGCAACATATTGTATTGCATCTCTTGAAGCACCATGAATTTGTGGAATTGCCCGAACAGAATATGAATCCTGAACTCGTTTATCATTTTGTAAATGTGATTTCCTAATTTCACTTTCTTCAATCAAATTTCGCATATTTTCAGCCGAAGCAAGTTGCCCGGGATATGGGCGTAATTTGTGCAAATCTTCATCGTAAGCATTATCCGTTCCACGCAAAGCTTCGTGCGAAAGAGCGGCGGAAATATCAGCCATTTTAGCAATTTTATTTGCTCTAATTGTTATAAATGAAGCAAAAGCAGTCATCATCTGCGTGCCATTATTTAATGATAAACCCTCTTTTGCCGAAAGTTCAACGGGAATTAAATTATTTTTCTTTAGAATTTTAGATGAATTTTCAATTTTGTTATAACTTATTGTTTCCGTAGTAACTAAATCAAATTTTTCTGCCAAACCTTCGCCAATCATTGCCAAAGCAAGGTGCGAAAGCGGAGCTAAATCGCCACTTGAACCAACTGAACCTTGTGATGGAATTACGGGAATAATATTTTGATGTATCATTTCAAGAAGGAATTCAATTGTAGAAAGTCGAATCCCAGAATTCCCTTTGGCAAGAGCATTTGCACGAAGCAACATCATCAATTTTACAATAAACGGCGGAAGCGGCTCGCCAACACCGACAGAATGACTTCTAATTAAATTCTTTTGTAATTCGGCTAATTTTTCTTTTGAGATTTTCACATTTGCAAACTCGCCAAAACCAGTTGTTACACCATAAATTACTTTGTCTTCGGCAATCCACTTTTCAACCAGATTACGAGCTTTGTTTATATTCGATTTTGCCTTCGCTGAAATTTCAACTTTGGGATTTGATGAGAGAAATTCATCTATTATTTCTAAAGTAAGATTACTTCCATCAAGAACTAACTTTTTCATGATTACACTTTTTTATTGGGGAGGAAAAATTATTAAGATAAATATGATTATCAAAATAATTAATAATCAATTTAACCGAATATTCTAAAAACCGAAACTAAACCCAAAAAGATAAATCAATATTAATTTTTAGTTAATAATTATTTCTGAATAATATTGAGTACAAGGTTTATGTAATTTCACTCAATTCTTTAATAAGAAATATTTGAATTAATTAAATATCAGAATTTCCAACACAATTCTTTTTAGATGGTTGACATACCAACACTAAATATAGACGAACATTCCAATTTAAGCGATTTACCAAAAAATGCCTATTGGGAAATAGATTTTCCAAACAATATAAAAATCATTAACTCACTGCTTTCCATACAAATACATAAAATTAATAGAAAGAAAAAACCTCCGCAGAATTTCTCCGACAGAGGTTTAATAATAATTTATTT
>DYSW01000060.1 GCA_020726285.1 Melioribacter roseus
AAAGCGTTAGTTCAAGCAAGTGTTACTGCTGAAGGAACTTTTTCTGTTATCTTATTAATTTTCGATACTTCAACAGGAATTTATAAATCTAAGTTTTAGCGAGAGAAAACTTTTTCTCTCGCTAACTAAACTGATTTATTTCACTAAGCCAACTTCCTCCCAGAATTTATTAGCACCCGAATGCAATGGTGTTACTATTCCATCAACTCCATTTTTTATTGTAAATATTCCGCAGATTCGTGTACTTTTGATAAATAATCTAAACCCTTTTTACTATAAAATAGAAATAAGGTATTTCAAGTTGGAATATCTGTAAGCATATTTAATGTTTTTAATAAATTCCTTTTTTCATAAAAAGTTTGGTCTGTAAATTCCAAAATGGCTTTTATGTTGTAAATGTTTGGTAAATCTTTATTATTCCCAATATTAATAAATAGATCATAATATTTTCTGCTTGAATTAATAAAATCAAAACTGATACTTATAGCATTTAATTTCTAAATAATCAGCTTCTGCGACAAGTTGTTTAACTGGAAGACCCCGTTTAGGTTTGTTGATATTAACTTGCGTGTCGCAACCAATCAAAAGCACGAACGTCTTTCTTTTGCATTATAGAATTTGCAAAAGCTATCACTTCTTCGTCGTCTTTGTCGCTAGTAATAATTTTAATTTTATCCAAGGTGAATTTTTCAATTATCTCGCTAAAATATTTTTCGGTGATATTGAAGGACACAAGATAATTTCTATCAAGTTTTTGAAATTCTACTTCTTCAATCTTCACATCCGAAAAAGTAACTTTAAAAACTTAATAATAGAGTTTAATTTCTCTTTATCTTCATAGGATATTTCGGCAAAAACCGTCTTAAAATCATTCATAAGATAATTTCTAAATTTTGAGTTTTATTGTTTTGTATATTTTAATAAATAAAATGAATTATAAATTGAATTTACAAATTCAAAGTGATAGTATTAAATGATTATTCAAAATAATTTGGAGAAAAAATGACGACAATAGTAGATGTTTTTGCACGAGAAATCCTTGATTCTCGAGGAAACCCAACAATAGAAGTAGAAGTTCTGTTAGAATCTGGCGCTGTTGGAAGAGCCGCAGTTCCAAGTGGCGCTTCAACAGGCGAGCACGAAGCTGTTGAATTACGCGATGGCGATAAATCTCGCTTTTTAGGAAAAGGCGTACAAAGAGCAGTAGAAAATGTAAATGATGAAATTGCAGAAGCAATTCTTGATATGGACGCATCTGATCAAGTTGGAATAGACAATTTGTTAATTGATTTAGATGGAACAGAAAACAAAGAAAGATTGGGCGCCAATGCAATACTTGGTGTATCACTTGCAATTGCTAAAGCCTCCGCCAATGCTTTTGGGCTGCCACTTTACAGATATATTGGCGGAACAAATGCGAAAATATTACCCGTTCCGATGATGAATATTTTAAATGGAGGAAGTCACGCAGATAACACTGTCGATTTTCAAGAATTTATGATTATGCCTCATGGAGCAGACTCTTTTGCAGAAGCATTAAGAATGGGAACGGAAACTTTTCATTCCTTAAAATCTGTTTTAAAAAAGAAGAATTACAATACTTCAGTTGGAGACGAAGGTGGCTTTGCTCCAAATTTGAGAAGCAACGAAGAAGCATTAGAACTAATTGTTGAAGCAATTGAAAAGGCAGGTTATAAACCAGGATCGCAGATAGCAATTGCTCTTGATGTAGCTTCTAGCGAAATGTACAAAGCAGAAAGTGGATTATATTTGTTCTTTAAATCAGATAAATCTCAAAAAACTTCGGATGAAATGATTGATATTTATGAAAATTTGGTTAACAAATATCCAATTTATTCCATTGAAGATGGTTTGGCTGAAGATGATTGGGACGGTTGGTTAAAGCTAACACAAAAATTGGGTAATAAAATTCAATTGGTTGGCGATGACTTATTTGTAACAAACCCTGCAAGACTTGCCCGAGGAGTTCGAGAAGGAATTGCTAATTCAATACTTATAAAACTTAATCAAATTGGTACATTAACAGAAACTTTAGATACAATCGAAATGGCAAAGAGCGCCGGTTACACAAACGTAATCTCACACAGATCCGGAGAAACCGAAGATACTACTTTAGCCGATTTTGCAGTTGCTACAAATGCTGGACAAATAAAAACGGGTTCAGCAAGCAGAACAGATAGAATTGCTAAATACAACCAATTGCTTCGAATAGAAGAAGAGCTTGAGTTTACAGCAATTTATGAAGGTTTAGCTGCAATTAATTACAGTGGTAGTTAAACAAAATTAATTAAGATTTTTTTAAAGCCCGATAAATTCGGGCTTTTTATTTTAGTTTTCTATCGTTAACTTTTTGCAAATAATCAGATAAAAATTGGGTTTTACAACTTGTGTTTTCGTGGGTTATATTAATTTTTCCAATAACGGTTGCTTTCTCTATGCAGAATTTTTCAAGAATTCACTTTTTTAAGAAATAGAGATTGAAGTTTAGGTTATTTGCTCTGAGTTTATAATTAATCTAATAATTTTTGATAATTACTTATTTGCGAAAAGTCCAAATTACCGCCGCTTAAAATTATTGCGATATTTTTGTCACGAAAAATTTCTGGATTTTCTAAAATGACGGCAAGAGGTAAAACGGCAGAAGGTTCAACAACAATTTTCATTCGAGTTAAAATCAACATCAATGCGTGGATAATAGTTCTTTCTTCAGCTAAAAGAATTTTATGAACATTCTCTGAAATAATTGAATATGTTAATTCAGACAAGGATGTTAATAAACCATCTACTAATCATTTTCTACTCGAAAAGCTTCCCAAAATAATTTTGCTTGTTCTTTGGATTTTTTCTTAACAAGACTAGTGTCAAAAAAGTCGTTTATTAGCAATCTAAATTTTAATACAACGAGAGGTGAAATAAATTGATCTATCATTAATTCGACATCGTATTTTTTTAAGTAATTATAAGTTTGCAGCTCTTGTATTACGATTCTTAGAACGCCTCTTACACCATCAAAAAAATCGTCAAGATTAAATGTTGTTTTTACTGATGAATTGAATTTTGTTTGAATCAATAATTTAATGAACATTCGTTCATCAAGATTTATCCATTTGTCGATAATTTTATCAATGAATAATTCAAAAAATTCTTGTGGGTTAGTTAAATTTTCAAGCATCAACTCATCTATAAAGTTTGAGGCTTCAATATGTTTTAACCCTTCAGAAACTAATTCGTCAAGGATTTCCCTTTTTGATTGAAAATGATTATAAACAGCACTTTCTCGGATGCCAACTTCCTTTGCAATCATACGAACTGATGCTTTGTCAAAGCCAATTTCTGAGAAAAGCTGTAAAGCAGCTCGTTTAATTTTTTCTCTATTCATATTAACACCTATTCGAATGTTATAAACAAAATTATCCTATTTATAATTTTCTTGCAACAACAAATGCTTTTTTATAAACATTTAATAATTTATTGTTACTATCAATTTCTTCAAATAAAAGAATGTATATGCCCATTTTTAAATAATTATTGCTTTCATTTTTCCCATCATACACAATGTGTCCGTCGTTTCCTACAATTGTGTTTTCAATTATTGTTCTTACTAGTCTACCGTTAGAATCAAAAATTCTTATTCGAATTTTGGATAAATTATTTTTCAATTGGTAACTTATTATTGTATAATCTTCAAAACCATCGTTGTCAGGCGAAAATGGATTTGGATTTATCATAATTTGAGATTTTAAAATTGCTAAAGTTGTAAAAATCGAATTTTGCCTGCAAGGTGTTCCACCCAAAACATTTACAGAAGAACTCCAATTCGAAGCAATATCAGTTTCAAATTTTGGGTTAATTTTTTCTAAAGAAATATTTTGCTTGCTTATAAATTCACTATTGTGCCAATTTGGGGAATAATTAATTGAGTCAATAGAATTATTAAAAGCGTCATAAATTCTAACGAGTTCACCACTATTGGAAAGAGATAAATCTTGACTCAAAACGTATGTAGGTACAAGATCTTCAAAATTATTAAAAATTGATGAGTCTGCCGCTATTACAAAATATTTTTGCGGTTCTAAGTAATATTCAAATTCGGAAAGATAACGAGTTTCATTTCCTAACTCTATTTTCCATCCACCGAGGTTAATTTTTTCTAAAGAAATATTTGCAATTTCTATATATTCTGATGAAGAATTCCCAGGTTCATACATAATTTCATTTATTGTAATGTCATTATATTGGGACGGTGAACACTTGTTCACTGAATTAACTGAATTTGGTGTTGCTCCGATTGAATCGATACAAACCAACCAAGAATTATAAAAAAGATGCTTGACTGAATCTATTCTTTCAGTAGATTTCTTAGTAGATAAATTTGAATTTATAGTATAAATTACAGAATCGACTAAGTTTCCACGATAATCGAGAAGAAAAATAATATCGTGGGTGTTTGAAAGAGAGCCAAAATTAACTTGATAAACATTTGTTAATTTTCCATATTTTTCATAAAACTTGCTAGTGTCAATTGCGAAAACGATAAAACTTTTAGGTGTAAAAAGTTTTGACGAGCTAACATTTTGTGTAGAATATCTTTTTGAAGAATCTGCGAGAAATATCCAATTAATTGGGTAGCTGAAATTGGAATTATTATATACTTCTACCCATTCGCTTTCAGTAGAGGAAGATATTGCATAAAACTCATTTATCAACAAAGAAGACTTGTCTATTCCCTGAGACAATAAAATTTCTGAAAAATTTTGTGAAGTATCTTCATCTAAAGAATAAGTTATTTTGGTTAAAATTCTTAATGAATCGATTAATGAAAGTGGAGAAGTTACTAATATTCTAATTGAATCTGAGGAATTTAGTTGAGGAATAGTACTTGTGGTTAACAATTGTTCACTTGCGGTTTGCCATGATATTTGTAGTTCAGTTTGTTCGGTTGCAGACGAACCAAAGTTTTTAATATTTACTTCTAATTCAACAAATTCATTGTAACTTGGAAATTCAGGAATAATTTGAAGTTTTATTATGCCTAAGTCGTGGACTTTTTGGGTTAAGGAATTAACTTTTCCCGGAGTAGCCTTTTCAAAATCGTAAGAAATTCCCCAATTTGTAGAATCAAAA
>DYSW01000028.1 GCA_020726285.1 Melioribacter roseus
GTGGCGAAAAAAGAGAAAGATTTGGACGAAGCGAAGGTGGCGAAAAAAGACGAACTCGTTCAGAAAGCTCTTTTGGAAGTTCAAAACGCTCTGATTTCGGTTCACGTAAAAAGGAAAGCCCAACTAAAGAACGAAAACGCAAAAAATAGCATAAAATGATTCACGATAATTTCATAAATATTGAAAAATATAAATCAATTTCACAAAATATAGCATCTGCAATTGATTTTTTAATTTCCAATGATTTAGATACTTTTTCTGCTGGTAAGTACGAAATTCACAAAGATAAAGTTATAATGCTCGTAAATAATTATCAAACCAAATCTTCAGAAGAATGCAAACTTGAAGCACACAAAAAGTATATAGACATTCAATTAATGCTTATCGGGAATGAGAAAATTGGTCATTTTTTATTAGAAAATGAAAGCCCAAGTGAAGAATATTCAGAAGAAAAAGATGTTATGTTTTTTAAGGAAGAATATAGTTCATTTCAATTGAGAAGAAATGAGTTTGCAATATTTTTCCCCAACGATGTTCACATGCCTGGAATTGTTTTAAATTCCTTTGAATCTGTTACAAAAATAGTTATGAAGGTAAAAGTAGAATAATTTGTGGTAAAATACGATAAAATTAAAAACCTTCGAGATTTTTTCCTGTTTTTCACTATGTTGCATATGGGACTCCTTTAATTGTTTGTTATTACTTCTTATTTAATTTATCAATTTTTGGAGTTCTTTTCTTTTTTTTATTAAGGATATTTCAACTAACTTTTAATATACTTCTGCAAAACAAACAAAATCAAACTAATAATAATGAATTTGACCGAATCTTATGCTAAAAAGTTTACTTGTTAAAGACTTCGCCTTAATCGAAAATATTTTAGTCGAATTTACTGACGGCTTAAACATTATTACTGGTGAAACTGGTGCCGGAAAATCAATTTTAGTTGGTGCTTTGGGATTGCTAATTGGTGAAAGAGCAAGTTCCGAAGTAATTAGAAAAGACGCAACTAAATCAATTGTAGAGGGAATTTTCCTTTCAAAACAAAATCCTAAACTAATCAGAATTTTATCTGAAAATGAAATTGAATTTGAGGATGAAATCATTATTAGGCGAGAAATTTCACAAAAAGGGAACCGTATTTTTATAAATGATACTCCTATTAATTTGCAGATTATTAAGGAAATTGGCGATTTACTTGTTGATATGCACGGACAACACGCTCATCAATCGTTATTAGATAATCAAAAACACATTGAATTTTTAGACCAATTTTTAGATTCGTTCGATACTTTGTTAGAATACAAAAATCAGCTTGCTATCATGAATCAAAAAAAGAAAGATTTGGCAAACTACTTAAAAAAAGATAAAGAAATTCGCGAAAAAATTGATCTTTATCAGTTTCAGCGTAGAGAAATTATTAATGCAAATCTTCATATTGGGGAAGATATTTCTTCTGAAAATGAGCTAAACATTTTAGAAAATTCCGAATATTTATTTAACACAACAAAAGCAATTGCTGAGTTAGTTTACGATGGCGAAAATTCTGTTTTTGATAAACTTGCTTGGGTACAAAAGGAAATTGAATCGCTTGCCAAGATTGACCCGAGTTTTGAAATTCAACTTAAAGAAATCCAAAGTGCGCTAAATTCAGTTGAAGAAGTTGCAAATTATTCAAGAAATTACAATTCCAAGATAGATTTAAGTCCAAATGAAGTCGATTTAGTGCGAAATCGATTTTCTGAAATTACAACAATCAAGAAGAAATATAATAAGTCTATCGAAGAACTTCTTTTATATAAAGAAGACATTCACAATCAAATCCAAAACGCTGAAAGTTATAGAAAAATTATGGACGATTTGATTGGCGATATTATCGATTTGCGATTTACACTCGGCGATTTAGCTTTCGAAATTTCGCAACAAAGAGAAAAAGTTGCCGAAAAGCTAATTCCTAAAATTCAAGATGCTTTATCCGAACTTGGAATGCCTGATGCTAAATTTCAAGTTAATATTACACAAAATGAAATAAACTCGCCAAATACACTAATTTATGAAGGCGGTAATTTCGATTATTTCGAAAATGGTTTCGATTTAGTTGAATTTTGGATTTCTACCAACCTTGGTGAAGATTTAAAACCTTTAGCAAAAATTGCTTCCGGTGGCGAAATTTCGAGAGTTATGCTTGCTTTTAAGTCAGCCGCAGCCGAAAAAGATTCTATTCCAATACTGATTTTTGATGAAATTGATACTGGAATTAGTGGACGAATTGGCGAAAAAGTAGCCAAAAAGATGAAAAATCTTGGGAAATCGCATCAAGTTTTAGCAATTACTCATTTACCACAAATTGCAAGTTTTGGAGATTCCCATTTTTCAATCAGCAAAGAAAATGAAAACGGAAGAGTTGTTAGCAAAGTTATAAAATTGTCCGAAAATGAGCGAATTATTGAAATTGCTAAACTTTTAGGTGGCGAAATACTTAGCGATTCGGCAATGGAAAATGCAAAGGAATTACTAAATATTGCTGCAAAATCGTGAGAAAACTTGGACTTTACATTCACATTCCATACTGCGAACACAAATGTATTTATTGTGATTTTTATTCAATTATCAATTTTAAAAATGTAGATGAATATTTCACTGCTATTCAAAAAGAAATTGAAATTCGAGCAAAAGAACATTCTAAAAACCATATTATTGAATCAATATTTTTCGGCGGTGGAACGCCATCTCTAGTCGATGAAAAATTCATAAATCAAATAATTACAACAATTTATAAGAATTATTCAGTTTCACCAAATTTAGAAATAACGCTCGAAACAAACCCCGGGACAGTTGACAAGTTAAAATTAATCTCATTTTTTAAAATGGGAATTAACCGAATTAGCGTTGGAATTCAGTCTTTTGATGAAGAAGATTTGCGATTTTTAACACGAATTCATAATAAACAGCAAGCAATTGCAACAATCGAAAATGCAAATGAAATTGGCTTTGAAAATATTAGTTTGGATTTAATTTTTAATTTACCCAATCAAACACTTAAGAAATGGGAAAAAAATCTCGAAATTGCGATAAAATTGCCTATAAAACACATTTCAACTTACAGCTTAATTCTTGAGCGTGGAACAATTCTAAATGCAATGGTTGAAAAAGGGAAAGTGCAAATTGGCGAAGAAAATAACGATGCCGAATTATATCTTTTCACACAGAATTATTTAGAAGAAAATGATTTTAAGCAATATGAGGTTTCAAACTTTGCTAAAACAAAATTTGAATCTATTCACAACAAATTATATTGGCATCACGAAAATTATTTGGGATTTGGAACTTCGGCTCATTCATTTGTAGATGGAAAACGGTGGTGGAATTTTAAATCGCTTATTTATTATCTAAAATCGGCGAATGAAAATAATTTTCAACCCGCTGGAAGTGAATTTTTGACTGAAAGCAACAAGTTAGATGAATTTATTATGCTCGGTTTACGAAGTGATGGTTTAAGTTTAGAAAATCTATCAGAAAAGTATGGTAATAATTGGTTTAAAAAAAACGAACGCAAAATTGAACAATATGTCTCACAAAAATTGATTTCTCGAAATGAAACTCATCTAAAATTAACTAAAATGGGTTATGCTGTTTGTGATGAAATTTTAGCAAATTTAAATATTTGAGGTCAGAATGAAAAAACTTGAATTACATTGGCAAATCTTAATTTCTATCATTTTAAGCATTATTGTTGGAATACTACTTCCGCAGTCAGTGGAATATATTTCTTGGCTCGGAACACTTTTTCTTAATTCACTTAAAATGGTTATTGTTCCTTTAGTTTTCAGTTCCATTGTTGTGGGCGTATCTAATATTGGTTCAGCAAAAGATTTTGGAAGACTTGGAGCAAAAACAATGGTTTATTATATGGTAACAAGTCTTATTGCAATTTTAACTGGTTTATTGTTTGTTAATTTAATTCAACCAGGTAATGGAATTGATTTGGGGCTTTTACAATCAATTGAAGGTTTTGAACAAGCACAAAGTACATTTGGTTCAACAATTTTGAATATAATTCCAACTAATATTTTTCAAGCATTTACTGAAGCAAGAATGCTAAGTATTATCTTTTTTGCAATGATTTTTGGGTATTTCATCACTAAATTGAAAGTAGAACAAAACACAACTATCAACAACTTTTTTAACGGAATTTTTGAAATTATGATGAATATTACAATGCTTGTAATAAAATTTGCTCCGATTGGAATATTTGGCATTGTAACAAAAGTTGTGGCAGAACAATCGTTAAACGGTAATTTATGGAACGTAATAACAAGTTTAAGTTTGTATATGCTAACTGTAGTTATTTCTTTATTTTTTCACGCTTTTTTTACTTTACCTTTAATCTTAAAATTAATCGGAAAAGTTAGTCCAAAGGCGCATTACAAAGCACTTTTGACACCGTTATTAACTGCATTTTCAACAGCTTCGTCCAACGCAACTTTGCCATTAACAATGGAAGCAATTGAGTATAAAGTAGGAATTTCAAAAAAGATAACAAGTTTTGTAATTCCACTTGGAGCAACAATAAATATGGATGGAACAGCATTATATGAACTTGTAGCTGCAATGTTTATTGCACAAGCATACGGAGTTGAAGTTAGTTTCTCAAATCAATTTTTAATGGTGTTTGCTGCTTTATTATCATCAATTGGTGCTGCGGGAATTCCAATGGCCGGACTTGTAATGATGAGTATGGTACTTTCAGTAATTGGCTTACCTTTGGAAGGAATTGGTTTAATTCTCGCTGTCGACAGAATTCTTGATATGTTGCGAACAACAGTAAATGTTTATAGCGATACGGTTTGTGCCTCAATTGTGGCAAAATCGGAAGGTGAACATCTTAAAGTGTGAATAATTGCAAAATATTCATCTATTTGATTGAATTATTCAGAAAACTATTATTCATTTTTTAATAATATCTGCTTATTAAAAAATAATTTGTCAGATGTTATGTCGATTGTTAAGTTACGCAGTTAAATTTTTACAAATATTTAACAAAACAATAGAATTAATTCATAATTAAAGAAATATTAAAATTTTATGAATTTTTAATTCACTTTTTTTTGGAAATTGAAAATAATTTTTTACTAATTAACCAATTAATCATATTTGAGGTAAAACATGGAACTTCAGTTAATTTTCGGGTTTAGCATTCTCGGATTACTTTTTGCTTGGTATCTTATTAAAGATGTGTTGAAAAGAGACACAGGGAATGATAAGATGCGAGAAATTTCCGACGCAATTAAATCCGGTGCCGAAGCGTTTATGAATCGACAAAATAAAACAATTTTTTACTTGGCGATTGCTTTGGCAGCTTTCATTTACATTCTTTACGCTTTAGTTAGAACACCTACCGAACACGATCCAACTTCACCAGCCCAATTGGCAATGTGGACAGCAATTTCATTTATGTTCGGAGCAGTCTCATCAATAGCCGCTGGTTATATGGGAATGTGGGTTTCAATTAGATCAAATATCCGTACTGCTGCTGCTGCAATGAAAGATATGAACGGTGCTTTACAAACTGCTTTGCGTGGTGGCGCTGTTTCTGGATTTTTTGTTGTTGCTATGAGTTTATTAGGTGTTGCTGGTTTATTCTTTTTAGCACAATATTTTCAAGTAACTAAAGATATTACTAAAATTCCTTTACTTATTGTAGGTTATGGATTTGGTGCAAGTTTCGTGGCTTTGTTTGCTCAACTTGGCGGTGGAATTTACACAAAAGCCGCTGACGTTGGTGCAGATTTAGTCGGGAAAGTTGAAGCAGGAATTCCGGAAGATGATCCAAGAAATCCTGCTGTAATTGCTGACTTAGTAGGAGATAACGTTGGTGATTGTGCAGGTCGTGGTGCCGACCTTTTTGAATCGACTGCTGCCGAAAATATTGGAGCAATGATTCTTGCCGCTGGACTTTACAACGCAAATGAAATGTTATTTGTTAATGAAAAACTTTCTTTGCTTGGTGTTTTGTTATTTCCGTTAGTTGCTCGTGCTTTTGGAATTTTAGCTTCAATTATTGGAGTTATGGTTGTCAGAACAAACGACACTGAAGACCCAATGAAAGCACTTAATCGCGGATTTTATGTAACATCTGCAATTGTTGCTCTTGGATTTTTTGTGGCTTCAAAATGGCTATTGGGAATTTACTATTTTAACTTTTTCTTATCAGGAATAGTTGGAATTCTAACTTCTTTAGCATTTGTTTATATAACTCAATATTATACTGAATATCGATACAGACCAGTTAAATCTATTGCAGAAGCTTCACAAACTGGTTCAGCCACAAATATAATTTCAGGTATCGCAATTGGTTTGGAATCTACTGGTTTACCTGCTCTTGTAATTGCTTTTGGTATCATTACAACTTATTTCCTTGGAAATTCTTCTGGATTAGAAAATGCTGGACTTTTTGGAACAGCTGTAGCTACAATGGGAATGCTCGGTTCTGCAGCATATATTCTTGCAATGGATACTTTTGGACCGATTACAGATAATGCTGGTGGAATTATTGAAATGAGCCAACAACCTGAAGAAGTCCGTGTAAAAACTGATAGACTTGATGCTGTTGGAAACACAACAAAAGCATTAACAAAAGGTTATGCAGTTGGTTCAGCAGCCTTGGCGGCTTTCCTTCTTTTCGGAGCATATCTTGATGAAGTAAAACTTTATCTACCAAATTTTGACGGACAAATTAATCTAAATAAACCTGAAGTTTTTGTTGGAGCTTTACTAGGAGCAATGCTTGTTTTCTTATTTTCATCTTTTGCAATTAAAGCTGTTGGAAAAACCGCTTATGCAATAATTAATAATGTTCGCGACCAATTCCGTTCCAATCCTGGTATTATGCTCGGAACTTCGAAACCAGATTACGGTCAATGCGTTGATATTGCAACAAAACAATCACTTAAAGAAATGGTTGTACCAGGAATGTTAATTGTTGTTATGACACTCGGTGTTGGTTTAGTTTTCCGTTGGCTTTATTATTTAAATGGTGGAGAAACAAATGTTAACGCTGCAAATGGTGCCGAAGTTATTGGTGGCTATTTGATGGTTGGTACAATCGTTGGTATTTTATTTGCTCTCTTCTTAAATAATAGTGGTGGTGCTTGGGATAATGCAAAAAAATACATTGAAACTGGTGCTTTTGGTGGAAAAAAATCAGAACCTCACATAGCTTCTGTTGTTGGAGATACTGTTGGTGATCCATTCAAAGATACTGCTGGACCTTCGCTACACATTTTAATTAAATTATTGAGTACATTAACTCTAGTTCTTGCTCCTCTTTTCATTTAATTTTTTGAAATAGGTTTATAAACTAAAATCCCGATTTAAAAATCGGGATTTTTTATTTTAAACTCATTTGTATTTAACCTACTAATTACTTTTTTTAGATTGTTTTACTAATTGTTTCTCTTTCCAAATTGTGTAGAATATTGGAATTAGCGATAGTAAAACTACAATAATTGCAATTTTATCGATATGATGTGCTAAATCGAAACCAAAATGTGTTTTTGTGATATTTCCCAAAAAGTATCCTGCTAAAACCATACTCCAAATCCAAGTAAAACCACCTAAAATATTGAAAATAAGAAATTTCTTTATCGGCATTCTAATTATTCCAGCCACGATTGGTGCGAAAGTTCTCACAATTGGAACCCAACGTCCAATCATAATTGCAAAAACTCCCCAACGTTGATAAAACTTTTCAGCTTCATACAAATATGAAACCTTAAATATTGGAATTCCAAGAACAAACCGATCTTTCCAACTATACATCGCTCTACCTACCCATCTTCCTAACCAAAATCCAACTTGGTCGCCAAGAATTGCAAATATTGGTAGAATAAACAAAAGAAAACTCAGCGGCAAAAGAGTTCCTCCGTCAGAAGATGGAGTTGCGGCAAATATTCCCGTTAAAACTAATAATGAATCGCCTGGTAAAAGAGCAAAAAATCCAGTTTCAGCAAAAATAATGAGACATATTATCGGTAAACCTCCGACAGTAATTAACCACTGAATGCCTTCTGGTTCAAGCAACCAAAGCAAATCATTTAAAAACTCCATATTTTTTCCCAAGTAATGATAAAATATTTATTGATATTTCTTTTTTTTGTGGGTTGCAAAATCGGAAATAATTTTTACTTTTATTTTGAATTTTTAGTGTAAGCGAAGCAAATTGAACAATTATAACACTGAATTAACTTTCTATATTGATTCGCATAAATCTCGTTCATTGTTCGATTCGTTAAAATTCAGATTTTAATTCCGCTTGCATCTTTTTGGGTAATTTTGAAACAACAAGTTCGTATGAATCTTTTACCCATTCTTTTATCAATTTATCAGATAATCTGCCTCGATTTTCCATATCTTTTCCTTTTGTTTATACTAATTTATGTATTTCAAAAGTCCATTTCCATCGCAGGCTTTATCCTTAAATAGTATCAAATGACCCCATGAGGGTGTAAAGCAAATAATAATAATAAGTTATCATAATTATAATTTTATTGAATTAATTAAAAAAACCTTCGAATAAAATCTTCGAAGGTTTTTTATTGTAAGATATATTCCACTGAAACCTATTCATTCTTAAAATCTAAGTCGATTTTATTCCCAATTTCTTTATTCGCAATAGCTATTTTCATCAAAGACTCTAAATCAGCTTCAACATCAACTATTACTAATTCTTGATTTTCTACAACCAATACAACTATTTCATCATTTCCCCAAAAATCCGCATTATAATTGATATACACTAAAACGATTTGTCCATTTTCTTTGTGTTTTACAATTTGTTGATAACCCCAATTTTCCAACTTTGTCTGTGTTTCCCTAATTTTTTGATTCGGAATCATCATTGTTGAATCTGTAATTTTAAAAACTCCAACTTGAACTTCGTCGATTTCGTTTAATAAATCCTTTGCAAAATCAATGTTTTCTTCATCAAAAGCAGATGCTAGCGAAACTGCGGCATAAGCAAAAAACAAACCAATTGGTCCAATAGAGAATTGAAATTCATTTTCGAGCGGGAATTCTGTTTCGCTATATTCGGGATATTGCATTGTTTCCGAAGGAATTAATGTCGTTTTAATTTCTTCAACATTCGAACTCAAGCTGAAACAGCCTGGTATCGAAATTAAAGCTATTATCAAAACAACTAACAATATGTTGCGCAAGTTCTTCATTCTACTTCCCGTTGTCTTTTTCAGAATGCTTATGTTTGTTTTTCATAATTTCGTCGAGTTCTGGAATATCAAAATTTTCCGAGAGTTTACCAATTTTTTCTAAATCGATTGTTCCAACAATATTTACAAATACTGCCTCGGTTTCGTCAACTGTTGTAACAACAAGTCCTTGAATATTATCTTTTGCATCGGTTTTAATATAAACATTTACATATTCTTTATCGCCACGTGTTCTTACTATTCTATCCCAATCTTTCGAAAGCATAGTTTTGTCAATTTTTTCCATTTCAGATTTCAATTTCCCGATTTTTTCAGGCTTTACTTTGAATTGATTCACTTTTACCAATTTCAAACCATTAACCATTTCAGCAACATCTTTGTCTTTTTCATCCATCATTTTTGAGACCATTCTTAGTAGTTTTGCTTCTACAAGAACTTCTGTCGATTCCGAACCATCATCAAATTCATCAAATGAAATGAATTTTACAAATCCTGGTTCTTTTGAATAATCACCTTTTTGAGCGAAATTTGCAGTTGTAAGTAGTACTGCAATTAGTAAATAAAGTAAGTTTTTCATTTTACTTCTCCTTTTTGAGTTGTTATAATTTCTATTATTTTTAAACTTTTATTAATTGGTTCGCTAACTTTTTCTTCAAGAATCTCTACAACATATTTGTCTTTGGTTTTGTTAAATATTTTGCTAATCAATTTTAATGAAGCAAGCGTTTCTTGTTCGGCTAAAACTACTTCTTCGTTGCTAAATGGACTTGTATCAATTCCACGGTTTTTAAGGAATGAAAAAGTGAGCAAAGAAACAATTAAAAATATTGAAGCTATTGCAAAAACTGAATTTGTAATCCAAACTGAATTCCTTTCCGTTTTTGAATCGACTCTATTAAATATTCCATTTTCCACGTTTTTGGGCAATTCATTTTTCTTTGAATTTCTTATCAATAACTTCACTTTTTTGTGGTTTTCGTACAAAAACCTTGCATCGGAATTTTTCTGCAGCAAAACAAATGTTCGGAATTTTTCCCACAAACTATTTCTTCCATAAGCAGAATTTATTATCATATTTTTTTCTTTTTCAGAAATCATACTACACCTTCTGATTTTAATAATACTTGCAAATTTTGTCTTGCTCTCATCAAATAAACTTTTACACTATTTATTGGTAAATCTAACATTTCACTTATTTCGTTGTACTTAAAATTTTCAATTTCATACATCTGAAAAATTGATTTCTGCTTTTCGGGCAATTTAGATAGCGATTTTGTAATTATTTCAGAAATTATCCTGTTTTCATCAATTTCTATCGGATTATTTTCAACTCTTGTATCTTCTATAGCAAACAATTCTTCATCCGAAATTCTAACTTGATTTTTCCTTTGCCTTATTAAATCGATACATTTATTATGCACCGAACGGTAAATCCACGCTTTCGATTTTGAATAATCAATTTCTTCAAAATTTTCCCAGTATTTTATCCATATTTCTTGCGAAATATCATCAGCATCAAAAGAACTTTGTGTTATTGAAAGTGCAAAATTGTAAACTGAATTTTTGTACTTGTTGAAAATCAAACGATATTTTATTTTTTTTAATTGCATCATATTAAAGACGAAATAGAATTTCAAATTGTTACAATCAGATAAAAAATTATCCGAACTATTATTTATCTGATTTTTAAATTCGAGAATTCCCGAATTACGAATTATCAAATCTTGTCATTCCCGTATGTTTTAGCTTGGAATCTCATAAACTTGAACTGCTTTTTCACTTTAAGACTTTGAGAAGTTCTTGCACAAAATCTCCTCAATTGAAAAAAAATGCTCGACAGAAGATTTCGGGCGTTACAGAACAAACGGAAAAGACGAAATTACAAAAGATTAAGTTGACAAAAACATTCTTTTTACAATCTTCCCAACTTTTGCAACAAATTCCCGATTTCTTGTAATTATTTATAGAGAAAAGGAAACACATTTATCAATCAAATTGTCAAGAAAAACCTTTAACCAAGTAAATACTGAATCAAATATTTTTTTTGGTTAAATTTGCAGCACAAAAAACCCAAATTGGTAGAAAATGAAAACAATAATTGAACCTTTCAAAATCAAATCAGTAGAACCAATCTATTTTACAAACAAAGAAGAAAGAACCGAAATTTTACAAAATGCTGGCTTTAATCCATTTTTAATTGACGCTGAAAAGATAATTATCGATTTATTAACTGATAGCGGAACTTCGGCGATGAGTGCCAAACAATGGGCTGGAATTATGGATGGCGACGAATCTTATGCAGGCTCAAAAAGTTTTTTTAGATTCGAAAAAACTGTTCGCGAGTTAACAAACAAAAATTTCATCATTCCAACACATCAAGGAAGAGCAGCTGAAAAAATTCTTTTCTCCGTTTTGGGTGGAAAAGGAAAATATTTTCCTAACAATACACATTTCGATACAACACGGGCAAATGTGGAATTTTCAGGAGCCGAAGCAGTAGATTTTTTGAACGAAATTGGAAAACATCCCGAAATTAAAGCCGATTTCAAAGGAAATATGGATGTTGAAGCACTGGAAAAATTCATCAACGAAAAAGGAAATGAAAATATTCCATTAGTTATGATTACCGTTACAAACAATTCTGGCGGCGGACAACCAGTCTCGATGCAAAACATTAAAGACGTTCGTTCGTTGTGCGATAAATATCATATTCCACTTTTTCTTGATGCGTGCCGTTTTGCTGAGAATGCGTATTTCATTAAAACACGCGAAAAAGGTTACGAAAACAAATCAGTAAAGGAAATTGCACAAGAAATGTTTTCTTATGCCGATGGTGCAACTATGAGTGCCAAAAAAGATGCGCTAGTAAATATTGGCGGATTTTTAGCATTAAATAATGAAGAATTAGCAATGAATTGCAGAAATTTGTTAATCGTTACAGAAGGTTTTCCAACTTATGGCGGTTTGGCTGGACGTGATTTAGAAGCAATTGCACAAGGTTTAGATGAAATTCTTGATGAAAATTATCTGAAATATAGAATTAGAAGTATTGAATATTTAGGAAATAAATTAACAGAACAAGGAATTCCAATTCTTGAACCACCAGGCGGACACGCAATTTATCTTGACGCAAAAAGATTTGCACCGCACATTCCGCAAAATCAGTATCCTGGTCAATCAATTGTTTGCGAGCTTTACCTCGAAGGCGGAGTTCGTTCAGTTGAAATTGGTTCCGTAATGTTCGGAAAATATGACGAAAGCGGAAATCTTATTTCGCCTGCAATGGAATTGGTTCGCTTGGCTTTTCCACGCCGAGTTTACACACAAAGTCACGTGGATTATCTCGCAGAAGTTATTGCCGAAGTTTATCAGAACAGAAATAATCTGAAAGGTTACGAAATAACTTATCAAGCCCCAATTTTGCGACATTTTACTGCAAGATTTAAACCGATTGAAAGGTAGTTAATGAAAATAAAAAAGCATTTTTTTGTTGAAGAGAAAAGGAATATCTGGCGAATTTTAATTTCAGATGAAAATCAAGTTATAATTGAATCGCGAGAAATTGAAAATAAAGAAGTATTCTTTAATATTTATGATTTGGAAAGCGGAAAGACAATTCTGAAAGATTATCAGTTTGAAGAGAAATTTTGGATTGGAATTGAAACAATTCGAGATGGAATAATCTTTTTCCACAAATTTGCAAAACCAGATATGCCAAATCACAAGCAACTTTTAGCATTTTCGATAAATAAACAGCAAATTCTGTGGCAATCTGATGAATATGTTTTTCTGTTTTATCATCACAACAAAATTTATTGCTATAAAGAAATGTTTGAAGGACGAAATTTCTACACAATCAGTCCGAAATCTGGTGAATTTTTAGAAGATTTGGGAACTGATTCCGAAGCAATAAATGTAATTCGCGAATTTGCACGAAATGAAGAAGATTTCAGCAAATATTCCTTTACCAACAAAGGTTTCGAATTTCCCGAGATTGAAAATTATCTGAAGGAAAAAATGAAAATTACAAATTTGGTTCGCGATTTGGAATTTATAGAAAGAAATGGCGTTATGCTGTTTAATTATCATCAAGCAATTGGAAGAAATCAACTAACAAACAAATTCTTTGCGTTCGATACAAACAAAAACATCTTGATTTTTGATTTGATTTTGAACCAAAATACAAACAACTTCGCACCAGATTCCTTCTTTATCTATGATGATTATCTAATTTTGATTAAGGAAAAGACTGAATTGCAACTTTATCAATTAACATAAATTAGTTTTTCAATGAATATTTTGAATGAAGAAAAAGTATTTTTGTTAAAATTGGCTCGTTCTGTAATAAACAACAGATTGAACAATAATAATTTAATTTTCGAGAAAGATGACAAATTCCCAATTTTAGATGAAAAAACTGGAGCATTTGTTACTTTGCACAAAAAAACACGATTGCGAGGTTGCATAGGATATATTATTGGATTTCAGCCACTTTACAACACAATAATTGATGCTGCAAATCAAGCTGCATTTTCCGACCCAAGATTTTCACCACTGAAAATTGATGAATTTGATGAAATAAATTTAGAAATTTCTGTGCTTTCACCACCATTTCCGCTAAAAAATTATTCAGAAATTATTGTTGGCGAACACGGACTTATTCTTTCTGAAAAAGGAAGAAGAGCTTTATTACTGCCACAAGTTCCAATTGAACACAATTTGAATAAAGATGAATATTTATCAGCACTTTGTGAAAAAGGTGGTTTTCATCCAAATTTGTGGAAAGAAAAGCAACTTTCGCTTGAAGCATTTACTGCAATTGTGTTTTCGGAAAAGGAAATGGGAATAAGAAAATGAAAATCAGAAAACCAGCCGTAGCGGGAATGTTTTATCCAAATGATAAAATTGAATTGCTTGAGAATTTGGATATGCTATTCCAACAAGCTGAAAATATAAAAAGCATTCCAGTTTCATCAGAAATTAAAGGAATTATTGCTCCGCACGCAGGCTTTATTTATTCTGGCAAAACAGCGGCAAAAGCGTATTCATATCTCAAAAATTCAAATATTTACAAAGTGATTATAATTTCGCCAAGTCACAGAGAATATTTTCCTGGAATTTCAATTTACGATGGCGATTTTTATGAAACTCCGCTCGGGGAAATCAAAATAAATGAAGAAATAAGAAAGGAATTGACTTTCCGTAGCAAATTTATTTTCGAAGGTGAATTTGGGCACAAGCAAGAACACGCATTGGAAGTTCAACTTCCCTTTCTACAATTTGTTTTGCAAAATGAGTTTGAATTAATTCCAATTGTAATGGGCGACCAAAAAGATGGTTACGTTGATGAATTGGCAAAGTTGCTTTCCAAAATAGATTTACAGAATGTTTTGATTATCGCAAGTTCAGATTTGTCGCATTATTATTCACAAAAAGATGCTGAATTTTTAGATTCGCGTGTAGAAAAACACATTAAAGAGTTCAATATTAAGCAATTGATAAATGACAACAATCGAAAGTTAGTTGAAGCGTGTGGAATTGGTCCAATAATCTCCCTTATGAAAACAATGCAAAATGTTGGAATTACAAATTCAGAAGTGGTTTATCGAACAAATTCAGGAAAAACCTCGCTTGATTTTCACCAAGTTGTTGGATATTTATCAGCTGTTTTCTTCTGACCATAAAAATATTAACAAGATTTTTTACTTTGCGAATTCCTGAATTACGAATTGCGGATTACGTCATTCCCGCACGTTTTAAGCGGGAATCTCTTAAACTTAGTCTTAAACTTGAACTACACATAAACCTCACCTTTTAACTCCGACGTGGATATTTTTTCAGGCAACTTATTTCATGTGCTGACACTGAAAATATTTCTCTTTGCAAATCATAAAAGAATAAGTAATTTCACCGCTACAAAACAAATTAATTAATAAAAATAGGAGTCTTCATAATGAAGAAAATCAAACTTGTTGTTTTGAGCCTTATGTTAATGGCTTTCTTTTCAAATTCAGTTTTAGCAAATGGACTTAGCCTAAATAGTGTTGGTACACGCGCACTTGGTATGGGCGGTGCTTTTGTTGGTTTAGCAAACGACGGTAGTGCTTTATATTGGAACCCTGCTGGTCTTGCTGGTTTAGATTCAAGAATTTATGTTTTTGCAACTGACGTAATTCCTTCTGGATATTACAAACTTGACGCTGCTAATGTTGATGCAGCTTTAGAAGCAAATCATTACATAAGCCCAAACTTTTTTATGAACTACACAATGGGCGATTTAGCATTTGGTTTTGGCGTTTATGTTCCTGCTGGATTAGGTGCCGAATATAATGGTGATGATTTAACAAATTTAACAGCTCATTTTGGTCCTTATGAATGGATGTCGAAATTAGCAGTTATCAACATTTCACCTGGTGTTGCTTACAAAGTGAATGACCAATTTTCAGTTGGTTTAGCTTTGAATATTTACTATGGAATGTTTGATTTGAAACGTCCAAGTGAAACAGCAATTGATGTTACAGGCGATGGAGTTCCTGATGTTCTTCCTCAATATTCTGAAACATCTACTGGTTTAGGATATGGAGCAACACTTGGTTTAAAATATCAAATGAATGATAAAGTTTCTTTTGGTGCAACATACAGAACAGCTACTTCAGTTTCAATGGAAGGAACAGCTGAATTAGTTGAACTTAATATGGAAGATAATTTTAAACGCGATGTAACCTGGCCAACTTGGATTGCAGCTGGTGTTGCTTTGAAATCAGACAATAACATGACTTTGACAATTGACTTACAATACAGCAATTGGGCTAAATTAGATAAATTAGTTGCAGAATATGACACTTGGGGAGAAGGTGAATTTGTACTTAATTGGGAAGATGCAATTCAATTAAGAATGGGTTTAGAACATAAAATTTCAGATTGCACTACTTACAGATTAGGTTACTATTATGATCCAGCTCCTGCTCCAGATGCAACATTAAATTTCTTGTTCCCTTCTTCAACAAACCACGCAATAACAGGTGGTTTAACATATAATATGGGTGGAATTCAACTCGAAGCTGCTGCAGAATATTTAATTGGCGCAGAGAGAAGTCTTCCTTATTCTTCAAATTATGCGATGCCTGGCGATCACCAACTTAATGTTTTGGCATTTAGCTTAGGTTTTGGATATAATTTCTAATTATTTCTGATAATATATTTAAAAATAAAAAAGGGACTTTTTCAAGTCCCTTTTTTTATGGTTTTTACTAATTAACTATTTCGAAGCAATTTCGAACAATCTTTCAACTTCATCCCAATTTATCACATTGAAAAAATTATCAATGTATTCTGGTCGTCTGTTTTGATATTTCAAATAGTATGCGTGTTCCCAAACATCAAGTCCGAGAATTGGTTCACCTTGAATTTCAGCAACATCCATTTTTGGATTATCTTGATTTGGAGTGGAAGAAACCACTAATTTTCCATCTTTTACAACTAACCACGCCCAACCAGAGCCAAATCTTGTTGCGGCAGCTTTTGCAAATAAATCTTTAAATTGGTCGAAAGAACCAAAAGTTGAATTGATTTCTTCGGCAAATTTCCCTTTTGGTAAACCACCTTTTTCTTTTCCCATAATTGTCCAGAAAAGCGAGTGATTAAAATGTCCGCCACCATTATTTCTTACTGCAGCTGGAACTTTGCTCGCAATTGCCATTAATTCGAGAAGTGATTTTTCTTCCAATTCTGTTCCAGCAATTGCGTTGTTCAAATTATTTACATAACCTCCGTGATGTTTTGTATGGTGAATTTCCATTGTTAAAGCATCAATGTAAGGTTCAAGAGCATTATAATTATACGGTAATTCGGGTAAAATAAATTTTCCCATTTTGTTTCTCCTTATGTTGTTATTATTTCTGATAATTTTAAGTTTCGAAAAAGCTCAACAATTTTTTCTTGAATATTTACAAGCGGCATTCTTAAAATACATTGCGAAAATCTTCCGCAAGCGTCTTCTTGTGCATTGGGAAATGAACAATCTGTTAGTTGAATATCTAAATCTATTGCTTCTACGACGGAAAATAGTGTGATTTCATCTAAATTCTTGGTTAATTTATAACCGCCGAATTTTCCTTGCACCGAATCGATTAATCCATTTTTTTTCATTTTTTGAAGTAGTTTGGCAAGCAATTCAAATGGAATGTTTTCTAATTCGGAAATATCTTTCGCCGTAAGGAATTTTTCTTCGTTGTGCAAGTTTATTCTTCGAATTGCTAAAATTGAGTACTCGACAGATTTTGAGATTTTGAGCATTTTTTAATACGATTATTTTTATCGCATTAAAGATAAACCAATTAATTTAATAAGTCAAGCTGTCTTATTATAAGATACAAATTAAAATGTTGAATTTTAACTTTTGGAATTATTGGAAACGGATATTTCCAATGCTGAATTGCATCCGAATAACAAAACGAGAATTAATAGTACGATTTTCATTTTCTCTCCGTTAATGATTTTTTAAAATCATTTTCTCAAATTTACATTAGATTGCTAATCAAATTTCATTTTTTACAGAGATATTTTTTCGTTGATTAACCAAATACTTCATTCAAAAACATTTCACGAATTTTTCTCGCAAATCAGAAAAATTAAAATTTCGGAACAGATTTTCACTTCGAATCTGAATGGAACTGCGCGTTCTTTTGCAACAAAGCAACTTTCTGAAAATGAAAATCAGATTTTGCTAATTTTTAGCGATAAAACGGAACTTTACGAAACAAATGTTGAATTGGAAATTCTTGAATTAAAAACAAAAAAGATAGTTTTTGATGATTTTTCAACTGAATCAATTCAAGAAAAACTTACTGAAATTACAAATTCGAGCAAATTTGTAATTCTTTCCACAAAGGAATTGTTCGAAATCAAACTTCCTTCGAAACAAGAAGTTAACGAATACACACTGAAAATTGAAGCTGGAACTGAATTAGATTACGATAATTTTATTGAATATCTGAATTTATACAATTATCAACGCGAGAATTTTACAGAAGTAATCGGTACTTTTTCGGTTCGCGGTTCGATTATTGATTTCTGGTCGTTCAGTGAAAAAAATCCAGGTAGAATTGAATTTAATGGCGATTTAGTGGAATCGATTCGCTATTTTGATGCCGAAAGTCAGCGTTCGCTTGGAACAATAAAACAGATTACTTTGGCTCCGAATGTTGCAGAAACAACAAAAAAGCCACAAGTGAGCATTTTTGAATATCTGAATTTGCCATTAATTATTACATCTGAAAATATTTTTGATTTGAGCGAGTCTGAAAATCAATCAAATTTGAATCATGATTTGATTATTGATGAAGATTTGAAGGAAGACTTATTTGGGGAAAATACTTCAATTGAAAAAGTGGAAATCCAAAATAACGAATTACATCAAATTGAAGATTTTTTTGCATTCAAATCAAAATGGTTAATCGAAAAAGGAATTCTTGCAAAAGAAAATGTAGTTAAATTGAAAATTAGGCAAACGCCAGTTTTTAATAGCAACTACAAAATGATTAGTCAGTTTTTAATTGACCAAACTCGCGAGAAATTTAAGATTCTTATTACTTCAGAAAATGAGTTGCAAAGAAAAAGATTGGAAGATTTGTTTTCTGAACTTGACCCGCAAATAAAAAGAGAAATTGATAACGGAATTATCAAAATTATTGTTTTGCCAATCAAAAATGGATTTATTCTTGAACAAGATAATCTCATTTTACTTTCTGATTATAAAATTTTTGGCAAACCTTATCGAACAAAAATCACACAAAAGCAAAAACCGAAGAAATCGCAGACTAAAGATTTTTCTTCACTAAAACGCGGCGATTTTGTTGTTCACGAAACATTCGGAATTGGCGAATATCAAGGTCTTGAGAAAATCAAAATTGGAAATGTTGAACAAGAATCGCTTAAAATTCTATATTCAGATGGAGATTCGGTTTATGTAAATCTTAATTATTTGGGTTTGGTGAAAAAGTTTTCGTCAAAAGATGGAATTCGTCCCACATTAAATAAACTTGGTAGCGGAACTTGGCAGAAAACAAAGGCGAAAGTAAAAAAACAAATTAAAGACGCAGCTCGCGATTTGATAAAATTATACGCAAAAAGAAAATCTTCAGTTGGTTTTCAGTTTGAACCAGATTCAGTTTGGCAAACTGAACTTGAAGCATCATTTTTTTATGAAGATACGCCCGACCAAACAAAAGTTACCGAAGAAATAAAAAAAGATATGGAAAGCGATTCGCCGATGGATAGACTTGTGTGCGGCGATGTTGGTTTTGGAAAAACGGAAATTGCAATTCGAAGTGCTTTCAAAGCCACAAATAGTGGAAAACAAGTGGCGGTTTTGGTTCCAACAACTATTCTTGCCGAACAACATTACAACACTTTCCGCGATAGATTACTTTCGTTTCCTGTGCGAGTTGAAACGCTTTCGAGATTTGTTTCGAAGAAAAATCAAACGCAGATTATTGAAGATTTAGAAAAAGGAAAAGTTGATATTGTGGTTGGAACTCATCGATTGCTTTCAAAAGATGTAATTTTTAAAGATTTAGGATTGTTAATAATTGACGAAGAACATAGATTTGGCGTTATGGCGAAAGAGAAAATCCGACAAATTAAAGAGAATGTTGATACATTAACTTTAACCGCAACACCAATTCCAAGAACATTAAATCTTTCACTTCTCGGTGCAAGGGATTTATCAATCATTGGAACTCCGCCACCAAATCGCCAACCAATTTACACAATTGTTGATGTTTTTGATATTTCAAAAGTTAGACAATGGATTTTAAAAGAGAAGAATCGCGGTGGACAAATATTTTTTGTTCACGATAGAGTGCAAACAATCAGCAAAATTGCAACTTATCTAAAAAAACATATTCCTGAAATCACATTTGGAATTGCACACGGACAAATGAATCCGAATGATTTGGAAAAAGTGCTGTTCGATTTCACAAAAAAGGAATTCGATATGCTGATTGCCACAAAGATTATAGAATCGGGAATCGACATTCCAAATGCAAATACAATAATTATAAATAGAGCAGACAGATTCGGACTTGCAGAACTGCACCAACTTCGCGGAAGAGTTGGAAGAGCAGATAAACAAGCTCACGCATTTTTGCTTGTTCCTTCGCTTAAAACAATCACAAAAACGGCGGTTAAAAGACTAGAAGCAATTGAAGAATTTACAGAAATTGGCTCAGGATTTAATCTTTCGATGCGAGATCTTGAAATTCGTGGTGCGGGAAATTTGCTTGGAACTGAACAAAGCGGAGCTATTGACACAGTTGGTTTCGATTTGTATCTCAAACTTCTTGACGAAGCAATTGTTGAACTAAAAAACGAAGAATTTTCTGCAACATTTAATGATTTACCCAAACATTTTGAACGAACTGACACAACAATTGATTCCTTTTTTGAAATCGGAATTCCAAATTATTATATGGAAACTCAAACTGATAGATTGGCTTTTTATACTTCGCTATTTTCAATGGTAAAAGAAGAAGAAGTTGAAGAAATAAAAGAAGAACTAACTGACCGATTTGGGAAAATTCCCGAACAAACTGAATTGTTAATTAAAACTGCTATTTTGAAATTCCACGCTTCTTTTGTGAATTTTGAAAGAATAGTAATATCCATGCAAAAAGTCTCAATTATTTTGCCAGATGGAAAAAATAAAATATTTTATGAAGAAAAATTCAACCCGATGGTAAATTTCCTTTTGCATAAATTCGGCAACAAATTTCAGCTAATTCATAAAAAAGAAAATGTGAAAATCGAATTGCCGACCGAAGGCAGAAGTCCTGAAAAAATTCTTGAAATGCTAATCAATATCGCAAAAGGTTTGAAGTGAAAATTCTCCAAAAATATGCCGCAAACAACATTGCTGGTAATTTTAGTGCTAAAATACGAAATAAGCGAATGGCATTTTTTATTGAATTCTTAGAAAGTATTAAAACCGATAAAACATTAAAAATATTGGATATTGGTGGAACGAACTACTTTTGGGATTTGTGGCTTAAAAATATTCCTTTTACGATTGATTTAACATTATTGAATATTAATAACGAAATTACAAAAGGTTACAAATCAATAATTCTTGATGCTAATGAGTTGTATAAATTAGATAAACTTGACTACGATGTTGTTTTTTCAAATTCATTAATTGAGCATTTAACAACTTATGAAAATCAGATAAAATTCGCTGAGACAATTCTAAGAATTAGCAAGAAACATTTTATCCAAACTCCTGCATTCATTTTTCCATTAGAACCACATTTTTTATTTCCCTTTTTTCATTGGTTTAGTAAAAATATTAGAGTTTTTCTTGTTCAACATTTCAATTTAGGTTGGTATAAAAAACAGGATAATTTAGGCGAAGCTAAAAAATTAGTAGATGAAATCAGAATATTAAAAAAGAAAGAATTGAAGGATTTGTTCCCAAACTCAAAAATTGTTACCGAGAAAATGTTTTTTATTACAAAATCTTATATAATTGTAAATTAATGTGAACACAGAAAAATATCTGCTTGTAATAGTAAAGATTCTCTTATTCAATCGAAGAGACAAACTTCGACTTTTTTTAATAATATTTCTATAAAGCAAAAAAAAATTAATCATAAAATGAAATACGATTATTTAATAGTTGGTGCTGGCTTTGCTGGCGCGGTTTCGGCAG
>DYSW01000061.1 GCA_020726285.1 Melioribacter roseus
CATATTATCGACAAATTCTTAACAAAATGGGTTTCATTTGGAATTGAAAATAATGAAATAAATAATATTGATATTCCAAAATTCAATCATCTTTTCAAAAGTATGATTTTCCCATATATCGGTGGAAAAATTCATCAATGTGCTTCTTTGCGTGGACTCGAAACACACATCGAAAGCGAATTTTTAATTTCGGTTTTGTTAAATGGAATAATTAGAAAATAAAGGATTTTTATGAAAAAAATAATAATGATGATTTTACTTCCATTTTTTGTTTTCGCTCAAGGAAATGAAGTAATTCATCTAAATTTGGAAAAATCTATTGAGCTTGCTTTAACAAATAATCATCAGTTAAATCAAATAAAATATGATTTCAAAATTGCAAAAGAGCAAGCTGATGAAACATTTGGAAATAGTGTTTTGCCTTCTATTAACGCAAATGTAAACTATCAGCGAGCAATAAAACAGAGTGAATTTTACATCGAAACACCATTTTTTTCTGGCTTTTTTAAGCAAGGAAAACAAAATACTTTGGTTGGTTCCGTTAATTTACAACAACCACTTTTTACTAGTGCAATGTTTTTGGCAGTTCAAATTGCGGAATTATTTGCCCAAATGAGCGAGGAAAATTATTTTTATTCACGTTCAGAATTAGTTGCAAACACAAAAGAGATTTACTATAACGTAATTCTTGCAAAAGAAATGCTGAAAGTTGCCAACGAGAGTTTGAAGTTAGCCGAAGAAAATATGAATAGTGCGGAAATAATGCACGAAAACGGTTTGATTTCAGATTATGATTTATTGAAAGCTAAAGTTCAATATCAAACTACTTTGCCTTATGTTTCTGATATGGAAAACAATGTTGTGCTTGCCGAAAATGGATTGAAAATTATTGCTGGATTGGAATTATCACAAAAAATTTCGGTTGAAGACAAAATTGTTTTCTCTGTTTTCGATAAAATAAATATTAATGATGCGATTGCTGATTTACACGAAAACAACAAGGCAATCAATCAATTAAAAATTACGACTGAGCTTTATGAAAATCGAAAAGCATTGGAATTTTCTAAACATTTTCCCGAACTCAGTTTAAGCGGAAATTATCAAACTCTCGCTCAAGAAGATGACAATATTTCCTTCAATAATTGGACCTCCATCAATTCCTCATCAGTTTCTTTGAATCTTTCAATTCCACTTTTTAAGGGATTAACAACAATTGCAAGAACTGAACAAGCCGAGCTTGAAGTAAAAAAATCGAAAGAAAATTTTCTTTTGGTCAAAAAGAATTTGGAAAACCAAGTTTATTCACTAGTAAATTCAATGGATAAAAACTTAAAGAATATCGAATCGCTGAAACTTGCAAAAGATCAATCAAGCGAAGGTTTGCAAATTGCTCAAAAAAGATTTGCCGCCGGTTTGGGAAGTCAGTTGGAAGTTATTGACGCACAGCTAACTTATGCAGATACAAAACTAAAATATCTTTCTGCGATAAGAGATTATAACGTACAAAAAGCAAAATTAGATCATTTAATAAATAATAATTAGAGGTTTTTTATGAAAAAAATAATGTTTTTATTGATAATTTTAATGTCATTATTCATTTCAGCTTGCCAAAGTGAAAATTCTGAAGCGAAAACACAAAACACAAAAGATGAAAAATACACAAACATCGAAGTTTTAAAGCTAAAATCAACAAATTTTGATGATTTCTTAAAAGTTATTGGAACTGTAAAACCAATTCAGCAAGCAAATTTATCTTTCAAAACTGGTGGAACAATCCAAAATATTTATGTCGAAAAAGGTTCAAATGTAGCAAAAGGCGATACTTTAATTTCGGCAGATACTCGAATGTTGAAAGCTACTTTGAATTCGGCAAAAGCACAATTTGATTTGGCAAAAGTTACATTCGAAAAACAAGCTGCAATTTATAAAGACAAAGTTGGAAGCGAATTTCAATATTTACAAGCAAAATATCAGATGGAAATGGCAAAAGGAAATTACGAAATGGCAAAATCGCAGTTTGAAGATGCTTTTCTGATTGCACCTTTTCCTGGAAAATTAGACGCAAGATATTTTGATAAAGGCGAATTTGCCGCTCCAAGTCAACCAGTTGTTACAATTGTTCAATTAAATCCGTTAAAAGTTCTGCTTGGAGTTTCTGAAAATTTTGCTAACAAAATTCAAAAAAGAATGAAAGTTGATTTTGTTTCCCGCGAATTAAGTGAAATTTCAATTAATGGAACAATTTCGTATGTCGGTTCAATTATAACAACCGCAAATAGAACTTTCCCAGTGGAAGTTCAAATCGAGAATCGAAATAATCACTTAAAACCGGAAATGCTTCTCGAAGCAAGAATAAAATTATCAACTGAAAATCATATCTTCGAAATTCCAGAAGAAGTTTTGAAAAGAAATGAAAAAGGATATTTCTGTTTCATCGAAGAAAATGGCATTGCAATTGAAAAACCAATTAGCTTACTAAAACGTGTGGACAAAAAAGCAATTATTAACTCTGGATTAAAAGAAGGCAACAAAGTTATTGTTGTTGGCTACGAAAAATTAATTCAAGGCGAAAAAGTTAAAATTGGGAAATGAGTAGATTATGAAAATTACTGAAATTAGTATTAATAATAGAACGAGCGTTTTTGTATTAATGTTTATTGTTATAATCGCGGGAATTCTTTCTTACGTCGGTTTACCTCGCGAATCAGCGCCAGATATCAAAATTCCGTTGGTTGTTATTTCAACACCATATTTTGGAGTTGCGCCTGGCGATATTGAATCGCTTGTAACTCAAAAAATTGAAACAGAATTAAATTCGATTAGCGAAATAAAGAAAATCACATCAACTTCGGCTGAAGGATTTTCATCAATTATTTGCGAATTTGAAAGCGGTTACGATATTGACAACGCTTTGCAAAAAGTACGCGACAAAGTAAACAAAGCAAAACCAAAATTGCCTTCGGAAGCTGAAGAATCGGATGTTAGCGAAATCAATTTCTCTGAATTCCCAATTTTCACTTTCGCTTTAACTGGTAAAATCGATTTAACACAATTAAAAGATATTTCCGATGATATTAAAGAAGATATAGAAAAAATTAATGGCGTTTTAGATTGTAAAATCAGCGGCGGTTTGGATAGAGAAGTAAAAGTTAATGTTGATGTAAATAAATTGGAGCATTACAAAATTCCATTTGGTGATATAATTTCTGCAATTCAAAGCGAAAATCAAACAATCCCAGGCGGAGTAATTGATAACGTAAATTCAAGTTTTCTAATTCGTGTTCCAGGCGAATACACAGAACCTTTTTCCATTGAAGATATTGTAATAAAAGTGGAAAATGATTTACCAATTTATATTCGTGACGTTGCTCAAATTGAATATTCATTCAAAGAACGACAAACTTATTCCCGTTTGAACGAAAAAGAAGCGATTACAATTTCAGTTTCAAAAAGAATCGGTTCGAATATTATTGATATGGTAAATGAAATAAATGAAGTAATTGAAAATTACAAGCAGAAATACAACAATCAAATAGATTTTACAGTTGTTGTCGATTTTTCGCAAGATATTAAGCGAAGTGTTAGAAATCTTGAGAATAATATTTTCTCAGGTTTAGTTCTTGTGCTTTTAGTTTTATTCGCTTTTCTTGGATTACGAACGGCAAGTTTTGTGGGATTTGCAATTCCGATGAGTATGTTGCTTTCATTTATCATTCTTTCGCTATTGAATATCACACTTAATTTTATTGTTTTATTTTCATTGATTTTAGCATTAGGAATGTTAGTTGATAACGCAATTGTGATTGTCGAAAACATCTACAAATTCTTGGAAGATGGTTATCCGCTCGAAGAAGCAGCAAAACTTGGGGCAAAAGAAGTTGCTTGGCCAATTACAACTTCAACTTTAACAACTCTAGTAGCATTCGGTCCGCTTTTGTTTTGGCCTGGAGTAGTTGGTGATTTTATGCAATACTTACCAATAACACTTATTGTAACCCTGTCTTCTTCCCTTTTTGTAGCTTTGGTTATGAATCCAGTTTTAACATCAAAATACATGAAACTTGAAATTTACAACAAACCACGAAAAGGTTTGAAACTTATATTAATTCCATTTGATAGAATTACTGCTTTAAACAACGAATTAATTTTACCTTGGATTTTAACAAATTATGAGAGAATTCTAAAGAATTTTGTAGGAAAAGAACGCGAATCTGGAAAGCCAATCGCTAAAAGAAATCTTATAGGACTTGCATTAACTTTTGTTCTTTTCTTATTTTCATCTGAACTGATTTTTCTGCCATTTTTGCCAAAATTTATCACAATTATAATTACAATCTTACTTACACTTTGCGTTGTTTGGGTATTTTCGAGTAATAATTTACGCGTACTTTCTGCAACATTTTTGTCGCTCTTTTTAATAATCGAAATTTATTCTGTATTCGATTTAGGAACAGAATTCTTTCCCGAAACTGACCCGCAGCGAATTTACATAAACATTGAAGCACCATTAGGTACAAATGTTGAAAGAACAAACGTTATCGCAAAGAAAATTGAAAATGTTGTAAAACCTTTACAAGGAACAGATATTTCAGAATATATTGCAAGCGTTGGAACTTCAACAAATCAATTCGATTTTGGCAGCGGTGCAATTCCAAACAAAGGCTCAATTACTGTTCAATTCCCAAATTATGTTAATAGAAGAATTCCATCGCCAATTTTAACAGATAGCATTCGCGAATCAATAAAGAATATTGCTGGAGCAACGCTTGAAGTAAAAAAAGAAAAAATGGGACCTCCAGTTGGTTCGCCAATCACAATTGAAATTACAGGTGATAATTTTGAAGAATTGGGGAAAATATCTGGAAATATTCAAGATGTTGTAAAAACAATTCCCGGAGTTGTTGATTTAAAAGATGATTACGATTTGGGCAAGCCT
>DYSW01000029.1 GCA_020726285.1 Melioribacter roseus
TTTTTTTATTTAAACTCTTAAATAATGTTACAAAAAAAATATATTTTCTTATTTTTATCCGCTTCAATTATTTATATAAATAAAAAACACACAAGGTGGTGAAAAAAATGGTTGGTATCGTTGTTCATGAGAACGAGAATATCGACAGAGCTCTCAAGCGATTTAAGAAAAAGTATGAACGTTCTGGAATTCTTAAAGAATATAAAAAACGTACAGTTTTCGTAAAGCCTTCAGTTGAAAAGCGCATGACGAAAATCAAAGCTAAACGTAGAATCGCTAAAGAAAATAGAGCGAGATAATTTGAATAAGGTTAACATTTGTTAGCCTTATTTTGTTTTAAAGCGTCTCAAAAATTCTCTCGTTGTTTCACTCAAAACTAATTTTGCACTTAATTCTGCACGGCGATTCATAATTTCTTCCCAATTATTTGTGTCAGATTTTATAATGTTTTTAATTTGAAATATTGCCTCATTACTATAATTCTCAATTTTCTGTAGTAGAATATTTATTTCAGTCTCAAGTTCAGTTTCATCATTAAATATTTTATTATATAATCCTTTCTGATTTAACCAATTTGCATTTTTCCATTCAGTGTCAATTGTCATTTCGGCAAAAGCGGATTTCCCAATTTTTCTTTCCACTGCTGGAGAAATAACAAAAGGTGCAATTCCAACTTGCAATTCGCTTAGTTTGGCTGTTGAATTATTCGTGGCAAAAACATAATCGCAAGCCGAAAGTAAACCCACGCCACCGCCAACAACTTTACCGATAACTTTTGCGATTACTAATTTTGGAGAATTGACAATTGCTAAAATTAATTTGCCAAAACCAATGAAAAATTCAATAGCAGTTTGAAAATCTGAGATTTCTATCATTTCATCAAATGAAGCACCAGCACAAAAGGATTTATTACCCGTGCTCGAAATTACAATTACAATAATTTTTTCGTTATTTGATAGCACTTTAATTTCTTGTTCTAAATCAATTAACATTTTACTTGTAAGTGAATTAGCTTTCGGATTGTGAAATTCAATTTCAGCTATTTTTCCATTTACTATAGATTTTACATATTCATTTTCCATTATTTCTCCATCATTTTAATTAAATCAGATAAGTCGTGAATAAGAAAATCGGGATTCTCAATTTTCAATTTTTCCAATTTTCTGTAACCAAAAGTAACGGCAATTGTTTTTGTGTTTGCGTTTTTACCTGTTCTAATATCAATTTCTGTATCGCCAATCATAACTGTTTCAGAAACATTTACTTTAAGCGATGTGACAATTTGCAGTAATTGAGTTGGATTTGGTTTGTTTGGTAGATTTTCCTTTTTTCCACAAACAACATCAAAATATTTTGTCAGATTGAAATATTCTAAAATGTATTCAGCCTGGTCTTGTCTTTTTGTAGTTAGCAAAGCAATTTTCTTCCTTTTAGATGACAAATATTTAAGTAAAATTTCTACATTTGGGAAAAGAGTTGAAGTGTCAAGAATTTGTTCGTAGTAATCTCGATATGCAGTAATAAAATTATCAAAATTAATATCAGTGATGTTAAATTCCTTAAAAATATCATTAAAATGATAGCCAATTAGCTGTTGGAATTTTTCTTCATCAAGTTTGTAATTATAATTCAGTTCTGCAAAAGCGAGTTTTGTAGCTAAAAATATGGTTTTGTGCGAAGAAACAAGTGTTCCATCTAAATCAAAAACAAAAAGTTCAATATTATTCATCAAGGTTTTTTATCTATTTTGAAAATGGTTAGAAAATTAATGTTTTTTTTGATTGGAGTTTGTGAGCGAATTAAATATTTTTTCATGAGTATTTTTTAAAAATACTTTTACAAACGACTTCACTTTTCAGGAAATTCATTTCTTCCAATTTTATGTCGCAAACAGATTTAATTCATTATCAGATTTTGATATTATATATAGATGCCAATTATCCTTATGAAAAAATACTTACTACTTTTAATTTTTCTTTTGCCAAGTTGTTCTGGCGAAAATTTAGATAATATTGCAATTTTGAGCGGAAAAACGATGGGGACAATTTATCAAATTAAATATTTACCCGCCGATTCATCCGCAAATTTCATTGATAAAAATTTAGTTCAAACCAACATTGATTCAATTTTGATGAAAATAAACCGACAAATGTCAACTTATTCGAAAGAGTCTGAAATTTCTCGATTCAATTTGCAAAATTCAACTGCTTGGTTTAATGTTTCTGCTGATTTTGCTTTGGTTGTAAGGCAAGCAATTGCAATTAGCGAATTTTCCAACGGTGCTTTTGATGCCACAATAGGGAAAATTACCAACATTTGGCAAAAAAATAGTTTGAACGCAAATATTCCTTTTCCCAAAGATTCAATTATAAAATCGATGTTAAAAGATGTTAATTTCCGCGATTTATCCGTAAAATATTTCCCGCCTTCAATCAAAAAAGAAAACCCAAATATTTATCTTGATTTATCTTCAATTGCCAAGGGTTATGCAGTAGATAAAATTTCTGTTTATTTAGAATCAATCAAAATCGAGAATTACTCTATCGAAATTGGTGGAGAATACCGTGTCAAAGGAAAAGACAACAACAATAAAAATTGGTTGGTTGAAATTCCTTCTTCAAAAAATGGGGAATATGAAAAGCTGTCGGTGGAAAATAAATCTATTGCTACTTCCGGTGGAAAGGTTAAATTGGAATCAAATAGAAAAGTGAAGTTTTCATCAGTAATAAATCCAAAAACTGGAAAACCAATTAATAATTCGGTGTTTTCAGTAACAATTTTAACAACAAGTTGCATGATGGCAAACGGTTTTGCAACTGCAATTCATGTTTTGGGCGAAGAAAAAGGAATGGAATTAGCAGAAAATCTTAATCTTGCAGTTATGATGTTGGTCGAAAAGGATAATTTGCTTGAAATTAAAATGAACGACAAGTTCCAAAAAATAAAAAATGGTGAGAAATAAAAAATGAAATACAATTTTACAAAGCTAACCGGAGCGGGAAATGATTTCATTATTTTTGACGGTATTTCAAACAAATTACCAAAACTAACCAAGTCTGAAATTCAGAATTTGTGTGATCGCCATTTTGGAATTGGGGCTGATGGGATATTGTTGCTCGAAAAATCTGAAAAATACGATTTCAATCTTCTCTATTTCAACTCGGATGGAAGTTCTGGAATGCTTTGTGCCAATGGTGGAAGAAGTTCGGCTTATTATTTTTCTGAAAAGTATAAAAAAACAAACATTATTACTTTTGAATGTTGTGGCAAAGAATATTCTGGGAAAAAACTTCAACAAAATGAAGCTCAATTTAATCTACCGAATATAAAAGTTCCATCTGAGGAATGTTTTGAATTTGACGAAACACGAAAATTCAAAATATTCAGATTTGAAACTGGTTCTCCACATTTGGTTTTGGAATTTGAAAATCTGAAAAAACTAAAGATTTTAGATGAAAATGATGAATATGAGAATTTCAATTTTCATCAAATTGCTAAAAAAATAAGAAATCATAAGTTTTTTGGCAAATGCGGAATAAATGTAAATATTATCCAAAAAGAAGAAAATTTTACAAAAATAAGAAGTTTTGAGCGTGGAATTGAAGGAGAAACCTTAGCATGTGGCACTGGAATTATTTCAACGGCATTATTTTTGAATATAATTAACGCCCAAAATTCTCCAATTGCAATTTTTTCAAAGAGCAATAAAAAATTTATCGTAAATTTTGAGAGAAATTTATCGAATTTTGTTAATCTTTCGCTAATTGGACATTCTCAAATTCTATTTAGTGGCGAAATTGAAATAATGGAGAAACAATGAGCAAAATAATATTTAGCGTATCATACATAGTAAAAGAAGAATATCGAGATGATTATATAATTATCGCGAGCGAATTAAAAAATCTTATAAAAGTTGATGGATTAGTTTACTACGATATCTATGAAGAAAAAATGCGAAATCATTTTCGTGAATTTTATGAATTTGCAAACGAGGAAGCATTTGAAAACTACGATGATTCCAACGAACTTGTAGCAATCTTGAATGAAAAATTATCTCAATTAATTGAAGAAAAAACTTTAGCATACAAGACGTACAAACCAATTTTTGAATAACTATGTTTGAATTTGTTGGCGCATTACATATGCATTCAAATTATTCTGATGGAACAGGCGATGTTCGTACAATAGCCGAAATTGCATCTGAAGTTGGGTTAGATTTTATAATTTTAACTGACCACAATACTTTGCGTGCAAAAGATGAAGGTTTTGAAGGAATGTATGGAAATACAATGCTACTTGTTGGAGTTGAAATAAACGACAAAGAAAATCTTAACCATTATCTGGCGTTTAATGTTAAAGAAGCCTTTTCAACACGTCAACTTGCAGATGAATACGTTAAACAAGTAAAAAATTCAGGTGGAATCGGGTTTTTGGCTCATCCGCACGAAAAAAGAAATTCAATGCCAGAACATCCGCCATTTCCATGGACAGCGTGGGAAAGTGAAGATTTCACAGGAATTGAGATTTGGAATCATATGTCTGAATGGATGGAGACTCTTACCGAAGAAAATAAATACAATCATTTTGTTCATCCGCTTAAAACAATAAAAAATCCACCGCATGAAACTTTGGAAAAATGGGATGAATTAAATCAGAAAAGATTGGTTGTAGGTATTGGTGGAATTGATGCACATGCACATAAAGTGAATTTTCTTGGATTTTTTGAAGTGGAAGTGTTTCCCTATAAAGTTCTTTTTAAATCTATTAGAACACATATTTTGACTGAAAAGAGGCTAACAAAGCAAAATACAACAAATTCTAATGAAAAAAATAAACAAACAATATATAAAGCATTAGAAAAAGGAAGATGTTTTGTTGCAAATTCCTATTATGGCAATGCAAAAGGTTTTCGCTTTGTTGCAGAAGTTGAAGGGAAAATATTTAATATGGGAGAAACAATTTCACTTTCTGAAAAGATTTTACTTAAAATTGAATCTCCTGACGAAAATTCAGAAATTAAATTAATTCGTAATGGAAAATTAATATTTGAAGAAGTTGGAAAGGAAGCTAAATTTCTTGTAAATTTAAGTGGTGTTTATCGGGTTGAAGTTTATAAGGAAAATTCCGCTTGGATATTCTCAAATCCGATTAGGATAGGTATTTAGGATTTATTAAATTCAGCGTTTAAAATTTATAACATTGATTAGGTGATTTATGTCTGACAACAAAAAACCGGTTCATGCAATTGAACCAAAAGGCGATAACATATTAAATAGTATCTTAAAATTGAAAGAACTAATTATTAAAAACCAAAAAATGGTTTTCATAGGAATAATTGTAGCAATAGCACTTGTTGTTGTTGCAATTTTAATGAATAACCGAGCAATTGCAAATAAAAAAATAGCATCTGAAAAACTTACTGCAATTATGGAAAGTTATAGCAATTTTAACTTCAACAAAGCATTAAATGGCGATTCACTTCAAGGAAAAGACGGTTTTGTAAAAATTGTAGATGAATATGGTTCTACAAATTCTGGAAATATCGCAAAATTATTGGTCGGAAATTCCTACTATTCACTCTCCAACTTTGATAAAGCAAATGAATATTATGAAGATTTTTCAGGTTCAAGTAAAATGTTTAAAGCCGCTTCAATTGCTGGACAAGCCGCTGTTTATGAAGCAAAGAAAGATTTTGCGAAAGCTGCGGACTATTATTTAATAGCTTCAAAAGAAGATGAATTCAATCCTACCAATTCAGAATTACTTCTTAAAGCATCAAACAACTTCATTAAAATTGGCGAATTAGAAAAAGCCGAAGAAATATTAAATACTCTTAAAAAAGATTATCCAAAAACAAAATCAGCTCGCGAAGTTGAGCGATATTTTGGAAAAATATCAGTTAAAAAATTAGGTTAAGGATTTACAATGGCAGATACTTCAGATCTCAGAAATGGTCTTATAATAAAATTTAAAAATGGTTTATATGTAGTTACTGAATTTCAACACGTAAAACCCGGAAAAGGAGGAGCATTTGTTCGTACAATGCTCAAAAATCTTAAAACTGGCAAAGTGCTCGACAATACATTTCGTTCGGGTGAATCACTTGATGTTGTGCGTGTTCAAAGAAAAAAATATCAATTCCTATACAAAGATGCTACCGAATTTGTATTGATGGATAACGATACTTACGATCAAATTACTGTTTCAGCCGAAATTATTGGAGATGCTTCACAATTTCTTAAAGAAAGTACAGAACTTGATATTTTATTAGACGATAAAGATGTAATTATTACAGTCGAACCTCCGATATTTGTTGAACTTACGGTTACTTCAACTGAACCAGGATTTAAAGGTGACACTGCAACAAATGTTTTAAAACCTGCAACTATGGATACTGGAGCGATTATTAGTGTTCCACTTTTTGTAAATGAAGGTGAAGTTCTTAAAATAGATACCAGAACTGGTACCTATGTAGAAAGAATTAAAAAATAAAAGGTTCAAAATGGATTTAGAATTAATCAAAAAACTAATTAAAGTTGTTGAGAAAAGTGAAATTACCGATTTAAGCGTTGAAGAAGGCGACTTAAAAATAAGTATTTCTAAGAAAAGTGAGAATGTCAATTACGTTTCTATTCCTCAACAAACTGCAGTCCAAGTTCAGCAACCGCTGGTAAACCAAAAAGGACACACTGAAATAATAGAAACTGCAACTTCCGCTCAAAATAAAAGTTCTGAAGTAGTAATTTCAGGGCATGATGTAAAATCTCCGATTGTTGGAACATTTTATCGAGCTCCATCGCCTGATGCTGACCCGTTTGTTAAAGTTGGAGACTATGTAAGCGTCGGAACAACTCTTTGCATTATTGAAGCAATGAAGCTAATGAATGAAATTGAATCTGATGTAAGTGGAACTATTTTAAAAATAATGTCGGATAATTCAACTCCGGTTGAATACAATCAAACGCTTTTTGTAATCAAACCAGATTAATCAAGAGGTTAAATTTGTTTAATAAGATTTTAATTGCAAATCGCGGTGAAATTGCACTACGTGTAATTAGAACTTGCAAAGAAATGGGAATTAAAACTGTTGCAGTTTATTCAGAAGCAGATAGAGATTCAATGCACACAATGTTTGCTGACGAAGCAGTTTGCATCGGTCCATATTCAAGTAGCGAAAGTTATCTTAAAATTCCAAATATTCTTTCTGCAGCGGCAATAACTGGAGCCGAAGCAATTCATCCAGGTTATGGATTTTTGGCAGAAAATGCTGAATTTTCTGAAATTTGTGAAGAAACAAACATAAAATTTATTGGTCCATCACCAGATATGATTCGCCAAATGGGAGATAAAGCATTTGCAAAATCAACAATGAGAAAAGTTGGTGTTCCTGTTGTTCCCGGAAGTGATGGAGTGATTTCAAATGCTGATGAAGCCAAGAAAATAGCCGAAGAAGTTGGATATCCTGTTTTGCTAAAAGCATCGGCTGGTGGAGGCGGAAAGGGAATGCGAATTGTTAAGGTAGAATCTGAGTTGCATAAAGCATTTCAAGCTGCATCTAATGAAGCACAAGCCGCTTTTGGAAATCCCGATATGTATCTCGAAAAATTTATTGAAAATCCGCGCCATGTTGAAATTCAAATAATGGGAGATTCACACGGAAATGTTTATGCATATGGCGAGCGTGATTGTTCCATTCAAAGAAGACATCAAAAATTAATTGAAGAAACACCATCTCCAATAATATCTTCCGCAACTCGTAAAAAAATGGAAAATGCTGCAATTCTTGGAGCAAAATCAGTAAATTACGAAGGAGCAGGAACGGTTGAATTTTTGGTTGATAAATATCAAAAATTTTATTTTATTGAAATGAATACACGAATTCAAGTTGAACATCCCGTAACAGAAATGGTTCAAAATATAGATTTAATTAAGAATCAGATAATTGTTGCTGCTGGAGGGAAAATTGAAGATCCACCTCGAGTTCCACTTGGACATTGTTTCGAATTCAGAATAAACGCTGAAGATCCAGATTTTAACTTCCGCCCTTCACCTGGAAAAATTGAAATGATTCATTTTCCGGGTGGTTTTGGAATAAGAAATGACTCACATGCATATTCTGGATACACAATTCCACCTTATTACGATTCACTGATTGGAAAATTAGTTGTGTGGGGAGTTGATAGAAGTCACGCAATTTCTCGTGCAAAAAGAGCTTTTGAAGAATTTTTAATTAAAGGCGTAAAAACTACAATTCCATTTCATCAAAAAGTTTTAGAAAACGAAGATTTTTTAAATTCAAACTATGATACATCATTTATTGAAAAAAATTTCAAGTAAATTATTAGAGGTTTAATATGAATATTCCATCGGGATACAAATTTTCAACTGACCACGAATGGGTAAAAGTTGAAGGAAATGTTGCTACAATTGGTATCTCAAATCACGCACAAAGCGAACTTGGTGATATTGTTTTTGTTGATATTGACCCAGATATTGCAGAAATTTCAGCCGGAAGTACATTTGGAACAATTGAAGCAGTAAAAACAGTTAGCGATTTGCTTGCCCCAATTTCAGGAAAAGTAATTGAATTCAATTCAAATTTAGAAGCTGAACCACAAATAATTAACTCCGAACCATATTCGGATGGATGGATTATTAAAGTTGAAATGTCTGATTCTTCTGAATTAGGAAATTTAATGTCATCCGAAGATTATTTAGAATTTATTGGTGCTTAGTATTTAATGACTACAAACGAAACCGTATTAATTTTAGATTTCGGTTCGCAGTACACACAACTTATTGCTCGTAGAATTCGAGAAAGTAATGTTTTCTCGATTATCAAACCATTCAATTTTACAATTACTGAAATTGAAAAATTGGCTCCGGTTGGAATTATTCTTTCTGGCGGACCAATGAGCATTTATGACGAAAAATCCCCCAAAATTGATAATAAAATTTTCGAAATGAATATCCCAATTCTTGGAATATGTTACGGTTTGCAGTTAATTAGTTATTATTTTGGAGGCAAAGTTGAACCAGCCGAAAATCGCGAATACGGAAAAGCAGTTCTTCAGATAACTAATCTTGAATCAAAAATATTGAAGAATATAAGAAATCAGTCAATTGTTTGGATGAGTCACGGTGATTATGTTACAGAATTACCAATCAATTTTATAGTTACATCAAAAACCGAAAATTCACCCGTTTGTTCAATTGAAAATGAAGAAAGAAGAATTTACGGTGTTCAATTTCATCCAGAAGTTGCACATTCATTAGATGGGAAAAAAATAATTCAAAATTTTTTATTCGATGTTTGTAAACTTAGCGGAAATTGGACTTCTCAAAATTTTATCTCAGAATCAATTATAAAAATTAAAGAAACTGTTGCAGATAGTAAGGTTTTACTTGCTTTAAGTGGTGGTGTCGATTCGTCAGTAGCCGCCATTTTAATGCACAAAGCTGTTGGCGAAAATCTGATTTGTGTTCATGTTGATAATGGTTTGATGCGAAAAGATGAAAGTAGTCAAATTGTTAAAATGTTTGAAGAACAATACAATTTACATTTAATTCATTCCGATGCTATAGATGAATTTCTTTCTCAATTGGAAGAAATTGAAGACCCTGAACAAAAGCGAAAAATTATCGGCAAAACATTTATTGATGTTTTTGAACGAGAAAGCAAAAAATATGATGCAAAATATTTGGTTCAAGGAACTTTATATCCAGATGTAATTGAATCAATTCCCGTTCAAGGAGCAAGTGTAACGATAAAAACACATCACAATGTTGGTGGTTTGCCTGCTCGAATGAATCTAAAATTAATCGAACCTTTCAAAGAATTATTCAAAGATGAAGTTAGGCAAATAGGAAGAGATTTGGGTTTACCTGAATCTTTTATTGCTCGACATCCATTCCCAGGTCCAGGACTTGCAGTAAGAATTCTTGGAAAAATAACGAGGGAAAGATTAACCATTTTGCAGGAAGCAGATGAAATTTACATCGAAGAATTGAAAACAAACAATATTTATAACGAAATTTGGCAAGCTTTTGCTGTGCTTTTACCAATTAAAACCGTTGGAGTTATGGGCGATGCAAGAACTTACGAAAACGTAATTGCATTGCGAGCGGTTACTTCTACAGATGGAATGACGGCTGATTGGTATCCGTTAGATTTTGCAATAATGGAAAAAATTTCAAATAAAATTATTAGAAACGTAAAAGGTGTGAATAGAGTTGTTTACGACATAAGTTCGAAACCGCCTGCAACAATTGAATGGGAATAATGGATAATTTATCTGACAAATTGAATTTTGCTTCAAATTTAGAGGCAGAAGGGAATTATTTACATGCAGTACAAATTTATCAGAAAATTCTATTAGTTGAAGATAATCGGAAAGTAATACTTCGCTTAGCAAATTTATATGAAAAAATGAATCATTCTGGAAAAGTTATTTCAATGATTTCTGAATATTTACAAAATAAGCCGAATGATTTTGAAGTTAAAGAAGTGTTTGCACAATTTTTACTTCGAATAAATAAACCCGAATATTTGATATCTAATTATCTTGAAGAAGACAATTCGCCAATGCTAACTTATTATTGTGCAATTGCTTATCTCAAATTGAAAGATAATTACAACGCTTTGAGATATTTTGAAAAAGTAATTGAAATGAAAGTTGAGAATGAATATTTAATTAAATCGTACTTCATTTTAATTGAAATACAAATCCAAAATCAAGATTTATCAACTAGTCTAGAAAATCTTCAGATTTTGGAAAAAATATCAGATAATTTTGCTGAAGTTTATTTTTTATTCACAAAAGTGTATTTTCTAAAAAATCAATTCTATTTTGCTCAAGATTTTTGGCAGAAAGCCAGAAATAATGGTTGTAAGAAAACAGAATTTTTATATTTAGGCGGAAAAATTCATTTAGAATTAAAACAATTCGCAGAAGCCGAAAAATGGTTTGAATTATATTTGAAATACAAAAAAAATAATTCAGAAATATTCTCGTTACTTAGTTATACAAATTATCGTCTCGAAAATTTTGAAAAAGCTGAAAAATATCTTGAAAAAGCTTTAAAAATTGATCCAAATAATAAAACAGCAAACCAATTAAAAAATCAATTAATTAATTTTTAATTATGTCAAAAATTCAAGATTTACCTTCAGAAGATAGACCAATTGAAAAATTGATTCACAAAGGCTCAAATTCACTTTCGGATGCTGAGTTGCTTGCAATTTTACTAAAATCGGGTTTGAAAGGAAAATCAGTTATTGAGATTTCGCAAGAGATAATAAAAGAAGAAAGAAATATTGCAGGACTTTCGCTTCGAAGTGTTAAGGAATTGGCAAAAATAAAAGGAATTGGTTTAAAAAAAGCTGCCACAGTTTCCGCAGCATTCGAAATTGGAAGAAGAATAATTTCTCAAAGTAAATGGCTAATTAATCAAAAATTTAATTCTCCCGAAGGTTTTGCAAATGCTCTAATTCCACTCTTTCAATCGGAAGTAAAAGAAAAATTTATGGTTGCTTGTTTGAATAAATCAAATAAACTTATTGATTTGAAGGAAATATTTGTCGGAAGTTTAGATGCAAGTATTGTTCATCCACGCGAAATTTTTCGGGTTGCAATTGAAAATTCGTCCGCTGGAATAATTTTGATACATAATCATCCAAGCGAAAATGCAGAAGCAAGCGATGCCGATATTAAAATTACGAAACAAGTAATTGCGGCAGGAAAAATTCTTGATATTCAGGTAATTGACCATATTATTATTGCTGGAAATAATTATCTTAGTTTTGTAGAAAAAAAAATATTTTAATAATGAAAAAAACAAATTAATAAACCCTTATGGAGGAAAGATGTTAAAATCAAGTAAATTAGTTAAAATCGGCTTGATTGTTCTTTTTGTAGCTTCAAGTATTGGTTTTACTGGTTGTGGCGGAGTTAGCGAAGAAGAAACAGCTCAACTTGATGCATTAAAATCAGAAGTATCTGCCTTAGAAAATGAATCAAATAATTTACAAGGCGAAAAATCTAAACTTGAAAGAGATATTGCTGAAAGAAAAGCAGCTATTGAGAAATGCAATCAAACAAAAGAACAATTAAATCAAAATCTTAATAAAATAAGTAAATAAGGAGGAAAACATGAAAAACATAAGATTATTATTGATTTCCGCCTTAACACTTGTTTTTTCTGTGAATGTTTATGCTCAAGAAGCAAAAGAAATGACACACGAAGAATGGGAATCTGAAATTAAAAGATTAGGAGAAAACAAAGTTGAATTATCAACTGAAGTTGCTCAATTAAAAGAAGAAGTTGCTTCATTAAAAGTTCAATATTCTTCATTGCAAAACCCTGCTGATTGCGAAAAAGAACTTTTAGCTATGGTTGGCACTACAAGCATGGAAAAAGCTGCTTATGCAAAACAAGTGGAAATGCTTGAAAAGAAAATTAACGACAGAAACGGTAACAAAGAAGATTTACAGAATGAATTAAATGCATTAAAATCTTCAATGGTTAGTGCTTGTCCTAGTTTGTTCGACAAAGTACACAATCAATTGCAACGTAAACTTGACGCTTGGGTGGACGAAGCTCCTGAAGAAGTTCTTTATACCGTTATAAAAGGCGATTGTTTGTGGAATATAGCAAAGAAAAAAGATATTTATGGAAACGGTTTTGCTTGGCCAAAAATTTATAACGCAAATAAAGACCAAATAAAAAATCCAGATTTAATTTATCCAAAACAAATCTTCAAAATTCCAAACCTTACTGAAGAAGAAAAAGCTAAATACGATAAATTAAGACAAAACTACAAACCTGCTCCAGCAAACTAAATTTTATTAGTTTTTTCTTTTAAAGCTTTCCTTGTTTTTACAGGGAGAGCTTTTTTTTAAAGGATTTTGAAATAAATGAACATAATTGAAAAAAAAATTGAATTAGAAGATTTAGATTTAGTTTCATATTTAGGCGTAAATGATTCCAACATCAAACCAATAGAAGATAACTTTTCGGCATTTATTAGTGTTCGGGGAAATCAAGTTTATTTAAAAGGTATTGAAGTAGAGGTTTTAGCGATTGAAAAAATACTTAAGGAAATGAAATTTTCGTTAAATACTACAGGGAAATTAACACAGGAAGACGTACAAACAATAATCCGATTAAAAATTTCGGGAAATGAAATTGCACGAACTGAAGAAAGCGAAAATGTAATTCTCTATTCAAGAAAAGATGTAATAAAGCCAAAAAATAAATCGCAAGAAGAATACATGCGGGTTGTTCGTTCAAACGACATAATTTTTGCGATTGGTCCCGCGGGAACTGGAAAAACCTATTTAGCTGTAGCTTTTGCAGTGGGAGAACTTAAAAAATCGCGTGTACAAAGAATAATTCTTGTTCGTCCCGCAGTGGAAGCTGGCGAAAGTTTGGGTTTTTTGCCTGGTGATTTTAAGGAAAAAATCGATCCATATCTAAAACCACTTTTTGATGCACTGCAAGATATGTTACCAGCCGATCAACTCCGAAGTTATTTGGAAAAAGGTGTAATTGAAATTGTTCCACTTGCTTATATGCGTGGTAGAACATTAAATAATGCATTTGTGATACTTGATGAGGCACAAAATACAACAGAAATTCAGATGAAAATGTTCCTTACAAGATTAGGAACTTACTCGCGGTCAATAATTACTGGTGATATTACACAAATCGATTTACCAAATAAGCAACCAAGTGGTTTAATTCAAGCATCCGAAATATTACGTGGAATAGAAGGCGTTGGGTTTATTCAATTTGATAAGAAGGACGTTGTTAGGCACAAACTCGTTCGTGAAATAATTGATGCTTATGAAAAGCACAATTCTATAGAAAATTCAAAAATAAATGGCACAAAGAAATAAGATTTACGTCAATTATAAAAAAATCAATTAATTATAGGAAAAGCTATGAATTACAGTAATTTTACTAAAAGTATAAAAATGGTTTTGTTGTTTTTAGTTTTAACAACTAATCTACTATTCTCACAAAGTATATTTTTTAATCCAGATACTGTAAAAGCCACAAAGTTTGATATGGGAAAAATGTGGACTTTTGAAGATGCTCCCATAGAATACTTTGACTCAGTTTACCAATTTAAACCAAATGAAGATTGGTTGCAAAAAGTGCGACTTTCTGCCTTAAAATTTGGCTCTTGGTGTTCTGCTTCATTTGTTTCGGCAGATGGCTTGGTAATGACAAATCATCATTGTGTCGATTTTATTACTTCAAAAATTGAAGAAGCTGGTGAAAATATTGCAACTAATGGATTTTACGCTCAAACTTTAGCTGGCGAGAGAAAAGTTCCAGGTTTATTTGTAGATCAATTAGTACTTATTGAAGATGTTACTGACGAAATAAATTCTGCAATTGAAGAAGGTAAATCAATTGAAGAAAAAACTAAAAAAAAATCTGCAAAAATTAAAGAAATTGAAAAACGTTTTGTAGAAGAGACACAACTTGTTTGCAAAGTTACTGAACTTTATCAAGGTGGAAAATATTCCCTCTACGGTTATAGAAGATACGAAGATGTTAGAATGGTTTTAGTAAATGAACGTCAAGTTGGTTTATATGGGGGAGATCCTGATAATTTTACTTACCCACGTTATGATGCTGATTTTGCATTTTTGCGTGTTTATGAAGATGGGAAACCGTTAAAAACTGATAACTTTTTCAAATGGAGTCCAAATGGGGCGGTTGCTGGTGAACCAATTTTTGTAATCGGAAACCCTGGAAGTACAGATAGATTAAAAACTGTTGCTCAAATGGAATTTGACAGAGATTTTACTTACAGACTTACAGCTTATTTACTTTCGAATAATGTAAAAATTCTACTTAACGAAATGAAATTGTTCCCAGAAAAGAAAGCTAAACTTGAAGGAACAACTTTCTTTTTAGCGAATTCTGCAAAAGTTTATGAATACATATATAAATCATTACAAGATCCATATTTAATTGCTAGAAAAAAATCATTTGAAAGAGATTTTCAAGCAAAAGTTAAGAATAATTCAGAATTATCTTCAAAATACGGACATCTTTGGGAAGCACTTGCTGAAATTCAACAAGAATATAGAAAGTATTCTGGTGAAATTTTTGCTTACGCGATTAACCCAAGATTAGCACCAGTTTATTTTAATTTAGCAAGTAAAATGGTAAGTTACGCAAAACAAATGCAGCTTCCTGAACAAGAAAGAGACGCAAAATACAAAGGCGAGAATATTGAAAAAACTAAACAATCAATTATAACAACGGAGATTGACGATTCTGTTGAACTACAAAAATTGGCAATTCAAATTGATGTTTTAAATATGGCTCTCGACAAAAATAATTGGATTATTTCTAATTTTCTTGCTATGAAAATCGGAAAAAATGCTGCACAATATCTACTCGGTAAATCTTCTTTAACATCTAAAGAAAAAATCACAAAATTCCTTGAATTGTCGCCTGAAGAAATTCTTGATTCCAACGACCCATTCATTCAATTTATTTTGAATACACAAGATAAATTAGCTGAACTTAAGAAAATTAATTCTGAAACCGCAAAAACCGAAGAAGTTCTTTTAAATACACTCGGAAGAGCCGTTTACGATGTTTTTGGAACAGATATTCCACCAGATGCAACTTTTACTTTAAGAATAAGTGATGGAGTGATGAAAGGCTACAATTACAATGGAACAGTAGCCCCATATTTTACAACATTTTACGGTTTATATGATCGATTCAATTCGCACAATAAGGAATATCCTTGGAATTTGCCTGAACGTTGGGCAAAACCACACAAAGATATGAATCTTGCAACACCTTACAACTTTGTTTCTACAAATGATATTGTTGGAGGAAGTTCAGGAAGTCCCGTAATAAATAAAAACGGTGAAATTGTTGGAATTGCTTTCGATGGAAATATTGAATCACTTCCAGGTTCATTCCTTTATACCACAGAAGCAAATAGAACAGTTTCAGTTGCTTCCGAAGGAATTATTGAATTACTAAACACAATTTTGGAAGCTAAACGACTTTCTGCCGAACTTGAAAAAGGCGAAATTCCCACAGATTATAAATAAATATTGCAAGGTTGTTTTAAGTGTAAAACTTAAACAACCTTTTTCTTCGAGGAAAATGTGAAAAAAATCCTATTTATAACAATTCTTTTATCGAACCTTATTTTTGCTCAAAAAGAAATTTATTATGTAAATGATAATTGTGAAAATTCTTTCTCTTTGAATGATTTTGGGAACATGTGGACTTTTGATTCTGTTCCCGCTGATTCATTTTATGCACGTTATGGTTTTACACCAACTGAAAATTGGTTGGAAAAAATGCAGAAATCGGCTCTACAATTTGGAGATGGCTGTTCTGCCGCATTCGTTTCAGAAGATGGTTTGATTATGACAAATCATCATTGTGCAAGAAATTCTTTGAGTTCAGTTGAACAAAAAGGAGAAAATTTACTTTGGGATGGATTTTATGCAAATTCATTAAAAGAAGAACGTAAAATCCCAGAAATTTTTGTAGATCAACTAATTTCCATTTCTGATGTAACTAAAGAAATTCAAAATTCAATACAAAATGAAAATTCCAATGATGAAAAAATTGCTCGAAAGAATGAAAAAATTTTAGAAGTAGAAGAGAAAAATTCCAATGGAAAAGATATAATAGCAAAAGTAATTAGTCTTTATCAAGGAAATAAATATTCACTATATCTCTACAAAAGATATTTTGACGTAAGGTTAGTAATGTCGCCAGATTTTCAGATTGCCGCAACTGGATGGGATTGGGATAATTTTACTTGGCCTCGTTATGAATTGGATTTTATGTTTTTCCGTGCTTATGATGAAAATGGAAATCCAATTAAAACAAAACATTTCTTTCCGCTTGCACAAAAACCTATTAATAATGGTGAAACTGTATTTGTAATTGGAAGACCCGGCAGTACTGATCGTTTAATTTCTGTGAAGGAATTAGAATTTTTGCGAGATTTCACTTATAAACAACGACTTGCGGGTTTTAATTCACTTTACGCTACTTATTTTTATCTTTTTGAAAATTATCCCGAAAAACATTCAGAATTACTTAATATGGTTATGGGAATGGGAAATGGAAGAAAATCTTATGGCGGTAGATTATTTAATCTTAAAAATGAAAAATTATTAGCAAGAAAAGTTGATTTTGAAACAAAATTGATTGAAAATTTACGAAAAGATGCAAAATTATCTGAAAAATATTTTCCAATCTTTCAAAAAATTGGCAACACAATTGATGAAATGGAACAAGTGTCGAACGAAGTTTTTATTTTGAAAAATTCATATTATTTTCAACCTTATCAAATGCAGATTGCAAATTTTATAAGAACGTTAGCTTTCCAAATGAATTTGCCAAAAGAAGATAGAAAGTTGGATTTTTCTGATTCAAATTTGCAATCAACAATCGAAAAAAATATTCAGAAAACGAAGTTCATAGGTTATGATTTTGAAAAGGAGAAGCATCAAACCGAGAATTACATTGCTATGTTATATGAAATTTTGGGTGAAAATCATCAAATAATTAAGGAAGTATTTGGCAATTTGAACAGAAACGAAGCCACTAAAAACATATTGAATTCATTTTTATTTGATTATGAAGCTACAACCCAAATAATTGTTAATATTATCAATAGAAGTGAGTTTCCAGAAAACAACTCATTTCTTAAACTATCAGAGTTATCCAAAACTAATATTATTATGGAAAAGGCTGAAAAACTAACAAAATTGGATAATGATTTAACAATTTTTAACAATTTGTACGCTGAAGCAGTTTTTGAAGTTTTTGGGTCTAAAATTTCTCCAGACGCAACTTCAAGTTTGCGAATTTCGGACGGACAAGTTTTGGGTTACGAATATAACGGAACTTTAGCTCCGGGGAAAACCACATTTTATGGTTTGTGGGATAAATATTTGTCTTTCGGTTCAAAACCCTATCCTTGGGGATTACACACAAAATGGCAAACTCCACCAGCGGAATTAGATTTATCCACCCCAATTGGAATATCTTCAACAAATGATATTGTCGGCGGAAATTCCGGTAGTTCGATGATAAATCAGAAAGGTGAAGTTGTGGGTTTGGTTCACGATGGAAATTTAGAATCGCTTGCAGGGCATTTTATTTTTGATGTAGAAAATAATCGGACAGTGGCGACAGATATTTTTGGAATTATTGAAGCCTTAAAGTTCATATACAAAACACCAAATCTTGTTTATGAATTACAAAACGGGAAATTGGTGAATTAGAATTGCTTGAAAAAGGTTATATACAAGTTTACACAGGAAATGGAAAAGGTAAATCAACTGCGGCTTATGGAATAATTTTACGTGCATTTGGTAATAAAATGCATGTTTATTGTCTTCAGTTTATGAAAGATTATCCATATTCCGAAAAGCAAGCATTCACTTTATTGTCAGAGTTTGTAGAAGTTGTGCAAGTAGGAAGCGACGATTTTGTATTTCGGAAAGAATATCCCAATAAAAATGAAAGAGAAATTGCAAAATCTGGTTTGGAATTAGTAAAAGAAAAAATGTTGTCTGGCAAATATGATATTATAATTATTGATGAAGTTTGTGTGGCAATTTATTTTAAATTACTTGAAGAAGAAGAAGTGATAAAATTATTGGACGAGAAGCCAGAAAATGTTGAAGTTATTTTAACAGGAAGGTATTGTCCAAAGTCAATTTTGGAAAAGGCAGACTTAGTCTCAGAAATTATGGAAGTAAATCATTATTATAAAAAAGGAATATTAGCAAGAAGGGGAATCGATTCGTAATTAATCATTTGAATCGTAAAAATTTTTAAAATCGGTTTCAATTGTAGTGTTACTCTTTCCAACAACTTTATTTGTATCTGTTTTTTTACTTTCAACTTGTGTGTGATTAAGTTTGTTTAATATTTTAATTCTTGCATCGCGATTGGGCATTTTCTTTTTGGGTCTTGATATTTTAATTTCTACTCGTTCATTATTCGGACGTCTATCAAAATCCCTTGACCTATTTTCGTCCCGGATTTTCTCTTCATAACCTCTGCTTTCAGATCTTTTGCGTTCTTCTCTTATTTCATTAGAATCTTGGTGTGAAGAAGATGAACTATGTTGTTTTTCTCTGCGTTCTTGGTTGTTAGGTTTGCTTCCTTTTGAAATAGAATAATCGCTCGAATTTTGAGTAGAGTTTGCTTTTTTATTTTCTGAAGTATTTGTAGTTGGTTTGATAGAAGAAATAGAACCTTTTACCGTTTCTTTGTTTGTTTTTGAGTCTTTAACAGTCATTTTTAATTCATTAGTAGTATCAGCTTCTTTTTCGTGAGGTAGTAGAGCATTTTTTGTTTTAAACTTGTATTAGACGAAAGAAAAAACTAAAACTCCAATGGCGAGCACACCAAAAACTTTTACAGCAGTATATATAATAGTAAGTAAATCCATTTATCTCAAAAAATAACTTTATAAATTCAATTTTAGTAATACAAAAATAATAGAAAGAAATATCAAATATTTTTCATCTGTGCTAGTTAAATTGTTGAAATAAAATAATTTGTAAGGAATTTGTTAAGTAATATTTTGGAAAATTGAAAATAAATTCGTTATCTTTTTGTCCCTTTTTAAAAATATATGTGAGTAGAAATGTCCTTAAAAATGACAAAAGCTGATATAGTAGAGAAAGTAGCTTTAGGAACAGGTTTAACCAAATTAGAAACCGAAGCTATTATTGAAGGTTTTATGAATACGATTATAGATTCTTTGCGAGAAGGCAAAGGAATCGAAATTCGAGGTTTTGGGAGTTTTAAAGTAAAACAAAAAGAAGGAAGAAATGCAAGAAACCCAAGGACAGGAGAAAGTGTTTTTGTAGATAAGCATTTTGTACCAGTATTTAAATTTTCAAAAGATTTTAAAATTGCGGTTGATAAAGGAAATAAAACAAAATGACGCCAAAGATTATTTGTAAATATTGCGGAAAAGAAAACCCAAATGAGGCAATATTTTGCATGCAATGTGGAAGTCGGTTAAAAGGAAATCATGAAAATCATCATCATGATACATCCACTAAACCCAAAGAATTGAATATTAAATTACTTTTGATAATTATTTCAATTACGCTGATTATTGCTGTAGCAGTTTTGTACTTTGCTGGAATATTTAATTCACCAACAACTCAAATTTCCCAAGTAAATCAACAAGAACAAGTTCAGCAAGTACCAACACCACAAATAATTGATTTAAAAACTGCACAAGAAATTAAGTCAATGGAAGACTTTGTTAGCACAAATCCAAAAGATTATCAAGCATTATTGCAATTGGGACATAAGTATTTTGACACAAATCAATTTGAGAAAGCGATTGCTAAATATCAAATTTATATGGCAAATAACGAACGCGATCCAGATGTTTTGGTTGATCTTGGAGTTTGTTATTATAATCTTTCAGATTTTGCTAACGCTGAGAAAAATATGCTTGAAGCAATAAAAATTAATCCAAATCACCAAATAGGAAACTTAAATTTAGGAATAGTTTTAAGTGCAGCAAATCGCGGAGAAGAAGCAAAGATATTTTGGCAAAAAGCTTACAATGCCAACCCAAATTCAGATTTTGGACAAAGAGCCAAAAGTTTTTTAGAAAATAAATAAAGGAGGTTATCATGCCTTGTGGTAAAAAAAGAAAAAGACATAAAATGTCTACGCACAAACGAAAAAAACGTCTAAGAAAGAATAGACATAAAAAAAAATTAGGTAGATAGTTTTTATTCAAAGCCGACTTAGCTCAGTTGGTAGAGCGGCTCATTCGTAATGAGTAGGTCACCAGTTCGACTCTGGTAGTTGGCTCTTCAAAAAGCCCCTAATACTTCAAAAATAAAACATTTTCGAATATCTAATTTTATTTGAGAGTCTTCTTATAAGCCGTTTTGAGGTATTTAATTGTCAATTATACTACAGAATTACTGCATTAAAACCTGTCCGCAAGATTTCTTACATCGACTTTCACATAATATTTATCGGCCGTTTTTGCGTCCCTATGGCGGAGCACCTCTTTTAATTCAAATGAGCGGAATTTGCGAGCATTTTTGTCGCAAACGTACTTCTTCTATATCTTTGATAGTGTACCCGAATTTACTTTTTAGCGTTCTCCCAATATGAGCTTAAT
>DYSW01000062.1 GCA_020726285.1 Melioribacter roseus
TTTTGAGATAAAGCAAACTTTTCAACCACTTCATTTGGGAAATTCAATTCCCAAAAAACTCTCTATAGAATTGAGTGATTCTTTGAATGAATTCTTTCATCTCTTCTTTTCGTTCTGGGAATTCGCCCCAATTTACAATTGTTGTTTTCTTATCTGTTTTCAATTGGTGTTTCAACAATATTGTGCGAAATCCATCGTAAATCTCAAGCATTTCTATTCCAAGTAATTGGAGAATTCGTTCTCTACTTGTTTGCGAAATCATATTTTGCTGATTTTCAATTTCGAGCAACAATTTTGTTTGTGTGATAAAATCAAGCGTCAGTAAACTCCCGTGACTTTTCTTTATGTCGAAAATTTCTGATGAAACCATTTTTTTTGCTGAAATGACATTTCGATACATTTTTTGAGATTGAATCAAAATATCGTTTTGGGAAAAAGACTTAGCTTTTTCGATGAATTGATATTTAATTTCATTAAATAAATCAATATTTCCAGAAATAAAATAAATTTTTGTAAGTGCTATAAATTCCCAAAATGAAGCTCGTTTTTGCAAATATTCAACCAATTTATCATAAACCCAAACTAATTGGCTATTTTGTCCCTCTGGACGAAGTCTATAATCGGCTGAAAATGGCGAAATTAATTCGTTTACTTTTGAATTAAAAATTTGAGCAATTTTCTCGTTTTCCCAATTATTTTCAGATTTTGCAATAATTATCAAATCAATATCTGATGAAAAAGAAAGTTCGTTGCTACCAAAACTTCCAAGCGAATAGAGAACAAACTGATTCTTGTCGAAATATTTTTCGAATTCTAAAGAAATTATTTGATGTATTTTTTTTCGTAAGATTGATGAAAATTCGAAATGCGAAAGAATTCCAGCCGAGATTTGGATATTCAGGTAAAACAATAATTTCATCAGATTTTCTGATTTGTATTCAGAATTCAAATTCAGATTGATTGCTTTTCGTGAGAGATAATCTTCTAGTAAATATTTGTTCTGAAATAAGTTAGCCACAAATTTTTCAGAATTTTCGCACAATTTCATCGTCAGATTTAAGAATTTTTCGTCTCTCATTTCCGCAAAAAATATCGAGGGAAATGGATGAATTTCGGCAATTTTCCCAAAATTATGAATTGTTCGTTTCCAATCTGAGATATTCGAACAAATATTTATTAAGTTTGGTTGAATTTGCTTCGCAATTTCAATTGTTTTTATGTCGAATTTTTTATCTCCAAGTAGCGTTTCGCCTTTTAGAATTAAATCAATTTCGTTGCTAATTAATATATTTTCTGATTTAGTCAAATTAAAATTAATTTCGGCGTTTGTGATTCTATCAAAAATCTGTCGAACAATTTTGCGATTTTCATTCAAATTGGCAATAAATTCCTCTTCATCTAAAAATCCAAAAAAGAAAGCAATTTTTGAAGTAATTTCAGCTTCCGTTGGCAAAATATGAATTTGAGAATCGTTCTCAAGTTGCAAATAATGTTCAATTTGCCTAAATATTTTATATTTCTCTGAAAGTTCAATTAGTTCTTTTTCATTAATTAGCTTGTGAGCAAAAAGTGCTTGCAAAGCCAAAAGCGTGTTTGATGTTCTTAGATTTTTATTTTTTTTGCCATTTAGCAATTGCAGAATTTGAGCCGAAAACTCAATATCACGAATTCCACCCGAAATTCTCTTAATATCATATTTTCCCTTTGTTTCAAACTCAATTTTCTGTTTCATTTTCCTAACATTTTCAAAGTATTTGTAATCAAAGTTGGATTTAAAAATGAAATTCTCGATTTGCTTGATAAAAGAAGCAAACAAATTTTGGCTTCCGAACGAGAAATCGGCTTTTAGTAACATTTGAGCTTCCCAATCTTCGCCTTTTGTTTCATAATAAATAATGTAATCCGAAAGTTTTTTTGCTAGCGGCGAATATTTCCCATCTGGACGCAAGCGGAAATCAATTCTATATAAAAATCCTTGATCGGTTTGTTCTTGCATCAATTGAATAAAAAGTGTGATTGCTTGCGTAAAAATCTCGTGAAACGAAATATTTTCATATTCAATGTTTTCGTTATATAACGCTATAAAATCTAAATCCGAACTGTAATTCAATTCGTTTCCACCAAATTTGCCAAGCGATATTAACGCAAATTCTTCGTTTTCTGACGAAATATTGTATTTTTCCTTTATTTGAGAAAGACAAAATTGGAAAACAATTTTCACAATAACTTTTGCTAAAATGGAAAGTGAATTAGTTGTTTTCTCCAATTCGCATCTCTTTTGAAAATCGCATAAAGCAATTTTCAGTAAATAGAGATTTTTGAATCTTCGAGCAAATTGAAGTTTGGAATGTTGAGTTTTAAATTTGTGGAATTGCGAACTAAAATTTTCAGAAAGCAGATTTTCATCAAAATCAGAAGAAAAATATTCATCTGAAAATACTTGGTAAATTGATGTTGAATTTCGAACAAGAAAATCAGTCAAAAAATTGCTGTTCGTTGAAATTTGAAGAAGAGTGTTTAATCTTTTAGGATATTTTGATAAATCAATTAAAAACAAGGATTTATCAAATTGTGCCTCTACAATTCTCTGAAAATTCATCAAACTTCGTTCGGTAAAAAATACAAACAGAAGTTCATTTTCTATACTATTCGTTAGCAAATTTATTTCATTTTCTGTTAAAAAGCCGTTTGTAATTTTAACGCACCAATCAAAAAATGAATTCGATAATTTTTCTATTCTCAAAGAATTTTTCATAGCAATTCAATTTATTCTTTTTCTTCCTTTTAATAAAGAAAACATAATTCTTATTTTAACCAATCAAAAAATTAAGGATGTTATGAATTCTATAGAAATAAAAGAACTACTAGGAAATCTTTCGTCAGATTTTAACAACGAGATTAAAAATACAGCAATAATTCTTGCCGCTGGACACGGAAAGCGGATAAAATCGAATACTTCAAAAATGCTGCATAAAATTCTCGACATTCCAACCGTAAACAGAGTTGTAAATGCTTGCGAAAATGCAATTGAACAAATTAATACGGTTGTTGTTGTTGGAATAAAAGCGGATTCGGTAAGTCAGTCAGTTGGGAAAAAATCGAACCGAATATTTGCTCTTCAAGAAGAACAAAAAGGAACTGGACATGCTGTTCAAGTTGCAATCAATTCAATGAAAACAATAAATTACGACGGAAATATTTTCATTTTACCTGGCGATATGGGACTTTTTGATGTTGAAACAATGAAAATGATGAAGGATGAATTTGAAAATTCAGATGCTGATATGATTGTTTTAACTGGATTATTTGAGGGAAAACCAGCCGAAAATAGTTATGGAAGAATTGTCAGAATTCCAGAATTTGACAAATTTGGTGAAAAATCCGAAGATTTTGGAAAAGTATTTTGCATTTTAGAGAATAAAGATATTCTTTCCATTTTGGATGGTAATTTCTTTGAGTTTAGTTTTAACGGGAAAAAATACAGTTATTCCAAACAAGAATTGATAAACAACAATGAATTTAATTCTGGTGCGTTTGTGTTTAATTACCAAAAATTAGTAAATCAACTTTTCACAATCGACACAAATAACGCACAAGGTGAAGTCTATTTAACTGATTTAATTGAACTTTTTAATAAGCAAAATTGGAACGTGCGTGCCGTAAGTCCAAAAAATCAATATGTAGTTATGGGCTTTAACACAAAAAGTGTTCTTTCTGAAATGAATGAAATAGCTCACGATTTAGTTTACCAAAAAATAAAAGATTTAGTAGAAATTGAAGACCCGAAAGATTTCTTTATTTCAGAAAACATTGTAAAGCAAATTCTTGATTTTGATAGACAAGGGATTTTAATTGATTTGCGAATCGGAAAAGCTTCAGTCGTAAAAGGAAATGTAAAACTAAATAAGAATTTATTCCTCGAACGAAATGTAACAATTGCCGGAAATGTGAGTTTTGGCGAAAATGTTTTCATAAAAGCAAATTCAATAATCGGAGCCGAAGGAAATAAGAAAATTACAATTGGAAATAATGTCAATATTTGTGGCGATGTTGAAATAAAAGGCGATGTTGAAATATCGGATAACATAAACATCCGAAAATATATTTTTATAAAAGGTTTGAAAAATCCAGCAATAATTGGGAATAACGTTGAAATAAAAGGATTTACAACAATTGAAGATTCAATAATTGGTGAAAATGTTCAAATAGAAAACTGCTTTTTAAGAAATCAAGAAGTTGAATCTGGCAGGAATATCTGTTGCGAAAAATTATTATAATAAACAAAGGGCGAAATTTTCGCCCTTTAAATTTATTTAAGTTTGTTAACGAAACGAACTAATTTTGATTTATTTCTTGCAGCTGTATTTTTGTGCAAACGACCTTTGCTAACATTTTTATCAATTTTAGAAACAGCATCTCGTAAAACTTGTTCTGAGTTTTCTTTAGATTCTAAAGTATAAACTTTTTTAATCAAAGTTTTAATTTCACTTAATGCTGCTTTATTTCTTAATCTTTTTGTTTCGTTTTGTCTAATTCTTTTTTTAGCCGACTTATGATGAGCCATTTTAATTCCATAATAATTTTATAAAAAAGTTTTCAAATATATTGAAAAGATGTTTGAAAACAAACAAAAGTAAGTATTGTTTTAATTTTGAATTTCATTTTAGAATAATTCTGCTGGATTTATCTTAAATTGTAACATTTTAGATGTTTCTCTTCCTC
>DYSW01000063.1 GCA_020726285.1 Melioribacter roseus
TCAAAAATTACAAACGAATTTGAACTTGAGACTTCGTTAATTTTGATTTCCTGAGCGATTATTTGACTGAAAATCAAAAATTGAATAAAAATGGTAATTAGTTTTTTCATAATATCTTTTTAATTTGATATAATTAATAAATATAATTTCCAATAATCATACCAGAATATAGAAAAGATTTTCTTGTATTATTTCTTAGAATGGTTATTTCTTAAGCAAAATTTAATCTGTTAATTATTAATTGCACAAGGAAGTTATTATTTTAATAATTTTACAAAACTATTTTAATAATTTGAAATCGAAATAATACTCTCATTAAATGAGATTGAATCGTGTTTTTTAACAAAATTGTCAGAAATTTCTTGCCATTTTAGAGGCGTAATTTTTGCAAAAGAAACAAAATAATATACTCCTATGAATACAAAAAATTTATTTATAATAATCGTAATTCCAATAGCATTTATCATCCTATTCATTTCTTCGAATCCATTACAAAATGGAATTACTAAGAAATCGAATATCAAAGAAATTTATTATGTTGATAATATTTCAGAAGCTCACCAAGAAGTAATTAATCTTTTTAATCGCAAAAATGAAGGAAGAATTAAGATAATTCCTATTGATATTCCTTTCTATAAATTCAGTACGAATGAACGGAAAGAACTATTAATGCGGGCATTGAGATTGAATTCCGAACGAATTGATATTTTTGCAGCAGATATTATTTGGATAAGCAGATTTAAAAAATGGGCTGAACCACTACAGAATTATTTCACAAGCCGAGAAATTGCAAGATATTGTTCAATCTCAAAAAATATTGGTTATTTGGGTAAAAATCTTATTGCTTCACCAATTTATTTGGATGTTAGTTTGTTGTTTTATCGTGAAGATTTATTGAAAAACCTACCAAACTCGCAAGCATTTATTAAAAAATTGAACTCAAATTTAACTTGGGAAGAATTTGTTGAATTTGGACAAAATTCAAACAAAACAAATAACTTCTATTATTTTCCAGCGGATGAATACGAAGGTTTAATTTGCTCTTTAGCGGAATTAATTTTACAACAAGATAGTACCTTTTATAATGGTAATTTCAGTTTGAATGATAAAAAATCTCGGAAATCGTTCCAATTTTTAGTTGATTTAGTAAATAAATACAAGCTTTCGCCAACCGAAAGTATAAATTTCAGAGAAAATACTGCTTATTCAAATTTTCTTCATAATGATGGAATTTTCTTACGAGGCTGGCAAAGTTTTGCTTTAGACAATAAAAATTTAGATAAATCAACACGAAAGGAAAAATTTCTTAAAATTGCAGAAATGCCGTATTTTGATGGATTCAAGAAAGGTGCTACAATTGGCGGTTGGAATTTAATGTTATCAAAAAATAGTAAATTCAAAAAAGAAGCTGTTGAATTTATTAAATTTACTTTGAGCGATGAAGCACAAAAAATTATGTACGAAAAAGGTTCGTATTTGCCTGTAATCAAAACAATTTATCAGGATTCTGCTTTTATAAAAAAACATCCGAGTTTAAAGATTTCACAAAAAATATTATCAAACGGAATTTTACGTCCGCAAATGGAAGATTACACAATTGTTTCTGATATAATTGCACATCATTTACGATTAGCAATTTCAAATAAAGTTTCGGTTGAAACGGCACTTTTGCAAGCACAACAGACAATTAATCAAGTTAGAAGAAAGCGATGATAAAATCCACAAAAGACAAGTTAAAGAAATATCATATTGAATTCCGACACATTACCGCAGTAGTTTTAATGTTGGTTGTATTTCAGTTTATTTTAAGTCTTGTTCAACGTTCTTCTTTTAACGATTTACTTACAGAAACACAACATTGGTATCAAAGGCATTCAGCAGAAATTCTTGGGAACACAAATGCTACTTCGCTTGAATTATTAATTGAAAATGTAGATTCTTTCGAAAATTTGGGCGAAACGCAGCGAAGAAAAATTATTCAATCTTTTAATATCATACTAACACAACAAATTTTAGAGAGAAACATCAAAGAGATTTGCATAGTTACAGAACAAAGTGGCTCAATTATTACAATTGATAATGGAATTGACTTACTTCATTTTTTGGAAAACAAACAATTATCGTCCGCAAGGAATTCCCAGCACAAAACAGCTGTTAGTCTTTACAAGAAGAAATATGAAACAATTAAAAAAAATGAAGAAATATTAACTTCAATCGAAAAACAAAATGAATTTGATATTCTTGTTCCACTTGCTCCGCGTGGTGAATTAATCGGTTTGTTCTACATTTGCAGTAATCCAGATTTTTCATCAATTTCTAGTGAAATTTTATCAAATTACAACCAAGTCGCAATCATTTATCTTTCAATAATTTTACTTGGTTTGCTAACAATGTATTACATTACAACATATACAATGCGAGAAAGAGACAGAGTTCAGCAAAAATTATTTGAAGAACAGCAACAAAACTTAAAACGGCAAATTGAGCACGAAAAAGAATCACTTTTTACAAAGCGAATTTACCATACGCATCACAAAGCAGAAAAAGTTATGGGTTTTATAAAAGACGATTTGCGGGAGCTTTCCACTGAAAATACTGAGTTAATAAAAGATAAAGTTACAAAATATGCCAATTTTGTAGCTCGAGCAATTTACGACATGAAATGGTACGATCCACCAATAAATACAATCAGAAATCCAATATTTAAAACAAATGTCAACCAACTAATCAGATTTATTGTGAACAACATTTTTCTTCGTGTTTCATCAAAAATGGAAAAATTCAAATTCACATTGGTGCTTGATGAAAAGTTTCCTTTGGTTGGAATAAATGAATTTGTTGTGTGGGAAATTATAGAACCGTTAATTCAAAATAGCATCGATCACGCACCCGAAAGAAATATTGAGATTATAATTTCAACTAAATATTTGCCAGAAGAAAAAATATCTCAATTAATTATAGAAGATAACGGAGATGGAATTCCGCAGAATCTTATTGAATCTAACGAAGAAAAAATTCAAAAAATATTCCTTGAAAATGTTTCGACAAAAAATTTAACTCAACGAAATAGCGGTTATGGTTGCTATATTGCTCATCAACTTGCAACTAAAAAGTGTGGTTGGGATTTAACTGCACAAAACATGGAAATTGGTTGCAAATTTATTTTTACACTAAAAGTTTAAGGCTATGGAAAAAGATATTATTAATGTTTTACTTATTGAAGATGAAGATTTTGATGCACGCAGAGTAAAAAATACACTTCGGTTGTTTGAAGATAAAATAATAATTCAATCGATTGTTTCTAATGGCGATGCTGCCTTGTCGCTACTTTCTGCAAATAAAAATAATTATGATGTCGTAATTATGGATTATCAAATAGCCGGAACTTTGCACGGAGTTGATTTAATAAAACGCATCAAAGATATTGAGAAATCGATACAAATTATTGTAATTACGAAACTTACAATTGATATTACTGACTTAAAATTTGCTCGACAATTAATGGACGCTGGTGCATTTTGGTATTGTACAAAATATCCAAACGACATTGAAGATTATATTTATCAGCCAACTGATTTTGTAATTAGCCTTTTTAATGCTTTCGATAGAAAATTACTTGAAGATAAAAATAAGAAATCAAATTTGCGATTAGATGAAAAAATAGAGCAAATTCTGATGAACAAAACGATTATCTCAAAATCCCATGCAATGGAAACCGTAAAATCATCAATTGAAAAATTTGCAAACAGTGAAGCTCCAATATTAATAACTGGTGCATCTGGAACGGGAAAAGAACTTGTTGCCTTCAATCTACATTACAGAAGTAAACGAAAATACGAGAATTTTATTCCAATAAATTGTGGCAGTTTGCCAAATGATTTAATAGAAAGTGAACTTTTCGGTTACGAGCGCGGTTCATTTACTGGTGCTGGAAATCAGAAAGAAGGTTTATTTGAAATCGCAAATAATGGAACACTCTTTCTTGATGAAATTGCTGAATTGACACTTTCTGCTCAAGTAAAACTGCTCCGAGTTATTCAAGAAGGCGAGATTGACAAAATTGGTCGAACAAAAACGATAAAAGTAAATGTTCGAATTCTTGCCGCCACTAATAAAGATTTACGAAAAGAAATTGATGCTGGTCGTTTCAGAGAAGATTTATACTACAGATTAAATGTTTTAATTGTACCATTACTCCCATTAAATAAGCGAATCGAAGATATTCCCGTTTTAACGGAACATTTTTTACAACAATTTAGTTTCCAAATGGGAATTGAAACTCCAAAAATCTCGCAAGAAGCAATACAAATGCTTATAAATTACGATTGGCCTGGAAATGTTCGAGAACTGAAAAATGTTCTTCAACGCGTGCTTTTTGTAGCAAGCGGAGAAATCAATTCGATGAATATTCAACAATCTATAATTCCACGCTCAAAACAAAATATACAAAATTCACTTTCGTTTGAGAGAGATAAAATTGTTCCGTGGAAAGATTTAGAAAAACAAATAAAATATGATTATTTCAAATTCGTCCGAGATAATTCAGAATCTGACGCAGACGCCGCAATCAAATTAGGACTTGCTCCTCCAAACTATTACAGAATGACAAAAGAATTGGGTTTAAAATGAAAAAAATAATTATTACATTATTGAGTAAT
>DYSW01000030.1 GCA_020726285.1 Melioribacter roseus
AAACCCCCAATCATATTTTTCTGACTTTCCCCACCAAATTCCATCCCAACTATAATCTCGATCTCTACCGTCGTCAAACATCAAACAATCCAATCTCCAACTTGATGCTGAAACTCCGAATTTGTAAGCGGTTTTATTATCGTTAAAAGTGTCCAACATAATAGTTAATACATCGCTATTTCTGTCATCAAGATTTCCCGTTCGGTATTTTGTATGCCCAGATAAATCAGATGCAATAAGGAGAACATACAAATTATCGTTGTCACGAAGAATTTTTGCAACAGTTCTTTCGGCGGGCGAAACATTATAAATTGGACTGAATTGGTAAAAATCTGTAACAGAATCAGCTTGAGACCAAATCTCGTCAATTTGTCCGTTTATAAGTATTTCTTGTTTAATTGTTTTTACTAAAATTTGTTTGTTGGAATTATCAACCGCAAAAGAGCAAATAAACGAGATTAAAAGCAAAAGAGAAAATTTTTTCATTTTGATTCATAAATTATTACTAATTCAGACGGAAACTTATTATTTGAGTTCCTTTATTTTGTAAGAATTGTAATTTTGTAATTCTCTGAAAAGAAAAATCCTTGTTGATTTGAATTTGTGTGATATAATAATTGTCATTTTTCTGCAAAGTACGAATTAGGTTGTTATATTTTAGTAATAAATTAACGCAATTAATATGAATGAACCCATAATCTCAGTTGGAATTAAGCGAAAAAAAGAAATTGAAATAATTTTTTGGGGGAAGTTTACGAATGAAAACAGAAATATTTCTTTTGAAGATGAGACAAAATTCTTTCTTAAAAATGGTGCAATTTTCGCCGAAAACCACCAAAATACATTTGAAATTAAAAATGGTGATGTTTTTTCGCCCGAAGAATTTATTTTCAATTCATTTGTTGTTCAAGATGTTGTAATTGGAAAAGAATTTCATTGGGAACGCCAGCAAAATCAGCAATTTTTTGGTTCACTGAAAATTGTGATTAACAAAACAGAATTGGAAATAATTAACATTCTTTCTATTGAAAAATATCTCGAAAGTGTAATTTCTTCAGAAATGAATCCCGAAGCGCCAATGGCGTTATTAAAAGCCGAAGCCGTTATTGCAAGAAGCTGGGCAATTTCTCAAATGATGAAAAAGCAAATAAATCACATAAAAGAACAAAAATTTGATAACGAAAACGAAAAAATTACTTGGACTGAATCCGAAGGTCATGAAAAATACAATGTTTGTTCTGATGATCACTGCCAGAGATATCAGGGAATTATAGACAAACGAAATGCTCGTGCAGAAATTGCAGTTAGCGAAACAAAGGGTCTTTGTCTTATTTATGGAAATGAAATTTGCGATGCAAGATATTCTAAATGCTGCGGTGGTGTAACTGAAACTTACGAAAATGTTTGGTCGAACGAGGAAATTCCATATCTTAATTCGATTGAAGATATTGATTTGGCAACAGAATTTAGCGGGACAAATTTGACAATGGAAAACAACGCCATAGAGTGGATTAAGGGAAATCCAGAATCCTTTTGCAATACAAACAACGAAAATTTACTTAAAACTATTTTGAAAGACTACGACAACGAAACCAAGAATTTCTATCGATGGAAAGAGGAATTAACACAATCCGAAATTAAAGAATTAATTTCAGCTAAAACTGGAATTGATTTTGGAAATATATTAGATTTAATTCCATTAGAAAGAGGAAAATCTGGGAGAATTGTAAGACTAAAAATTATTGGCACAAAAAAAGAAAAAATATTTGGCAAAGAACTTGAAATTCGCAAAATTCTATCAAAATCGCATCTTTATAGCTCTGCGTTTTTTGTTGAGAAGAAAATTATAATTGAAAATGTTCCTCAAGTGTTTGTTTTGCGAGGTGCTGGTTGGGGACATGGCGTTGGATTATGTCAAATTGGAGCCGCAGTAATGAGCAACAAAGGTTACGAATTTGATGAAATATTGAACCACTATTTTCCCAACGCACAAATCAAAAAATTGTTTTAGGTGAGTATTTGAATTTTCTAAATTCTGCAGCATTATTTGGTTTGTTTGCAATCGCAATTCCTTTGGCGCTTCATTTTTTGAATCTAAAAAAGCTAAAACGTGTGGAATTTAGTTCGCTTGCTTTTTTAACGGAATTAAAAAAAAGTAAAATTCGTCAGATAAAACTTAAACAATTGATTTTACTCGCTTTACGTATTCTGATAATCGTTTTTTTAGTTCTTGCTTTTGCCAAACCAATTGTTCAAAATGAAAATTTTGTCGTTGTTGGCGAAAATTCTCCGAAATCAATTTATTTCCTTTTTGATAATTCAACAAGTATGATGTGGGAAAATGGCGGAAATTCGAAATTGTTGCTTGCAAAACAAAAATTTTCTGGAATTGTTAAATCCGACATTCGCGAAATTGACGAAATCTACTTTTTCAATTCTACAGAAAATGTTGCGGATTTCTCGCAAAATAGAATTTTCCATTCAGAATTAATTGGAAAAATAAGTAACTTGAATGGAAATGGAATGTCGGGCAAAATAGAAAGGCAATTCCAAAATATTGTAAAATGTATAAATAAATCTCAAAATTACTTGAACGAGGTTTACATTATTTCTGATTTTCAGCGGACTAATTTTGAAAAGGAGAAAATTGAAAATCTACTCGGAAACATTAAAAAGCCAACTAATATTTTTGTGTTTTATGATAATCGAATACTTGGACAAAATGCTGCAATTACAGAATTTGAATGTAAATCTCAAATATTTTCAGTTGGGAAGAAAGTTGAGTTTTTGGCTAAAATTCACAAAAACACAGACAAAAATTCCCAAATATTTGCAACTGTTTACAGCAATGAAGAAAGAATTCGGCAAATGCAAATTGATTTCAACAAAAGCCAATCAGCCGAAGCAAATGCAATTATTGAATTAAAAAATGTCGGATTTTCTACTTCGGAATTTGCAATTGAAGATGATAATTTGAATTATGACAATCATCAGTATTCTGTTTTGAATGTAAATAATAGTTCAAAAATTTTAGTTTTGTCTGACGATTATCAAGCCGCCAACTTTGTGAAACTTGCGTTGGAAAACGCTTCTAATACAATTGAAATAGCAAATTCGCCTCAAATTTCTATTTCTGAAGTTGCAAAATTTAATTTGATTTTCCTTTTGTCAGATTTCCCAGAAAATTCGCAATTTTTGACAGAATTAACAAAATTGAAGAAAAAGATTGTCATTTTCCCGAGTTCAAATTCTGATGGAAAATCTTTTGAAAACACTTTGCAAAATTTTGGTTTTGCTAAGAATATTAAACTGCAAGAAGCAAAAAATCCAATATTTTGGAAGAAATCGGCAGAAAAATCTGAAATCTTAAATTCAATTTTTGAAAAAGAAATTGATTTCAGTAATTCTCCCGAAATTTATAAATTCTATAAAATTGGCAAAAATCCGCTTGTCGCAACTTTGCATCTTGAAAACGATTCCCCATTTTTGCTTTCAGGAAAATTTGGCGAAAGTGAAATATTCGTGTTTTTGTCGGCGCTAAATTTGAATTGGAATGATTTTGTTTACAAACCAACATTTCCTCCAATTTTGCACAACATTCTGCAGTCAAATAAAAATGCCGAAAACAAAATTACTTGCGGCGAACAATTTGTGATTGATTTGTCGAACTTAAATGTTGAGAGAGTTAAAGTGGTTTACCCAAATCAATCTGAGGAAATTATTCCAACAAATAACCAAAAGAAGATGATTTTTACGAAAACTGAACAAGCTGGAATTTATTCTATATTTACTAACGATAAAGTGGTTACAAAATTTGCTGCGAATTTTGATGAATCAGAATCAAAAATGGAATTTTTTAGCGAAAAAGAAATAAAAGAAATGCTAAAAACAAGCAACGAGAAAACAGAAATTAGACTTTTCAATTTGTTTGATTCGCAAAAATTAGTTTTGAATTCAGATTCAAAAGCAACGGAATTCTGGAAGATATTTCTTCTTTTGGCGTTAATTTTTGCAATATTTGAGATGTTTATGGCAAGAAATACGAAAAGAGATTATTTAGAATTTAAAGGAAATTGATGAAATTTTACGAAAATGAAAAGAAAATAGAAAAAGCAATTCTTGTTGCAATTCAGAAATATGGCGAAACACGCGAAAAAGTGTATGAATATCTTGATGAATTGGAGATGCTAACGCAAACTGCGGGCGCCGAAACAATTGCAAAAATTATTCAGGAAAGAGATAAGCCCGAAGTGGCATATTATGTTGGAAAAGGAAAAGCTGAAGAAATTGCTCAACTTGCTGAAATGAACGAAGTCTCGCTAATAATTTTTGATGAAGATTTATCGCCATCGCAAATTAGAAATCTTGAAAAGTTGATGGAAAGAAAAATTCTGGATAGAAGCGGATTAATTCTTGATATTTTCGCAAATCACGCCCGAACAAGCGAAGCAAAAACACAGGTTGAATTAGCACAATTGCAATATACTTTATCGAGATTAACACGCGCTTGGACACATCTTTCAAAACAATTTGGCGGAATTGGAACAAAAGGTCCTGGTGAAACGCAAATTGAAACAGATAGGAGAATAATCCGCGATAAAATATCTAAACTAAAAGAAAAATTGGTGAAAATTGATTCACAACAACAAACAAAATCGGCTGCTCGTCAGAATCTTTCCAAAATAAGTTTGGTTGGCTACACAAATGCTGGGAAATCAACGCTTTTGAATTTGTTAACAAATGCAGATGTTTTAGCAGAAAACAAACTTTTTGCCACATTGGATTCCACGACAAGAGTTTTGCAACTTACAAAAGAAAAAAAGGTTTTACTAAGCGATACTGTTGGGTTTATCAGAAAATTGCCACACAATTTAATTGCATCTTTCAGAAGTACGTTGAATGTTGTTCGCGAAGCTGATTTGATTTTGCACGTCGTGGATTTAAGTAATTCTTCGTTTACTGATCACATTGAAGTTGTTCATAAAACTATAAAAGAAATTGGTGCGGAAAAAACCACCGAATTAATTATTTTCAATAAAGTTGATAAGGTTTTGCAAGAAGAAGTGCTTGAGTTTGCTAAACGACATTATGCGAAATCAATTTTCATTTCGGCATCAAGGGGAATTAATATTTCTTCATTGCTCGAAAAAATAAATGTTGCTCTCGAAGAAAATATCAAAACAAAACAAGTTGAGATTTCAATAAATAATTACAAACTGATTTCTGAAATTCATAATGTTGCCGAAGTTGTTTCCACAGAATATGATGAAGAAAAAGTGATTCTTGAATTGAAAATTGAAAATACTGAACTTGAACGTTTGGAAAAACAATACGGAATAAAATTTATATAAAAATAACCCACAAATCTTTTTAGAAAAATAAGCGAAGATTCAAACGTTGATTCTTCGCTTATTTACAATTTATTTTCTGATTAAATCGAGAAGTTCTTTTGTTTTTTCTTCCATCAAATTGATGTCGTTTTTACTTTCAACATTTAATCTGATTAAAGGCTCAGTGTTGCTCATTCTTACGTTAAATCGCCAATTGTCAAATTCAACACTAACTCCATCAAGAAAATCCATCTTTCCGTCAGAATATTTCGCTTTAATTTCTTCTAATTTTTCCTTTGGATTTTCGATTGTCGAGTTAATTTCGCCCGAACAAGGGTAATCGGAAATCATTTCATCAACTAATTGCGAAAGTGTTTTCTTTTCAGAAGAAATAAGTTGAAGAATTAGTAGAAATGGAATCATTCCGCTATCTGAATAATAATTATCGCGGAAATAGTGATGTGCCGACATTTCGCCGCCATAAATTGAATTTACTTCTCGCATTTTTTGTTTAATAAAAGCGTGTCCACTTTTGGAAACCACAACTTCACCACTATTTTTTCCCACAACTTCGATTGTGTTCCAAGTTAAACGCGGGTCGTGTACAATTTTTTCGCCTGGGTTTGTTTTCAAAATTGATTTTGCCAAAAGTCCAACAATATAATATCCTTCAATAAAATTGCCTTTTTCGTCAAAAAAGAAACATCGGTCGTAATCTCCATCCCAAGCAACGCCTAAATCTGCATTGGAATTATTTATTGCATCAATTGTCGATTGGCGGTTTTCGGGCAAAAGTGGGTTTGGAACGCCATTTGGGAAATTGGAATCTGGTTCGATAAAAACCTTTACCATCTCAATTGGCAATTTTGGTTCAATTGCATTTAATGCGGGACCAACACAACCATTTCCAGCGTTTACAACAACTTTCAGTTTATCGATATTTTCAGCTTTGTAGAATCTGTTTAACGATTCGATGAACTCGGGCAACAAATCATATTGAATTTCTTTTCCTTTTTCAGATGTAATTTCACCAAGATCGTTATTCAAAATCATTTGTTCAATTTCGTTCAAACCAGATTCATAACCCATTGGCACTGAACCGCGTTTTACAAATTTTAGTCCATTATATTCTGGTGGATTGTGGCTTGCTGTAATCATAACTCCGCCATCAGCATCTAAATGCGGTGTCCCGAAATAAATCATTTCCGTTCCGCACAAGCCGAGATTTACAACATCGCAACCAGCATCTCGCAATCCTTGTGAAAGTGATTCTGCTAATTCCAGCGATGATTTGCGAACATCATAGCCAATTACAACTTTTTTTGCGTTTTCTAATTTTGCATAAGCTCTGCCAACTTTGTAGGCAAGTTCGGAATTTAATTCCGAAGGCACTTTTCCACGAATGTCATAAGCTTTAAAACCTGGAATTTCCATATTGTTTATCCTTTTATTTCTTTTAATAATTTCTATTTATAAAATATTTTGTACTCAAGCGGTTTAAGAATGAGTTTGTTGCTTTCTGAAAATTTAATTTTTGTTTCAGAATTTAGTTCTGTAAATGTATCTTTTAGTGATTCGTGATTAATTTTTACGATTGCTTCTTTGTCCGAAAAATTGAAGACCGCTATAACTTTGTTGTTCTCTTTTTGTCGGAAAATACCCAAAGTGTTGTTTTTTTCATTTGAAAAAAGAATTTCGAAACTTCCTCCAAAATTTGCGGCATATAACGATGGATTAGCTTTTCTGAATGAATTTAATCTTTTGTAGAAATCAAAATATTTGTTTGTTTCCCATTTAATTGGGTCTTTTTCAAAGAAATTCAGCCTTCGGTTTAATCCCATTTCTTGTCCGTTATAAACCAATGGCATTCCTGGAACGATATATGTTAAAACTGCAAAAATTTCGGCTTTGTTTCCATATCGCTCAAACTCGGTGCCATCCCAAGAATTCAAATCGTGGTTTGATGTGAAGTTCATCCGAAAATCTTTTGGTTTATAAATTTTCTTTTCCTTTTGGAAATGCTTTATAATATCAGAAACGTTCTTTTTGTCCTTTGCAAATGAATTTAGAATATCTTTCAGTTCCCAATTGTAAGTCATATTGAAAGCAAAATTGTGTAATTCTGGTTCCCAAGCTTCTGCAAGCATAAAAATTGGTTTAGTTTTTTCCAATTCAACTCGGGCTTGATTCCAAAATTCGGTTGGTAGCATAAACGCAACATCGCAACGAAATCCATCAATATTCATTTCATCAATCCAAAATTTCATCGAATTTGTCATTTCTTTCCACAATTCTTTGTTATTGTAATCAAGCTGAATAACATCCGTCCAATCCGTTCCGTGTGGTGGAGTAAAATTTCCATTTTTATCTTTCTCAAAAAAATCTGGATGTTCTTTCGCCCAAGGATTATCCCAAGCAGTGTGATTTGCAACCCAATCGATAATTACTTGAAATCCCATTTCGTGAGCTTTTTGTACAAGATTTTTGAAATCTTCCTTTGTACCAAATTCAGGATTTACTTCAGTGTAATTTTGAACTGAATAATAACTTCCCAAAGTTCCTTTTCTATTGATTTTTCCAATTGGATTTATTGGCATCAACCAAAGAATATCAACTCCAAGTTCTTTTAATTTTGGAAGATGTTCAGAAAAAGCTGAAAAAGTACCTTCTTCGGTAAATTGGCGAATATTTACTTCGTAAATTGTGGCATTTGCCGACCAATACGGAGAAATGTTTAAACTCTGAGTAAATGTAATTGTTGTAAAACCAATAAAAACAGAGAGTTGTTTTAAGATTTTCATAAACACCTTATGTAGATAATTAATATTTTAACAAAAAATGAATTTTTTAAAGATATTGAAAGAAATCATTTGAAAATAGAATTATTGAAGATTTTTAATTGCAACTTAGGAATTTAATAACTGGAGATTTCCCTTTTTAAATTATGGTATGTTTATGTAGTTAAAAATGTAAAAAAGAAAATGGTAATAAAAGCAAAAATTGTTTGATAAACCTCTAAAGATTTACACAGAATTGTTGCTAAATTTCCAATAATCAACCACTGAAAAACATAAGCTTAAGTTACATTTTTGCCAAAACTCGCGATTTTAAAAGAAATTTTTTGAGAAGAGATAAAATTTGAAAATTTATGAGTAAGAAAAATCATTAGTAACAAAAATTCTAACGCCCAAAGAAAAAACCAAATTCCGTGATGATAGTATTCTGATAAATTTACCGAAACGGTAATTCCATATGGCAAATTGAATAGAAAAAGAGCTAAAATCAAATAGATTGAATTTGGAGTTTTGTTGCCCAGATTTGAAAGTGAAAACTCATTAAATAAATAACCCGCGAAAACGTATGAAATCCAAGGAAAAACGGGAAAATAACTCCACCAATAATTTCCCCAAAAATAAGCATTCAAGTACTGAATAATCTCATTCTCAGAATTCGGCAAATAGAGGTGAATAATTGGCGAAATAACCATTATGGCAAAAATTAAGAAATTCTTCATTCTCGGCAATTTTTCAAGAATTGCAAGAATTAAAATTGAAATTCCCGCAAGGAAAAGAATATCAACTCCAAAAAAAATATGGAGTTGCGTCAATTTGAAATTTTCCGCTATAAATATGAAGCAGCAAATTTGAATTTAATCCAAGATTGAGTAAAAATCCCCAAAAAACAAGCTAAAAACCACGTTTTAATTTTTTAAAAAATGGTTTTTTATTTACGGAAAGAAAATAGCCCATTATTGCCAAGAAAAGTGGAGCCGCAGGAACAGCGCCCAAGAAAAGAGCAATTCGGCCAAATATGCTATTATAAACCTCAGTTGTTGCAAATAATTCCACAATGTGAACTAAAATCATGAAAAATATTGCCATTCCTTTAAGAAAATCGGGTATTAAATTTCTTTCTTTCATTGTCTTTTTTTTTGTAAAGTTGGACATTTCTCACAGTTCATACAGTTTAAAATAAAAAAAGCTACACCATGTTTCTTGGTGTAGCTTTGAAATTTATGATCAGACTTCTTAGTTTACAAATCTAACGTTGCTTGCTTGGGGGCCTTTATCGCCATCAATAATTTCAAATTCAACTTTTTGGTTTTCTTCTAAAGTTTTGAAGCCGTCACCGGTTATCGCTTTATAATGAACGAAAACATCTTCGCCATCTTTACGTTGGATAAAACCAAATCCTTTGCTACTGTTGAACCATTTAACGGTTCCAATTACTCTATCTGACATAATAGAGGTACTCCTTAAATATGATTAAATAAATAAATTAGTCAAATTTGATTGATTTTTGAATTATTTAGAAAGTTTCGAGGAAATAATTTTAGGAATAAACCAAATTTGCGGAGGGGGAGGGATTCGAACCCACGGACAGCTCGCACCGTCAACGGTTTTCAAGACCGCCGCATTAAACCACTCTGCCACCCCTCCAATATGATAAGAACGAAAATTTAGGTTCGAATTATACGTATTAATTTTAAATTGTCAAATTTTAATTTAAAATATCGCATAAATAAACGGAGCCAACGCAGAACCTTGAGTCAAAATTATTAAACCACCGAGAAGTACTAAAAAAAGAACAATTGGCAATAACCACCATTTTTTTCGCACTTTCAGAAACTCCCAAAGTTCTGATAAAATTGAAACTTTACTCATAAATCACCTTTCTAAAATTGTTTTGTTGGATCTGATTGTTCTTGTTTGCCGATCCAATAAGATTTTTTGCCGTTTTCTAATTTGCTGTCTAAAAACTCTTTCCCAAAAATTTTACCTATTAATCCAATTGGAGTTACTATAAGAAAATACATAACAAATAGAATAATTTTATTCATTACGATGCCGAGCAGAACAGCTAAAATCATCCAAATTTTATGTGGGAAAAAATGCAGTTTTGGTAAAATTAGCCCTATGAGAATTAAATATAGTCCAGCGAACAACCAAATTTGAAATTCATTGTCATTATAAAATAAAATAGATGAAATAATTATTAGAATACCGCCAACAACTATTCCAAATTCTTTCAATTTTTTGAGGCTACTATCAATATTTTTTATTTCCTGTAAAATCAATCTAAGTCAAACTCCTTTTTCCAATCAATGTCGTTTTTCAATTTTTCTTGTTCTTCTTTGTATAAAATGTAATTTCCAAGGATAAGCACGTCCATATCCGTTCGCATAAAACATTTGTAAGCATCATCTGGAGTGCAAACAATTGGTTCACCCCGAACGTTGAACGAAGTGTTTACGAGAACGGCAGAGCCATAATTTTTATCAAATTCTATGAGCAATTTATGGAATTTGGGATTGGTTTTGTTGCTTACGCTTTGAATTCTTGCGGAATAATCAATGTGTGTTATCGCGGGAATTGTTGAGCGTTTTACATTTAATTTTTGTATTCCAAACCAACTTTTTTGTTCTTCTGTCATTCCAAATCGTAATTCCTTTTTAACGTCAGCAACAAGAAGCATATACGGACTTGGTCTGTCTATCTCAAAATATTCCGATATTTTTTCTTCCAAAACCACAGGGGCAAATGGACGAAAACTTTCGCGGAATTTTATCTTCAGATTCATTGTTGATTGCATTTTTTCAGAGCGAGCATCTCCAATTATTGAGCGATTTCCGAGTGCTCGTGGACCAAATTCCATTCTTCCATTAAACCAGCCGACAACTTTTTCTTGATTTAGAATTTCGCAAGTTTTTGAAATCAATTCGTTTTCGTCTGTTTTATGGGCTTTTATTCCATATTTTTCAAGATAGAAATTGATTTCGGAATCTGAAAATTCTGGACCTAAATATGAGCCTTGTTGAAAATCGTTTTGATTATCAGCAATTCTTGGATTTTCGAGAAAATGATACCAAGCAAACAAAGCCGAACCTAATGCGCCGCCAGCATCACCAGCCGCAGGTTGAATCCAAATATCTTTAAATATATTTTCGCGTAAAATTTTGCCATTTGCTACACAATTCAACGCAACTCCGCCAGCCAAAACGAGATATTCTTGATTCGTAATTTTCTTTATGTGGCGTGCCATTCGTATCATTATTTCTTCCGTAACATCTTGCACTGAACGAGCTAAATCCATTTCTCGTTGCGTCAATTCGCTTTCTGGTTTTCGTGGTTCGCCTCCAAAAAGTTTATGAAAATTGGCATTCGTCATTGTTAAACCGCTAACGTAGTTGAAATATTTCATATTTAACTTAAACGAGCCGTCTTCTTTTAAATCGACCAAATGTTTCAAAATTAATCCGACATATTTTGGTTCGCCATAAGGTGCCAAACCCATAACTTTATACTCGCCGCTGTTTACTTTAAATCCAGTATAATAAGTAATTGCAGAATAAAGCAAACCGAGTGAGTGTGGAAATTTTATTTCTGAAAGGATTTTGATTTTATTGTCTTTCCCAACACCGAAACTCGTTGTTGTCCATTCACCAACTCCATCAATTGTAAGGAACGCAGCTTCTTGAAAAGGGGAAGCAAAAAAAGCAGAAGCGGCGTGCGATTCGTGATGTTCGGGGAAAAGAATTTCACCTTCGTAATTCAGTTCTTTTTTAATCAATTCTTTCATCCACAATTTTTCTTTTATCCAAAGTGGAATGGATTTTATGAATGAATTAAACCCAATTGGGGCATATTCAAGATAAGATTCAAGTAATCGTTCAAATTTCAAGAATGGTTTGTCGTAAAAAACAACATAATCTAATTCGTTTGATGATATTTTTGCTTCTTTCAAACAATATTGGATTGCATTTTTGGGGAAGTTGTGATCGTGTTTTTTTCGTGTAAAGCGTTCTTCGTGAGCTGCCGCGATAATTTTTCCATCAATTACTAATGCTGCTGCCGAATCGTGATAATAAGCCGAAATTCCAAGTATTTTTTTCAATATTCTGTTTTAGTATGTATGTTTAAAAATTAATTTATAAAATATACAAATATTCTATAAGCCGAAAATATGAAAATAAAAATTATCGCAATTGCAATATTTTTCTTCATCAACATCATTGTTGCACAGAGCCAAATAAGTTTAAATACACACAATTCAAACGTACCAACTTGGGCAAAAGAAGTTGTTTGGTATCAGATTTTTCCAGAAAGATTCTCAAATGGAATTCCTAGCAACGACCCAAAGCCAATTGATATACAAGGTGGCTGGCCTTATTCATTTTCGGATAATTGGCAGATTTCTCCTTGGACTTCGGATTGGTACGAAAGAAATGAATGGGAAAAAAATGAACACGATTTTTATTGGAATGCTGGAACAAGAAGATACGGTGGCGATTTGCAAGGTGTTTTGAATAAGTTAAATTATCTTCAAAATCTTGGAATTACCGCTATTTATCTAAATCCAATATTTGAATCTCCGTCACTTCATAAATATGACGCTTCGATGTTTCATCATATTGATAATAATTTTGGAAATAATCCAGAGTTAGATAGAAAAATTTGGGAAACTGAAAATCCACTTGATGCAAAATCTTGGAAATGGACTTCGGCAGATTCGCTTTTTCTCAAATTGATTGACGAAGTCCACAAACGAGATATGAAAATAATTATTGATGGCGTTTTTAATCACGTTGGAATTAACTTTTGGGCATTTCAAGATGTTATCAAACATCAAGAAAAATCGGAATTTGCTGACTGGTTTTACATCAAACAATTCGATAATCTAAAGACAGAAGTGAATGAATTCTCGTACGAAGGTTGGAATGGAGTTCGAGATTTACCAGAATTAAAGGAAAACGAAAACGGTCTGATTCCGCCAATCAAACAACATATTTTTGATATTTTGAAAAGATGGATGGACCCAAATGGCGACGGAAATCCCGCAGATGGAATTGATGGTTGGAGACTTGACGTTGCGGAAATGGTAAAAATTGAATTTTGGAAAGAATTTAGAACCGAAGTGAAATCCATAAATCCGAACGCATATATAACTGGCGAAATTTGGTGGGAAGATTGGAGAAATTACAAAATGTTTAACGCATCAAAATGGCTAAAAGGCGATGTTTTTGATGCAGTTATGAATTATCGATTCACTCGAGCTGTGAAAAATTTTGTTTCCGACAAAAATCATCAAATAGGAGTTCAAGCCTTTTGGGATTCACTAACAACTCAATATAATCAGTATCCCAAAGAGAATTTATTTGTTCTGATGAATTTACTTGGTTCGCACGATACCGAAAGATTGGCATCGATGATTGTAAATCCAGATATTTGGTATGATCACAACGGAAACCCCGCACAAGATAAAAATTGGGATGTTCGCAAGCCATCCGAACTTGAGATTAAAAAACAAAAATTTATGGTTGCAATTCAAATGCTTTTACCTGGCGCCCCGATGATTTACTACGGAGATGAAGTTGGTATGTGGGGCGGCGATGACCCCGACGATAGAAAGCCAATGATTTGGGAAGAATTTTCTTATCAAGATGAAAAATCGCATCCTTTCGGAAAAGAAAGAAAAGCCGACAAAGTGCAAGTGAACGAAGAATTGTTTAATTGGTACAAAAAGATGATTTCGCTGCGAAAATCAAATTCTGCTTTCACAATTGGCGAAATTGAACAAATTATTTTCCCAAATAATCAATCAATTCTATCGTTTTTTAGATATTCTAAGAATGAAAAATTTATGGTTTTCGGCAACAATTCAGAACAAAATCAAACTATCAAACTTGCGGAAATTGGAAAAGAAAACTGCATTTTGTATGATTATTTAGAAAAGGCAAACAGAATCAATTCAGCAGAATTTTCATTAAAACCTTTCGAAATTAAAATTTTTAAGATAAAATAAGTATGAAACAAGAAATTAAATCATCAAACCGAGTGAAGTTTATTTTTTATTTAATTATGATTTTAATTCCAATTTTGCTAATAGTTGGAACTGAAATTGGATTGAGAATTACAAATTACGGCTACAACAACGATGCTTTCATTCAAGTTGCACCTGGATTTTTAGGCTCAAATCCAGATTATGGGAAAAAATTCTTCAAACAAGTAAAACGCGTGCCGAATACAATTAATGATGTTTTTACTTTGGAAAAAAAGAACAATTCATTCCGCGTTTTTGTGATTGGCGGAAGTAGTGCCGCTGGTTTTCCATATATGCCGCTTGGAGCATTTTCGCGATATATTCGTCAAAGATTGGAATTATCTTTCCCCTACTCAAAAATTGAAGTTGTAAATCTTGGATTAACTGCCGTAAACAGCTATACTTTGTTGGATTTAGTTCCTTCAATAATTGAACAAAAACCAGATTTAATTTTAGTTTACGCAGGACACAATGAGTATTATGGAGCTTTAGGAGTTGGTTCGCTTGAAAGAACCACAAGATATAGGACGTTAATCAAATTTATGATTTGGCTCGAAGATTTCAAGATTTTTCAGCTTGTTCGAAATTTAATGTCGAGTACAGTTGAAATGCTTTCCGATAAACCAGAACCAACCGGAACTTTGATGTCGAGAATGGCGGAAAGCAAGCAAATCAAATTTGGAGATGAAGTTTTCAATGCTGGAATTGAACAGTTTAATGAAAATATGTCAGAGCTAATTGAAATCGTACAACAAGCAAAAATTCCGATATTAATTTCGACTTTGGCTTCAAATCTTGCGGGACAATCGCCTTTTATTCCGCAGGAAATTGACAAAAAAGCCAGTGCTTCGTCAATTTTTAATATGGCGGAAAATGAATTAAAAAAAGGGAATATTCAAACCGCCGATTCACTTTTCCGCTTGGCAAAAGATTATGATATGTTGCGTTTTCGGGCTCCGGAATTGATAAATCAATCAATCAGAAATCTTGCGAAAATTAACAATATTCCATTGGTAGAAGCCGAAAATGAGCTAACACAAAACAGTGAACTTGGAATTATCGGAAATGATTTGATGGACGATCACCTTCATCCAAATCTGAAAGGTTATCAATTAATTGGAAAAGCATTTTATGAGAAAATGGAAGAAGTTGACTATTTACCTAAATCGCCAAAATTTGTTTTCGATCGCAAAAATCCACATCAATTTATTGTGATAAATTATCATTTCACGCAATTTGATTCCATAATTTCGTCGATGAAAGTAAAGATGCTTAAAAATGATTGGCCTTTTATTGATCCCAAAAATAAAATTGACAGACACGCATTTCTTCAACCCAAAAATAAAATTGATTCGCTCGCCTATAAATTTGTTGAAGCACAAGATGATTGGGAAGGAATTCAGCGACAAGCGGCAAATTATTATCTAAGAAAAGGCGAATTTCAAAAATATTCCGAAATTATGAATGTGCTTATTTGGCAATTCCCAATAATCCAAAGCTACTATCGATTTGCAATAGAAAATTTGGTTTTAGCAAAACAATACGATTTGGCTTACGATTTCGCAATTCGCAAATATTCCATTTCACCAGATGCAATTTCGGCAAAATGGTGTGGAATCATCAATCTAAACCGAGGAAATAACGATTTGGCTATAAAATATCTAACAAAAAATATTGAATTAGATGGAAATGACGAACAAGTTTATTACAACCTTGCTGGCGCTTACGTACGAAAACAAGATATGGAAAACGCAAGTTTATTTGCCGATAAAGCAGTTCTTGTAAACCCCAAATATCAACAAGCAATTTTAATGAAAAGACAATTAGATACATTCAAAAAGATGAAAAATGTTAGAAAAAATAAAACAAATAGCACTAGAAGCTGGTGAAGTTATTAGAGCCGGTTTTGGCAAGAATTTTCAGATAGAATACAAAACGGGTGAAAATAATCTTGTAACCGAAATTGATAAAAAATCAGAGAAAATCATTCTCGATTTTATCAAAAAAACTTATCCAAATCATTCAATTTTATCTGAAGAAAGTGGAAGAACAGACAAATCTTCGGATTTTATTTGGCTTATTGACCCGCTTGATGGGACAACAAATTTTGCTCACGGTTTACCAATATTTTCTGTCTCAATTGCTTTACAAAAAAATGGAGAAACAATTCTAGGACTTGTTTATGATGTAATGCAAAACGCAATTTATGCTACAGAATCTGGTAGTGGTGCTTATCAGAATGAGAAGAGAATAAATGTAAATTCCAATAGGAATTTATCACAATCTGTTTTGGCAACTGGTTTTCCTTATGATATTTCTACAAACCATCAAAATGCAGTTAAAATTTTTGAATATTTTCTGAAAAATTCGAGAGCGGTTCGCCGACTTGGTTCAGCAGCAATTGATTTTTGTTATGTTGCAAGTGGAGTTTTTGGCGGGTTTTGGGAAGTTTCGTTAAATGCTTGGGATTTTGGTGCTGGCGATTTGCTTGTTCGCGAAGCGGGAGGAATTGTTACAGACTTTTCTGGGAAAAGTCTAAAAATTAATTCAAGACAAACTTTAGCCACAAACGGATTACTACATGGTGAAATGCTGAATGTGCTTAAAAACCTGCATTAAATATGAGAAATTCTATTAAATAATGCTCTTCTAATTAATATTAATTGTGTTAAGAAAATCAAATACAATAGATTCTTTCGATTAGTAATAAATTTAATTCCATAATTTTCTTTACAAGCAGAGACAAGAACTGTTCCGTTGCATTCTGGATAAATCAAAATTAAATCAAATTTGTTTAGTGGAGCCTGCATGAAAAAAATATTTTTAATTTTATTTGCTTTCATTTCAGTTTTTGCTCAATTAAATAATCGAGAAAAAATTGGATTTGCACTTGCCGGAGGCGATAAAAATCATTTCACTCCAGGTAAATTTGCTGTTACTAAGTATCATAATTTTGGGATCATACTCGATTTACTATGAAACTTTTTTACTCTTATTTTAATCTAACTTGTTACTTTTAAGAAAGAATGAAATGAAAATAAGCAAGGAATTTATTATTAAACGATTTTTGCCAATAATAATTGGAATGATTGGCGGATACGCTTACTACTATTTTATCGGTTGCAATTCTGGCAGCTGCACAATTCAAAGTAATCCATTATACTCAACTTTGTATGGTGGTTTAATTGGACTGATTATTGCGATTCCGACAAAGAAAAAGGAGAAAATAAAAAGTGAAAATAACGAAGGAAATTGAAATTGAAGAACTTGTTTCAATTTTGCCAGATTCAGTAACATATCTGATGGAAAAAGGAATTAGATGTTTGCGATGTGGTGAACCAATTTGGGGAACTCTTGAAAATGCAGCAGTAGAAAAAGGGTTTACTCAAGAAAATATTCAAAAGTTTGTTGATGAATTAAATAACATGTACGAAAATTACTAAGGAAATAGAAATGAAAGAAAAAAAAGAACAATCCACATATTTTGGATTCGACAAAAAACAACGTAGTCGACTTTATACAATTGCATTTGTTGTAGTTGCAGCACTATTTATATTAATAAATAATTCAGATGAAGTTCCAGCACAAGGTCCTTATCCTGTGCATTATCAACAGCAAAAAAGTGCAAAAATACTCAATCTTTCCGATTACAGAGGAAAAGTTGTCTTAGTTGATTTTTGGGCAACTTGGTGTCCGCCGTGTAGAAAAGGAATTCCAGATCTAGTTGAATTGAAGAATAAATATCAAAATGCCGATTTCGAAATAATCGGAGTTGCGTTAGATAAAGTTACAAGAGGTGGAAATACTGAAAAAGACGTAATTCCTTTCATTAAAAACTACAAAATAAACTATCCAATTGTTTGGGGAGATTTATCTACACCAAATCAATTTGGCGAAGTTCACGCAATTCCAACAACTTTCTTTTTGAATAAAGATGGAAAAGTAGTAAGCAAAATAGAAGGTTTGACTTCAAAAGAAGACTTGGACAAGCAAATTCAAAGTTTACTAAAAGAAAAGAGAAATCAAAAATTTAACGAATCTGTTCCTAACTTTTCTTTGCCATTAGCAAATTAACTACAATTTTTATTACCTTCGAGAAACTAACTTCTCGAAGGTAATTCTATAATCGGCGGTATTATTTTCAAATTCCATAAATCGAACGGAATGTAATTTCTTCGGCAACAACTGAATTTTCAACTAAATTGATAAAAATGAATTCAGCCAAATCTTCTGTTTTCATCATTTTTTTACCACTTTTTTCTAACGATTTTGGATGCCAAATTGGTGTTGCAACTGCTGCAGGTAAAACATTAATAACTCGAATATTCTGATTTCTAACTTCTTCGCGTAAAACATTTCCGAAAGCCAATAAACCGGCTTTGCTTGCCGAATAAACTGAACTTTCCGTGTAGATTTTTTCAGCAGCAATTGAAAGTATGTTCACAATTGTTCCGCTTTGTTTTTCGAGCATAAACGGAAGAATTGCTTTTGTTGTATAAATTACGCCATTTAAGTTTGTTAAAAGAATATCATCAATTTCATTAATTGAAGTATTTTCAACAGACTTAAAAACTGTGATTCCAGCATTATTAATTAAATAATCAATGGAAAAATTTTCAGATAATGATTTTATTTGGCTGAAAACTTGAGCATAATTTCGAACATCAAATTCAATAATTTTGGAATTTTCAGCAAATTTTAATTCATTTTGCAAAATCTTCAAATCTTTTACGTTTCTTGAAGCAAGAAAAACGAAAAATCCTTCTGCATTGAATTTTCTTGCTAACGCTTTGCCAATTCCACTACTCGAACCAGTAATAAAAACTGTCTTAGATTGCATTTGGCGCCTGCAATCTTACTAATTGCATAAATTCGTTTCGCGTTTTTTCATCGTTCATAAATTCGCCACGCATTGCACTTGTTACTGTAAACGAATTTTGTTTCTGAATTCCTCGCATCATCATACACATGTGATATGCTTCAATTACAACCGCAACGCCTTCAGGGTGAAGAATTTCCATCAAAGTATCTGCAATCTGTTTGGTTAATCTTTCTTGAATCTGAAATCTTCGAGCAAATACCTCCACAATTCGTGGAATTTTGCTTAATCCAATTACTTTTCCATTTGGAATATATGCAACGTGAGCTTTTCCATAAAACGGAAGAAGATGATGCTCGCACATACTATAAATTTCGATATCGCGGACAACAACCATTTCGTTGTGGTCTTCTTCGAAAATTGCTCCGTTTACAATTTCATCAATATTTTGTCGGTAACCATTTGTTATAAATTCATAAGCTTTTGCAACCCGAATTGGTGTTCGCAATAAACCTTCGCGGTCTTTATCTTCGCCAAGTTCTGTTAGCAAATTTCCAACCAAACCCGAAATATTTTCTAAATTAACTTTATTCGCCTCTGTATTCGGCATAATTATTCTCCGTTTCGTAAATTTTTACTGAATATAATTTCCCACTCGGAATTTCATTCTCGAGCATTTTCCAAATGTAGATTGCAATATTTTCCGCAGTTGGATTGTGCGTTTTGAAATAATCTACATCATAATTAAGATGTTTATGATCAAGATGATTTTTAGCTTTCTCGCGAATAATATCTTTAAGTTTTTTTAAGTCGACAACATAGCCCGTTTCTGGATTTGCTTCGCCAAAAACCGTTACTTCAAGTGTGTAATTGTGTCCGTGACCAAAAAAGTTATTGCATTTGCCAAAAATTTCTTCGTTCTGATTTTCGTCCCAATCTGAATTGAAAAGTCGATGTGCTGAACTAAAAACTTCTCGTCTTGTAACGTAAACTTTTGGCATCATTTTACCATCGCTTTCAGAACTTCAGTTGTATGGTTTTTTATTTTCACATTTCTAAAGATTTTTGTTAAAACACCATTTTCGTCAATCAAAAAAGTTGAACGCTCTACGCCCATATATTTCCGACCATAAAGTGATTTTTCAACCCAAACTCCAAATTGGTTGATAACCGAAAGGTTTTCATCGCTTAATAGTTCAAACGGCAGTTGATATTTTTCTTTAAACTTGTGGTGCGATTTGACGGAATCTTTGCTTATTCCCAAAATTACGGCGTTAAATTCCGAAAAATCGAGGAAATTATCCCGAAAATTACATGCTTCTGTCGTGCAACCTGGAGTATCATCTTTTGGATAAAAATAAAGGACAACTTTGCTGCCGAAAAATTCACTTAATGAAATCTGTTTTCCTTCAGAATTTGGTAGGCTGAAATCGGAAACTTTTATTCCTTCTGAAATCATATTTTTTCCTTTCAAAAAAATAAATAAGTTTTGATGTCTAAATTAAAATTTTAATGTTAGATAACAAAAAATGAAGATTTTTTTGAGTAATCAGT
>DYSW01000064.1 GCA_020726285.1 Melioribacter roseus
GTAAGGACAAAATTGTGAAATTCATACTTGAAAACTTCTAAGAAAACAATGCACAGGGCTCCAATAAAGGCTATATACAATAAGGGTTTCAGTGGTAATTCAAGCATTCTGCCACGCTTAAACTTCGGTGCGGTTGGACAGGAAAGCAGCCCGCAATCCCTTACTGCATATAGCCTCAACCGTTGGCGGTCAGTTTAGGACGACAGTGCGATAACAAATAGACAACGACCAAAAAATACTAATTACTCCTTGAGAAAGAGTACCAAATAAAAAAAATGAAAAATTATGCCCGAAAATGAAATAGAATTAAAGTCAATCAGCGAGTTACTCGGAAAGCAATTTTATATTCCGAGTTATCAACGTGGGTATCGGTGGGAAGAACAGCAAATCATAGATTTGTTAAACGACATTCTTGAATTTCAAAAAAAAAGCAAAAAGGATGAAGGCGAGTTTTATTGCTTACAACCTTTGATTGTAAGACACAAAGTAAATGAAGTTTGGGAAGTTGTTGACGGACAACAGCGGCTGACAACAATTTATATTCTACTATCATATTTGAAAGAGGCTATAAAATTATTAAAGTTAGGAAGTAATCTTTTTTCAATAGAATATGAAACAAGAGAAAAAGAAAATTATAGTAGCAAGGAGTTTTTGATAAATATTACAAGTATCACAGCCATAGACAAAACAAATATTGACTTTTATAGAATGAGTGATGCTTTCTTGATTATAAAAAAATGGTTTGATGAAAATGAAGCAAATATTAATGTTGGAGACTTTTGCAATGGTTTACTAAAAACAAATTATCAGGAAATTTCAGCAGAAAATGACGAAGTGCAAATAATAGATAAAGCAAATAACATTCGTTTTATTTGGTATCCAATAAATACCAACAACGATTCAGAGGAAAAACCAAATGTAACATTTGCAAAATACAATCAAGGTAAAATAGACTTAACAAATGCCGAACTCATTAAAGCAATTTTCTATTTAACTAACAGAGATAAAGACAAAAAGAAACACCAAATCAAAATAGGTTATGAATGGGACGATATTGAAAATACATTAAGAATGCCCGATTTTTGGCGTTTTATCAACCCTTCAAAATTTTATATGAACCATATTGAATTTATTTTTGATTTGGTTGCTACAAAATACGAAGGCAAAATCCCATTTAAAATTAAAAAGGACGATAGGCTGCGTGCATTTTACATTTTCAATGAATTAATTATAAAAAACATAAAGATTTACGAAGACAGTAAATTCAACAATACCCGCGATTTTCTTTGGGACGAAATAAAGACATATTACCGGACTTTTGTAGAATGGTATAGTAGCAAGGACGAAGAAAATAAATACACATATTTTCATCTCATTGGCTTTTTATTACAAATTGGCGGTGCTGAAAATAGCATTGAAAAGATAAAAGAATTAGCCGAAACAAATTCAAAATCTCAATTTATTGAGAAACTAAAAGAAAAAATTAAATCCCATTTTGGAGAAGTTGATTTCAACGAAATTGATTATGATGACAATTACGATAAGGCAAAGAAAATTTTATTACTATTCAATGTTATTTCGACTATGAATGGCGGGTTCAACAAATTTTCTTTTGATAGAATTTCAAGTTGGAGTATAGAGCATATCCACGCCCAACAATCCGAAGAAATTACAAATGAAAAAGATAAAAGACAGTTATTGAACGAACAAAAAACTGATTCTTTCATTTGTAATCAAGAGGGATTATTAAATGAGGTTACTGAATTATTGGCAATGTCTGAAATTGACCAAATTCAGTTTGCCAGTTTACAACAGAAAATATTCGATTTATCGTCAGATTCTGGTTCAACCATTCATTCTATAAAAAATCTTGCGTTGTTAACACCTTCTGATAATTCAAGTTTGAATAACGCACCATTTCACAGAAAACGGGATAAAATAAAAGAATTGGATGAAAAAGGTTCGTTCATCCCAATTTGCACAAAAAATGTTTTCCTAAAATACTATTCTAAAAATGTAGAACAGAATGTAAAATGGGACAAAAAAGATATGGATGCATATCTTGAAGAAATGAAAACGATTTTAAATAATTATCTTATAATTAATGATGATGAATCTGGAGAATAAAGAATTTACATTTTGGAAGTTGATTTCCGATTATACGATTGAAATTCCAGCTATTCAGCGGGATTATGTTCAGGACAAATTGTATTCCGACTTACAGAAAGAAGAATGTGATATTGTAGGCGATATTGCCAATTCATTGGCAAACAATGTAAAAACTAATTTACATTTTGTTTATGGCAAGGTAGATAAGCAAGAACTCATTCCATTAGACGGACAGCAACGCCTAACAACTTTATTTTTAATACATTGGTTTTTGTCACTTGGAACGTTAATCGATAACAATAAAAAGATTTTATCAAAATTCACTTATGAAACACGACCAAGCTCGGAAGATTTTTGTTTGAAATTAGTGAATGAAAGCATTGTTTTTCAAAATGATATAGAAATTAGTAAACAGATTGCTGATTCAAAATGGTTTTTTCTATCGTGGAAAAACGACCCGACCGTAAAGGCAATGTTGAATATGCTTGATGTTATTCAAGTAAAATTCAAAGAGCCCAATGAAGGACTTTTTAATTTATTATGCAATGTAAATTGCCCTGTAATATTTCATTTTTTACCATTGGAACAATTTAAGTTGGACGATGAGATTTATGTAAAAATGAATTCACGTGGGAAACCGCTCACTGATTTTGAAAACTTCAAAGCAAACTTTTCGGTTCTGTTTGACCACGACAACAAATCAAAACTGGATAATGAATGGTTAGATGTTTTTTGGAAATTTGAAAAAGACACTGATTCTATTAATCTAAAAGAAGTTGATAGTAGGTATTTGAATTTTTTAAAAAGTGTCACATTAAATTTTATTGCCGAAACGAAAGATATTGACAGAAAATTTAAGGACACGTTCAACATCTTCACGGAATATAAAAATGTTTATTCTGAAAAATCAATCACGCTACAACAATTATCAGAAATTTTGGATTGTCTAACTTCGTTTGATGATAGGGCAAAACACTTTGAAAACATATTACAAGATGATACCAATAAACCAACTTATTGGGAACGGACACGCTTTTATGCTCTTTCACAGTTTTTTATTCTGAAAGGTAAATTAGACGATACAAATAGAAATTTGTATCACAAATGGATGCGAGTTTGCACAAACTTGATAAATAATACTCGTATTGAAGACCCTGAATTATTTTATAAAGCCGTTCGTTCTATTAAAGATTTAAGTGGTCATATTGACGACTTGTATGATTATCTTTCAAAAACTGATACCAAAATAGATTTCTTTGTAAAAGAACAAAGTGAAGAAGAAAAAATCAAGGCAAAATTAATTCTTGATGATAATTCAAATATATGGAGTAAAGCATTAGAAAAAATAGAGCAGCATTCATATTTCAATGGACAAATTGGTTTTATTTTAAATTTTTCAAAAACCAACAATGGATTTGATATAAATCAATTTTTAGATTATTCCGAAAAAATGAACAAGTTGTTTAGTGAGGTATTTCTAGATAATTATAAATACTTGTTTCAAAGAGCATTACTTACGTTTGGCGATTACTTAGTTCCTATTTCAGGTCATTACACTTTCTGCAATTTTGAAAAAGGTTTAAGGGCTAAAGCAGATAATTGGCGAAAGGTTTTTAATGATGATTCAAAAAGCAATTATTTGAAAGAACTTTTAGATAATGTAGAAATCAATTCATTAAATGACGATTTGCAAAAGATTGTAGATAATTTTCAAGAAAATAATAATGATTGGAAATCTTTATTTATAAAAAATAAAGGAATTATTGAGTATTGTCTTAATTTTCAAATCAATAATTTGAATGGTAATATTGAACTTGCACGAAGCACTGCACCAGGTTGGCTTCGTAAAGCGGAATTAAGGTCATATGTGTTTTATAAAACCAAATTAGAAAATAAAGTATCTGAATTTAGCCCGTTTACAAATACGAATTATTGGGTAACTGCCGATGGAAAACCTTGTGCATTTATCGATAACTGGTATCATCAGAACAGATATAATTTTACTATAGACATTCGTTATTCGGATAATAATTATTTATTGAAATTTTTTGACAGGAATGGCAATGTTTTACCTGAAGAAATAATACAAAAACTTAATTTAATAAAATTCATTTCTAGGATAGAAAAAAATGACGAAAATGTAGATATTATAAAAACTTGCACTTGCACTATTGACGGAAATGTTGATTTTAATAAAGTTGAACAGAAAATAAAGGAGATTTTAAAAATGGAAGATTAAAACCGAACCGCCAATAAATAGGACTCTGAGCGGCGCGCAGCGCCCAGCGAGGAGTCTCGGTTGAACT
>DYSW01000065.1 GCA_020726285.1 Melioribacter roseus
TAATTCAATTAAGCAGAATTTCAATCTAATAGAAGGAATTTCTCAAATTGGAATTTTAGTTGGCAAAGGGAATAATGGCGGCGATGGTATTGCAGTTGCAAGACATTTTATTAACAATGGATTTTTGGTAAATATTTTACTTTTATATGATTATTCTCAATTAAAAGGAGATGCTAAAATTAGTTTTGAAATTCTTCAAGAGTTGATAAATCAAACTGATAGAGGCAAAATCTGGCAATTTGATGGAATTAAAAGTCTCAGAAAAATAGAAAAATCAAGTTTAATAATAGATGCAATTTTAGGTACTGGTTCGAATGGAATTTTGGTAGAACCGTTAAAATCTATTATTCAAAAAGTTAATCAATTCGAATCAATCAGAGTAGCGATTGATATTCCAACTGGAATTAATGCTGATACAGGTTTTGGCGAAACAATATTTAATGCTGATTTAACAATTTCTTTGGGCGAATTTAAACAAGGTTTGTTCATTCAGGACGGAAAATTGAATTCTGGTAAAATTGAAAAAGGATATATTGGAATTGGTGATGAATATTTCAGTTCTCTCGAAGCTAATATTTATCTGATTGAACCTGAAGATGCAGCCTTTGCTTTACCAAAACGAAAACAGAACTTGCATAAATATTCAGCTGGAAAAGTATTTACTATTGCTGGTTCAGAAAAATATACTGGAGCCGCATATTTTTCAGGAAATTCACCATTTTTTGTAGGAATTGGTGCCGCTTTTTTAGCCATTCCTAAGAAAATTCGGACGCAAATTCAAGATGAAAAAACTGGGATTATTTACTTGTCCTATGGAGAAAATGAATATCTAACTGAAAGAGATCTTCCTTGTCTTGAAGAAAAATTAAATTGGGCAAATGTCATTTCACTTGGTTCGGGACTGGGAAGAGAAGTTGAAACTCAAGCAGCAATTCTAAAAATATTAGTTAAATCTGCAGGAAAAAGAGTTGTAATAGATGCTGATGGGTTATTTCCACTAAATAATAATTATCAAAAGTACGATTTAAGTAATTTTATTTTAACTCCACATCACAAAGAATTCTCTGAATTAATAGGAATATCGTTGGAGGAACTTCAAAAAGACGTTTTATCTTACGGAAGCGGTTTTACTAAAGAAACTCAAAGTTATTTAGTGCTAAAAGGTTCGCCGACAATAATATTTCAACCTAATGGGGAAGTGTTTGTGAACACGACAGGAAATTCTGGGATGGCAAAATTTGGAATGGGAGATGTTTTAACTGGAGTAATTGCAGGTTTAGTTCCTCAAACAAATGAGATAAGTCAAGCAATAATTTCAGCAGTTTACTTACATAGTTTATCTGCAGATTTACTAGCTCTTGATAAGACGGAATTTGGTTTTACAGCTAATGATGTTATGCAGAATTTACCTAAAACAATAAAGTTTTTGAATGAATCGATACTATAAATTTATACAAGAAAATCCACGCAAATATGCATTATTTCCGCTGATTGCATATTGGTTATTAATATTTACTTTAACAACAATACCAGGAAATTACCACATTGATAGATTTCATTTTAGTGATAAAGTGAAACACTTTCTTGCCTTCTATTTCTTAACTTTTTTTTATATACAATTTTTAATATTCTATAAGCGGAAAATTAAGATTTCCCATCTATTTTTTTTATCTTTCACAATTCTAACACTTTATGCAGGTTTTGATGAAATTCATCAAATGTATGTCCCACACCGTAGCGCAGACATTTATGATTTTTTAGCAGATTTTTTTGGAATTTGCTTAGGTTTTGTAACAACAGCAATTATTTTCCTTAATTATATCAAAAAAAAATAATTTCTTAAGAACATTTATTACAAAATAATCTCAAATTAGCGTTCAACTTTTTGAATGCACAAGATAATGTGACTATTTCGTTATCTGCTAATAGTGTAAGTGAAAATGTCGGAATTGTAACAGTTACTGCTACTGCAACAAGTGCTTTATATGCTAATTTAACTGGACTTAATCCAGGTACTACATATTATTGGCAAGTACGAGCTTATTATTCAGCTACTTCACAATTTGGTTCTTGGTCAGCAATTAATTCATTTGTAACACACGGAACTGGAACTTTATCTCTCCCTGTACTTTCTTACCCAATTGATGGTGTTGAAGTTTACACAACATCGCCAATTAAATTTGGTGAATATTTGTATTTCCAAATTTCAGAAACACCTTTTTGAGCAAAATTCGGCTTTCCTAAAATTGCAGATACATCGCTCGAGTTCATTCCAACTTTCAAACTTTCCACTCTTTAAAAGATTGCTGATTTACTTGTTTTGGTAATATTTCCGAGTTCCCTTTTTCTGAAATTCCCATTCTTAGTAGTTCATTTTCATTTTTTTTGTTTGGAATTGGTATTTCTTCAATTTTAGAAATCATTATTCTTAAAAAAACTACCGACCCATCAGCAATAAGCGAAAATTCAGAAGTGATATTCAAATTATTTCTCATTTTCTCAATATTAATCCGAAATTCTGGGTTTTGTAAGATGAGATTTGTTGAAATTCTATGTCTTTGAATTTCCTTTTCAAAATAGCGATTGGTATAAATAGCTTCGAAATTAGCCCAAATTATTAAAATCGGAAAATTGAAATTTGAGAACATTTTCTTGTAGTTATTTTTGTCCATAATCATAATAATTCGATATTAAAAATCTAATTAACTATTGTTTATTTTTTCTTAAGGAATAAAATTTTTCTTTGTTTGTTAGAAGCAAATTCTTTGGTAATTTTGCAATCAAAAAAACAGGATTTACGATGAGTTTTGAAAAAGGTTTAATTGTAGAAAAAGGTGATGTAAATTCACTTGAAGCAAAAGTTTATAACATTGTTAATTCTTTAGAAGAATTTTTACCAATTACTAACGACAGAAACAGACTTGGCTACGATTTATTAAAACAAAAACGTGGTGAAGGCGACCCGACTTTAATTGTACTCAAAAAAAACAAATTGACTATAAAATCAATTTCATTAGAATTGCTTGCTCAAAAAATTGATGAACTATTAGCAAAAATCAGCTAACTACAGATTCTAATATTTCGATTGTTTTTTGCTTTCCATTAATTTTTGTTAGCGAACCAATTGGTAAAGTTAAATTAAATTTTATATGCCCGTGACTTAAATTATTAATCACGGGTTTTTTATTCCCAAAATATTCAGTAAATATTCTATTCAATTCATGATTTGAATTTTCTTTACTTTCAAAGCAATTCGTAAATTTACCAAGAACAAATCCATTCACCTTTTCCAAAATATTTGCTAATCGCATTTGATTCAGCATTCTATCAATTCTGTAAGTTTTTTCATCAATGTCTTCCAAAAGAAGAATTTTTTCTGAAAAATCGGGCAAAAACTTACTTCCGATAATTGAAGTAAGCACAGATAAATTTCCGCCAAGCAGAATTCCATTTGCAATTTTGTTTGAATTCGACTCCAGATTGTCGTTTTCAGGATTTTTGATAATTCCAACTTTTTGCTTACTTGTTAAAATTCTCCAAAATTGCTCTTCTGCAAACGAATTTATTTCATCTCCAAAATCAGTTGATGCCATCAATCCAGCAAACGTAATCAAACCAGTTTTTTTATAAATCGCAAGTTGCAAAGCAGTTATATCACTATAACCAACCAATATTTTTGGATTTTTGCGAATAATAGAAAAATTAATTTTATCCAACAATCTTGCCGAACCGTAACCACCACGAAGCGAAAATATTGCTTTCACATCTTTATCTTCAAACATTTGATGAAAATCTGATAATCGTTCTTCGTCATTTCCAGCTAAATAATCTTCTTTTTTTTCAACATTTTTCCCAATTTTCACAAAATATCCCAATTTTTCAAAATACTTGGTTGCATTCTCGAGTCTCGAAAAATCGTCAATTGAAGAAGCTGGAGAAATTATTCCGATAACATCACCATTATTCAGTTTTTTGGGTTTAATTCTGTTCATAAAATCTACTTTTCGTCTGTGTTTAGAAATCACTTTAGTAAAGAAAAAATAATGAAATATTTGCAGTTAGATAAATATTTACTGAACTTTTTCATCAATTAATTATTGA
>DYSW01000010.1 GCA_020726285.1 Melioribacter roseus
CGAGCTGATTATTTTGTAAAATCTTTGCGAAATGCTGGTCACGAAGTTTTTATAATTTCACCAAAACCAAGTTATCCTCTCGGGAAAATTTTTGATGGATTTAAAGGAAAATTAATCGTTAAAAATGAAACTGAAAACATAATTTATCTTCCAATTTGGTTTGTTGGCTCTCATTCATTAATTGGCAGACTTTTATCATACATTTCGTATTTCAAATCTTCGCTAATTTATCTACTTTTTAATAGATTCAAACCAGATGTTGTTATTTCATCTTCGCCACCAATATTTACTTCGCTTGCCGCATTAATTTATTCAAAAATTAAAAGAGCGAAGTTTATTTTTGATATTCGCGATGTTTGGCCCGATATTGGAATTGAACTTGGAATTTTGACAAATGAATTTTATATAAAAGGATTATCCAAAATTGAAAAATATTTACTTAAAAATTCACATAAGATTATTGTAACTGCAAATGGCGACAAACAAAATGTTTTAAGTAAAATTGATAATTCCGAAAAATGTGAGATAATATTTAATGGTGCTGATACAGAAATTTTCCATCCGATTGATGGAATTGAAAGAGCCGAAATTCGCAAAAAATACAATATTCCAACCAATAAAAAAGTAATTATCTATTTTGGGTCATATAACTACGGAATGAACGATATTGAGTTGATTCCTGAAATTCTTCTGAATATCAATCCTCAAAACGATATATTTTTCCTCTCGATTGGGAGTGGTGATAACTTGGAAAATGTTTTAACAAAAATACAAGGAAAAATTCCCTTTCTTTCTTTTCCTAATTTAAGTTCAAAAGAAATTGCTAAATTAGTTGCTTGTTCCGATTTATCAATAATTCCACGAAAGGAAATAAAAAAAGATACAGGTGGAAATATTCCAGTTAAGTGTTTTGAAAGTTGGGCTTGCGGAATTCCAGTTATTCTTTCTACAATTGAGAACACTGATTTAGCAAAAATATTTGATTCTATCAATTTTGGAAAACGAGTTTTACCAAATAATGCCAAAATTTTTTCTAAAACTTGCGAAGAAGTTCTAAATTCCCAAATAGGATTTCAAAATGAAGAAGCAAGAAAATTTGTTGTGAATAATTTTGATAGAAGAAAAAATAGCGAAAAGTTACTTTCTTTATTAAATGACTAATTTCCAGATTATTCGACAAAACTATGCTAAATCTGTCGAATACAACTCGACAAAATTATATAAAATATGTCGAATAGGATTTTGTTTAATGATTTTAAGTTTTTATTTTTGCCTATGATTTTTGAACGAGAAATAGAAAAACAGCTTTTTGAACAAGTTGATACAAAGCAAGTTATTGTTCTAACAGGAATGCGAAGAACAGGTAAAACAACTGTACTTAAATCCATCTTTAATAAAATTTCTTCGCCAAATAAATATTATTTTGACATCGAAAATATTATGGAGAGAAAAACTTTTGAGGAAAATGATTACAATAATATTGTGAAAAATCTAAAAGCGTATGGAATATCAGCAAACGAAAAGGCGTACATTTTTATTGATGAAATTCAATTTATGCCGAATTTAACTTCTGTACTAAAATATCTTCACGATAACTATAATTTTAAGTTTTTCGTTTCATGTTCAAGTGGCTTTTATTTGAAAAATTTTTTCCCAGAATCGCTTGCCGGAAGGAAAATATTATTTGAACTATTTCCGTTAACTTTTCGAGAATTCCTAAAATTTAAGAATATTTTAATTGAAAATTATGATGATTTTCAATCCAAAGTATTAAACAAAAACCGAATTTTGCACGAAAAACTAACCAAATATTATGATGAATATTTGAAATATGGTGGATTTCCACAAGTTGTTCTTGAAGAAAATGTTCAACAAAAGGGATATATCTTGTCTGATATTTTTTCATCATATTTCCAAAAAGATTTGATAAGTTTGGCTGATTTTCGGAAAGTTGATTCGTTCAAAAAGATGATATTTTTGCTTTTGGAACGAGTTGGCTCAAAAATCGACATCACAAAACTTGCCTCACTTGTAGGAATTAGCCGAGATTCGGTTTATTCTTTTCTGAATTTGCTTGAAGGTTCGTATTTTATTCATTTTATTTCTCCATTCACAAAGAATAAAGATTTAGAAATTAGTGGTACTCGAAAATTCTATTTTTGCGACACAGGATTAATTAATCAATTTTCGTCAGTTTCTGAAGGAGCAATTTTAGAAAATTCAGTCTTTCTTAATCTGAAACAAAATGGGACAATAAATTATTTTCAAAAACGAAACGGAATGGAAATAGATTTTATACTAAACGGAAAATCTGCTTTTGAAGTAAAAAAAACAGGCGATTTTTCGGACATAAATAAATTACATAAACTTTCAAATCAAATTGGAATTGACCAATATTTTCTAATTTCTGCGAATTATCTCGATTTTGAAAATGTAATTCCAACAACTTTAATATAGCTATGAAATCAGATATAATAATTATTGGTGCGGGAATTGTTGGTTTAGCAACTGCATTGAGCATTTTAGAAAAAAATCCCAAACTAAAAATTGTTATTCTCGAAAAAGAAAATCGGGTTGCGTTTCATCAAACTGGTCATAATAGCGGAGTAATTCATTCTGGAATTTACTACAAAACCGGAAGTCTGAAAGCAACAAACACGCGTTTGGGTTACGAAAAATTGCTCAATTTTTGTGATGAACATAAAATCAAATATGAAATTTGTGGTAAAGTTATTGTTGCCACAAAAGAAGAGGAAATACCATATTTGAACATTTTGTTCGAAAGAGGAAAAGCAAACGGTTTGCAAAATTTGGAATATCTCGACGAGAAATCAATCAAAAATTATGAACCAAATGTTGCGGGTATCAAAGGAATTTATGTGCCACAAACTGGAATTATTAATTACACCTCAGTTTCGGAAAAATATGCTGAAATAATCGAGCAAAAAGGAAGCGAAATTTATTTCAATCAGAAAGTGATTGGTATTTCAGAAAATCCAAATTCAATTGAAGTATTTACACAAAATGGGAAATTTTACGCCGACAAATTAATCTCGTGTTCGGGACTTTTTTCAGATAGAATCTCACAAATGACGCAAGAAAAGATTGACCTTCGGATTATTCCATTTCGAGGGGAATATTATAAATTATCAGAACAAAAGAAAAATTTAGTTAGGAATTTGGTTTACCCTGTTCCCGACCCAAATTTCCCATTTCTCGGAGTTCATTTCACGCGAATGATTTCGGGCGAAGTTGAAGCTGGACCGAATGCTGTCCTTTCGTTCAAACGCGAAGGATACAACAAAACAGATTTCAACCTAAACGATACACTCGAAACATTTTCTTGGCCTGGTTTTAGAAAAGTTGCTAAAAAATATTGGAAAGTAGGAATTGGCGAGTTTTATCGTTCATTTAATAAAAAAGCATTTGTTTCAGCTTTGCAAAAGTTAATTCCATCAATTCAAGAAGAAGATTTAACACTAGGAGGTTCCGGAATTAGAGCGCAAGCTTGCAAAATTAATGGCGAACTTTTAGATGATTTTGCTATTTTGCAAGATAAAAATGTTGTTCATGTTTTAAATGCACCTTCGCCAGCGGCTACAGCAAGTTTGGCAATTGGTGAAAAAATAGCCAACTTTTTAGGTTAATTATCATTCACAAAATCAAAAAACTACTTAATGAAAAAAAAATACGATAGATTTTACATTTTTCTGATAGATTTTATTACAATCAACTTAGCTTGGATAATTTATTACTTTTTTAGAGTTGAAAGTGGAATGTTTTCAATGGTGATAAAACCAACATTTTTGCTCCCGATGTTAGTAATTTATCTTTATTGGCTACTTATATTTTTTGCTGTCGGAATGTATAAACCTTGGTTTGCTGATTCTCGTTTTGAAGAAATTTCAACACTTTTTAAGACAACATTTATAGGTGTTTTTGTTTTATTTTCTTTAATATTTTTTGATGATGTTGGTCGACCAGGAGTTACAAATTCCCGCTACTTAATTATAATTTATTGGGGAATTTTACTCTCGATTGTAGGTTTTGGACGCTTGCTTTATCGTGCAATTCAAAGATATTTACTTGTCTCTGGAATTGGAAGGCATAATACTCTAATTATTGGTTACAATAAAAAATCTAAAGAAATTCTAAATTCTATCAAAAAGAATCGCCCACTTGGATTAGATGTTGTTGGTTTTATTGCGGTGGATTATAAGAATGTTGGAAAAGAATATAACGGCGTTAGGGTTCTATCACAATTAGAAGAAATTGAAAGGCATATTTTGGAAGGGAATGTAAAAGAAATTATCATTTCACTTGATGAAAAAAATCAAGATAATTTACTGACTGTAATTTCAAAATGTGATTCACTTGGAGTTGTTATAAAAGTTGTTCCAGATTTGTTTCAAATGTTAACGGGACAAGTTAAATCGGCTTCAGTTTATGGTGTCCCACTAATTGAAATAAACCCAAAATTATTGACAGATTTTGAAAAAAAAATAAAACGGTTGATGGATATTTTTATTTCACTTTTCCTACTTACAATTACTTCTCCAATTATCATTTTAACTGCTTTGGCTATAAAATTAGAAAGTCATGGACCTATAATTTATAAGCAAGAACGAGTTGGTTTGAAAGGAAGAAAATTCACAGTACTTAAGTTTCGTTCAATGATTCAAGATGCCGAAAAAAACAGTGGAGCAGTTTGGGCAAGCAAAATTGACTCGAGAATTACAAAAGTTGGGAATTTCATTCGAAAAGTGAGAATTGACGAAATCCCACAAATGTATAATGTATTAAAAGGTGAAATGAGTTTAGTTGGTCCGAGACCAGAAAGACCAATTTTTGTTGAACAATTTGCCAAAGAAATTCCATTTTATAAAAGAAGATTATTAGTAAAACCTGGTTTAACAGGCTGGGCGCAAGTAAAACATAAATATGATGAAGATATTGAAGATGTAAAAAATAAGTTGAATTACGATCTTTTTTATATTGAGAATATCTCAATTAGAATGGATTTGAAAATATTATTTAGAACAGTTTTTGTGGTACTTTTAGGAAAAGGACATTTTGAAAAATGAGAACAATTATTATAATTCCAACATACAACGAAATGGAGAACATCGAAGATCTTTTGAATATACTCGGAGAATTATATCCCGATTTTTATATTCTTATTGTTGATGATAATTCTCCAGATAAAACTTGGGAATATGTTGAAAACAGAAGCAAAACTAACGAAAAAATTCATCTACTGAAACGAATTGGGAAATTAGGACTTGGTACTGCTTATGTTGAAGGATTTAAGTTTGCTATAAAAAATAAGTTTGATTACGTAGTTCAAATGGATGCTGATTTTTCTCACGACCCGAAAATGATTTCGAAAATGATTGAAAAATTGAGCGAATTCGATTTAGTAATCGGAAGTAGATATGTTGAAGGCGTGAATGTTGTAAATTGGCCAATTTCGAGATTGTTGTTAAGTTATTTTGCAAATATTTATACTCGAATAATCACTTGTCTGCCAATTCACGACGCAACGGCAGGTTTCAAAACATTCAAAATAAAAGTTTTAGAATCAATAAATCTTGATTACATTCGTTCAAATGGATATGCTTTTCAGATTGAAATGAATTTCAAAGCGTGGAAAAAAGGATTTAAGTTAAAAGAAATTCCAATTGTTTTTACAGACAGAATCGAAGGAACTTCAAAAATGTCGAAATCAATTGTTTATGAAGCCGTTTTTATGGTATGGAAATTACGTTTTAGAAGCATTTTTGGACTTCTTAAGTAATGAAAGACATTTCAATTATAATTGTTAATTATAATGTAAAAGAGTTTGTATTAAACTTAATTTCATCTATTGAAAAATCTTCAAAAAACCTTGCGGTTGAAGTAATTATTGTTGATAATGCTTCGAGCGATGGAAGTGTCGAACTAATTCGGAATAGATTCCCTAATGTAAAATTAATAGCAAATTCAGAAAATATTGGTTTTGGAAAAGCGAATAATCAGGGAATTGAAATTGCAAAAGGAAAATTCATACTTTTCCTGAATCCAGATACAGTTCTGAAAGAAGATACACTTCATAAAATGGTAGATTTTCTTAATTCCAATCACAAAATTGGAATGGCAACTTGCAAAGTGCTAAATCCAGATGGAACATTACAACTTGCATGCCGAAGAAGTTATCCAACTCCTTGGGTTTCGTTTTCAAAAATTGTTGGTTTAAGTAAAATCTTTCCAAAATCAAAAATATTTGCTCAATATAATCTCACTTATCTTCCAGAAAATGATACTTACGAAGTTGACGCAATTTCGGGTTCATTTATGTTCTTAAAGAGAGAAATTTTGGATAAAGTAAATGGTTTTGATTCAGATTTTTTTATGTATGGCGAAGATTTGGATTTGTGTTACCGAGTTCGTGAAAATGGCTACAAGATTTTTTACTTTCACGAAACAGAAATAATTCATTATAAAGGCGAAAGTACAAAAAGAAGCAATATTGATGAAACACGAGTTTTTTATAACGCAATGTCACTTTTTGTTGAAAAGCATTTTTCATCATCATTTTTAGTGAAAATTATTCTTAAAGTCGCAATTCAGATTAAAGAATTCATGGCATTTTTCTCAAAAAACAGAACAGCAATTTTACCTGCTTTACTCGATTTCCTTCTATTTGCTTTGATGCTTTTTATTGCCGAAAATTATTACAAAAAGAACACAACTTGGGTTGGTTTTCCAAATGAAATAAAACCTTGGATTTTTCTAATTCCAGCGTTTTTGCAAGTAATTCTATCTTTTTTTGTTGGCGTTTATAAATCAACAAGTTTAAGTGTTAGTAGAACAATTCTCGCACTTTTTATCGGATTAATCTTAATTTCGTCCTCAACTTTCTTTCTAAAACAATATGCATTTAGCAGAGCAGTAGTATTAATTACATATTCGCTAACGTTTTTAGTTTACGCAGTTTACCGAATTATACTTAAAATCTTCTTTCATGTCGGGAATAAAAGTCATTTTTCTAGAAAAAGGACATTGTTGGTTGGCTCAAAAAATGAATTGTCAATCTTCATTGATAAATTGAAGAAAAATTATCTTTTTAAAGATGAAGTGATTGGTTTGATTTCAAAAAATATGGACGAAGTAGGAAAAGTGATTTTTGACAAAACCATTTTAGGAACTTTTGAAAACATAAATAAAGTAATGCAAATTCACAAAACTGAAAAAGTAATTTTTCTCTCGAAAGAAATTGATTTCACTCAGATTTTCAATGTGGTTGGTTCGGCGAAAAGTAGAGAAATTGAATTTATGATTGCTGGCGACGAACTTGATTATCTTGTTGGTAAATCGGCAGTTACAATTCTTGATGAAATATCTTTCCATAAATTGAATTACAATATTTCGCAAGATTATCACCAAATTACAAAACGCATATTAGATATAACAATTTCCTTACCAATTATGGTTTTAATTTTCCCTTTTGTATTTTTGAAGAAAAATTTTGGTTCACAAGGAATTTTTTCGGAAATAATCATGGAAATACCATCCGTTTTTTTTGGAAAGAAAACATTTATTGGTCCAAGAAAACAAGATTTAACAGAAGAATTGTATCTTGGTAAAATAGGACTTTTTGGACTTTGGTTCACAGAAAATGTACATCAAGAAGATTCTGAGGAAATTAATAAACTGAATTTATTTTATGCAAAAAATCAAAATATTTGGTTGGATTTAGATATTCTTGGTAAGTCAGTTTTGAAAATATTTTATGGAGAAAATAATGGCTAAAACAATTTTGGATTTTGAAAAACCCATCATAGAAATAGAAAATAAGATAGAAGAAATGCGACAATATCAAGAAAATTTAGATATTGACGACGAAGTTGCAAGTCTTGAAATGAAAGTAGAAGATTTAAAACGCTCAATTTATCAGAATTTAACAAGATGGCAACGCGTACAACTTGCGCGTCATCCCGAACGACCATACACGCTCGATTATCTCGCAATGATGACAGAAGATTTTGTGGAATTGCACGGAGATAGACTTTATAGAGATGACAAAGCGATTATTGGTGGTTTTGCAAAACTTAACGACCAAAAAGTTATGATTATCGGACATCAGAAAGGAAGAGATACAAAATCAAATCTCTATCGAAATTTTGGAATGCCAAATCCAGAAGGTTACAGAAAAGCCTTGCGACTAATGAAGTTAGCCGAAAAATTCAATGTTCCAATTGTAACTTTGGTTGATACTCCTGGTGCTTTCCCTGGTTTAGAAGCAGAAGAAAATGGACAAGCTGAAGCAATCGCTCGTAATTTGTTTGAAATGTCGCAATTAACTGTCCCTGTAATTGTAGTAATTATTGGAGAAGGTGCAAGTGGCGGAGCTTTGGGAATTGGAGTTGGCGATAGAATTCTTATGCTCGAAAATACTTGGTATTCTGTAATTAGTCCAGAATCTTGTTCAAGTATTCTTTGGCGAAGTTGGGAATTTAAAGAACAAGCCGCCGAAGCACTAAAACTTACTCCAAATGATCTTCTTTCGCAAGGAATAATTGATAGAATTGTTGAAGAACCGCTTGGTGGAGCTCATAAAAATCCAAAATCAATGGCAAACACACTAAAAAATGTGCTACTTGAAGAAATTACTGAATTAAAAAAACTTCCAAAAAATAAACTTGTAAATAAACGTCTTGAAAAATTTAGCGAAATGGGTGTTTTTGTTGAATAACCTTAGAGTTTAGAGTTTAGAATTTGTATGAGAAGTATTGTTAGAGATAAAAGTTCTCGTTTTGCTCTTAGAATAATTAAATTATATAAATATCTTTATGATATTAAATCTGAAAAAGTGCTTTCTAAACAATTGTTGCGTTCTGGAACCTCAATTGGAGCGAATGTTGAAGAAGCACTCTCGTCTCAAATTGATAAGGATTTTATCTATAAGTTATCAATTTCGTATAAAGGATCAAAAGAAACACATTATAGGCTTCGTTTGTTGAAAGATTTAAGTTTTATTAATGCAAATGAATTTGAATCAATAATTTCTGAATGCGAAGAAAATCAAAAAATTTTATCATCTATTCTTATTACAATGAAAAAGAAAAACAAAATTTAATTCTAAATTCTAAACTATAAAAAAATGATAAAAACAAGATTTAAAATTCGAGTTCGCTACGCCGACACAGATAAAATGCAATTTGTTTATAACGGCAAATATTTAGAATATTTTGAAGTCGGAAGAACGGAACTATTGCGCTCATTAGGATTACCTTATTCCGAAGTAGAAAAGCGAGGTTACCAACTTCCACTTGTCGAAGCAAATGTTAAATATAAATCGGCTGCATTTTACGATGATATACTTATAATTGAATCAAGTTATCAGATTGAATCAACACCAATTATCCAAATAAATTATACTATCTACAGAAAAGAAACTTTGGAAGTAATCGCTGAAGGTTTTACGAAACATCTTTTTATAAAAGAAGAAACAAAGAAGGCTGTTAGACCGCCAGAATTTTACATACAAGCAATCAAAAACGCAGAAGAAAATGCTCGAGAAAATTAAACAACTTACTAAAGACACAGCTGTTTACGGAGTTAGTACAATTGTAGGCAGATTTCTTGGATTTTTGTTGGTTCCTTTTTATACAAATATTTTCCCACCCGATCAACTTGGAATTTATTCAAACATTTATGCTTATTTAGCTTTTTTTAATATTATGTACATTTACGGAATGGATGTTGCATTTATGAAATATGCTTCGTTGGAAGAAGAAAACAAAAAGATTAAAACCATTTTTTCAACAACTTATTTTACAATTATCTTCTCTTCAATTTTACTTTCATTTATACTTTTCCTCTTCAAAAATCCGGTTGTTGAGTTTTCAAAAATATCTGGTAATCTTGAATTAATTTTTTACTATTTGCTCACAATTCTGTTTTTTGATACACTCGTTCTTGTTCCTTTTGCACATTTAAGATTGCAGCGAAAAGCCAAAAAATTTGCTTTTTTGAAGATTGTAAATATTGTTGTTAATATTGTCTTAAATTATGTTTTAATAGTGCATTATAAAATGGGAATTGATGGAATATTCTTAGCAAATATGATTTCCTCAATGCTTACATTTTTTATGCTTCTGCCGGAAATTCTTAAATATCTACAATTTTCATTCGATTTATCATTTCTAAAAATGTTGTTCAAATTCGGATTTCCTTATCTACCAGCAAGTTTAGCCGCAATGATTGTTCAAGTAATAGATAGACCTTTGATGCTGATTTTGTCAAACGAAACACAATTGGGAATTTATTCTGCAAACTACAAATTGGGAATAATTATGATGTTGGTTGTTTCGATGTTTCAATATGCTTGGCAACCATTTTTTTTGAATAATGCCAAAGATGAAAACGCAAAAGAAATTTTTGCAAAAGTGATGTTACTTTATATTGTAGTTGCAAGTTTAATTTGGTTCTCGGTTTCATTATTTATACCCGAAATTATTCATTTAGAACTTTTGCCAGGCAAATTTTTAATTGGTGAAAAATATTGGTCGGGAGTAGGAATTGTTCCGATAATATTGCTTGGATATTTGTTCCACGGAATTTATGTAAACTTTCAAGCAGGAATTTACATCAAGGAAAAAACCAAATTTTTCCCGTATATCACATTTTCTGGGGCAATAGTTAATTTGGTGATAAACATACTTTTTATCCCAAAATATGGAATTTGGGGAGCTGCATTTGCAACGCTTTTTAGTTATTTAACAATGGCTTTAATTGCTTTCATTTTCTCTAATAAAACGTATCCAATTATCTATGAATACAAAAAAATTACATCAATTTTCGTCTTGATTATTTTAAGTTTCACATTTCTATATTTATTTGAGAATTTGAGTATAATTTACAAAATGGGCAGTTTTGCAGTCTTTTTTGCATTTCTTATACTTATTTGGAAATCAAGAATACTTAGCCAAAGTAAGTAAATAAAAAGTATGTAAACATTTTTCTATGTGAAATTTTTAATTTGAGTAATTTATCCCGCAAAATTTCAAACTCATCCTCAGAAATAATCTAATCAAATAATTCATAAAAAATACTTTGGAAATGAATAAAGAATATCAGAAATTGCAAACCAATTTTCACTAATAACAGATCATATGGAAAAGCAAGAACTCAAATTTTACAAGATAAATCCACAATTTAATAATGTTCCATTACCAACTTACCAAACCGAAGGAAGTGCAGGAATGGACATTTGTGCTGCATTGCAAGCAAAGTTAGAAATTCCACCAGGGAAAGTAGTTTTAGTACCAACTAATCTGAAAGTAGAAATTCCAAAAGGTTACGAATTGCAAGTTAGACCAAGAAGTGGTTTGGCTCTGAAAAGTGGAATTGGTTTATTAAATTCTCCAGGCACAATTGATTGCGATTATCGTGGGGAAATAGGAATTATTATGTTCAATTTCTCTGAAAATTCATTTGAGATTAATTCTGGCGATAGAATTGCACAATTAGTTCTTGCAAAAGTTGCTCGCGCAAATATAGTTGAAGTTGAAAATCTTACAGAAACTAAAAGAGATACTGGCGGTTTTGGAAGTACTGGAATTTAGGAAGAGAAAATTAAATGATTTTAATAAATACATTGAAAAAAGGTTTATAAAATGGGTGATTTTGTTCACTTACATAATCATTCGGATTATAGTTTTCAGGATGCTGCGGCTACAGTTGATAATCTTGTAAAAGCGGCAGTTGCAAATGGAATGCATTCTTTGGCTTTAACCGACCATGGCGGAATGTTTGGTGCTGCTAAATTTTATAAAACAGCTAAAAAAGCTGGAATAAAACCAATTATTGGAATAGAAACTTACATTGTAATGGATGGAAGTCGGTTTGAAAAAAATATTGAAAAAAATAGTGGAAGAAGAGTAAAACCATATAATCATTTAATTTTAATTGCTAAGAATAAAGTTGGCTATCAAAATTTAATAAAACTTTCAAGCATTGGATTTTTGGAAGGATTTTATTATCGCCCTCGAATTGATATGGATGTTTTAGCAAAGTACAATGAAGGTTTAATTTGTTCGTCTGCTTGCGCATCTGGTCCTGTAGCTGTTCACCTTGTAAATGATGATTACGAAAAAGCAAAACTGAATGCAAAGCGATTGAAGGAATTATTTGGTGAGGATTTTTATCTTGAAATACAAGATCATAATTTAGATGATGAACGAAAAATTTTAGCTTCAATGCCAAGAATTTCGAAGGAATTGGGAATAAAAATAGTAGCAACAAATGATATTCATTACATCAAAAAAGATGACGCAATTGCTCATAATATTCTTATAAATCTTGGAAATAAAACTGGCGAAGTTGATTACAAACAGCTACGTTATAGAACAGATGAAATTTATTTCAAATCGATTCAGCAAATGAAAGATTTGTTCAAACATTATCCCGGAGCAATAGAAAACACTCTCGAAATTGATGAAAAAGTTGATTTGAAATTAGAATTCGAACATTACCATTATCCGCAATTTCCAATTCCAAAGGATTCGCCAGCAACAAATCTTGACGAATATTTCCGTTTACTTGCTGAAGAAGGTTTAAGAAAACGCTTTTCTGAAATTACTCCCGAAATTCAACAACGCTTCGATTACGAAGTTGAAATAATTAAAAAAATGGGATTTTCTGGTTATTTGCTTATTGTTCAAGATTTTATAAACGCAGCCAAAAAACGCGGAATTCCAGTTGGTCCCGGAAGAGGAAGTGCTGCGGGAAGTTTAGCGGCATACGCTTGTGGAATTACTAATGTAAATCCCTTGTCATTCGATTTACTTTTTGAAAGATTCTTAAATCCCGAAAGAAAATCTATGCCCGATATAGATGTAGATTTTGCAGATGATCAACGAATTGAAGTAGTAGATTATGTTCGCGAAAAATATGGACATAATTCTGTTTGTCAGATTGTAACTTTCAATACGCTTTCATCAAGAGCAGTTTTAAAAGATGTTGGTAGAGTTTTGGGAATGCCAATTCAGCAAGTTGAAAATATCACGAAACATATTCCAACCAAATTTGGAAAAGTGTATACAATTTCGGAAGCATTAGAGCAAATACCTGAATTGAAATGGATTGAAACTTCCACAGAAGAAAAAATTCAGGAATTAATTAAGTATTCCAAAGTACTTGAAGGAATGAACCGAAACATTTCAAAGCATGCGGCTGGAGTTGTAATTGCACCTGAAGAAGTAAGTAATTTTGTGCCACTTGCAAAAGCTGGTGCCGATGGAAGTATTGTAACACAATATAATATGAAAGAAATTGAAGATTTTGGTTTACTGAAAATGGATTTTCTTGGACTTCGAACTCTTTCAATTATTCGTGATGCAATTCAACTGATAAAGAAGAATTATGGAATTGAAATTGATATCGATAATATTCCATTGGACGATGAAAAAACTTACGAACTTTTTGGTAAAGGACAAACAACAGCAGTTTTTCAATTTGAATCTGGTCCGATGAGGGAATATCTTAAAAAATTGAAACCAACAAATCTTGAAGATTTGGCTGCAATGAACGCTTTATATCGTCCAGGACCGATGGATAATATCAATTCGTTTATAGCTCGAAAACATGAAAAACAGAAAATAACCTATCTTCATCCAATGTTGGAACCAATTCTGAAAACTACTTATGGAATTATTGTTTATCAGGAACAAGTGATTCAGATAGCCAATAAAATTGGTGGAATGTCTTTGGGACAAGCTGATATTTTACGCCGAGCAATGGGTAAAAAAGATCTTGTTTCGATGAAGCAACAGAAGGAAAGATTTATTGAAGGAGCTCAGAAAAATGGAATTTCAAAGAAAATAGCTGAAGAAATATTTATAGATATTGATAAATTCGCAAATTATGGGTTTAATAAAAGTCACGCAGTTGCCTATAGTTTGGTAGCATTTCAAACAGCATATCTCAAAGCAAATTATTTAGCTGAATTTTTAGCAGCAAATATGACTAACGAATTTATCAATACTTCAAAAATCACTACATTTTTGGAAGATTGTAGAAAATTAAATGTTGAAGTAATGCCAATCGATATTAACATTCCATCAGTAAAATTTGATGTTATTGATAGAAAAATACTATTTGGAATGTCTGCAATTAAAAATGTTGGAATAAATGCAATTGAAGAAATAATTAAAGCTAAAAAACGCAAACCAAATGGATTTACATCAATATACGACTTATGTGTTGAAGTTGACACTCGTGTTGTAAATAAGAAAATTTTAGAAGGATTGGTGCTTGCTGGTGCTTTCGATAAATTGAAAGGAAGTAGAGCACAGATTTTTTATAGCATTGAAAAAGCAATTGAATTTGGTCAAAGTGCAAAATCAGCAAAAGATAGTTTTGGAGACGGATTATTTGGCGAAAGCAGTGAAATACACGCACTAAAAGAACCTGAATTAGAGAAAGTTCCCAATTGGGCAAAAGAGATAGAATTAGAAAAGGAAAGAGAGGTTTTAGGCTTCTATCTTTCCGACCATCCATTGCGAAAATATGAACGAGAATATTATGCATTTTCCACAATACATCTTGGTGAAACAGATGAAATTATGGAAAAGTTGGAATTGGAAAAAAATGAAATGGAAGTAAAAACTTGTGTTGTTGTTACTGAACTTTCAACCAAGATAGATAAATCTGGTAAAAAAATGGCATTTATGCAATTGGATGATTTCAGCGGTTCGTGCGAAGCAATAATGTTTGGACGTGATTTCGAGAAATACGTAAACACTTTGAGACGCGGGTTGCCATATCTAATAAAAGGAAAAGTAAAAAGTAATGGTGATGGTGTTAAAGTATTTGCTAACGAAGTAATTCCAATGGAAATAGTTAGAACTGATGTAATTAAAACAGTAGTATTTAAAATAAACGAATTTAATCATCAAACAGATACAATAGAAAAATTAAGCGAAATATTATCTCGCTTTCAAGGAAAAATTAAAACACGATTATTATTAGAGCTAAACAATAACAATCATGAATACATTCTTGATTATTTTGTGGAAATATCAAATCCATTTTTAGAAGAAATAGAAAAATTACTAGGTGAAAATTCCTATTATTTTGCACTAAACTAAAATTTGATTTCTATTAAAATATTATTATGTTGAAGCACTCAAAAATGAAAGATTTAAGGAGAAATAAATGTTAAATAAATGGGCTCTTATTTTAGGAGCTTCTAGCGGATTTGGCGGAGCAACTGCCATCGAATTAGCAAAAAATGGTTATAATATTATTGGCGTTCATTTAGATAGAGCATCAACAATGCCCAATGTAGAAGAAGTAAAAAAGGAAATTCACAACTCAGGTGCAAAAGCATGGTTTTTTAATACAAATGCAGCCGACGAAGAAAAGAGAAATTCAATTTTAAGTGAAGTGAAAGAAGAATTAGACAAAAAGAATGAAAAAATAACTATCCTTATGCATTCACTTGCTTTCGGAACTTTAAAACCATTTATAGCCAAAGATTCATCTGAAAGAATGTCGCAAGCACAAATGAATATGACGCTTGATGTAATGGCACATTCTTTAGTTTATTGGACACAAGCAATTTTTGAAAGAGATTTATTCTCAGAAAATGGTAGAATTTTTGGAATGACAAGTTCTGGTTCAGTTGAAGTTATTCCATTTTACGGTGCTGTTTCTGCCGCAAAATCCTCGTTAGAATCACATCTTCGTCAATTAGCTGTTGAATTAGCTCCTTTTGGAATTACCGCAAATGCAATTATGGCGGGAGTTACAGATACACCAGCACTTCGCAAAATTCCAGGAAATGATGAATTAATTGCTGGTGCAAAGTTAAAAAATCCAACAGGAAGATTAACAACTCCCGAAGATGTTGCAAAAGCTATTCTTTTACTCAGTGACGAAAAGGCAGCATTTATTACTGGAAATGTAATTCAGGTAGATGGTGGCGAATTAATTTCTGCAATTAAAGCTTAAGGAAATATTAAGATGAGCAAAAATATTTTTACAGATGATAATTTTAATGAAGAAGTCTTAAATTCAAAAATTCCTGTAGTAATCGACTTATGGGCAATTTGGTGCGGTCCTTGCAAATTAATTGCTCCAATTATGGATAAACTAGCGGTAGAATATGAAGGCAAATTGAAAATTGGCAAACTTGATGTTGATGAAAATCCACAGATCGCAATTAAATACGGAGTAAGAAGTATTCCAACAGTTTTGTATATTAATAATGGTGAAGTAAAAGATATGGTAATTGGAGCAGTTCACGAATCCGTATTTCGTAAAAAAATCGAAGAAATGTTGAATAATTAGCATTTATTTTTAATATAATAATATAAATTACTAATAATATTTGTTGCATTTGTTATAACAAATATTTATTTTCTATTCGAATTTCAAGGTTTAGCTGCAATTTTATTGTTCTTTACATTGATTTTATTAGTTACGAATTTTCAGCATTAGAAATTCATCAAAAAAAACAGATGAAATAACGTAGTAAATTAAAAAACTTAAACTCTAACTAATTAATTAATCTTATAACAAATAAAGGAGTAACAATATGTTACGCAAAATATCTACATTATTTGTAGTACTTGTAATGCTCGCGTTCTCATTGAATGCACAAAATAAGGCTATTTTAAGACCTACTGGTGAAATGATACCTGTAAAAGGACAAAACACCAATGAAATTATTAAAGATCTTAAAATTAAAAACCTTAGCAATGTTGAAACAAGAAGCATTATTGCAAAACCTGTTAATAGTAAAGGTACTATTGACACAATGAGCTACCGTGAGACTGGTGCAAATATGAACACCAACTTCGGTTTTTTCTCACAAGATTTAATGGTTCAATGGTTCGTTGCACCTGCTGATCTTATTATCAAAGCAGTTGGTGTAATGCCATCTGACGTATCTGGCGCTGCTGCTGGTGTAGGTGTTTCAATTGTTGGTACAGGTCTTACTTTAGATGATTTTTCATCTTCTGGCCAAAAACTTTGGGGACGTTACCCATCAGCCGATGGCTTTATGGGAAGCACACCTTTTGAATGGACAGCAAATGGCGAATGGGAATCATTTAATGAAATGCCTGCTCCTTTTACTGAAGATTTATGGTCAGATTTTGGCGATGGTTTTCCAATAACAATTACCCACGATGCTACTTATACAGAATACAATTGGGTAGTTCTTCAAGATGCTTTAGGATTTGAACCTAGAACAATTCTTAGAAATGAAGTATTTGCAATTGTTACAAAACACAATGGAACAGATATTGCACAACCTGGAGAAGAAAGAATGGGATTCATTTCTACTGGTGGACTTTCACCTGCAATTAATGGTTTCAAATACTATGCAGTTAAAAGATTAGAAGATGGAGACCAAGGTTGGTGGACAAGAAACTATGTTTGGGATTTTGTTGCTCAAGTTGATTTAATTGGCGACAGACCTCCAGTAATTTCTGATGTAACTGCACTTAACACAACACTTTCTACAGAAGCACAATTAGTTGAAGCTACTATCGTTGACGATAACCCAAGTGGTGGAACTGCTGGCGTTGCTTCAGCTATATTATATTATACAACAAATGGTGGAACAGATTGGTCTGAAGTTCCAATGAGTAATGTTGGTGATCTTTTTTCAGCTTCAATTCCTGGTCAAGTTGCTGGTACAGAAATATATTATTATGTTTTTGCATTTGACGTAAACGCAAATTCCTCAGAAAGTTCACTATATTGGTACAAAATCTTCTTAGCTGAAGAAAATACACTTGTTGTATACAACGGCTTAGGAGCAGTAAGTGGATATCCATCAAGCTATTATTTTGGTGATGGAACACTTGGTTTAAAATATGATCGTTGGGCTTATGGCCAATTAACAGCGGAACTATTAGGAAATTATACAAATGTTCTTGAAATTGCAACAAAAGGACCAGCAGATGATAACCAACCAGCTATTGCTGAATGGATAGCAGGAAGTGGTTCAAGAAACTATATGTTGGCAGGCGATGAATATTTTGGTTTCTACTCAGGTTGGGTAAATCAAGCTCACGTAGCTGGTGATTTTATATTTGATGTACTTGGTGTCAACTATGAATATAATGATGTTAACTATGCAGCATCAGGAGATCAAACTAAAGCATCAAATATGGCAGCAGTAGAAGGTACATTATTAGGTGGTCCACTTTATACAGAATTTACAACAATTAATAATGGCGATATGTTAGTATATGATCCATATTATGAAATTGGTGCAAGTAACTGGTTAGACGGTGCTGATTTTGAAGCCGATGTACAAGTTGATATGAAAGGTTTTGGAATAGATGGAACAGAATACAATGCAGGTGGTCACAGAACATTGCCAGCTGGAAATAAAGTTGCTTTCTTTACATTTGATCCACTTTCATTAGATGCAAAAAGTGATACTACATACGAATGGTATGGTTTTTATGATGTAGCACCACAAATTCAAACTGCTTTATGGTTTGGAGTTGAATCTGGTGTTGAACCTATCAATAATCAAATTCCAAGCGAATTTGCAATCAGCCAAAACTATCCAAATCCATTCAACCCATCAACAAAAATTAACTTTGCACTAACTGTTGATTCAAGAGTAGAAATTACTATTTACAACTTATTAGGTCAAGTAGTTGCAAACGAAGTTTATGGCAACATAACATCAGGACTCCATGAATATACATTCAACGGATCTAATTTATCGAGTGGTGTTTACTTCTACAATGTAAAAGTTGAAGGTGTTGACGGTTCAAACTATTCAAATACAAAGAAAATGATGTTGTTGAAGTAATTATTCTTATTAATTACTTTCAAATATAATTATTCCCTAAGGTAGCACTTAAAATAAGTGCTACCTTAAATTTTAGGCAAAATCTGTCTTATTATCAATTTAAATTATCTCTAAAAAATTTGGAGTTGATATGCTAAAGTTTAAGACTTTTTCAAAATTAATTATAGTATTTTTAATTTTGAGCACAAGTCTGTTTGCCCAATCCGGTGTTGGTAAACTTGTTGGTAGCGTTTTAGATGCTGAAACTGGTGAAGCCCTTATTGGAGCAAACGTAATACTAGTAAATACTACTTTAGGTGCTGCTGCAAATATTGATGGACATTTCACAATATTGAACATCAATCCAGGCACTTACGAAGTTAAATTCAGTTTTGTTGGCTATCAATCTATGATTGTAAGCGACGTTAGAATCGTTCCCGGCGTTACTAACGAAATCAAGATGAAACTGCAAGCCGGCGTTGATTTGGGAGAAATTGTTGTTACTGACTCCAAATTATTCGAAGAAAAAGCTACAAACACAGTAAAAGTTTTAGATTCAGAAAGTATTGATAGATTACCTGTAAAAGGTGTTTCCAACTTAGCTTCTTTGCAAGCTGGTGTTGTAAAAGCCGAAGGTGATGGCGGTGCTGATGGAAATGCTACTTTAAATATTCGTGGTGGTCGTGGTGGTGAAGTTGTTTATATAGTTGACGGTGTTGTTCAAAATGATCCTCTTTACGGAACTAACAGAGCCAACATCTCTAATGCAGCTGTAGAGCAAATATCTTTCCAAGTTGGTGGTTACGAAGCAAAATACGGACAAGCTCAGTCTGGTATCATTAACGTTACAACCAAATCTGGTTCACCAACCTATAAATTATTTGTTGATGGGCTTACTTCAACTTATACCGATGATTACGGATATAATATGTATACTGCTACACTTGGTGGTCCAATTGTCCATGGAAATGGAAATCACACTTTCTTTGTTTCTGCGGAAAGAGGCTGGTTCCTTGATAACGATCCGAGTGCACAAGAAATCAATTTTGAATCAATTGGGTTTAACCAAGCATATAAACCAAATAATACTGGAAGTTCATGGAAATATTCTGCTAAAACATTCCATAACTTACCTGCTGGTTTCACGTTAAGACTTGGTGCTAACTATAATGAAAATAATAATCGTGGTTTTATTTTTGCTTATGCCAAAAATAACTGGGCACATAACAGAATCAATAAGTCAGAAAACTTATCTATTCGTGCTCAATTATCACAAAATTTATCAGAATCTACTTTCTGGAATATGACAGTTGGATGGAAAGCATATAATTCAGAATCTGGTGACGGTGTGTTTTTTGATGATTTAACTGCATATGGCGATACTCTAAAAAACCCCTATATTTCTGTACAAGGCGACCAAAGTGCACTTGCACTAGATTCTAATGGAATTTTTTCAGATTATGGTAGATTAAGCAGTAATTATTCAAAAGATGAAACAATTTCATACACTGGTGATTTTAACATCACTTCCCAATTAGACAATCATTTAGTTGAAGCCGGAATTGGTGGAAGCTATAATACAATGCGATATTATTCAATTTCTCCTGTAAATTTAGCTCTAGGAATTCGTGGTACAGATACAACTGATGCTACTTCTGCTTATGATCGTTACTCTTATGCAAAACCTTATTACTATGGTTATGACTTATATGGAAACACTGATGATTTTGGCGATTTATATTTAGAAAGTCCAGAACCAGTTTTTGTATATGGCTATTTACAAGACAGATTTGAATTAGAAGATCTTGTATTAAACGTTGGTGTTCGTTTCGATTATTTCGATTCGCAAGCGAAAATATTATCTGATCCTTACTATCCATATAGTGGTGGAAGCGATGCAACTAATTTTGACGCTGGTGATTTTGTAACTAAAGAAGCTGAATTCTACGTTTCACCTCGTATCGGTCTTGGCTTCCCTGTAACAGAAACCACTGTTTTCCATGCACAATATGGTAAATTTGTTCAAGCTCCACGTTTGTTTGATCTTTATCCTATTTTAGAAGATCTTCGTTATATGACTTACTCGTCTAATTACTCAGTAAATAATGGTTATATTGAAAGTGAAGTTACAACACAATATGAAATAGGTTTTAGACAAGTTCTTGGTGAAAATACCGCTGCATTAAATATTACAGCTTTCTATAAAAATACAGAAGGTTTAGCTAACCAAGTTATTCAGAAATATGTAAGATCTGCAGGTGGTGAAGTTTTAAATTACTACACAACAAGTAATTCAGATTTCGGAACTGTAAAAGGTCTAGCATTTACACTTGATATTCCAAGTATTAGTTATTTTTCTTCATCTTTGAATTATACATATTCAATATCTGAAGGAACAGGTTCTTCACAAAATTCATCTTTTACAGCTGCTTTCAGAAATACAGACGGCTACACTCCAAAAGTTATTGCTCCACTTGATTTCGATCAACGACATACAGGAGTTATTAGCTTAAACTTCTTTATCCCTAAAGGAGAAAATGGCCTTTTGGAAATGTTAGCCGCAGATCTTCTAATTTCATTTAATAGTGGACGTCCTTATACACCACTTGAAACACAAAATTTATTAGAAGGTTCAACCAATTGGGGAGATACAAAGGGTTATGTTAACTCTCGTTATGCCCCTGGTAGTATGAAAGTTGATCTTAAAGTAGAAAAAACTTTTGCTTTAGGAAATTCACTTGGAATTACACCTTATGTTTGGGTTGATAACTTATTTGATGCAGTAAATGCCGTAAACGTTTGGAGATCAACTGGTTCACCTGAAACTACTGGTTATTTGTCCACAGATGAAGGTAAAAAACTGATTGCTCAATACGGTGAAGATTGGAAAGCTGATTATGAAGCCCTCGAAAGAAATCCGGCAAATTTCGGTGTACCAAGATTAATTAAGTTAGGTTTAAAATTAAACTTTTCAACTTTATAGTCTGAAATCATTTTGATAAAAATTTAGAGGTTTATATAATGAATAAACTAAAAATATTAACAGTTAAATTACTTACTTTCTTTATCGTAATCAGTTTTATTGGGTTAACCGCTGCTGATAAAAACGGAGAAAAGAACTTAAGCAAAGGAACTGGAGTTTATAACGCTGGAGAGGTTTATCGTTTGTATGTAAACAAAATTGATCTACCTTTAAACCATAATGGTAAAATAGCTGATGTTGTTGTCCCTATTTCAACCGGTACTACAACTAGCGGGCGTTACGATGGTAAATCAGTAATTTATAGCTCTGGTTTTATGATGAGCGGTTATAGTAACGGAACTATGTGGTCAAATGGTATGGCTTCAGCATCTCGTGTTGAAGATTGGACCGCTGGAACAGTTTCTGGAGAACATGCCGGTCTTTTTGTTGTAAAATCTTCTGATCCTGCCTTTGGCGATGCTTGGACTGAATGGGAAAATGCAGTTGCTGGTGGCGCTTACTTCTATGATGGTAACAACGATGGTATCTACGTTCCACAAGATTTAAATGGAAATGGAAGTTGGGATTCTAACGAAGATAAACCAGATTTACTTGGTGATGAAACTGTTTGGTGTGTTTATAACGATGGACTTGCTCCAGCGTTTCGTACATGGCCAAATACAGCTATTCAACAAACTGAAATTCGCCAAACAGTTTGGGCGTATGCAGTTTCCGGAGATCTTGGAAACATTATTTTTGTTAGATATTCAATTGTAAACAAAAATCCAAACGTTGCTGAAATGGATTCAGTCTATTTTGGTGTTTGGGCTGACCCCGACTTAGGTGATTACCTTGATGATTTAGTAGGTTGTGATGTTACACTTGATGCTGGTTTTGTTTATAACGATGGTTCTGACGACCAATTTGGCATCGACCCACCTGCGTTTCTAATTGACTTTTTTCAAGGTCCTTGGTTAGCCACTGGTGATCCTACTGATGAAGCATATAATGTTAAAGGTCCACTTCTCGGAATTGATACAATTTCAGGTTATCATAACTTACCGATAACTTCATTTGTACATTACATGCAAGGACACCCTACTCAAGGTGACCCTGACAATCAACAACAAGCAAGAAATTATCTTTTAGGTAAAAACCAAGCTGGTAACGTTGTAAATGCTTGTAACTGGGAATTTGGTACAGTCCTTGGCGGTGTAAATTGCGCTTCTATTGACGGACGTTTTATGTATTCAGGAGATCCCGTTACACTTTCCGGTTGGATTAATGTCTTCGAAACAGATCAACGTCAAATGTCAAACACTGGTCCTTTTAATTTAACATATAATGAACCAGTAGATATTGTTGTTGCTTATGTAATTGGAAGATCTACTACAGCTTTAAATTCTGTTAAAGAAACTAAAAGAATTGATAGAGCTGCCCAATTTGTATATCAAAACAATTTTAATTATCCAGCTCCACCCACTCTTCCAAGTCCAATAGTGAAAACGGAAGATAATGCTATTGAATTAATTTGGAACACTGCAGAAGCCGTCAATTATAATGACGTTGGAAATGGTTATGATATGCATTTTGAAGGTTTCGAAGTTAATATGTACCAATCAGGTAGCACTGCTGAGCAAGAAGGTGGTGTTAATAACAAAATGACAATCGCCAAATATGATTTGGATAATGGCATTAACACAATTATCAAAGAAGATGGCGTTTCTAACGAACGAGATATCATTTGGACTGGTGGAACACAATTAGATACAAATATTTACCAAGATGCAAATTCAGGTTGGTTAAAACTTAGAATAGAAATGGATCCTTTTACTAACGGACCAATTATTAAAGGTAAACCATATTTTATTACTTTAACAGGATTTGCTGTTAACTATGAAGAAATTGTTCAGTTAGATGCTCTTGGAACCTATCTTATTCCTGGAACTTCTGTTGTAGGTACAATTGCGAATATACCTATATTGATATCAGATTCTTCAAGTATCAATGGAATTGTTCCCGGTAAAGATTCTTACACACCATACAGAGCTAATGTAAATACAACTCATTTAGCTGGTGGTTCAGAAGGAGAAATTAATTATAGTGTTTTTGATAAATCTGCACTTACAGGACATTCTTATGAAGTTGGTTTTTTTATTGATAGTTTGAGTGCTTTATACAATTTATTCTATTATGTAAAAGATGCTACAGCCAATGTTGTTCTTGCTGATTCACTTCAAAATTATAATGATGCTGATGGAATCACAAAACTATGGGATGGTGTTACTTTGAATGTTGGTTGGGTTGTTCCTAATCTTTTAGAACCTGGTTTTACTACAGGCGGAAGTTGGGCAAAACCTTTCATTAACAATGTTACTGGTGCTTTCTACGGAGGAAATGATATTGACTCCGCAAAAGGAATCCCTACAATTGGTGTTAACAAAGGAAAAATAACTAAATTTGCTGATATGCGTAGATTGGAATTGCGTTTCGGAACTAATGGTAAAGCATATAGATATACCTCAGGCAAAGCTGCTGGTAGACCTACTGGTAAGTTATTTTACGGAGGAGAAATGGATGGAATGGGTTTTGTTGATGTTCCATTTACTGCTTGGATTAGAGATGAAGAATTTGGCGAAGAAAGACAACTTGCTTGTGCAATTTTAGAAAATGGTTTTACTGGTACAGGTCGTCAAGATGGTATTTGGAATCCAGGTTCTGATTTAACCGCTACTTTAGAATACATCGTTATTTTCAATACAGATTACGAAGAAACTGGCGTTAATGTTGTTTATACACAAGTCCCAGGACAAACAGCTTCTAAATGGGCTAACATTAAAGATGGTTACACAATGGTTACTAGTGATCCTGGTTACGTTGTTACAGATTCAATGTATAATGTAGCAAAATCACCTTATTTCAATGCATTAGCAATGGTTGGTGTTGAAACAGTATCAAATGATTCTCTTTTTGAACCTACAGATGGAACAATGTTTATTCCTATCACTTATGTTTTTACTCCTAAAGATGTTTATACATACACAGTTCAAACAGATTTAGATGCTAATGAAGCTAAAAACATGTTTGCAAAAGTAAATGTTTATCCAAATCCACTTTTTGCTTATAATCCAGTCGGTAGTTATACAACAAACTATAACCCTGATGAACCATTTGTTACTTTCACTAATTTGCCAGAAGAAGCAAAAATTCAAATATTTACTTTAAGTGGTACAAAAGTTAGAGAACTTAACAAAGACAATACGAATCCGATGTTAAACTGGAATTTAAAGAACGAAAGTGATTTGCGTGTAGCAAGTGGTATGTACATTGCAGTAGTTTCAAATCCTGAATATGGTGAAAAGATACTTAAATTCGCTATTATTTTACCACAAAAACAAATTCAGAGATACTAATTAGAATTTGATCTGTAAAATATTTGGAGAAATTAAAAAGATGAAAAAATTATTAATCTTCGTTACAATAATAGCTTTTACAGTAACTTTGTTCGCCGGCGATGCAGCAAGAAAAGGTACTTCTGGTGCTGACCAACTACTTATTCCTGTTGGCGCCCGATCAATTGCTACTGCTGGTGCTTTCCTTGGTGAAATGTCAGGCGTAGAAGCTATTTATTATAATCCGGCTGGACTTGGTTCATTAACCGGAACACAAGCGATGTTTGATTACAATCAATTCATTGCTGACATTAATGTTTCTTATTTAGCAATAGGTTCAAATCTAGGAGAATTAGGTAATATAGCTATAACTTATAAATCAATAAGTTTTGGTGATATTCCAATTACTACGGCTGATAATCCTGATGGAACTGGACAAACCTATTCGCCTACTTATTTAACAGCAGGCTTAACTTATTCAAAACAATTAACTGACCGTGTTGTTGCAGGTGCTACTTTCAAAGTAATTTATGAAGGTATCATGAATACTTCAGCTTCAGGTTGGGCACTTGATTTTGGTGTGCAATATCACTTCAACAAAAATCTTTCTTTAGGAATTGCAGTTGCGAATATTGGTGACAACATGAACTACACTGGTTCTGATCTTCAAACAAAATTGCAACCAAAATTCACTGCTTTAGGAAGTGGAAGTGCAGTTTATGAAAGTGTTACAGAATATTTCCAAATTCCAAGTTATTTTGAAATGAGTGGTTCTTACAAGTTCCTTCTTGATGAAAATAATCATCTTGGATTAGCTGCTACTTTCAGAAACAACAACAATATGGAAGATTTACTTCGCTTAGGTATGGAATATTCATTTATGGATATGCTTTATTTACGCGGTGGTTATAATTATCAATTAGAAAATACAAGTGATTACCTTTATACATGGGCCGCAGGCGCTGGTGTTAAATGGGAAATGCTTGATGGTGTTTCTATTATGTTTGATTATGCTTACAGAGAAGTTGATGTTTTTGATGCAAACAATATTTTTACTTTAACTTTAGGTCTAAAGTAATTATTTGATAAAGTTGCAAAATAATGGGCGTCTGAAAAGACGCCCTTTTTATTTATAGAGGTTATCATGAAAACCAAAATATTCGCATTTTTCATTTACTCCATAAATGTATTTTTTGCTCAAACTAACACTTTTGACTTTGATTTCGATCTTGCAGATTTCCGGTTTGACAATTCCTCCAAAAGAGTTGAAATCTATTACTCTATTTCAAGTAAAAATTTCACTAAATCGTTCACACAAGATAAAAGCTTCTTTCTACCACGGATTGATTTAAATATTTACAAAGCAGAAAGTGATTCGTTAATCTTTTCTCAACCATATGTAATTAGATATGAAATTGATAAGGAAGTAGATAGTTATTTTCTTGGATTACTGAATTTTAGAGCTGGCAATGGCAAGTATGTTCTTAAATTAATTTTATCAGATTATTTAGATAGTACAAAAACCAAGGAGATTAATAAACAATTTGAAATAAAATGTATCTCGGAAAATCCTTCCCTCAGTGGAATAATTCTAGCGAGCCAAATTGGTGAGCCTTCGGAAAACGATATGTTTACTAGAAACGGAATGTCAATTATTCCAAACGCTCGAAATATAATTTATGAAAAAATGCCAGTTGGTTTTTATTATACTGAACTCTATAATCTACAAAAATATGCAGATACATTAAGATTTACTTCGCGAATTAAAAATCCTTATGATGTCGAAATCTTTCATAAAGATAACTTTATTTCAACAAAAGAAGAAGCAATTGTTCAAGTTGGAAGTTTTAAGCTTAAAGATTTAGTTTCGGGAAAATATAGACTTTATCTTGAACTTTATGATAACAATAATTCCTTATTAACAAGAAAAACTAAAGATTTCTTTTATGCTAGTTCTGTTACTTCTGATTCCACACTAAATCTTAACAATCTTTACTTAAAACAAGATTATGTTACTTCAGAATTTGCAATAATGTCCGAAGGTGAATGCGATGAAATATTTAGAATATCTCGCTATTTAGCTTCGCCGAATGAAGAGAAAATTTATCCCAAACTAACTAATCTTATTCAAAAAAGGGAATGGCTTTTTCTATTTTGGCGACAAAGAGATAAGAATTATGATACTCCCGAAAACGAATTTCTGGCTGAATATAAGGAAAGAGCAGAATTTGTGGATTCAAAATATCGCGAATATCTAACACAAGGAACTGAAACAGACCGAGGAAGAGTATATTTAGTTTATGGAAAACCTACTAAAATAGAAATGGTTCAAAACGATTATTATAACAAACCTTATCACACTTGGGAATATGATAGCCTTGAAGGTGGAGTTTATTTCATTTTTGGGGATATTAATAGTTTAGGTCAATATCAACTTTTACATAGTACAAAACAAGGTGAAAAACACGATTCAAATTGGACTGATAGGCTGAAAATTAGATGAAAATGTTAAAAATATTCTTTTTCTTTTTAATTTTTGTTTCATTCAATTATTCTCAAAATAAAATTGAATTTTCAATTGATTATTCACGTTTTCAGTTTAATAGCGATACAAATTATGTTGAAATCTATTATAGAATTAATAAAAATACTCTAGAAAGGAATTTAGCCGATAGCACCAAAAAAGCTACTCTTCATTTTACACTTGTAGATTCTACTGGAACAAAAAACTATATTAAAACATTTTATATTCAAACAAAAAGTGATTCTGATTTCACCAAAAATGATTTGGTTGGCCAATTTCCGATTCTTCTCGGAAAAGAAATTCGTTCATTAAATATTGTTATAAAAGACGAAAATTCAAATAATACTGCGGAAATATCTGAAAAAATTGAATTTATGCCTTTTCATGAACATATTTTCTCTTTGAGTGATATTCAACTTGCACGGAATATTGAAAAATCTGAAGAAATCAAAAATATATTTTATAAAAACACCTATAAAATACTTCCAAATACTGACAATATCTTTACTTCTGTTCAACCTGTGTTATTCTACTACTTCGAGATTTACAATTCAAATCAGATTAGTGCCAATTCTGGTTGCTTTGGTAGAATACTTGATAACGATAGAAAAGAAATCATGAAAAAGGAAATCACCTTTGCTCATAAATCGTCACCAATTGTAAAAGTAAATAGCTTTATTCTTAAAAATCTTTCAACAGGAAGTTACTTTTTAGAAGTAATTATAATTGACACGCTTAACAACTATCAATACAAATCTTATAAAAAGTTTTACTTTGTTTCAGATAAAGAAGAAAACACAATTGTTGTTTTGAACAATTACAATGTAAAATTTGCTTCATACAGCGAAGAAGAATGCGATTTGTTTTTCGATAAATTACGTCATTTGTCGTTAAAAAGTGATAAGGAAATGTATAGCAAACTGAATTCTGTTGATGGAAAAAGAGAGTTTCTGAGCAAATTATGGCAAAAGCAAGACAATTCTCCTTCTTCAGATGAAAATGAATTTATGAACGAATATCTACGTAAACTTGATTACGTTGAACAAAAATTCAAAACACAAATGTATGCGGGTTATAAATCTGATATGGGAAGAATCTATTTAACTTATGGAGTTGCCGACACAATTGACCGCTATCCGAATAATATTTCTGGTAAATCTTACGAAATATGGACTTATAGTTCTATTGAAGGCGGTGTTTATTTTGTTTTCGTTGATGCACTTGGAATAGACGAATTTCAGTTAACTCATTCTACAAAACGTGGCGAAGTTTACAACCCGAATTGGCAAGAACAAATAAGCAACGATTAATGAAAAATTATTTAGAATTTTTAGTTTTTATCGCCTTTTCCTTTGTCGCCAGATTATTTGGTCTGAAAAATATTCACATCTTTGCAAAATTTTTAGCTTTCCTCTTTTATAGAATAATTCCCATTCGCAAAAAAGTAGTTATTGAAAATCTAAAAATGGCATTCCCGGAAAAATCTGAATCTGAAATATTAAAATTAACAAAAGCCAACTATTTAAGTTATGCTATCACTTTTTCAGAACTATTAATTCTAAAAACTACTAAAATTGAAGAACTGAAAGCTAAATGTACATCTTCAAATGGAAATGAAATTATTGAGGAATTCAAAAAAGGAAACGGGATTTTGCTTGTTTCTGCTCACTTTGGCAATTGGGAATTTGGAGCTTTATGGTTGAATCTATTTTGGGGAATTGGAATTAGCGTTTTGGCAAAAAAACAAAGAAATCTTCTTCTTTCAAATTGGCTTACTTCTATGCGAAATCGCTTCGGAAATAAAGAAATTTATACTGGGGAAAGTTTTTTGAAGATTATTAGAGCTTTAAAAAACAAAGAAATTGTTGGAATTGTTGGCGACCAACGTGGAAGAAAAGATTCAATTAGAATTAAATTTTTTGGCAGAGAAACAGCTGTTTTTACTGGTGCGGGTGGAATTGCAGCTAAAATGAATATTCCAATGTTTTTTGGATTTGCAAAGCGAGACGAATTTGGGAATTACCAAACAACCTTTTACAAAATTACTTGCGACAAACAAGACTTATCTGATGAGGAAAAAACTAAAATTCTTACCCAAAAATATTTTACAAAATTGGAAGAAGTGATTAGGGAAAATCCAGAACAATGGTTTTGGATGCATAATATTTGGAAGTATTAATAATCAACTTTTTATTCATAATGAAACTTGTCAAATCCCAATTATCTATTTAATTCCTGTAGATAATTCTTCTAAAGTTATCCCTTTTAATGCAGTATCAATTGCATCTTGAAGAATTTGCCACAAACCACGAACTTTGCAATTTTTGATGTGAACGCACAAATCGCTAATTGCTCCCAATTTTTCGCACATATTATCTTCATAAAGTTTTCCGCCTAAAATGTGAAGTAAATCTGCTACAAGAATTTCTCGCGGAGATTTTGTTAAAATGTAGCCACCCAAATGTCCGCGTTCGCTTTTCAAAAATCCACCCATTCTTAAAATACGTAAAATTTTTGCGACTGTTGGCTCAGATATTTCTTCCTTTTGGCTGATTTCAGGAATCGTAAATGCTTTTTTGTTTTCGTAACCCGAAGCAATTACAATCATACATCTTAAGCCATATTCTTCTTGCATATTTAATTTCATTATAAATAACCTAAAATTAACTTTGCTTCGTCAGTCATCATATCCATATTCCAAGTTGGTTCCCAAACCAATTTTAATGAAACTCCTTTCACTTCTGGAATCTGCATAAGTTGTTCTTTTACTTGAATTGGTAAAGATTCTGCAACTGGACAACCAGGAGCCGTTAAAGTCATTTTTACGAATAGAATTCCTTCTTCGTCCACATTTATTTCATAAATTAATCCTAAATCATAAAGACTTACTGGTATTTCAGGATCGTAAATTGATTTTAGTACTTCTATTGCTTTTTGTTCAATTTGCATATTTTCGAACACGTTATCCTCGTAATAATCCGATGTTTGTTTTTAGTTTTTCGATAAAATAATCAATTTCTTGCGTTGTATTATAAAATGAAAGAGATACACGCAAAGTTCCAGGAATATCAAAATGTTGCATAATTGTTTGTGTACAATGATTTCCCGTTCTGACTGCAATACCTTGCGAATCGAGCAAAGTTCCCAAATCGTAATGATGAATTCCCTTTATATTGAATGAAAAAACGGGCAATTTTTCTAATGAATTTCCATAAATCACAATATCTTCAATTTCTAATAATCTGTTTTGTACATATTTTGTCAGATTATCTTCATATTCAATAAGTTGTGAAAATTGATTTCCTTCAAGATATTTTATTGCTTCTGCAAGTGCAATTGCTCCAGAAATATTAGGAGTTCCTGCTTCAAATTTGTATGGTAGCGAATTAAAAGTAGTTTTTTCAAACGTAACTTTGTCAATCATTTCGCCGCCTCCGTGATAAGGTTGCATTTGATTTAGAATTTCTTCTTTTCCGTATAAAATTCCAATTCCAGTTGGAGCGTAGATTTTATGCCCGGAAAAAACAAAAAAATCGGAATCAAGCTTTTGCATATCAACATTTTGATGTGGAACAATTTGAGCTCCATCAACCAAAGTTAGAATGTTGTGTTTTTTTGCAATTTGAATAATTTTTTCGATTGGATTGATAATTCCAAATGTGTTTGAAGCATTTGTTACAGCAATTAATTTTGTCTTCTCTGAAATTAGTGTTTCAAGTTTTTCAATTTGTAAAATTCCATTTTCATCAAAAGGAAGAACTTTTATCCTCAGATTTTTGCAACAAATCTGCCAAGGAACAATGTTTGCGTGATGTTCCATTTCTGAAATTATTATTTCATCATTTTCTTGTAAAATTCCCGAAAAAGAAAGCGAAGTTGCTACCAAATTTATCGATTCAGTTGTTCCCCGTGTGAAAATTATTTGAGATGAATTTTTTGAATTTATGAATTTCCGAATAACTTCACGCGAATTTTCATAACAATCAGTTGCAATTGTACTCAGCTTATAAACTCCACGATGAACATTTGCATTTTCTTCGCTGTAATATTTTACAATTCTTTCAATTACGGTATTTGGTTTTTGAGTTGTTGCGGCATTATCAAAATAAACCAAAGGTTTGTTGTTGAATTTTTGGGAGAGAATCGGAAAATCTCTTCGTAATTCGGAAATGTTTTTCATAAAATTTCTCTTTGGTTTAGTGAAACAAACACTTTGTGGTTTATTTGTTCACGCAATTCTGGAATTTTTATTGCATCAATAACTTCAGCCAAAAATGCTCGAATCAACATCGATTGTGCAATTTCTTTAGGAATTCCGCGAGAAATAATATAGAAAAGTGATTCTTTGTTCAGTTGACCAACAGTTGCACCGTGCGTGCAGCGAACGTCATCAGCGTAAATTTCCAATTGCGGTTTTGTGTCAATTCTCGCATTATCTGAAAGTAAAATTGTTTTGTTTGATTGATAAGCATTTGTTTTTTGCGAGTCTTTTTCAACTAAAATTTTTCCGCTAAAAACCGCTTTGGAATTGTCCGTTAAAATTCCTTTATAAACTTCGTTGCTAAAACAATTTGGCTTTGCGTGATTGATAAATGTGTGATTATCAACGTGTTCATTTTGTTTTTCGGTGTAAAGTCCATAAAAATGTGCTTCGATATGTTCGCCGTTTAGTTTTGCATTCAAGTTGTTTCTAACAAAGTTTGCGGAAAGTGAAAAAGAAAAATGATTGAAAAGAGAATTATCTTCAAGCACAATTTCAGTTGTTCCAATTTTGTTTATATGAGATTCTTCGGTGTCGTAAATTTCAATTTTTGATGATTTTCCACCGAATATTTCTGTAAAGTAATTATGGAAATTAGTTTGAGAATTATCCAAAACCGACTGAAATACTACTTTCGCTTCAGCGTTTTCTTCGACAATAATTAAATTATGTGTTGAAACAAGAAGATTTTGAGTTTCATTTCCAATTAAATTTATTACTTCAATTGGTTTTTCCAAAACTACATTTTTTGGAACGAAAAGGAAAAATCCATCAACTGCAAAAAGATTATTCAATAATTCGAAAGTTGATTTTTCGTCCTTCGATTTATTGAAATATTTTGCAAACAATTCGGGTTTTTCTTTTGAAATTATGTTCAGACTTCCAAAAACAACTTTTTCATTCAAATTTGAAATTGATGAAAGATTTTCGTTGAAAAATCCATTTTGGAACACAAGTTTTATGCTTTCAGTATTTTTTAGAGAATTTTGAAATAGATTTTCTGAAATAGATTTGCTTGCAAAATCTTCAAATGTTGCTGGTTTTAAGTCAGATTTAAGGAAATTTGAGATATTTGTAAAACGCCATTCTTCATCTTTTGTTGTTGGAAATTTTGATTCAGCGAAACGATTTATAGAATTTTCTGCAATATCAGAAAGAAAATCAACCGAATTCCCGTTCTTAGAATTCTTCCAATCTGCAAATTTTACTATATAATCTTGATTAATATGATATTCTTTTGTCATCATAACCTCAACTATTCCTCATCTTCTGCAAATTCTTTAACCCAATCGTAACCTTTTGCCTCAAGTTCCAAAGCAAGTTCTTTACCACCAGATTTAATAATTCTTCCTTTGTGAAGAACGTGAACAAAATCGGGAACAATATAATCCAACAATCGCTGATAATGTGTAATCAAAATTGTTGCATTTTCTTGCGATTTGAAAGCATTTACGCCTTTCGAAACAATTTTCATAGCGTCAATATCCAAACCAGAATCGGTTTCATCAAGAATTGCCAATTTTGGATTTAGCATCAAAAGTTGCAAGATTTCATTTCGTTTCTTTTCTCCACCAGAAAAACCTTCGTTTACTGAACGCCTAATTAAAGAATTATCCATTTCAAGAATTTCAGCTTTTTCTTTCATTCGCGAAATAAATTCTTTTGGCGACATTTCTTCTTGCTGTCTGTACTTGCGAATTTCGTCAATCGCAGTTTTTAGAAAAGTTGAATTTGTGATCCCAGGTATTTCAATTGGATATTGAAACGCAAGGAAAACTCCTTCTCTCGCTCTATCTTCGGGCGACATTTCGATTAGATTTTTTCCGCAAAAATCAACTTTGCCAGCAATAATTTCATAATTTGGATTTCCAGCAAGAACGTTTGCAAGTGTACTCTTTCCCGAACCATTTGGTCCCATAATTGCGTGAACTTCTCCTGGGTTTACAACTAAATTTAAACCTTTTAGAATATCTTTATCTTCAACTTTTGCTTTAAGATTTTTTATACTTAACATTTTATATCCTTATTCATTTGTATTTTTTAATTGGGAAATATTAATTACTGCTTAACCCAGTAAATCGGGGAAAGTTCATAATCAAAAATTTACCCGACGCTTCCTTCAAGCGAAATTTCTAATAATTTTTGTGCCTCTACAGCAAATTCCATAGGAAGAACTCGAAAAACTTCTTTGCAAAATCCGTTTACAATCATATTAACGGCATCTTCAGTTGAAAGTCCGCGTTGATTTAAGTAGAAAATTTGGTCTTCGCTAACTTTTGAAGTTGTGGCTTCGTGTTCAACTGTTGCGGAATTATTGTCAACTTCGATATATGGAAAAGTGTGAGCTCCACATTTATCTCCCATTAACATTGAATCACATTGAGAAAAATTGCGAGCGCCTTCTGCAGATTTTGCAACTTTCACTAATCCACGATAAGAATTGTCGCTGAATCCAGCGGAAATTCCTTTCGAAACAATTGTACTTCGTGTGTTTTTTCCGATGTGAACCATTTTACTCCCAGTATCAGCTTGTTGATAATTATTTGTAACGGCAATTGAGTAAAATTCACCAATTGAATTATCTCCTTTCAGAATGCAGCTTGGATATTTCCAAGTTACAGCCGAACCAGTTTCAACTTGTGTCCACGAAATTTTGGAATTTGTATGGGCAATTCCGCGTTTTGTAACGAAATTAAAAATTCCACCTTCTCCTTCTTTGTCACCAGGATACCAATTTTGCACAGTAGAATATTTTATTTCTGCAAAATCTTCAGCAATTAGTTCAACAACCGCAGCGTGAAGTTGATTTTCATCTCGTTGCGGAGCAGTACAACCTTCAAGATAACTAACATACGAACTTTCATCAGCAACAATCAAAGTTCGCTCAAATTGTCCTGTTTCCATTGCATTTATTCTGAAATAAGTTGATAATTCCATCGGACAGCGAACTCCTTTTGGAATGTAAACAAAAGAACCATCGCTAAATACTGCGGAATTAAGAGCCGCATAATAATTATCGGTATATGGAACAACCGAACCGAGATATTTTTTTACTAATTCTGGGTGATTTCTAATTGCTTCGGAAATTGAACCGAAAATTATTCCTTTTTCGTTCAATGTTTCTTTAAACGTAGTTGCAACCGAAACGGAATCAAAAACTACGTCAACAGCAACATTTGAAAGAAGTTTCTGTTCTTCAAGAGGAATTCCTAATTTTTCGAATGTTTTAAGTAATTCTGGATCAACTTCATCTAAACTATCTAATTTTGGTTTGTTTTTCGGTGCGGCGTAATAACGAATATCTTGAAAATCAACCTGAGAATATTTCACTTTTGGCCACTTTGGTTCTTCTAATGTTAGCCAATGTCTGAATGCTTTAAGCCGAAATTCTAACACCCATTCTGGTTCACTTTTAATTTCTGAAAGTTTACGAATAATATCTTCATTCAATCCTTTTTCAAATTCTACTTGCTCAATTTCAGTTACAAATCCCCATTTATAATCAGAATTTGTAACGTCATTCAGCAATTTTTCATTTTCTGTCATTTAAAAATTTTCCTTTCTTTTCAAATTGTATAAACAAAATTATCTATTCTTGAAAAAAATGTCAAGATTAAACTTGATTATTTTTGAAAGATTATAAAACTACTTCAAAATTGCTGAAATATGCTTTTTTGTTATATTTAAATTGTTATGTCAATAATTTTGGTGAATAAAAATGCTCAATTCAGAAAGAGAACAGTTGTTAGAAAATAAAAAAATGAAAACGCCTGAAAAAGAAGTATGGCGTATTTTTAAGATTATGTCTGAATTTGTTGAAGGTTTTGAAGTACTTTCGGGAATTAAACCAAGTGTTGTGTTTTTTGGTTCAGCCAGAACAAGTGAAGGCTCAAAATACTACGAATTAGCAAGAAAAACTGCACGTGAAATTGTTAAAAATGGATTTGGAATTACAACAGGCGGCGGACCAGGAATAATGGAAGCGGCAAATCGTGGTGCAAATGAAGCTGGTGGAAGTTCCACTGGAATAAATATTCAACTTCCTCTCGAAACTCGTTCAAATAAATTTGTTGATAAAGATAAAATTGTAACTCTTCGCTACTTTTTTGTTAGAAAAGTTTTACTTACAAAATATGCTCAAGGTTTTGTAATTTTCCCTGGGGGTTTTGGTACAATTGATGAGCTTTTTGAAGTTCTAACTCTAATTCAAACAGGGAAAACTAAAAAGTTCCCAGTTGTTTTGATGGGTGAAGAATATTGGAAAGATTTGATTGAATGGATAAAAAATACTGCTCTTGAAAACGGTTTTGTTTCGGAAAAAGATTTGAATTTATTTACAATCACAGATAATCCTTCGGTTGCGGCAGAAAAAATATGTTCATTCCATAAAGGAAAAGAGTTTGAACCAAATTTTTAGAAATTTACTTATTCTAACTATATTTTCTGTTTTCTTGTTGAACTGTGCTTCTTCTCCACGATTTACAAGTGAAAATAAAACTATTCCATCCCGAATTGAAAATTCTAAAAAGAATGAAAAAACTGAAAATAGATTTGAAGCTGAGACGATAAATAAAATTGCCACAACAAAAGGATTTTTGGAAACAACTATTGGAATGGCTTCTTATTATGGGGGAAAATTTCACAATCGAGCAACATACAATGGTGAAATTTACGATATGAATGGAATTTCAGCTGCACACACTTTTTATCCAATGGGAACAAAATTGCTTGTAACAAACCTAAAAAACGGAAGAAAAGTAGAATTAATAGTGAACGACAAATTTCCTAAACATCCAATTAGAATAATTGATCTTTCCAAAGGAGCAGCTGAATTTCTTGGATTTTTGAATGAAGGAATTGTTGAAGTTCAAATTGATGTTATTGAATGGGGAAAAGGGAGAAATTAGTTGAAAAACACAATGTCAATTTTATATATTTTTTTAATTTTCTATACAAGTATTGCTCAAAATACTTCAAATTCAGTCCAAATTGCAAGATTAAAATATAGCGGCGGTGGAGACTGGTACAATGATCCTTCTTCTGAAGTAAATTTGCTAAATTATTTAACTCAAGTTGCAAAAGTCAATACAATTCCTAAATATCAATTTGTTGATGCTGCTTCAGATGAGATTTTCAATTTTCCATTTATTTTTTGCACTGGACACGGGAATATGAATTTAACTAAAACGGAAGTTGAAAATTTGCGTGAATATTTACTAAAAGGTGGATTTTTATTTGTTGATGATGATTACGGACTCGATTCCTTTTTTAGGCGGGAAATTAAACGAATATTTCCAGAAATTGAATTAGTTGAACTTCCATTTTCTCACGAAATTTATCATTCCTTTTATGACTTTAATTTTGGTCCACCGAAAACTCACGAACACGACAATAAATCACCACAAGGTTTTGGTGTTTTTCTTGAAAATAGACTTGCGGTATTTTATACTTTCGAGAGTAATCCTTCGGATGGTTGGGCAGATAAAGAAGTTCACGGAAACGACGACAAAACAAGAGAACTTTCATTGCAATTTGGAGTTAACATATTAATTTATGTTCTAAACAATTGATGAAAACTACTATTCATTCAAATACTATTCAGAATTTTGAACGGCTTATTAAAAAGCAGCGTTTAACTTATCAAATTTCTGAATTACTTCGAGTTGGCTCAATATTTTTACTAATTGTACTTGTTTCTGTTCTTTTCGAGATGATTTTCAGATTTTCCGCCAATATAAGAACTGGAATAGTTGTTTTTCTTGCAACCGCTTTCTTTGCCATTTTCGTAAAATATGTGGTTTTGGCTTTAATTTACTATTTCAAATCAGTTGAATTAAAGGAAATAATTGAGTTTTCTATTAAAATCGGGAATGAAAATCCAGCAATAAAGGACGAACTTACAAATGCGATTGAAATTTCAAATTCTGCAGCTGAAGGATTCTCTAAAGATTTAATTTTTGCGGCGTTCAATTCTGTCTTGCAGAAAATTGAATTTTCAAAATTAGAAAAATCAATTTCAATAAATGCTAATTCAATCAAATTTAGCGTTTTATCACTTCTAATATTTCTTACATTTTTACTAATTTTACCCGATTTCAATTCAGGATTGAATAGAATTATTTTCTTTTCCCAAGAATTTAAATCAGAAGTTGCTTTGGAATTTGTTGTGAATATTTCCAAAAAGGAGATTGTAAAAGGCAATTCTTTACAAATTGAAATTTTTGTAAAAGGAAAAGCAATTCAAGAGATTTCCTTTTTGAAGAAAAATAAATCAGACATATTATTTTCACAAAAAGCTATTCAAGTTTCAAATAATTATGCTTTGGTCATGTTTCATCAAGTTGAAGAAACTTTCGATTTTTATCTAAAATCTGAAGAAACAATCAGTGATACTTTTACAGTGAAAGTTGTTGATAAACCGTTTGTAAAGAATTTGGAAATTACCGTTTTTCCGCCAAATTACACGAATTTATCACCACAAAATTATTCAAATGAAGCGGAAATATTTGCGTTGCATGGAAGTAAAATACAAGCTCAAGTTCTTGCAAATAAACAACTTAGCAATGCTGAACTTGTAATTAATGATTCCGTTAAATCAAAAATGCAAGTTGATGGAAACCGAGCAAATATCAATTTTGGATTTCGTAATTCAGTAGAATATCATTTCGATTTGTATGATAAAAATGACGAAAAAAGTGTAAATCCAATTAAGTATTCAATTGTTGATAAATCTGATTTATTCCCAGAAATTGAGTTGGTTTTCCCACAAAAAAATGTAGAACTTGCAACCGAAAAATCAATTATGATTCATTTCAAAATTAATGACGATTTTGGCTTTTCGCGTCTTGAATTGAAATATTTTCTCTCAAATAGCGATTTCAAACCAATTTGGGATGAAGTTAAATCTATCAAAATTCCATTTGCAAAGAGAAATTTATCTCAAGAAATTACTTTTAATTGGGATTTCTCGCAAATGAAGTTTGAAACTGATGATGTTTATACTTTTTATGTTGAAATATTTGATAATGACGAAGTTTTGGGACCAAAATCTTCAAAATCAAAAGCAATAAAAATTCATTTACCATCGCTTGAAGAACTTCTGAATAAATCTGAAAAAGAACAGAAAGAGAATTTTAAGAATTTAGAAGAAACTTTAAAAGAAGCAATTGATTTGAAAAAGGAAATGGAAAAACTCTCTCTTGATTTGAAAAAAAATGAAGAAAAGTTGAATTGGGAAGAACAATCTGAATTGAAAAAAACGGCTGAAAAGTTAGAAAATCTGGTGAAACAAAGTGAGGAAATCAAACATAAAATTGCTAAGGAGCAGAAAAATCTTGAAAAAAATAATGTGCTTTCAGAAAACACAATGGAAAAATATAACCAACTTCATGAACTGATGAAGCAGTTAAATAATGAAGAATTGATGAAAGCACTTGAAAAAATGAATCAGAATCTTGAAAATATGATGCGGGAAGATGCTCAGAAATCTCTTGAGGAATTGAAAAAAGATGAAGAAGCGTTTCGCAAAAGTTTGGAAAGGACAATTGGGTTGTTTAAGCGAATTCTCGCAGAACAAAAAATGGATGAAATATCAAAAAGAATAGATGAAATTCAGAAATTGCAGGAAGAAGTGAAGAATGATTTGAAATCTGGCAAAAGCGATGTTATGGAGGAAATGAAGAAGCAAAATGAGATAACAAAAAAGATTCAAGATTTGCAAAAAGAGATGGAAAAATTAAATGATTTAGGAAAAGAAATTGATGATTTTCCAAAAAAGGAATCTGAAAATTTGCAAAAGGAAATGAAATCGCAGAAAAACGATGAAAAATCATTGAAAGCGATGGAGCAAATTATGACTGAAAATTTTGAATTTGCAGAAAATGAACAAACTCAAATTATGGAAAATATGCAAAATTCGTCGCAACAACTTTCTAATATGCAAATGATGATGTCGCAACAAAACCAAGCTGATGTGCTTGCAAAATTGCTTAATTTAACATCTGAATTAGTTGAAACTTCTTTTAATCAAGAAGAATTGGCTAATGATAATTCTGGTTTGAACGAAGTACAGAATAATTCCAATATTAATAAATCTACTAAAGAACAGAATCAGCTTGCTGAAAATGTAAATCAAATCACGCAAAAATTGAATTCACTTTCCCAGAAAACATTTGCAATTACTCCCGAAATGGCAAATTCAATTGGTTCAGCAAAAAGGGAAATGAATCAAGCTATTAATTCGCTTCAAGATGGAAATAATGGAAAAGCGAAAAAGCACCAAAATTCTGCTGTGCAAATGTTAAATGATGCTGCAAATCAAATGCAAGCAATGATGAATAATTTAGCAAACCAGCAATCGCAAGGCGGTGGAATGATGTCGCTTTCACAACAATTAAAACAGATGGCTGGTCAACAAATGCAGATTAATAAATCTACTTCGCAAATGCAGCAAATGGGCGAAAATGGTATGAAAATGGGACAAATGCAAAAGTTGGCAAATCAACAGAGTGCTTTACAAAAATCGCTTGAAGAGTTAAAAAAAGAAGCAACGGAATCTGGTGTGAGTAAGAAAATTCCAGCAAATCTTGAAAAAATTGCTGAAGAAATGAATGAAGTTGTGCGTGGATTGAAATCGCAAAAAGTAGACGATGAATTGATAAAATCGCAAGAAAAAATCCTTTCGAGAATGTTAGAAGCTCAGCGATCAATAAATGAGCGAGATTTTGAACAACATCGGGAATCTTTTTCGGGCAAAGAAAATGCAAGAAAATCACCATCAGAAGTTGATGAAAAGATGAAAATGAGTGAAAATAAACTTGATAAAGAATTACAAAGAGCATTAAAATCTGGTTTTAAGAAAGATTACGAAGAAATTATTCGTGAATACTACAAAAAACTAAAATCGAAATAGTATATCCCAAAACTAAATTGGTTTAATACTTGTCTATGCATTAAAAGGGAATTATAAGAAAATGTTAATTAAAATTGCATTAAATGGTGCGCGACCAAAAGAACAGAGTGCATTTCTTCCGCTAACAACAAGTGAAATTGAAGAAGAAGTAAGAATTTTATATGAAAATGGGAATAAAGTTTTTCACATACATTGTTATGATGAAAATGGTACTGAAAGTTTGAAACCAAATGATGTAAATAAATTAGTTTCTGCTGTAAAAAATATTTCTTCAGAAATTCAGATAGGAATTAGTTCAGGAGATTGGATAGAACCAGATTTGGAAATAAGAAAAACTAATATTTCGGAATGGGAGATTCTTCCAGATTTTGTCTCAGTAAATTTTATTGAAGAAGATGCACTTGAAATTTCTGGATTGTTATTATCAAAAGGTGTAAAAATTGAAGCTGGTTTAAATGAAAAGAAAGCTGCGGAAATATTTGTGAAAAGTGAATTTATCAATAAATGTTACAGAATTTTAATTGAACCCGAATCGGAGGAAATAAATTCAGCATTAAAAACAATAGATGAAATAGAGGAAATACTTAATAATTACTTTGTGAAAACACCCAGATTATTACATGGTTTCAATGAAGTAGTTTGGAATATCTTAAAGGAAGCCAAAAAACGTGGTTATGATAGCAGAATTGGAATGGAAGACACAATTTTTCTTGAGAATGGTGAATTGGCAAAAAGTAATTATGAGCTACTAAAAAATGCAAACACGATAATAAATTCTATTTAGGATTAATTAGTTCATTCCTATTTATCTGTTAACTAATCTTTTGTCATTCCGTCAATCTTCAGGACGGAATCTCATCAATTTGGAAAGAGATTTTCAAAAAACATTTGGGTATAATGACTGATAACGATTATTTTTAAGTTAATAGCACCTTCAAGGAAAGTTCCTTGAAGGTGAAAAATGTAACTAAAATTTACGCTTTCGGACCAATCATATCTTCAGGGCGAACTGCTTTATCAAATTCATCAGCAGTTAATAATCCAGAAGCAATTGCTGCTTGTTTTAGTGTTGAGTTTTCAGCGTGAGCTTTTTTTGCAATTTTTGCTGCGTTATCATAACCAATTACAGGATTTAAAGCAGTAACAAGCATTAATGAATTATGAAGGAAATAATCAATTTTTTCTTTGTTTGCTTTAATGCCAACAACAGCGTTACGTGCAAAACTTTCTGATGCATCAGCCAATAGTTTGATTGATTGAAGCAAGTTGTAAATCATAACAGGTTTGAAAACGTTGAGTTCAAAATTACCACTTGCACCACCAAAATTTATGGCTACATCATTTCCAAAAACTTGAGCACAAACCATAGTCATTGCTTCGGATTGTGTTGGGTTTACTTTGCCAGGCATAATCGAACTTCCTGGTTCATTTTCAGGAAGAGAAATTTCTCCAATTCCACATCGTGGTCCCGAACCTAACCAGCGAACATCATTAGCAATTTTCATAAGAGAAGCAGCTAAAGTTTTCATAACACCACTTGCTTCTACAATTGCATCGTGACCTGCAAGTGCTTCGAATTTATTTGGAGCTGATTTGAATGTAATACCACTAATTTCTGATATTATTTTTGTTGCCACTTCAGCAAAATTTGGGTGAGTGTTTAATCCAGTTCCAACTGCTGTTCCACCAAGTGCCAATTCTGAAAGTCTTGGTAAACACGAGTTAATTCTGTCTAATCCGTATGATAATTGTTGAACGTACGCAGAAAATTCTTGTCCTAATGTCAAAGGAACTGCATCCATTAAATGAGTTCTACCAATTTTTACGATCTCCATAAATTCATCAGCTTTAGCTTGAAGTGCATCTCTCAATTCAGTTATTGCAGGAATTAAACGATTTGTAATTTGTTCAACTGCGGCAATGTGCATTGCAGTCGGAAAAGTATCATTTGAAGATTGTGCTTTATTAACATCATCATTAGGATGAATAAGTTTTTTACTCCCGAGTTCACCACCAGCAATTTCTATTGCTCTATTGGCGATAACTTCGTTTGCATTCATATTTGTTTGAGTTCCACTTCCGGTTTGCCAAACAACTAATGGAAAATGTTCATCAAGTTTTCCGTCAATAACTTCGTTTGATGCTTGTACAATTAGTTCTGCTTTTTCGGCTGGTAAAATTCCTAATTCCTTATTTGCTAAAGCCGCCGCTTGTTTTAGAACACCAAATGCTCTGATTAATTCTCGGGGAAATCGTTCCCCACCAATTTTGAAATTCATTAAAGAACGTGCGGTTTGTGCTCCGTAGTACTTATCAACGGGAACGTTAATTTCTCCCATTGTATCTTTTTCGATTCTGTATTGCATTGTTTACCTCTAATATTAAACAAATTTTTTTTAGTGTGGTGTAAAACTAAGACAAAGTTGTCTTTATATCAAACTTGTTGAAAAACTATTTGGTTTTTGCATATCAGTTTAAGATTTATGATATAATTTAGATGTTGAGTGAGATTGTACTAACTTAATAATTCTTTAGTCAGAAATCATTTCATTTGAAAAATATAAACTCTTCGGGATTTAGCGGTTTTTCGTTTTTCCAAATTTCAAAATGAAGGTGTGGACCAGTTGTATTATACCCGGAATTTCCACTTAAAGCAATTAATTCGCCTTGGAAAACAAATTCACCTTCTTTTTTGAGTAATGTATTGCAATGCTTAAAAACAGTTCGATAAGAATTGTCATTTTGAATAATAATTACATTCCCATCTGATGCTGTAAAGGCAGCAAAAATTACATAACCATTCGCTGTGGAATAAACTGAAGTATTTTGTCTGACCGCAAAATCTACTCCAAAATGATTCTTTTTTGGGTTGTATTTGTTAGCGATACTTCCATTTTCTATTGGGCTAATAAAGAAAATAATATCGGATTTTGCTTTACTTTCTTGTGGGGAAATATTTTCGAGAGCGTTTTCAAATATTCCTAAAAAATAACCTCCCTTTTCAATTTTATTTTTAACTGGTTCTTCGCGTAAACTATCAATAATTGCGTTGTTCGTGTCGGAGGAATCAATTCTAGCTAACTGCACAGAATAAAGCAATTTTCTGTTTAATCTAACCATTTTATTCATTTCTAAAGTCAAGATGGAAACTCTTTCTTCAAGGTTCATAATTCTTGCTTTTTCAGAATGCATTCTTTGGCTTTCCACCCAAAAAAGAAAATCGCGCATTGGAGTGAAAGTGAATAAAAATACCGCAAGAATCAACATCGAAAAAGAATAAGCAAGAATTAGTAAACTAAGTTTTACAAATGAAATTTTATGCCTTTTTACTACAGAAGAAGGGAAATGTGGTGTAAAATAAACTGATGATTTTAATATATCTCGAATTTTCATATTTCTTAAAATTATTTCTGCAAAAATACGGAAATCTAATTGCTAATTCTTGTTGTATTGATTTATTTCTGAGATGAATGCTCATTTTCAATTTTGCTAATCGAAAAATGTTAACTTTCAGTAAATTGGTTTACAATTTTTTCATTTTAGTATATATAGATTTATTATTATCCATTCAAATGTGTTTTTATTGCTGATTTTATTTTTCACCATAATTTTGCTTTTTTATTAACTAATTAATTGATTGAGAATGAATATTTTATTTTTGAATTCCGCCCGAGCTTGGGGTGGTAATGAAAAGTGGACGAAAATGGCAAGCGAATCTTTAAGCAAAGAGCATAAAGTGTATTTTGCTTACAGAAAAGAAGTAATTGGAAAAATGTTTAAAGTGAAGAAAATCAAACTTCCTTTCTTTAGTGAATTGGATGTTTTTTCAATCTTCAAATTAATTTCGTTCATTTTAATAAATAAAATTGAGATTCTAATTCCAACAAAAAAGAAAGATTATTTCCTTGCGGGAATTGCTTGTCGATTAACCGGACGCAAAAATGTTTTACGTCTTGGAATTGTACGCGAGATGGGAAATTCAATATTTAATAAGTTAATATACAAAACTCTTGCTGATGGAATAATTGTAAATGCAAAGCAAATTGAAGAAACTTTGCTGAAAACAGATTACATGCGAAGTCAGAAAATTGCTGTAATTTATAATGGAGTTGAACCAATTTTGATCGATAAAACAAAATATGAAGAAAAAACACAGAATAAATTTCAGATAATTTCAGTTGGGAGCCTAATAAAAAGGAAAAAAATGGATTTGGTGATTCTCGCTTTTGCTCAATTTGTGAATCAAACAAAAATTGCAAATACCGAATTATTAATTGTCGGCGAAGGTGTAGAGTTAGAAAATCTGAAAGAAATTGCAAAACAAAATAGAATTGGCGAAATGGTGAAATTCCCGGGATTTGTGAATAATCCTTTCAATCAATTTAAAAATTCTGATGTTTTTATACTTTGTTCTGAAAATGAAGGTATCTCCAACGCAATTTTGGAGGCAATGTTTTTAGGAAAAGTTGTAATTTCAACAGTTGCTGGTGGAATTGATTACGCTTTAGAAAATGGTAAAAATGGATTTGTTGTTGATGAAAATCCAAAACAAATTGCTGATATTTTAGAAAAAGTTTATTTTAATGAAGAGTTGCGACATCAACTCGGTTCTGAATCAAAAGTAACAATTGCCGAAAAGTTTTCGATAGAAAGAATGCAGACCAATATTGCTAATTTTTTATCTAAAGTAATTGAGAACAAAGCCGTTTGAATTATGAAAAGTTAAATATCATGTTTATCAATTCTATTGCACCAAATAAATATGGTGGCGGCGAAAAATGGATGCTAACTGCGGCTAACGGTTTGCAGATAAAAGGACATTCTGTGGTAATTTCTGGAAAAACGAATTCCATTTTTCTTGAAAAAGCCAAAAATATGAAATTGAAAACGGAAGAAATAAACATAAAAGGTGATTTTGATCCGATAAAATCCTTCAAAATTTCAAAATATTTGAAGAAAAACAGAATACATGTTTTAATCTGCAATTTTAATAAAGATGTTCGCGTTGCGGGACTTGGAGCAAGAATTGCAAAAATTCCACTAGTTCTAGCTCGTCATGGTTTACAAATTATCGACAAACGAACCATTCACAAATTAACATTAAAATATCTAGCAGATGGAATAATCACAAATTCGAACACAATCAAGCAGATTTATGATTCCTATAATTGGTTTGATCAAGATTTTGTTAAAGTGATTTTTAATGGGGTTCAGATTAATAATGATATTCCAACACACAATTTTCAAGCTGAATTCCCAGGAAAGAAAATTATTTTCTCTGCGGGAAGATTTGTTGAACAAAAAGGATTTGAATATTTAATTCGAAGTGCTGAAATTCTAAATTTGGAAAGACAAGATTTGGTTTTTGCAATTGCTGGCGAAGGTGAACTAGAAAATCAGTTGAAACAATTAGTTAAGTCTCAAAAATTAGAAAACACAGTCAAATTTCTTGGTTTTAAAAATGATATTCTTCCTTTTATTAAAGGAGCAGATATTTTCGTTTTGCCGTCACTTTATGAAGGAATGCCAAATGTTGTAATGGAAGCAATGTCGGTTGCCAAAGCTGTAATTGCAACAAATGTAAACGGAACGGCGGAATTGATAGAAGAAAATCAAACTGGATTTACAATTCCAAGTAAAAATCCACAAATATTGGCTGAGAAAATAAATTTAATAATTGATGATAAAGAAAAATTGATAGAATTTGGGTTAAATGGAAAAAACAGAGTTGAAAAACTCTTTTCAATTGAAAGAATGATTACTAATTTAGAAAATCATTTTTATGAATCAATTAATAAGCGGAAAAGCAAATTTTGAAAAAGTTCTTTGATGAAATATCATTTATAACCAAGAAAATTCTAATTTCATTCTTAACAATTTTCACGAAAAAGAGGAAAATTCCGACTTTCCCAATAAAAAAGCCGAATTCAATTGCTATAATTGCACAGGAAAGAATTGGCGATTCAATTTTGTTAACTCCGTTAATATTTAATTTACGCAAAAATATTTCTGATTTGAAAATTGTACTTATTACACTCAGCCCAGATTCGTACAATTTCTTCAAAAATGATAAAAACATTGATAAAATCTTTTTTGTGAAAGCTAATTACATTAAATATTTCCAAGAAATAAGAAAATTCCATTTTGATATTCTTTTTAACACAAAAGATCATCCTTCATTTACATTTATTTATCAAACATTGTTGATTAAAGCAGATATTAAAATTGGAATAAAACACCAATTTCATGAAAAATTTTACGATTACTTGTTGTTTTTCCCCTATTTTGAACACATTGTAAGGAAGAATTGCGGAATTTTAAGTTTATTTGATATTGCAACAAATGATGAAATATGTAGACCATATATTCCACAAAATGAAATTTCTGATGAAATTCGTTCAATTTTACCCGAAATATCAAAAGAAAAAATTGTTGGAATAAATTTAAGTGCGGGAGAAAAATCGCGTGAACTTTCTCTTGAACAATTGAATGAATTAATTCCCAAATTGAAATGCCAAATTATTCTTTTCAGCATGCCATCTCGAAGTGTAGAAAAGGAAATTCTCGAAAATAAACATCAGAATATATTAAAAACGCCGAAAACTAAAAGTTTTAGCGATGTTGTTGAATTGATTAAAAATATTGACATTTTAATTTCGCCAGATACTTCGCTAATTCACGTTGCATCAAGTTTTAATAAAAAAATAGTTGGAATCTATCGAAATAATCCAATTCATCATAAAAGATTTTATCCATTTGTAACAAATTTTAAGCAAATAATTTCCAAAACTGATTTTCTGAAAGACGTAATTATAGATGAAGTTTACGAAGCTGTTTCAGAATTAATTTCAATTGAGTAGAAAATGAAAATTAGTGGTTTTACAATTGCCAAAAACACATCGAAACTTTACTATCCAATTAAACAATCAATTTTGTCAATTCTTCCGATTGTCGACGAATTTGTAGTTGCGTTGGGCGATTGCGATTTGGACGACAAAACGGAAAGTGAAATACTTTCAATAAATAGTGAAAAAATAAAAATTGTTCGCACAATTTGGGATTCTGAAAAATATTCCAGCGGAACAGAAGCTGCTCGCCAAACTGATATTGCAAAATCGCATTGCACTGGCGATTGGCTATTTTATATTCAAGCCGATGAAGTAATTCATGAAAAAGATTTACCCGCAATTCAAAAAGCTTGTTCTGATTATTTAAATAACTCAGAAATCGAAGGATTTATTTTTCATTATCTACATTTCTGGGGCAATTATAACCACCACCAAATTGCTCACGGTTGGTACAAAAATGAAATTAGAATAATCAGAAATCTTCCCGAAATTCATTCTTGGAGAGATGCACAATCATTTAGAAAAATTCCAAATTTTGATGGAATAAATTATAGGCAAACGGAAAACACATTCAAATTACGTGTAAAAAAAATTCCCGCTAATGTATTTCATTACGGTTGGGTACGTCCGCCAAGATTAATGCAGAGTAAAAATAAAATATTCAACGCATTATATATTGGCAAGAAAAAAGTAACTCAAATTTATGAAAAAAAACCTCTTACTTATGATTATGGTCCACTTGGGCGAGCAAGAATATTTGAAGGAACTCACCCAAAAGTTATGGAAGAATGGATACTGAAATTTGATTGGTCGGAAGACTTAAATTATACTAAAAAAGATATGAACCAAAATCGAGAAAAGCATAAACACGATAGAATTAGGAATAAAATTTTAACATTTTTTGAGCAAAATTTCTTAAATGGGGAAGAAATTGGTGGTTTCAAGAATTACATTGAGCTAAAATAATGAAAATCGGTTTTGATGCAAAAAGATTGTTTAATAATTCAACTGGTTTGGGAAATTATAGCCGAACTCTTGTTTCGAATATGATAAAATATTTTCCTGAGAATGAATATATTTTGTTTAGCAATAAAATCAGCAACAAATACACTCAAAACCTCAATTTAGATAAAACCAAAATAGTTTTGCCGAAAAATTATTTTAATCCATTTTGGCGTAGTTTTGGCATTTCTAAAGAAATTGAAAAGGAAAAAGTTGATATTTATCACGGTTTGAGTAACGAAATTCCCTTCAATCTAAAGAAGGCAAAAAGTGTTGTTACAATTCACGATTTAATCTTTAAGATTTACCCAAAAACTTATCCATTTTTTGATAGAATTACTTACGAAACAAAATTCAAGTTCAGTTGCCAACAATCAGATAAAATTATTGCAATAAGCGAAAGCACCAAAAGAGATATAATTAAATTTTACGGAATTCCCGAAGAAAAAATTGAAGTAATTTATCAAACGTGTAATCGTATTTTTTTTGATGAACAGCAAAACGCAGATTTTGGGAATATGAAAGAAAAATTTAGGATTCCAAATGAATATTTGCTCTATGTTGGTTCAGTTATTGAACGGAAAAATCTTTTAGGAATAATCAATTCGTATTCCATTTTGCCAAAAGATTTACAAATTCCATTGGTTGTAGTTGGTAATTCAAAAGGGAAATATGCCGAAAATGTAAGAAAGGAAGTTAGAAGGCTAAAATTGGAGAACAAAATTCTATGGCTAAATAATGTTGAAAATCCTTTGGAATTAAAAATGCTTTACCAGAATGCACAAATATTTCTTTATCCTTCAAAATATGAAGGATTTGGAATTCCAATAATAGAAGCATTGTTAAGCAAAGTTCCCGTAATTACTTCAAACATTTCATCATTGCCAGAAGCAGCTGGTTCAGATTCAATTCTCGTAAATCCAGAAAAAATCGAAGAAATTGCAAATGCTATCAAAATAGTTTTGATGCAAACAGATTTGCGAACAAAAATGATTGAAAATGGCAATAATTTTGCGAGAGAAAAATTTGATGAACGAAAACTTACTGAAGAATTAGAAAAATTATAT
>DYSW01000066.1 GCA_020726285.1 Melioribacter roseus
AGAATAGAAACTAGAAAATGTAGTATGATTTCTAACTTTTTATTCATAGAAAACAAAGAGCAGAAAAGAAAAAACCTTAATCAAGTTATTAAAAACAGAGAAACAAGGAATTGCTGGTAAAATAATAAAAGCAGGTTGGAGCGAAAACTACTTGTTGAAAGTTTTAAGTATTAAAGTATGAGTTTGCCTTGATTTTCAGACTTGGTTTTAAATAAAATAGAATTAAAATTTGTATCTTGCAAACGGTTTTTAGATTCATAATCGTAAATTATTAAAACATAAACTATCTAAAACAACAAATTTGTATCTTTGCTAAAACAAATTTAAAATGGAACTTGACATTCGTTGGAAACAAAGATTTTCTAATTATAATAGGGCATTGAAACAACTTGAAAAGTTTATTCAAAAAAAAGATTTGAATGAACTCGAAGAACAAGGATTAATACAAGCTTTTGAATTTACACACGAATTAGCTTGGAATGTGATGAAAGACTTTTTTGAGTACCAAGGAAATATAAATATTACGGGATCTAGAGATGCCACAAGAGAAGCTTTCCAAAAAAATTTGATAGAAAATGGCGACCATTGGATGGGAATGATAAAAAGTCGTAACCAATCTACACATACCTATAACGAATCAATAACTCACGAAATAAAAAATCAAATTTTGAATTCGTATTTTGAACTGTTTATAGAATTTCAAACAAAAATGAATTCATTAATTTAATGAAACAATTTGGACTAAAAACAGAAGATATTCAAAAAATAAATACTATTTTTGAACAGTATGGAGAAATATATACAGTAATTTTATATGGTTCAAGAGCAAAAGGAAATTTTAAAAATGGTTCTGATATTGATTTGACAATTATTGAAAATAACCTAGATTTTAAGCAATTAATTGCAATAGAAAATAAAATTGATGATTTATTATTGCCCTATAAAATTGACTTATCCCAAAAAAAGCATATTACAAATAACGAACTCCTAGAACATATTGAAAGAATAGGTAAAATATTTTATAACAGACTTACTATTTCTTAAATTCAACCACAAACTATTCTAATTATATGAAATTTATTAAACTATTACTACTATTACTCGTCATTCAAACCCAAGCACAACAAGGTGGAATGTGGATTCCGTCGTTATTGAAAGGAATGAACGAATCTGAAATGAAAAATTTAGGAATGAAAATTTCTGCCGAAGACATTTATTCGGTCAACAAATCCAGCCTCAAAGACGCCGTTCCGCAATTTGATGGTGGTTGTACTGCCGAAATGATTTCTGACAAAGGTTTGCTTTTAACCAACCATCATTGTGGTTTTGATGCTATTCAAAATCATTCAACTGTAGAGCATGACTATCTTCGTGATGGTTTTTGGGCATACAAAACGAGCGAAGAACTGCCTAACAAAGGTATGACTGTAATGTTTGTTATTCGCATTGAAGATATTACCACAAAAGTTTTAGAAGGTGTTGCAACACTTTCAATCGAAGCTGAAAAACAAAAGAAAATTCAAGAAAATATTTCTGCATTAAGCAACTCATTACCAAAAGAAAGTTGGCAAGAAAACAAAATTAGAACGTTTTATGACGGCAATCAATACCTATTATTCGTAACCGAAACCTTTAAAGATATTCGATTTGTAGGTGCACCACCAAGTTCTATTGGAAAATTTGGTAGCGATACTGACAATTGGGTTTGGCCAAGACACACGGGCGATTTTTCGTTATTTCGCATTTATGCTGATAAAAACAATCGACCTGCACCCTACTCTATTGATAATGTGCCGTATAAACCAAAGAAATTTTTCCCAATCTCTATCGAAGGACTCAAAGAAAATGATTTTACAATGGTTTTGGGTTATCCTGGAAGAACTACCGAATATTTACCATCAGTAGCTGTAAATCAAATAGTTGAAACTATAAATCCTGCAAAAATAGAAGTCCGAGATGCGGCTCTCAAAGTGCAAGATCGTTTTATGCGAAAAGATCAAGCTGTCAAAATTCAATACGCATCAAAGTATGCAAGTGTTGCCAATTATTGGAAAAAATGGATGGGCGAAACCAAAGGTCTGAAAAAAGCAAATGCAGTTGCAAGCAAACAAAAATTTGAAAAAGAATTTCAAGAAAAAGTTATAAAAGCAGGAAAACAAGCTGAATATGGAAATTTATTGACCGATTTTAATAAAAATTATACTGACATAAAAGATTATGCCTTGGCAAGAGATTACTTTGTTGAAGTTGCCTTGCGAAATACCGAAATTCTTTCAGTTGGTTATAAATTGTATCAATTGGAGCAAATTTTGAATTCCAAAGGGGAACAAGCTTTTACCGATAGAAAAAACAATCTTATTAATGGAATTGTCGATTTCTATAAAGATTACAATATTGAAGTTGATAAAAACGTTTTTGAACAATTGATCCATTTATATAGTACCAAATCGCCAAAACAATTTTTGCCCGAAAATTTAATCAATATTGATGCGTTGAAATTGACAAATGATGTTTTTTCAAACTCAAAATTAACTACATTAAATTCTTTCAAAGAATTACTCGATGGCGATACTAAAACCGTTATCGAAAAATTGAATGCAGACAAAGGCTATCAAATAATAAAATCGATGAGCGATGCATTTATAAAAAATGTAAGTCCAAAATACGATGAAATTAATCTAAAAAATATAGCTACACAACGCACTTATATGAAAGCCATTTTGGAATTATCTCCAAAATCAGCACGTATTTTCCCAGATGCTAATAGTACTTTTCGTGTAACTTACGGAAAAATTAAAGGTTACAAACCAAGTGATGCTGTGTATTACGAACCTTTTACCACACTTGACGGTGTAATGGAAAAATATGTTCCAGGCGATTATGAATTTGATGTTCCTCAAAAATTAATCGATTTGTATAATGCAAAAGATTATGGAAATTATGCTTCAAATGGCAAAATGCCCGTTTGCTTTATTGCGACCAACCACACAACAGGCGGAAATTCTGGAAGTCCAGCACTTGATGCAAAAGGAAATTTGATCGGTTTGAATTTTGATAGAGTTTGGGAAGGAACTATGAGTGATGTGTATTATTCGCCCGACATTTGCAGAAATATTATGGTCGATGCTCGCTATATTTTATTTGTTATTGATAAATTTGCTGGAGCAAAGAATATTATTGAGGAATTAGAAATAATTGATTCTAAGCCAATAAAGAAAAAATAATACTTTTTATATGAATTTAAATAATGCCCAGCAAGAAGTAGATAACTGGATTAAAGAGCATGGAGTAAGATACTTTAACGAACTAACCAATATGGCACAACTAACCGAAGAGGTTGGAGAAGTTGCCAGAATTATTGCTCGTAGATATGGGGAACAATCTGAAAAAGAAAGTGATAAAGATAAAGATTTAGGGGAGGAATTATCTGATGTGGTTTTTGTAGTTTTGTGCCTTGCCAATCAAACAGGAATTAATCTTCAAGAAGCCTTTGATAAGAAAATGGCATTAAAAACACAAAGAGATAAAACACGACATAAAGATAATGAAAAATTAAAATAACCTTTCTTGTTTTAAAAAGAAAGGTTATTTTGTAGTTTAACTATTTTCCTAAAAGAAGGATTTCGTGCATGGTTATCTCTGTAATATAGCGTTTTACGCCATCTTTGTCATCGTAATTTCGATAACTTAATTTTCCCTCAATTGCAATTTCTTTTCCTTTGGTAACAAAATTTTCTATGATTTCCGCATTCTTACCCCATGCAATAACTGTATGCCATTGTGTATCTGTTATTTTTTCTTTTTTTTCATTATAATAAATTTCATTTGTTGCAAGTGTTAATTTTGCAAGTTTTTTCCCTCCTTCAAGATTTTTAATTTCAGGCTCGTTTCCAACGTTTCCTATTAGTTGGACTTTGTTTCTTAATGTGTTCATGGCGTGTAAAATTTTAAATATTAAACTATTTGTTTGTCATTTTGACGTTGCAAAGGTGCGACAGGAAAAATAAACAAGTCGGTAGTTACACATTTAATTTCGATTGTAGTTGTTTGTAAGCGTTTACAAATGCATTTTAA
>DYSW01000031.1:0-9784 GCA_020726285.1 Melioribacter roseus
GCAACAATCAATTTTGAAGCAAGATTTACAAATAATCCGTGTTCTACAATACCAGCTCTTTTATCGAGTAAAGTAGTAAGTAATTCGATATCTTCAATAACACCAAAGTCCGTATCAAGAATGTAATTCCCTTCATCAGTAATGAAAGGTAAGCCATCAGCCATTCTTAACTTTGGACTTCCACCAATCGATTTAAGAAATTCAATCTCAACTTCTTTTGCAAACTTAATTATCTCAATTGGTACTGCCCACTTTTCACCCAAATTGTGTGAAATTTTAGAAGAATCAGTAATAATTATCAACTCATTTGAAGCCTGAGCTACAATTTTTTCCTTCAATAAAGCACCGCCACCACCTTTAATTAAATTCAAATTATCATCTACTTCATCCGCCCCATCAATAGTTAAATCTATTCGATTATATTTGCCAAAGTCAGTTAAGGGAATACCCAATTCTATTGCTCTAAATTCAGTTTTTTTTGAAGTTGGAATACCAAAAACATCCTTAATTTTGCCAATATTTAGAAGATTTGCAATTTCAATTAATGCGAAATCGGTTGTTGAACCCGTACCAAGTCCTAAAATCATACCAGATTTTATAAATTCAACTGCTTTTTTTGCAGATAATTCTTTTGAAAGATTTTGATTCATAAAATGCCTAATTCATTATAAATATTTTGGCTGCTTCAATAAGCAGTTTAGGATTATCGAACAAAGCTTGCTTGAAAAGTTTACCCAAACTTCTGTTTTGATATGAAATTTTGTTAAAACTTTCGGCAAGGGAATTAAATTGTTCATCAGAAAACTTGTAAACTCCACTTTTCACTTTATCAAAAATTGTATGACGTTTACCAAGTCGGTTCATCCACAAAGTCTGATATTCAAAAATACCACTTAAATTATTGTTCAAAATACAATTAGCAGCAACTTCGCCACCAATGCTTCCACCAATCATACCACTAACAATTCCACCGCCGGAAAGTGGATTTACTTGACGTGCCGCATCGCCAACAAGCAAAATACCCGGAGCAACAATTTTATCCAAAGTAGTAGAACAAGGAACACCGCCTGCAACTTGCGAAAGTATTGAAACCTCTGGAAACTTCTTTTCAAGAAATTCATTAAGATATTTAGAAGCTGATTTCTTCTTTCCTACCGCACCGCTAATTCCAATGCCAATATTTGCGGAATTATTATTTTTCGGAAAAATCCATAAATATCCTTCGGGTGCCACATTCTTCCCAAAGAAAAACTGTAAAGAATCATTCGGAATTGAAATGTTTGTTGCTAAAACCTGAAACGCACCTTCCATTTCTCGAAAATCAATAAATGTTTTAAGTCCCGCCCTTCTACCAATTCTTGATTCCACACCATCGGCAGCAATAACAATTTTAGAGTTTATTTTATATTGAACACCATTAATTTCAGCCACAACACCATTTACAATTCCATTTTCAATAAGTAGATTATTTACATACGCACGAGTTACAAACTGAGCTCCATTTTTTGATGCTTCTTGAGCAATAGCTTTATCAAAACGAGTTCTATCCAAGACATAACCGATTTGTTCAAGAGGAATTATTACTTCAATTCCACTTGGGGAAGTCAGTGAAAATTTGGTAATTGTGCTTGACACAAAATCCATATTAGGCTCAATAAATTCCGCAATCCCTTCTTTCGAAACCGCTTCAGCACAACGAACTGGTAATCCAATTTCTCTATCTTTTTCGAGAACAAGAACTGAAACACCTTTTCGTGCTGCAAACATAGCCGCTGTTGAACCTGATGGTCCTGCTCCAACAATTATAACATCATAGGATTTATTTATCATCATTTTTACCCATTTTATTAAATGCTAAGGCTTCAACGGGACAAATCCAAACACATTTCGAACAATTTGTGCACAAATCTTCTAAAATGACAAGTGAAAACTCTTTTAGTTCGATAGCATCCTCGGGGCAAACTCCAACACAAGCCCCACAAAAATCACATTTATCTTCTTTAATTTCTATTAATAGCAATGTTTTTTTCTTTCTTTTTTGATAAATATACTAAAAATCTTCTTTGTGCAATTTATCACAAAAAGAATAAATGTTTTTGTTTATAATTTAATTACCTTTATTTTTGTTACAATTAGTTCGCAATATCAAATGTAATTTAACTAACTAATTAATTAATTAATTCATTTCGGAGGAAGTATGAGGAAACTCATTACTCTGCTTGTGGCTATTGTCTTTATGGTATCTACGGGCTACTCACAAAATAATATTGTTAAAGTGAAAAAAGCGGTCGGCTTTGTAAAAACTGCTCCACTTTCAACAATTCAAGCGATTCCAACTCAGGAAAGAGACGGTGCTTGGAAGATCATGAAAAAAATGGTCCCAAACCCATCCCTTGACCTTATGAAGGGACCGGATCCTACATTCGTTGAAGACGTTGTGCTACAAAGTACAATGGGAACAAAACGAATAAACACAACAAAAGATATGATCAACTTTGAAGGTGTGAATAATGTTTACGGTTATGCACCACCAGATAATCATGGTGATGTTGGCCCTGGTAATTATCTTCAGATGATTAACGTATCTTTTGCTATTTTCAGTAAAACAGGTAGAGTTCTTTATGGACCTGCTGATAACAGTACACTTTGGAGCAACTTACCAGGTCCTTGGTCAAGTTCAAATGACGGCGATCCTATCGTTATGTATGATGAACTTGCTGGTCGATGGTTCGTTTCTCAATTTGCTTTACCAAACTTTCCTAACGGACCATTTTATGAATTAGTAGGTGTTTCTGCCTCTAATGATCCTTTAGGTTCTTGGTATTTATATGCATTTGAAATGGATGATATGCCTGACTATCCAAAATTTGGTGTTTGGCCAGATGCATATTATATGAGTGTTAATAGTTTTAGTGCTGGTGGATTATCATTCATTGGTGCAGCTGTTGCCGCATTGGAAAGAGATGCAATGATTGCCGGTGATGCTGGCGCTCAAATGATATTCTATCAAACAAGTGGAGCTTATAGTTTGTTACCAGCAGATTTAGACGGAACAGCTATTCCTCCTGCAGGAACTCCAGGAATCTTTACTGAAGTAGATGAAAACGGTGCAAGTGATAGATTATTGGTTTACAACTATATGATTGATTGGTCAGATCCATCTTCATCAGTTTTAGTTGGACCTACACCAATTAATGTTGCTAACTTCTCAAATGTTTGTTCATCAAGAGATTGCGTTCCTCAAGCTGGAACATCACAAAAACTTGATGCACTTTCAGGAAGATTAATGACAAGATTGCAATATCGTTATTTTAGTTCTACCGACCAAAGAATGGTAACAAACCACACTGTTGATAATGGAAGTGGTGTTGCTGCTGTTCGTTGGTATGAATTAAGAAGAAACGGAGCAAACTGGTCACTTTATCAACAAGGTACATATTCTCCAGATAATAACTACCGTTGGATGGCTTCGGCTGCAATGGATATTAATGGAAATATCGCTCTTGGTTATTCTGTATCAAGCAGTTCTATTACTCCAGAAATTAGATTTACTGGTCGTTATGTGAACGATCCTCTTGGCGAAATGACTATAACAGAAGAAACAATCTTTGCTGGTCCTTCTTCACAAACTGGCGTAAATCGTTGGGGTGATTACACAAATATGACTCTTGACCCAACTGATAATGCAACTTTCTGGTACACTAACCAATATTCTAACGGAAGTTGGGATTGGGGTACAAGGATTGCAGGTTTCACTTTTGAAGTTGACGAAGTTGCTCCCGCAGCTATTTCTAACCTTGCAGTAACAGGTACAGAATCAAATTCTGCAACTTTATCTTGGACTGCAACTGGCGATGATGGTACGACTGGTACCGCTGCAAGATACGATATTCGTTATCGTACAAGTGAAATCAATTCATCAAATTGGGCTAGTGCCACTTCTGTTGAAAATACATTAGTTCCACAAGCTTTTGGTTTTACTGAAAGTTATACTATTACAGGACTTGGTTTTGGAGAAACTTATTATTTTGCAATTAAGGCAATTGATAATCTTGGAAATGAATCAGAGGTTTCTAATTCACCTTCTGGTTCAACAGATAATCCTCCTGTTGCAAGTGTTAGTCCAAGTTCACTTTCTTCAACACTTTTCACTGGTGGAACAGAAGAAAAATCTTTCACAATTTTCAATGGTGCTTCAGCTGGAAGTAGTCTTGAATATCTATTAGAAATTGTGTTCCAAGATAAAACTTTCCCTAAAAAAGAATTGACTCCTGCTCAAATTGAAAAATCAATTAGAGATAATAATAAAGTAAAAGGTAATGGTGTTTATCCAACTATGTATGTTCTTGGTTCAAAAGATGAATACATCTTACAAGAAGCATTTGAAAATGGCGTTCCACCTGCAGATTGGACAGTTGTAGATAATGCTGGAACAGGCGTTATCTGGAAAACCAATACACAATGGGGTGATGGAAATGTAACCGGTGGTACTGGCGAAAGTGCTGCATGTAATTCAGATGCTGCTGGTCATTTGGAATATGATACTGAACTTATTACACCATCAATAAGTGTTATGGGAAGACAAGATCTATATTTAAGTTTCAAGGTTTACTACAGCAATTATTCGGCTGGTGATTTCTTTGATGTTGATATTACAACCGATAATGGAGCAACTTGGACAACAGTTTTAAGTTGGAATGAAGACCATACAACACCTGAACTAGTCACAATTTTAATAGATGATTACTTAGGAACATCCGCATCTTCAATGAAAGTTCGTTTCCATTATTACGACATTGAATCTGGCGACTGGAACTGGGACGTTCAAGTTGATGATGTTGAAATCGTTGGCGGTTCAGCTTGGTTAGTTGTTAATCCTACTTCTGGAGTAATTCCAGTTGGTGGAAATCAAGTTACTGATGTAACTTTTTCTGCAAACGGTTTGGTTGGTGGAACTTACAATGCAAACGTTTTAGTAGTTAGTAACGATCCAGTAAATCCAATATTGCCTGTTACTTGTACATTAGACGTAACTGGTGTTCAAAACATTACTGTTGATCCAACATCAATCGATTTTGGAACATTGTTTGTTAATGAACAAGATATTGCAATCGTAACAGTTTCAAATACTGGAACAGATGATTTGAACGTATCTAGTCTAACAGTTGATAATACAGATTATTCTTTAAGTGATGCAAACTTTGTACTTACTTCGGGTCAATCAAAAGATGTTACTGTTTACTTTATGCCAACACATACTGGTGCTGATAACGGAACACTTACAATTGTTAGTGATGATCCTGATCAAGGGACAGTTCTTGTTACTTTAACTGGCGAAGGTTCAGATGCTCCAGTAGCTCAAGTAACTCCTACATCACTTTCTGCTAATTTACTAACTGGACAAACTTCAGAACAATCATTCAATGTTGCAAATATTGGCACAACAACAAGTTTGTTAGATTATTATGTATCAATTGAATATGGTTCAAAAGTTGTTATTCCACAAAAACAATTAACAAAAGAACAACTGCAAAAATCTTTAACAGACGTTAATCAAATTGGAAATGGAAAATATCCAACTCAATATGTGCTCGGAAGAAAAGATGATGCTTTGTTATCAGAAGCATTTGAAAATGGCGTTCCTCCTACAGATTGGACAGTTGTAGATAATGCTGGAACAGGCGTTATCTGGAAAACCAATACACAATGGGGTGATGGAAATGTAACCGGTGGTACTGGCGAAAGTGCTGCATGTAATTCAGATGCTGCTGGTCATTTGGAATATGATACTGAACTTATTACACCATCAATAAGTGTTATGGGAAGACAAGATCTATATTTAAGTTTCAAGGTTTACTACAGCAATTATTCGGCTGGTGATTTCTTTGATGTTGATATTACAACCGATAATGGAGCAACTTGGACAACAGTTTTAAGTTGGAATGAAGACCATACAACACCTGAACTAGTCACAATTTTAATAGATGATTACTTAGGAACATCCGCATCTTCAATGAAAGTTCGTTTCCATTATTACGACATTGAATCTGGCGACTGGAACTGGGACGTTCAAGTTGATGATGTTGAAATCGTTGGCGGTTCAGCTTGGTTAGCAGTTTCTCCACTTGAAGGACAAGCATATAATGGAACAAGCAATACTCACAATGTAACATTTAGTGCAGCTGGTATGTTCGGTGGAACTTACAATGCAAATATTGTTGTAAATACAAACGATCCATTAAATTCTGCTCCAGCAATTGCTTGCCAATTGGATGTTACAGGCGTACAAGATATTGACGCTACACCAACAGCAATCGATTTCGGAACTATCTTTGTTAACGGAACAAAAACTGAAGTTGTAACAGTTTATAACCTTGGAACTGATAATCTTGCAATTTCTGGTGTTTCAGTTGATAACACAGAATATACAGTTACAAATTATGCTGGCTCACTTGCTCCTGGCGAATCGACTGACCTTTTAGTTACTTTCGCACCTACATCTGCTTTGTATACTACAGCGGTTGTAACAATTTCAAGTGATGACCCAGATGAAACAACATTCACTATAAACTTATCAGGTAATGCAGTTAATCCACCAATTATTGGTGTAACTCCAACTTATTTACACGCTGATTTAACAACAGGTGAATCTTCAACACAACAATTTACAATTTCTAACACTGGCGAATCTGCCCTAGATTTTTCAGTAGAAATTGAAGAAACAATGGCACCACTTAATGCCAGAATTTCAAAAATTAACTTACCAAAGAGCGATGGTAATTTCGAAAAAGGAACAGCAGCTCCTTCATTATTCCCTGCTCCTAAAAACAATCTTATAGCAAATGGTACATCTACAAAAGATGAAACAGTAACTGGTTACGCTGCAAATCTATCTACAGAATACTTCCAAAACTTTGATGTTACTAACCCTGGAACATTAAACGATATGTTTGCCATTGGTTCATTCTTTGCTGGTGCTATTACACCAGATAATTCTGAATTAGCATACGCTATCGATTATAATATTAATCATTTATGGTTACTAAATCTTGCAACAGGTGTTGTTGAAGATCTTGGTTCTGTAGCTGGTTTAGGTGGTTCAGCAACAGGTATGGAATATGTAGGAAACACATGCTACGTTGTAACTTACACAGGTGCCCAAACAGTTCTTCAAACTCTTGATGTTGAATCAAATTCAGTAACTACAGTTGGATCAGTAGCAGCTGGAATTATTATTTCTCTCGGTAAAGATGGAAATGGCGAATTATTTGCACTAAACCTTTCAGATGATATGCTTTATCATGTAGATGCTTCTACAGGTGTTGGAACAGCAATTGGTTCAGTTGGTTTCGATGCTAACTATGCACAAGGAATGGGTTACGATCCTACAAATGATGTGCTTTACCTTGCAGCATTCAACAATTCAACTGGTTTTGGCGAATTAAGAGTAGCCGATACTGAAACTGGTAATACATTAGCAATCGGTACACTTGGTGCTGGTGATGAAATGGATATGTTAACATTCATTGGCGGAGCCGGAAGTGGTGATTGGTTAACTACTTTACCATTAGAAGGAATAGTACCATCTGGTGGTTCTTTAGCAATAAATGTAACCTTTGATGCTGAAGGTTTAGTTGGTGGCGATTATGCTGCAAACATTAATGTTTATAGCAACGATCCTGTTACTCCAGTTGCAGTTGTTGAAGCAACAATGGATGTTACTGGTGCTCCAAATATTGAAACAGAACCAACTTCAGTTGATTTTGGTAACGTATTTGTTGGTTATCCTTCAATGTCAACACTAATTGTATCGAACACAGGAACTGACGATTTAACAATCACAGGTGTTGCGTTTAACAATCCTATTTTCGGTATGCTTGGAATTACTTTCCCAATCACTTTAACAAGCGGTACATCTACTTTGTTTGATATTACTGCATCGTCAACAAATGTAGGAAATGTTTCAGGCGTTCTAACAATTTCATCAAACGATGGAAATGAACCTTCAAAACAAGTACCATTATATGCAAACTTCATTCTTCCTCCAGTTTTAGCAATGGATTTATCTGCAATTTCAGGTTATACAGAAATTGGTGGGACTACTGAAGTTGTATTAAATATTTCAAATAACGGTGGTAGCGAACTATCTTATGGTTTAGAAGCTGAATTGTTAGAAAAGAGCAATAAAACTACAACAATTGAACTTGAACCATCTTTAGTTTATATCAACGAAAAAGCTAAACATAATCTTACAACTGATGTTCCAGCGAGAACATTTGTTGTTAATAATGGTTTAACAACTCAAAAATCATCAGTAAATGTTCTTGTTCTTTCACCAGATACAGATGAATATATTTCTGAATTAATGGCTGTTTTAACAGCATTTGATGATTTAACAGTTACACACTATCCTCTTGACGGACTTGCTACTTTAACATCCGATGAACTATTACCTTATGATGTTGTACTTTCTCAAAATGATTTAACTTGGGAAGCATCTCTTGGCGATAGAACAAATGTTGGAAACGTACTTGCTGATTATATTGATGCAGGTGGAAAAGTAGTTGCTAATATGTATTTGTATAGTTATGATGGTTGGGGATTAGCCGGAAGATTTATTACAGAAGGTTATGGCCCATTCGTTTCAACTACTACAGATATTTGGGGTGAAAGTTCTCTTGGAACTATTCATAACCCAAATCATCCACTTATGTCAGGTGTTTATGCTATTGATGATAATTGGGGTCACCAAGATCCTTCAGTTGCTTCAGGTGCTGACTTAATTGCTGACTGGGCTGATGGCGAACCAATGATTGCTGTAAATGAAAACGTTGTTGGTTTGAATTTACTTCCAATTAATGGTAACTCATCTTGGGCATCAGATTTAGCAACTTTACTACACAATTCAATTATATATCTCGGTGGAAGTTCTTGGTTAACTATTGACCCATCAGAAGGTGTTGTAAATGCTGGTTCATCTCAAGAAGTTACATTTACAATGAACTCAGAAGGTATGAGCGAAGGTACTTATTACGGAACATTACACGTATTTTCAAACGACCCAACAAACGTATATTCAACTATGGATATTACATTTGGTGTTGGAACTGAAATTGGTGGTGGTAACGGAAATATTCCTTCTAAATACGAATTATCACAAAATTATCCAAACCCATTCAACCCAAGCACAAATATCATTTATGCTTTGCCAGTTAACGCAAAAGTTACTGTGAAAATATTTGATGTTCTTGGTAGAGAAGTACGTACACTTGTAAATAAACAAGTTGAAGCTGGTACTCATAGTATCAAATTTAATGGAATCAATTTAACAAGTGGTGTTTATTTCTATGCTATTCGTGCTGAAGGTGCAGATGGTTCTTCATTTGTTGATGCAAAGAAATTTATCTTGATGAAGTAATTATTTTATTAGATAGATTATTATTTAAAGCCGACTTCAATTTTGAGGTCGGCTTTTTTGTTATATAAAATTTGGGGAATTCTATAAAATGATGATATACATTCATGTTAAAATGTGATTTGGTTCAGCGGAAAATGGAACTTTAGGTTAATTTAAGACTATAGAACCAACTACAGAATTTTGTTTACAACTTAGCCAATAATTACTTCTGATTTTTTAAGCATTTTTTAATTTCAACTCTCTAATTTTTAGTTTTTCCTCAACCTTATTTAATAAAAAATCCAAATCATTCTTACTACAATTCCAGTCCCAAGAATTTTCACTATTAATAGGTAGTTTCATACTCATAATAATTCCTAATTATTT
>DYSW01000031.1:9884-18985 GCA_020726285.1 Melioribacter roseus
ACAAAATACAATTTGAATGAGATAAGTTGAAATAAACGAAAAAAGCTTGAAATTGATGATTGTATTTTTACTTAAATTTGAGAAAACAAATTCAAAGGAAAGACAAATGGAAATTGTGAAATTTCTTCACGAAGATCACGCTAAATTTGATTCACAAATTCAACACCTTGTAGATAATAACGTAATTAACCGAATATTTGATAAAGACTACACACTTTGGAGCAATGCAGAAACTGAAATTACAAACAGATTAGATTGGCTCATTTCGGTTGATGAATATCTTCCCAAAATTGATATAATTCAGAATTTTGTTGATGAAATTATAAAAGAAGAGTTTCAATTTGTCGTCCTTATTGGAATGGGCGGTTCAAGTTTAGCCCCCGAAGTTTATCAAGAAATATTTGGTGAAAATGAATCATTTTTAAAACTAATTATTGCAGATTCCACACACCCAACTGCAATAAAAAATATCGAAAACACAATCAAAAACCATAAAACACTTTTTCTTATCTCTACAAAATCTGGCGGAACAGTAGAAACACTTTCGCTTGCGAAATATTTTTATTATCAATTGATAAGAGAAGAAAAACCCGCTGGAAATCTTTTTGCCGCGATAACTGACCCAAATAGTGGACTTCAGCAACTTGCCGAAGAACTAGGTTTTCGCAAAATATTCTTGAATAATCCAAACATTGGCGGAAGATTTTCGGCACTTTCCTACTTTGGACTAGTTCCCGCAGCTTTGGTTGGTGTTGATATAAAAAAAATGCTTGAAACTACATTATCATTCAAAAATCAATTAATTAGAAATCAATCAATTTCAAACCCAGCTTTGTTGCTCGGCGGAATTATCGGTTTACAATCTCAAAAGGGAATTGACAAACTAACTCTTTATTCATCAAATCAACTCAAAGCAATTGGTGCTTGGGTTGAACAACTAGTCGCCGAAAGCACTGGAAAAATTGAAAATGGAGTTCTACCAATAGATTTGGAAGAAATTCGTAAACCAGAAACATATTCTAAAGACAGGCTTTTTATGTTCCAAAGATTTGGAAATGATGAAAAACTAATTCTTGAAATGAAAGATTTTGTTCGTTGCGGTTTTAATGTTGTAGAAATTTCGGTTGAGAATACTTACGAGCTTGGTTCACTTTTCTTTTTGTGGGAAATTTCAACTGCAATTATTGGGAATATTCTCCAAATTCATCCTTTTGATCAACCTGATGTTGAGTCCGCAAAAATTGCTGCGAGAAATGTGCTAAAAAATTATGCTAAGACACATCAACTTGTTTTCGGTGGAAAACTGCTTAAATCTCATAATTTTAATATTCGCATCACTGAAGAAGAAAAATTTCATACAATAACGCAAATATTCGAAGAACTCGAAAGTCAGCTCAATTTAATTCCAACTGAACAAGTATTTGGAAGACCTTATATTTCACTTCAAGCATTTTTGCCGCAAACAAAGGAAAATCAAGCAATTATGGTTGAACTTCAAAATTATTTATCTGAAAAATATAAAATTGCTGTAACAAGTGGTTTTGGTCCACGATTTTTACACTCAACCGGGCAACTTCATAAAGGCGATTCGGGCAATGGAATTTTTATCCAAATTGTCGATTCTCCATCAGAAAATATTGAAATTCCAAATAAAGCCACAGAAATTGAGTCTGATATAACATTCGATATTCTCGTTCAAGCTCAGGCTTTGGGTGATAGAGCAGCTCTTTTATCTAACAATCGACAAGTTATTCGATGTGAAATTAATTCAACATTGATAGAATTTATCGAATCATTAAAACAATTGATATAATTTAATAGCTGTAAAATATTTTTATAGATATTATTCGGCTCTAAATTTATTGCCTTATTTTGTCTACTTAATTGCATGATATTAGTTTATAAAAATCTATAACTTACTTTTGATAAAAAATGAAAAAATCTGATAGAACAAATCGCGAAAGAATTTCTGAAATACTAAAAGCAACAGGACTTGTATTTGGCGACATTGGAACAAGTCCCATTTACACTATGACTGTTGTATTTCTGGTTTTGCCAATCACTATTGAAAATGTTTACGGTGTCCTTTCATTATTGTTTTGGACTATGGTTGTACTTGTAACTATTGAATATACATTCTTGGCAATGAGTTTGAATTCCAATGGAGAAGGCGGAATCATTGTATTGAAGGAAATCTTGCATAGTTATGTGAAAAAAGGCAGAAAAAGCATAATTATTGCTTATATGGGATTTATTGGCGTGTCATTTTTAATTGGTGATGGCGTAATTACACCAGCAATTTCAATTCTATCAGCGGTTGAAGGTCTGAAATTGATCCCAGGGTTTTCAGATATTTCCACAAATCAAGTAATAATTATCACAATAATTATTACAATTGGTCTATTTTCTATTCAATCTAAAGGAACAGATAAAGTTGCAACATCATTCGGACCAATTATGGTTTTGTGGTTTGGTTCGTTGTTTGTTTTTGGAGTAATTTCGCTTTTTGAAAATCCGCAAATTCTTTGGGCAATAAATCCTTATGAAGCAATAAAATTTTTAAGTAATAATGGATTTATTGGTTTTATTGTTCTTTCAGAAGTGATTTTAAGTGCTACCGGAGGCGAAGCATTGTATGCTGATATGGGACATTTAGGCAAAAAGCCAATAGTAAGAGCTTGGTATTTTGTTTTTTTTGCTTTGATAATTAATTACTTTGGGCAAGGTTCATTTGTCATTTTATTATCATCCGAAAAGGAAACAACATCAAATATTTTATTTGGAATGGTAAATCACATTCAACCTTACTTTTATATTCCATTTTTAATTATAACTCTACTTGCAACAATAATTGCATCTCAAGCAATGATTAGCGCCATCTTTTCATTAGTTTACCAAGGAATTAGAACTTATATATTCCCGTTATTACGAGTTACCTATACTTCCTCAAAACTAAAATCACAGATTTATATTAATTCTATTAATTGGGCAATGCTACTTGCAGTTATTTTCATAATATTATTATTCAGAGAATCAGCAAACCTTGCCGCTGCTTATGGTTTTGCCGTTACTATTACGATGGCAATGAGTACAATTTTTATGATTTGGATTTTCAAAAAACAAAAATCATGGGTAAAATTTGTAACAGCTCTCGCAGTTTTTGTTGTTAACTTAATGTTTTTATTTGCAGTATTTACAAAGATTCCACATGGTGGCTATTGGTCGATAATAATTGGAATTGTTCCTTTTGTTATTATTTACATTTGGTCCAAAGGCAATAAATCTGTTAACAAATCATTCCGTCCGCTTTCATTAGATATTTACTCATTAAGTTTTGAACAAATTTATAATAATGGAAAAACTTTACCAGGAACTGCATTATTTTTTGCAAAAAGTCTTAATATGATTCCACCATATATGGTACATAGCACAATCAGAAGTGGAATAATTTACGAAAACAATGTGCTCGTATCTGTTGCAACAACCGAAACTTCACGCGGAATTGAATATAAAATTATACCAAATCTCACCAAAGGACTTTCTGGTCTAGAAATTAAATTTGGCTATATGGAAAGAGTTGATGTGTCACAAATATTGAAAGAATGTAATATTGAGCCAAAAGTAATGTTTTACGGTGTTGATGATATAAAAGCAAACCAACCATTATTAAAAATCTATTCGATTATAAAAAGATTAACTCCAAACTTTGTCCAATTTATGGAATTACCTTATCAGAAGTTGCACGGTGTTTACACTCGCATTGAAATCTGATAGAATACTGAAAATTAATTGATTTGAACATGAGTACATGATTTTCTACTCAAGTATGAAAATCTGACAAATATTTTGTTTAATTTTCAAATATTCTGAAAATCTGGCAATATTTTACCAAGAGAATGTTTTTCTTTAACGAACACTCTTCAGAATTAAAATATTGTATTATAATAACTTAACTAACTCATAACTTTTTGGCACAATTTTTAGATAAATATGAATAAAACAATTAACTAAAAAACAAAAAGGAGATATAAAATGACACTAGTTAGAATTAACCCAGTAAAACAAATTTGGAACACTGAAAAAGAAATTAGAGATTGGTTCAATTTGTTTAATGATAAATTTGCAACTGAAAGCGAATCTGAAATCGAAAACTCAGTCTGGTCGCCAGCAACTGATATTGTTGAATACGATGATAAATTTGTTCTTCATCTTGATTTACCTGGAATAAGCAAAGAAGATGTTAAAATTAAATTCGCAAATAACCAACTAATTATTAACGGAGAAAGAAAATCTATTCCCGAGGAAAAGAAAGCTACTTTTCACAGAGTTGAAAGATCAAATGGAAAATACTATCGTGCTTTCAATTTGCCAGAAAAGATTGTTGAAGATCAAATTAAAGCTGAGTTTAAAGATGGTATGTTAACAATTGAAATTCAAAAAGCTGAGGAAGTACAACCAAAAGAAATAGAAGTTAAAGTAAATTAAAAAAGTAGAAATAACAATTTGTATATAGATTTCCTAAAAACTTCCTAATAAAATCCCGCTAAACTATGCGGGATTTTTTATTTCAACAAGATTGTCTCATTTAAATGAAATAATTATATTTTGATGTGATATTAAAAGGAATAAAAATATTTAACGACGGTGATTATTTCGCCGCACATGATTTTTTCGAAGTCCTTTGGCATTTTGCAGAATCTAAGAACCGAAATTTATTTCAAGGGTTAACTCAACTTTCAGTAAGTTGCTTTCACTTTGTCTCAGGAAATTTAAGTGGCAGTTTAAGTCAACTTGAAAAAGCTGAAGCTAAATTATCATTTTATTTCCCAGACTATATGGAAATTAATCTTACTCAGTTATCATCTGATATTAAAGAATTTAAAGCAGAAATTAAATCTCAACTAAATACAACAAAGACTGTGAATTATTCGATAATTCCAGTTATAAATTTACAACAAAACAAAGGAGCTATCTAATGGCTATTATGATCACAGACGAATGCATCAATTGTGGTGCTTGCGAACCAGAATGTCCGAATACTGCTATTTACGAAGGTGGAGCAGAATGGCAAAGTGGTGGAAATACTTTTGCAGCAATGAATGAAGAGCATTTCTACATTGTACCTGACAAATGTACAGAATGCGTTGGTTTCCATGACGAACCACAATGTGCTGTTGTTTGTCCAGTTTCATGCTGCGTTCCAGACCCAAATCATATTGAAACAAAAGAAGAATTAGCGGTGAAAAAAGTTATCTTATAATTCATTTCAAACTTTGAGAAAAAGGATATTGTTAAAAGCAATATCCTTTTTTTATTTTAAAATAATTTGTGCAGAAATTGGAAAATGGTCTGATGGGAATTTTCCATTATAATTTGTTCTTATAATTTCAGCCATTTTTGTCTCAAAAAAATCATTTATTAAAATATAATCAATTCGCTCGTATGAAATATCTCCCGTAAATCCATTAAATGTTCCTTCATTTTCTTGTTGGGAATTAATAAGTCGGAATGTGTCGCTAAATTCTTTCAAAATATTTTGAATTGGAACACTTGTTTCACCACAATTGAAATCACCAGAAATTATTATTGGATTATTTTCCTTCAAATTGCCAATTTTCTGAATTAGCAAATCTACGCTCTTTTCTCGTGCAATTTCAGATTCGTGATCGAGATGTAAGTTGTAGTAATACAAAGATTTATCTGAATTTTTCAATTCAAATTTTCCCCAAGTACAAATTCTATTGTAATTATTTCCCCAATGTCGCGTACCAGGAATTTCGGGCGTATCCGAAAACCAAAATGTCGAACTTGTGTCAACCGATATTTTATCAGATTTATATAAAATACAAGATAATTCACCAGCCAATTTTCCATCATCGCGACCAACGCCAACCATTTTATATTCTGGAAATTCATTCAAAATCTCTTCTACTTGGAAAAAAAGTGCTTCTTGCAAACCAATCAAATCGGGATTATTTGTCTTAATTACATCAAAAACAAATTTATTGCGAAATTGCCAACTATTTTCGCCATCATCTGCCAAGCCATAACGAATATTAAAACTCATCACGGAAATGGAATCTTTTGCCAGAATGTCAGAAAAAAAGAAAATTATGAGGAAAATGACAATTTTTATTGCTTTTGCAATAATTATAAAATTCAAAAATTTGTTTTTCATAAACCATCTTTAAGTTAATTTTGATATAATTAATTTCTTGAAATATAAGATAAAATATATGAAAATTGGAAAATACGAAATCGATTTTATTGAAACTGGCTCAATTGCTTTGGACGGCGGGGCAATGTTTGGAATAATTCCCAAATTATTATGGGAAAAAACAAATCATGCGGACGAAAAAAATAGAATTACACTCGGTGGCAGATGTTTGATTTTGCAATCTGAAAGCAAAAAAATTCTGATTGATTCTGGAACTGGAATTGATTGGGATGAAAAGTTTGAAAATATTTACAACCTTCAAAATAAATCTGAAAATATTCTTACTTCCCTGGCACAGAAAAATATTCAGCCCGAAGAAATTACTGATGTAATTCTAACTCACTTGCATTTTGACCATGTTGGAGGTTCGGTAATAAAAAAAAATGGAAAGTTTGAACCAACTTTTCCTAACGCAAAATATTTTGTTCTGAAAAAGCAATTTGATTGGGGAATTTCATCAACAAACCGCGATTCGGCGAGTTTTCGTAAAGAGAGAATTCTTCCATTAGTTGAAAACGGCGTTTTAACTTTGCTTGAAAAAGATGGTTTTTGGGATGATGAAATCGAATTGTTGGAAATAAATGGACATACTTTTGGTCAGCAAATGATTAAAATATCTGATTCTAAACAAACTCTTTTATTCTGTGCAGATTTAATTCCTACTTTCGGACACATTCCAACATTTTTTGTAATGGGTTATGATTTGCAACCGCTCATCACAATTGAGGAAAAGAAAAAATATCTACAAAAGTCAGTTGATGAAGATTGGACTTTAGTTTTTGTTCACGATTATTTTAATCTTGGAGCGAAAGTTCAAAAAACTGAAAAAGGATTTTCTGTTAAACAATTAATCAAGAATTTTGAATAAAAATGATAGAAAATTCCAACGAAATAGTTGTTAAAATTGCACATGAATTGGGTTTTGATTTGGTTGGTTTTGCAAAGTATGAAAATCTGGCAAAAGAAGTTAAATTTCTGAAAAACTGGGTTTTTGAAAGAAAAAACGGCGAAATGGAATATCTTGAACGAAATGATGAAAAAAGGGAAAATATTCGTGAAATATTGCCAACTGCAAAATCTGTAATTTCATTGGGAATGAATTATTATCAAAAAAGTGATTTTTCAAACAGCAAGAATGTTGGTAAAATCTCAAAATATGCAATTGGGAAAGATTATCATTTAATAATCTGGGAGAAATTAAAACTATTTGAAGCGAAATTGAAGGAAATATTTCCGACAATAGAAATGAAAAGTTATGTTGATACTGGCCCAATTATGGATAAAATTTGGGCTGTAAAATCAGGTTTGGGCTGGATGGGAAAACACACAAATATTATAAATCGCAAAATTGGAAGTTGGTTTTTTATCGCAAATATCATATCAAATTTAGATTTTAATTACGGTTTTCAATCACAAGATTTTTGCGGAAGTTGTTCTGCTTGTTTGGATGCTTGTCCGACAAATGCATTGGAAAATTATAAAATTGATGCAAATAAGTGTATTTCATATTTAACAATCGAAAATAAAAAAGAAATTCCACTAGAATTTGTTGGCAAATTTGAAAATTGGCTTTTCGGTTGTGATATTTGCCAAGATGTTTGTCCGTGGAATAAAAAATTTGCCAAAAAAACGAAAATCAAAGAATTTCAACCAAGAATTCCTAATGAAATTGAGTTATCTATTTTTGAAAATCTAACTAATAAAACATTTGAGGAAAAGTTTTCTGAAACTCCAGTTTTGCGTTCTCGATTAAAAGGAATGAAGAGAAATGCCAAATTTTTAACGAATAATTGAAACTAAAATAGACAAAATGTATCTGATTAATCAAAATATGAATAAATAAAAAGGTAGATAAAATGTTACAAAACCACGAAAAAATAATAATTATTGGTTCTGGTCCAGCTGGTTTAACAGCTGCAATTTATTCTGCAAGAGCAGAATATTCCCCATTAGTTCTCGAAGGAATGGAGCCTGGCGGACAGCTAACAATCACAACAGAAGTTGAAAATTATCCTGGATTTGAGCATGGAATTCAAGGTCCAGAATTAATGGATACAATGCGAAAACAAGCGGAAAAATTTGGTGCAAGAACCAAATTCAATGAAGTAGTTGAAGTTGATTTGAACGCATCTCCAAAAGTTGTAAAAACAGACGATGGCAAAGTTTACACAGCCGATGTTGTAATTATTGCAACTGGCGCTTCAGCAAGATTTTTGGGAATTGAAAGTGAAAAAGAATATAAAGGAAAAGGCGTATCCGCTTGTGCAACTTGTGATGGATTTTTTTATAAAAATCAAAGAATTATAGTTGTTGGTGGTGGTGATTCTGCAATGGAAGAAGCAAATTTCTTAACAAAATATGCCTCGAAAGTTTATTTAATTCACCGCAGAGACGAATTCCGAGCTTCAAAAATTATGACAGAAAGAGCAAGAAAAAATCCTAAAATTGAATTCAAAACTGGAGTTACAATTAAAGAAGTACTTGGCAAGGAAGTTATGGGAAATAAAATGGTAACTGGTGCTTTGCTTGAAAACGTAAAAAATGGTACGACTGAAGTTCTTGAAGTTGAAGGAATTTTTATTGCAATTGGTCATGAGCCAAATACAAAAGTATTTGCGGGACAATTAGAAATGGATTCAGACAAATATTTAATAACTAAACCTGGCACTACAAAAACAAAAATCCCAGGTGTTTTTGCTTGTGGAGATGTTACTGACACAATTTATCAGCAAGCAGTAACTGCCGCTGGTTCTGGTTGTATGGCGGCACTTGATGCCCAAAGTTGGCTCGAAGAAAACGAAATTCACTAAAAACAAATTAAAATATTTTGTAAATCCTCGTTAAATTAAACGGGGATTTTTTATTTTAAATAAATTAGCAAATC
>DYSW01000032.1 GCA_020726285.1 Melioribacter roseus
ACTTGAGTGTTCAACTCGAATTTCATCAAAAAGGTGAGCGGCTATATCAATTGGGTGAACATGAAAAGAAATCTGAAAAAGTAAAAGAAACTGTACAATTGTTAACAATTTTGAGTTGTTTCGGCGATACCTATTTTTCAATTTCTTCAAAAATTTAACTTTCAATATTTTATTAAAAATAAGATGTATTGTCTTTCCAAATGGTGCATTATAGCTTAATTATTTTACTTACGGCAAAAATAACTGCTGTTTCGCTTCTTAATCTAAAATTACTAAGTTTTATTTTAGCTGAATTATGCAAATTCATCTCAGATTCATCTAAGCCGCCTTCTGGACCAAAAATAAGCGAGTAGTTTTTATCATTTTCAAATACGATTTCAGAAAGATGAGTCTCTGCATTTTGGTCAAAAATAAGCACAATTTGATTGGAAAAATCAATTTTTGCCAACGATTTCTCGAAATAAACATTTGGCAAAAATGCTCGAAGTGATTGTTTTATTGCGGCAATTGTTATTTTTTCCCATTTTTCGTTGTTGCCACCTTTGGCAATACTTCTTTTGCTATCAAAAATTGTGATATTTAATATTCCAATTTCTACAAGCTTTTCAATCAAAAATCGCATTCTATCTTTGGATTTCAAGTTGGGAACAAAAACTCGAATGTTTTCATTACTTTTTTGATATTCCACAAACTCAACTACTACTGCCCAAGCAGTATTTTTTTGAATTTTTATTAGTTTTGCTTTGTAAATTTTACCTTTTCCATCTGTCAGATTTATTAAATCACCGACTTTATTCCGCATCACATTTATTAAATGATTTGCTTCTTCGCCGCTAATTTCTGCGGATTTTTCATTTACTTTTTCGGTATAGAATAATTCGGTATCAGAGAGAAAAACCGGTTTCGAAGATAAATTCTCCTTTTCCTTCATCGTTAAATCCATAAATAAATCTTAAAATATTATAAGGTAGCATAAAAATATTAACACCGAAACCATAACCATAAATCATTTTATTTTTGGATATTTCACCAAAATCATCAAAAGTCTTCCCAAAATCATAAAAACCAACTAAGTTCATTCCAGTTTTTGATGTAGACAATTCTTTTGGTACAAGTGGTAAATCCATTATAAAAATGAAATTATCAATTATTGGAATTCCAATTTCTGAGATAAATTTCGACTTGTTTCTTCCACATTGATATGCTTTTGAATTCCCACGAATGTAATCTAAATATCCTAAATAAGATAAATCATAAATTGGACTACTTTCACCAACTAAAAATCGTGTTTGTAAACCACTACGAACAAATAAATACTTGCCAAAAATGTAATATTTACGAAAATCTAAGTTGATTGATGAATAATTTATGTTGTCAATTCCAAATCCGTAATGTGTGTAAACAAGTTCTGCAAAATTTCCAGAAGTAGCATAAAGTGGTAAGTCGCGGGAATCAAATCGAAAGTTGAACCCAATTGAAGGAATATTATCACGATTATTTTTGCTTAAAAAATACTGCGAAGAATATTCAGAATTCAACTTTGCTTGTCGAAAGCCAAAGAGTAAGTTTGCTTGAAAAAAACTGGTAAATCTCTTACCCAAAATTCCACCAAAATAAAATACATGATATTTAAAATTCTCATTCGAAATTTGAAGAAATTCTCTGTTTTTATTCAAAATAGGGGAATACCCAATTTCTAAAGCTAAGTTTGTGTTTCTTTCAAGGAAATTTGGATTTTGGTAAGACAAGAAAAAATTTGGATCGTAACCTAAAGCAAAGTTTATGGAAATTGTTTCATTCCGACCGCGAAAATTTTTATAAAGAAAGTTAAAACCATAAGTAGAATATTTTATAGAATTTTTCTGAAATAGAAAATATGGCATCGGAAAAATTGTCCAACCTTCTCTTACAACTACAATTACTTCTGCTCCATTATCATTTCCTTTGGATTTTGTAATATCAATTGAATTGAAAATACCAAGTGAATAAATTCTTTCGCGGGCAAAATCTAAATCTGCAGAAAAAACTGAATCACCAATTGCAAACGGAATTTCATTTAGAATTACAAAATCCTTCGTAATTTCATTGCCAATAATTATAATATCGCGAACAAAAAACTTTGTTGAATCTTGACCAAAAGTGCTATTTATTGAAAGAATTGCAAAAAAAATAAATGCAATCTTAGAAAATCGAAACTTTGATATTTTGCTTTTCATATCAAAAACATGAAAAATATTCAATTTTTATGCAAGTATTTTGAATTATTGTAATTCCATTTTCAATTGCTGGTTGCACAGCAATGTCATTTCTTATTCCTAATTGCAACCATAGAACTTCGGGATTAATTGCAAGCACATCGGGAATTAATTCATGAATTGAATCAGAATTTCTGAAAACATTTACAATTTCAACGTGAAATGGAATTTCCAACAGCGATTTATACACAGGAATTGGTGCTTCTTCAAAATATTTTGGATTTACCCCAATAACTTTGTAACCTGAATTTGCAAGAATATGGGCAATTTCACCACTAATTCTACTAGGTTTGTAGCCCACAACAGCAATAACTTTATAATTTCTCAGAATTTCGCAAGTGTTCAATTTTCTTCCAATGTAAATTCTTCTGTTGGAACGCAGCTACAAAATAGATTTCTATCTCCGTAAGCATTATCAATTCTATTAACTGAAACCCAGAATTTGTTGTCTTTAATCCAATTTAATGGATAAACAGCTTGTTCTCGAGTGTAAGTGTGCGACCAAATTTCAACCGAAATATCTTCAGCAGTATGTGGAGCATTTTTTAATGGATTATCTAATTTCGACCATTTTCCGTTCTCAATATTATCAATTTCATTCTTGATATTTCTCAGCGTTTCGATAAATCTATCTAATTCAGCTTTCGATTCACTTTCCGTCGGCTCTACCATTAAAGTAGAATGAACGGGGAAGGAAACTGTTGGGGCGTGAAATCCATAATCTATCAACCTTTTTGCAACATCTTCAACTTCAATATTTGCTGTAGATTTGAAAGAATGGAAATCAAAAATTAATTCATGACCAACAAAACCAGTCTCGCCAGTATATAAAACTTTGATATCATTACTAAGTTTTGCTCGCAAGTAATTTGCATTTAGAATTGCAGATTCAGTAGCGTTTCGTAAACCTTCTTCTCCCATCATTTTTATGTAAGCATAAGAAATTGTAAGAATAAACGCACTCCCAAATTGTGCCGCAACAGTCCCGTAGATTCCATTTTCGCGATTATCATTTTTCCCAAAGTGATTTGGAAGGAATTGTTTTAATTTATCGTTTACTAAAATTGGACCAGCACCAGGTCCGCCACCTCCGTGCGGAATTGCGAAAGTTTTGTGCAAATTTAAATGACAAACATCTGCACCAATTCTTGCGGGTGAAGTTAAGCCAACTTGTGCATTCATATTCGCACCATCCATATAGACTAATCCACCATTTTCATGAATTGTATCAATAATTTCAATTATTTTTGTTTCAAAAATGCCGTGTGTTGAAGGATAAGTAATCATCAATCCTGCAAGATTATCTTTATTTTCATCTGCTTTTTGTTTCAAATCTAAAACATCTACATTCCCATTTTCATCGCATTTTACAACAATAACTTCTGCTCCAGCCATAATTGCACTTGCTGGATTTGTTCCGTGTGCGGATGAAGGAATTAGGATAACATTTCTATTTGCTTGATTATTTTTATGATGAAAAGCCATCATTGTTAAAAGTCCAGTTAATTCACCTTGAGCACCCGAATTTGGTTGAAATGAAATGTCAGTAAATCCTGTAATTTCGCATAAATCTTTTCCTAAATCTGAAATTAATTCAGAATAACCTTCAACTTGATTATTTGGTGCAAACGGATGAACATTTCCAAATTCAGCCCAACTAAGTGGAAAAAGTTCAATTGCAGCATTTAATTTCATTGTGCAAGAACCAAGTGAAATCATACTATGAGTTAGAGAAATATCCTTTCTTTCTAATTTCTTGATATATCTCATCATTTCTGTTTCGGAATGATATTTAGTAAAAATTTCGTGTTTTAAGTATTCGGTTGTTCTTTTTAAGTTGTTCGGAATTGAAGAGTTTTCACTTCGAGATTGCAATTTGGTGGAATTTTTAATTCCCAAAAAGTCTTCAAAAATATTAATTATTATTAATACTGCTTTCTCGTCAGTAATTTCATTAATTGAAATACCTACTTTGTTAATTTGGTCAAATCTAAAATTTGCATAGTGTTTTTCAGCAATACTTTTTAATTCAGATTTTTTATCTTCACTAACTTCTACTTGAATTGTATCGAAATAGAAGTTATTAGTTTGTTTTAAATTCAATGATTTCAAATTATAAGTCAAAACTGATGCAAAATAATTAACACGAGAAGCAATGTTTTTAATTCCATCTGCACCATGATAAACTGCATACATTCCAGCAATTATTGCCAAAAGTGCTTGAGCTGTACAAATATTGCTTGTTGCTTTTTCGCGTTTGATGTGTTGTTCTCTAGTTTGTAAAGCCATTCTTAAAGCTTTTTTTCCTTTGGAATCGACTGAAACTCCAATTATTCTACCAGGAATATTTCTTTTAAATTCTTCTTTTGTTGCAAAAAATGCTGCGTGCGGACCACCAAAACCCATCGGTTGTCCAAATCTTTGTGAATTTCCAACAACAACATCTGCACCCATTTCACCAGGAGATTTTACTAAAGCTATCGAAAGTAAATCAACAATAACTGCAGTTCTAATTCCATTTTCAGCTGATTTCGCAAATATTTCAGAAAAATCTCGTAATTCACCGTCATTATTTGGGTTTTGTACAAGAATTGAAAAATATTCATTTGAATAATCAAAATCATCAATTTTACCAAATTCAACTTTGATGTTTCTTGGAAACAATCTTGAAAGTAAAACATCTTTTGTAAATGGAAAGATATTTTCATCAACAAAAACCTTATTTGATTCTTTCTTTTCTTTCTTTTTTGAAGAAGCGAGCATTAATATTGCTTCTGAAGCAGCAGTCGCTTCATCTAGCAAAGAAGCATTTGCTATTTCCATTCTAGTTAAATCAGTAATTACTGTCTGAAAATTCAATAACGCCTCTAATCTACCTTGCGAAATTTCGGCTTGATATGGAGTATAAGAAGTGTACCAACTTGCATTTTCAAGAATATTTCGTTGAATTACCGCAGGCATTAAAGTTGGATGAAATCCCAAACCAATATATGAATCGAAAATTTTATTTTTTGAACCGAGACTTTTGAATTTCTCGAACATTTTATGTTCTGGAATTGCTGGTTCAAGTTTCATTGCATCTTGCAAACGAATATGTGATGGAATTACTTTATCAATCAATTCATTTATCGAATTTACTCCAATTTCGGAAAGCATTTGTTTTTTGTCGGCTTCTGAAATTCCAACGTGACGATTTTGAAAATGTTCAAACATTTGTTCCTCTAACTAAAATTTTGTGTTATATACTGGTTAACTTTTTCTGTTATTGTTTCGTGGTATTTGTCTATTAATGATTTATTGAAACTTTGTGGTTTGTCTATTACTAAATAATTATTTTCATTGTACGCAATTTGTTGTTCTTCTTCTGACAAACGAAAAGAAAGCATTTCAAAAACTAATGCCTCAACTATATTATGATCTTGATTTATTGAAGAAACGATTGATTTACTAATCATTTCGATAATAGAATTTTTTTCGGGTAATGAAAGATTTGCAAAATTCTGATTTTTGTTAAGTTTTACAAGAACGTTAGCGTAAACGTAATTTGCTTCGGAAGTTTGTAAAGTATTTCTAACAATCATTAGAATCCGAAAATAAGCATAATTCCACCAATCAATAAACCAGTAAGAATGTTAAAAATACGCATTAAAATCCACGCTTTTCTTGAAACAGCAAGTAATGGAAGCGAACCGTGTCCGTCCTGTACAGCTGAACTTGCAAACAAAATACTAAAAGGAATTATTCCTTGTGAAAAAAGAGTAACAAAAATTAAATGTGGTCCCGATTCTGGAATTATTCCAATTGCAACTGCAAGAAGTAACATAATCCACATATTTTGTTGTACCCAAGATGAAAAATCAAAATATGTAATTAGAAGGTGAGTTACAATTAATGCTCCAAAAGTCCAAAGGAAAATTCGTAAAAGGTGTTTTTTTATAACGTGTTTCCAAAGATGATCTTCCAAAAAATGGTCGGAAACAATAGAAATAATAAAAAAAGATAAAACCGAACCAATTCCAAAAGTCCAAATAATCCACAAATCAGAATCAGCAGCGATTGTTCCCGATGCAATTAATGTAATGAAAGAAATACCAATGAATAGCAGCAAAGCTCTATGAAAAGTAAGATTTTTATAATTATGAAGAATATCTTTAACACAGAATGGTTTTTGATTTTCGTTACTATGTATTTCTAATCCGTGATCTTCAACTGCAAATAGATTTTCTTGATTCTTCACAATTCTATCTACAACGAAAGCCGTTCCAAATGCAACAACTCCAAGAAGTAAAGAAAGATAAAGTGTTTCTAACGGAAAAAGAGAAAGCATTACATAAGCTTCATCGCCACTAGTTGCAATCATATTTGCAACTAAAGCACCGAAACTGACAATTTTGTGAGTAAAAAGTGAAACAACTGTAAAAGTTCCTAAACATCCAGGCAAAAGTCCAAGTAAAACAACAATAAGATACTGTTGCCATTTATTTTTCTTAAACCACGACTGAAAAATTCCTCTTGTAAGAACATTAAGAAATTCAATAAGTAACATCATCATCAAAACGAAAGCAGTTATCATTATTGCATGTTTAACGGTATGTATAAAATCGTGTAATCCCATTTTTTAACCTTTCTTGCCAGAAATTACTACAAACGAACCTTCACCAGTTCCATTTTTAATTAATTCATTTTCAGAAATTTTTTCGATAAAATTAAAAATTGTTTGCCGATGTTCAAACTCGACAAAACCGCTATTTCTCATAAATTTTTCAATTTCACTTGTAGAATAAAAAAGAGCATCTTTATAAAAAACATTTTCAGATTGATTTTTTATATATAATTTGCCAATTGGACTTTCTTTATCAATAAAAGCACAGATTAATTTTCCATTTGGTTTGATTATTCTAAATGCTTCATTTATTGCAATTTGTGGAAAATCAATAAAACAAATTGTTGTAACCATCAAAGCAAAATCGTAGGAATTTTCTTCAATCGGAAGATTTTCGGCAATTCCTGGAATTATCGTTATTCCATGTTTTTCAGCAATTTTTGCCATTTTTTCTGATGGTTCAATTCCAACTAAAATTCTTAAAGGTAATGCATATCTTCCAGAACCGATGCCAATTTCAATTCCATTTCCATCTGGAATTAATTGGCGAACTGCTTCAACTTCAGCTTTATATACAAATGGGTTATTATCAAACCAGCTTTCATACAAAATTGAATTTTCTTCAAATGCTTGTATTTTTGCCATAAATCAATTCCCATCCGGCAATAATTCGTCTTTAACTTTCTTAAGATGTCTATTCTCTTTTAACAAATAGTCAGTATTCAATTGATTTTCAATACGTTGGATTATCCACTTTAAACATCTTTTATTGTTTGATTCAAGGTAATATTTAAGCAATTCTTCTTTCGGTTTTGCTAATTTACTGCCAATTTCAACAAGATATTTGAAAAGTTGTTCAGAAAGCTGATTTTCGCCTGCTCTTTTTAATTTACAAGCAATTTTCAGTAATTCCTTTTCTAAAATTAGGTAATTACTTTTCCTTTCGGTTCGAATATCAAACATTGGAGTGTCTTTTAATTCGCTTCTTTTTTTTCTGATGAAATTTCTTCCATGTAAATCTTCATCAGTATATGGGTATTCAACTTCCCATTCAAGCATTTCTTTCACTTTTGATGAAATAAATTGGTTGGGTACAAACGATATATCAATTTTCATAATAGATTCTGATTTTTATTGTTGAAAATTACGAATAATGAATTAAAATCCTTGATGTTTCATTTAATTTGGGAAGAAAATCAACCAAAAATATTTAGATAATACCTTTGAGTATAAATTATTTGTTCAATTTGAATTGTATTATCTACCTGAAAAAATATTTTTCGTTTTTTCCATTTTTATATCACGCAATTCTGGTGCTTTAAGTCTAATATTAAAACGAAATCCTTGATAAGTTCCGAGCGGATACCAAGTGAAAAACATTTCCCAACAGCTTAAATCTCGATAAGCAGTGAAAACTGGTGCTGAAAATTCATCATTTTCAATATCGTAATTTGTTCTGAAAGAAAATTTCCAGGCTTTTGTAATATTTAATGAAGTATTGAGACTGATGTTTTGTGAAGTTGTTGATTTTGTAGGATAGGGTGCAGAATAACCATAATTATATGATAAGTCTAAACTCCAGGGAATTGTGAAATCTGTATTTTTCTCATAACTATTTTCATATAAATCACTTGGGTTATTAGTTTGAAAAGTTGTGAATTCATCGAAATTCTCTTTTTCATCTTCAGATTGTGTTAAACTTTTTAATTTTTCACCAGAAATTCTAGTTGAAAATGAAATTGAATTATTTGTCATTCTCATCAAACCTTTGTTTTTATCATTAAGAAAAGAATTGATTTTCCGTGTTTCATTGAAATCGTAAAATGTAAATGCTGAAGAGCCATTAAAAGAAAGATATTCACCGATTGATGTTCTATAACTAAGTCTTAAATCTGAAAGTTTTAAACTATCTGCAATAAAATTATAAGAAAGTCCCGCATTTAAGTTTAGTAATTGATATTTTTTCTGTTCAGAAGTTGTGTCTGTTGGATTTTTTAAGGTTTTTATCTCAAATATATTCCCAAGTGAAAAACTGATATTCTGACTTTCAGCACTTGAAGCGCCACCAAAAATATTATCTTGGAATTTATCGTAACGAATTGTTTCACCATTCACGGTTTTGTAACTTCCATAATAGCTGAAATCTTCGGAAGAAAAATCTGGTGCAACTGAATAAGCGATACTTGGTGAAATTGTATGTCGAAATGCTTCAATTCCAATTGAATTTACATTCATAAGACCATAAGCTTTTGTTGAAGCGGATAATCTGAAATTGTAATTATCAACAGAATTATAACCATAAACTGTTTTTGTAACTATGCTATCGGTGTAAATTTGATTTCCGTCGGTATCTACAGAAGTTTTAGGAAAATTCTGAATTACGATATGCTTTTCATACCATTTTGAAGAATAATTAAAACTAGGTGAAATATTAAAATATGATATTTTTTGAGATGCCGAGACTGAAGCTGTGTGTTGTATTCCAGCTCTCCATTCAATTATTGAGTTTTGTACAGTTTTTTCATTTCTCAAACTTGTCGAATAACGAATTCCGACAGTTTCCAAAAACTTATTTTTATAAGAAGATAAAATTGATTTGAATGGATAGAAAACAGGTACGTTGTATGATAAATCTGGTAATTTTTCAGTAATATAGCCAGTTGTTAGATTTTGTAGCCTATAGTAATTTGCACTTAAACTTGAACCATTATCAAAAATTTTGGAAAAAGTAGCGTTGGACATTACATTCTGTCTGAGTAGGTTATCATAATCAGTTGAATTTGTAGAAAGATAATTTGAAGAATAATAGTTTAAGCTGACGGAAAGTTTTGTAGAAGGATTAAATTGCTGATTGTGCGACCAATTTAATTTCCAATCTTCACTTCGGTTGTAATTTGGGTCATTTTCTTCGCCAACAATTATTCTTGATAACCCGATATCTAGATTCCCAGAATATAAATATCTTGATTTATAACGAAAATTTGAGCGTAATCCGTAACCACCTTTAAAATAAAAATCTCCTAATAAGGTTAAATCGAAGTAATCACTTAGAGCAAAATAATAACCTAAACCACGAAAATAAAAACCACGAGTTGCATCTTGTCCATAACTTGGTAAAACTAACCCTGAGTGTCTTTCTCTATTCAACGGAAAAACAGCAAAAGGAAGTGGCACAGGCATTGGGACACCAGCTATCCACATTAAAATCCATTTAGCAAATACTTTATCATCTTGAATTACTTTCATTTCAGTTGACGTAAAATAAGTAACTGGGGGATTTCCTTCGCACGAAGTAAAATTACCATCTTGAATAAAATAAACTTTATCAGCAACTTTTATTACTGAACTTCCACGAAATGTTTTGTCCTTTTGCTTACTTTCTGCAAAAGCAATAGTTCCTTTTTTTGATTTAAAATTGTAAATGAGCTCATTCCCAATAAACGACTCGCCATTATCACTTAAATTCGGAAGTTGAGTTAAAACTGAATCGCCTGTAGAATCTGCATCGAAAATTGAGAATGCGTAAAGATTATTTTCATTTAGATTAAAAATTACTTTTCCAGCTGTTAATTCAGATTTTTGATATTTAATTTTTGATTCATTAAAAAGAAGTAATTGCTTCTCTGTAACATTAAAAATCAAGGAATCTTTTGCAGAAGAATATACAATATCATTTATATCTGATTTTTTAGTAGAATCTGAATTAACGGACAAGGAATCTGAAATCAATAAAGAATCCGAAATCAAAACAGAATCGGCAAAAATTTCTTGATTTATTATCGAATTTCTTTCATTTCCAACTGAAATTGAGAAAAAGGCAAAAACAAGAAAAAACATAAATCGAAATTTCGAAAAATCAATAAATCTCAAAGAATACCTAAAATAAATGACTTTTATAGTTGTTGAGTAATCAGTAATGAGTAATCAGTGATGAGTAATCAGTAATGAGTTAACTGTGAATTGTGGATAGTGATTTAACTCTAAACTGTTTAATATTCGCTGTTTTTAACTAATTAAAATATTTAACTAATGAAGCTGCTCCTTTAACGCCTGCTTCATTACCAAGTTTGGAACGCATAACTTTAACACGTGGTTGAATCGATTTCATAACTCTTGATTTTATCATGTTTTCCATTGGTTCAAGGATAAATTCACCAAAACCTGAAACACCACCACCAACAATTATTGTTGCAATATCAAGAATATTTACAGCATTTGAAAGTCCATATCCAAGAAATTCACCAATTTCGGCAATTGCTTTTATTGAAAACTCATCACCAAGTTTTGCCGCTTCAAATAAAACTTTTGGTTCAAGTCCAGTCAAATCATTTCCTAATAATTCAAAAACTTTCGATTCTGAATGTGTTTTAATTTTGTTATTAACGGAATAAATTATTTTCTGATTTCCTGCATAAGCTTCGATGCAACCAGTTGAACCACAATTACATTTTTCACCTTTGTAATCTATGGAAATATGTCCAATTTCACCAGCTCCACCAGTTTCACCGCGCATCAATTCACCTTTGTAAAAAATTCCACCACCAACTCCAGTTCCCAAAGTAACCATAATAAAATTCGGTTTATTCATTTTTTGCCCGTAAATGTATTCTCCAATTGCTGCAGCGTTTGCATCATTTTCAACAAAAACTGGTTTATTGAATTTTGTTTCAAGAATTTTCTTCATATTCACAATTTTCCAACCAGGAAAATTTGGTGGATACGAAATTGTTCCTTTTTCTGCAGAAACAATACCAGGTGAACCAATTCCAATTCCGTCAATTTCATCTGAAATGAGCATAGAAATTGCTTTCTCGATTTGCTCGACAACAAGTTTGTAACCTCGTTCAGCAAAAGTTGGAATTGTAACATTTTTAATAATATTTCCTTTTTCATCAACAATGGCAGATTTTATATTTGTTCCGCCCAAATCAACACCAATTACTTTTTTCATAATTTTATTTCCTAATTAAATTGATCACGCGTAATTTTGATTGGAGTAGGGTAAGATAATTTGCCAATCGGAGTTCCAAGTACTGGATTGGCTATTAAAATTAATTCGGATGAATCTTTTCCTTTACCGCTAATTGCTAAAGCCAATTCAAGAAAATCTTCACTATTTTTTCCATCAAAGAATAAAAGTAAATCGAAACTGATTTCAAGTGGAATAACGGTTTCATTTCCTTTTCCTGGTACTACAAGTGGCGACGAAATATTGCCACTTAAAATTTTTGAATTTTTAAATTGTAATTCCCACGGAAATGAATCGATTGTTATATCAGTTTGTGGATACCCATTCCCGTTATTAGGATTTTTTGCGTTTACATTCAAAGTAAATGTAATTGGCATTTTATTTTGTGCCAAAAGTGTTCCAAGTTGTAAAACTTCGCTAAATGAAAAATCAGAAATTTTTGATTGATTACTTATTTTCACACTTCCCAAGGCAAGATTATCTACTCCAGAAATTTTAAATTGAAGTTTTGAAAGATTTACATACGTTTGGTAAACCGAACAACTTGCTAAAAAAATGGCAAAAAGTGATATTATTAATATCGATTTTTTCATAAAACACTACTTTCATTAATTTTATTTAGAATTAATTCTGCAACACGTAATGCTTGCAAACCATCTTCGCCGTTCACAGCTGGGCGGGAATTTTCTGAAATTGATTTTACAAACAAATTCTGTTCATGTTGCATTGCGTTAATTTGAACTTGTTCAGGTTGTTCGTAAATGATAAATTTTTTCTTTTCACCAACGCCAATTTCTCCAAAATTAATAAAACCACCTTTAATTTCTGCATTTGGTTCGATTAGTCTGAAAACTTCAGAAGTGCCGTTAGTAAAATCCAAAGACAAATATGCATCACGTTGAAAAATTCTCATTTTTCTCATCTTTTTTTGCGAAATTCTGCTCGCAGTAACATTTGCAACTGCACCATTTTCAAATTCAATTCGTGCGTTTGCAATGTCAAGGTTATCAGAAACAACCGAAACTCCGCTTGCTTTAATATCTTTTACTTCACTTTTTACAAGACTTAAAATAATATCAATATCGTGAATCATTAAATCCAACACAACTGCTACGTCACTTCCACGCGGATTGAATTGTGCTAATCTATCTGTTTGAATAAATTTTGGTTCGAGAAGGAATTTTTCGAGCGAAAGTAGAGCGGAATTGAATCTTTCAATATGTCCAACTTGAATTTTCAAATTTTTCTCGTTAGCGAGTTTTACAATTTCTTCAGCTTCGTGAATAGTTGTCGTAATTGGCTTTTCGAGAAAAATGTGTTTTCCTTTTTCTAAACATTTTTTTGCAATTTCGTAGTGAGTTGAAGTTGGAGTTACTATTACTAATCCGTCGCACAAATCAATCAATTCGGCAAGATTTGGAAATGATTTTACCAAAAATTCGTTTGCAATTTGATTTGATATAACTTCATCAACTTCGTGAAATCCAATAAAATCAATATTTTGATTTATTTTAAGTAATTTTAAGTGAATTTTTCCTAAATATCCAACACCAATCAAACCAATTTTGATTAAACTCATTCTTAAAAAATCTCCACAGATTTTATAAATGAAAACGGAACAAAAATCTTAATTAAATGATTTTCACGAACTGCATCTAACATTAAACCTTCTTCAAAAACTTCAGTTAATTTGCCAGTTTTAAACACGATTTCGTAAAACGGCGGCTGTTCTTCTCGTTTATTTCCATATACAATTCCATAATTTTCTTGCATTGTGATGTTTATGGTTCTATCAATATATTTTGTCCAATCCATTTTCATAAAATCTCCAATATTTTAATTGCTTAAACAAAAATACTTAAAAAGGATATTATTAAAAATTTGATTTGTAAATAAAAGAAGTTAATAAGAAAATTTTGCTTTCATCGAACAGCTTTTTTTCGTGCTTCTTACCTGGTAATGATTTCACTTGAGATGAATTTTATTCACAATTTGACCCAAATTCACGCACAACTGAAAAAAATATTCAATCTTGGAAGGTTCCAATGTACATTAGATTTGATTTCTCAACTGGGTTCACATTCAATTTAGATGGAAAGTATTTCTCACAAGCTCAAGTAATCTGGAATATTTTCAATTTATTAGATGAGGAAAATATAATTTATGCTGTAGATGGCGTAAATCACGACAAAAATTCATCATTAGTTTTCTTTGAAAGAAAAAGATGGAGCAATTTATCATTACTACTGAAATTTTAACAGAATCAATTTCAAAGAAATAATCGAACTTGATAGTAGCAATATTCTGATTTACACTTTATATAGGTGAATAACTTAAAAGTATGGTGAAAAAGTAAAATACTTAGTGAAAATTGGTACACATTAATTTTTCATTTCATTTTCGGATTGGCAACCATCAATAATTGTTTAGATGATTAGGAGGGAAAATATTGTAAAGAATGCTTTTGTATTCATAATTATTTCCTTTTCAATAGTGCTGAATTAAAAAGTATAATAGAAATTTGGTAAAAAAAGAAGAAGAAGACTATTCACAATTCACTGATTACTGATTACTGATCACTCATCACTCATTACTGATTACTGATCACTGACATCAACCTTGCTTTTAGCTTCATAAAAGGATAATTTTGCATACAAAATTTGGAGTAAAAAATGACAACTCAAGAAATAATTAAAACTGCACCAAAAGTTTTACTTCACGATCATCTTGATGGCGGTTTAAGAGCAAAAACAATAATCGAATTAGCTGAAAAAGAAAATTATCGGAAATTGCCAACAAAAGACGAATTAGAACTTGCGGAGTGGTTTCATCGTGGAGCAAATAAAGGAAATTTGGTAGAATATTTACAAGGATTTGAACACACTTGTGCAATGATGCAAACAAAGGAAAATCTAGAAAGAATTGCTTATGAAATGATGGAAGATATGAAAAACGATGGAGTAGTCTATGTCGAAACACGTTTCGCTCCCGTTTTGCATCTCGAAAAAGGTTTGTATTATGATGATGTTATGGACGCTGTTTTAACTGGTTTGGAAAAAGGGAAAAAAGATTTTGGCGTTGAATATGGCTTAATTGTTTGTGCAATGCGAAATATGACAAACTCACTTGAGATTGCTGAATTAGCAGTAAATTACAGAAAACGTGGAGTTGTGGGTTTCGATCTTGCAGGAGAAGAAGGCGGTTATCCACCAAAAAAACATATTGAGGCATTTCAATTTATCCAACGCGAAAATTTTAATATTACAATTCACGCTGGAGAGGCTTTTGGCAAAGAATCAATTTGGCAAGCGTTGCAATATTGTGGCTCGCATAGAATTGGTCACGCAACTCGCTTAACTGAAGATATGGTTTTTGATGAAAACGGAAAAGTTATTGCGATGGGAGAATTGGCTCAGTACATTTTGGACAAAAGAATTCCATTAGAAATTTGTTTGTTAAGCAACGTTCACACTGGAGCGGTTGATAAATTAGAAAATCATCCTTTTAGAACTTTGTATGATAAAAAGTATCGTGTTTTTTTAAATACTGACGATAGATTAATGAGCGACACAACTTTAACAAAAGAATTTATGATAGCAGTTGAAGAATTTGGAATTACACTTGATGATGTTGAAAAACTTAATATCAATGCAATGAAATCGGCTTTCTGCAGCTATGAAAAAAGAATTGAGCTTATATATAACATCATTAAACCAGGTTATCAAAAAATTAGAGAAAAATTATTATCATTAGGAAATTAAAATGGCAAAAAGTGCATTCAACTTTAACAACTATAACTTTACATTCGATAAAAATGAAAAGAAAATACTCTCAACATTCTGCAAACAAGCAATAAAACAAATGGAAACTGACAAAAAATTTGCTCAAGAAGTTGCAATTTTTACATCAATTATGCAGAAATTAGAATCAAACGAATTAGAAACAAAATTTACTAAGAATGAAAAAACAAGACTTGGATTTCAGTTACGAGAAAACACAAAACAACTTAAAATTAGAATGGATAAGGCAAATTTCTTTATAAGATGGTTTTATAAATCAATCTATATTCAATATTCAAATCTTGTTTCAAATTATTTTAAGGATTAATAATGGATAAAAGAATTATTCACGCACCTCGAGGAAAAGAACTAAACACAAAAGGTTGGATACAAGAAGCCGCTTTAAGAATGTTGATGAATAATCTTGATCCAGCAAATGCTGAAAAACCTGAAGAATTAATCGTTTATGGTGGTTCAGGTAAAGCCGCAAGAAATTGGGAATCCTATGATGCAATTGTAGAATCGCTTAAAAACCTTGAATCAGATGAAACTTTACTTGTTCAATCAGGAAAACCAGTCGGAATTTTCAGAACACACACAGATGCTCCGCGTGTAATTATCTCAAACTCGATGCTTGTTCCAGATTGGGCAAATTGGGATGAATTCCGCCGACTTGAACAACTTGGCTTAACAATGTATGGACAAATGACAGCAGGAAGTTGGATTTATATCGGCACGCAAGGAATTTTGCAAGGAACTTACGAAACATTTGCTGAAGCCGCTCGCAAACATTTTGATGGAAGTTTGAAAGGAAAACTTCTCGTTACCGCGGGACTTGGTGGAATGGGCGGGGCTCAACCACTTGCCGCTACTTTTAATGGAGCAACTTTTCTTGGAATTGATGTTGATAAAAACCGAATCCAAAAAAGAATTGACACTGGATATATTGATATTTTAACCGAAAACCTTGACGAAGCACTCGAAATTGTTCTTTCTGCTAAAAACGAAGGAAAAGCAATTTCTGTTGGATTAGTTGGAAACGCTGGCGAAATTCTTCCTAAAATATTAGAAAAAGGAATAATCCCAGATATTTTAACCGACCAAACTTCTGCTCACGACACATTAAACGGTTACGTTCCAATGGGAATGAAATATGAAGATGCTTTGGAATTGAGAAAATCGAATCCAACAGAATACATCAAACTATCTAGATTAACGATTGTTCAACACGTAAAAACAATGCTCGAATTTCAGAAAAAAGGCTCAATCACATTTGATTATGGAAATAACATTCGAGGCGAAGCAAAAGAAAACGGCGTTGAAAATGCGTTCGAAATACCTGGTTTTGTGCCAGAATATATTCGTCCATTGTTTAATGATGGAAAAGGACCATTTCGTTGGGCAGCACTTTCAGGCGATCCACAAGATATTTACACAACCGACAAAGCGGTAATGGAAGCATTTCCCGAAGATGAATCGCTAATTCGTTGGATAAAAATGGCACAAGAAAAAGTGCATTTTCAAGGATTACCAACTCGAATTTGTTGGCTTGGTTATGGAGATAGAGCAAAAATGGGAAAAATCTTCAACGATTTAGTTGCAAGCGGAAAGGTTTCTGCTCCAATTGTTATCGGAAGAGATCATCTCGATTGCGGTTCTGTTGCATCTCCATATCGCGAAACGGAAGGAATGAAAGATGGTTCTGATGCAATTGCAGATTGGCCAATTCTGAATGCTTTGCTAAATGCAATTGGCGGAGCAAGTTGGGTTTCGGTTCATCACGGAGGCGGAGTTGGAATTGGGAAATCAATTCATGCTGGAATGGTAATTGTGGCTGATGGAACACCAGAAGCCGAAAAAAGATTAGAAAGAGTTTTAACTTACGACCCAGGAATGGGAATTGTTCGTCACGCTGACGCTGGTTACGAACGTGCAATTAATAATGCAAAAAAATATGGCGTTAAAATTCCAATGTTAAAATAGGAGATTAAACAGATGAAAGTTTTATTAGCAACCGATAAACCATTCTCGAAAGAAGCAGTTACCGAAATCAGAGCAATAATTGAAAACGGTGGACACGAATTCGCACTTCTCGAAAAGTATAAATCAAAAGATGAATTGCTTAATGCAGTTACAGATGCGAATGCAATAATTATCAGAAGTGATAAAGTTACTCGCGAAGTGCTTGATTCTGCACCCGAAATGAAAATTGTTGTTCGTGCTGGTGCTGGATATGATAATGTAGATTTGCAAGCTGCAACCGAAAAAAGTGTTGTGGTGATGAATACTCCAGGACAAAATTCAAACGCAGTTGCTGAACTTGCTATAGGAATGATGGTTTATGGAGCAAGAAATTTATTCAATGGAAAAACTGGTTTCGAGCTAAAAGGAAAAACTCTCGGAATTCACGCTTATGGAAATGTTGGTAAATTGGTTGCAACAATAGCAAAAGGATTTGGAATGCAAGTTTCCGCTTTCGATCCATTTATTGCAGATTCTGTTATTGAATCTGATGGAGTAAAAGTTTATAAAACAATAGAAGACCTTTATTCAAATAATCAATTTATTTCAATTCACATTCCAGCAACTACTCAAACTAAAAAATCAATCAATTTTGAATTACTTTCAAACATGCCCAAAAATGCAGTTTTGGTTAATACAGCAAGAAAAGAAGTGATTGATGAAGATGGTTTAGTTCAATTGATGCGAGAAAGAGAAGATTTTATGTTTTTAACAGATATTGCTCCAGATAATGGTGAATTACTACTCGAAAAATTTAGCGGAAGATGCTATTTTACACCACAAAAAATTGGTGCTCAAACATCGGAAGCAAATATAAATGCAGGATTTGCCGCAGCTCGCCAAATATTGAAATTCTTTTCTGATGGCGACACAACTTTTCAAGTAAATAAATAGACTTTTTATCCCGTAATTATCAAAAAGTTACGGGATTTTTTCTTTTTCAAAATCAATAATAGCTATTCAATTGGGGAACAGTTAATTATTAGAAGAAAAAAATGTGTTTGTTAAATTTGTACTTGCAAATAATAAGTAATATAAAAATATTTATAGTCAAATTTCATTTTATA
>DYSW01000067.1 GCA_020726285.1 Melioribacter roseus
TTTTGTGTTTGGAAATTCTTGGCAAAATCGAAAGTTTCGGCTTCCTTAATCCGCCCGAACGCAAAGCCCCGAAACGTTGGCGGTCATTGTAACGAACCGAATAGGTAGAAATTAAATTTACAAATTAGACACAACTTAATTGACAAACAGATTCTTAAATAAAAATGTATGAAGAAAGATTTTTTTAGTGTTCTAATTTTTGTAGCGACAATTTTTACAACATCTTGTAAAAATAATCAAGCAGAAACAACAAAAGAAACAAATATCGTCAATGACTCTTTGACAACTGAAACATTAACAAAAGTTAATCCTCACAACATTCTAAAACAACGAAAAATAGAAATAGATTCTTTAGTATCACAAAGCCAAAAAAATCTTACTGTTTTGGTAAAACGAATTGACCGTTCTGATTTATTTCAAATAGTAAATGAAAATTTTCCAGAAGATATTGAAACTACTTTTAACATAGTTAAAGATAAAACTGGTCATATAATCTACGCTTGTGAAATACCTGCCAGTGAAAGCGGAGATTGGTTTCTTGCACTAAATCACTATTTCGATAAAAACGGAAAAACTTTTGCTTTTGAGAAACAAACCAATGAGTTTAATTCAGGTTGTGCCGAAATCACATACGAAACAAAAACTGAGTATTATGACAATGATTTTAAATCAATCGGAAACGATTATAAACTTGTTGATAATAAAAAGAAGGAATTACGCAAAAAAGATTGCGACCTTATGGACTACAAATATAAAGTTGCGTCAAACAGTGATAATTATCTCAAAACAAACAGCATAAAAAAAGCACATACTACATATAAACGAAGTCCATCCGAATTTATCGAAAACGAAACGGAAACACATAATAAACCAAACACTAATCTGAAAGATGTCAATTCTACCGTCAAAAATTACATTTCCGCTTGTATAGAAATAGTAGATGACTTTACACCATATAGCAATCTTGGCTATGTGAATATTTTCAATACGATTTTTGACAACAATCCTAACATTGTAAACAAACCACTACTAAAACAACAACTATCCGAAGTTCTCACAAATAAGGAAAAAAGAGATTTATTTTTTAAAGGACATTTGAAATTCTTTGGCAGAAATGAATCTTCTCTTTTTATGAACATAGATAGTATGAACGATTACACAAATACACAATTTAATAGCGATAAATTAGTCAGATATATACTTGAAAATTATTGAAACTAAACTGCTTTTCAATTCAATAAATATACCATACTCAAAAAATGATAACAATTCAAGAATTACTTTACAATCGAGGACTTGACAAAAATGCAAAAGTCAAACTTATAAGACACAAAGACAACAGACAAGATTTATACAATTTGTATAGAACCAGCTTGCCTGAATTTTTAGCCTACCAAAACTCCCAATCAAAAGACGTTTTCAACGGAGTTGATTATATTATTTCTTTCGTGGGAGAAGAAGGACTTTTATCAAGATTTATAGGCGTTTATAAATTGACCAATAGACAAAAAATTGCAGACTACCATTTTGAATATGAAATGGAAGAAGTCAAAGAACAGTTTAACGACTTAAAAGAACGTGTAATTATTCGGTGGGAAAATGCAATCTCTTGGCATCAATGGATAAAAAATGAAATGGAAGTTATCGAAATTCACCCTGGACTTCATTACAAGCAATTCACAGATTATTTCGATTTCATTCTAAACTTTGACGAACTAAAAGAAATTGTTACAAAACAATATAGCGATTGGAAAAAAATGCTTTCTGTAACCAAAGGCATTTATTTGATAAGCGACACAAACACAGGGAAACTGTACGTTGGTTCAGCTTATGGCGAAGACGGAATTTGGGGACGTTGGAAAAGTTATGTTTCAACAAACGGACACGGCAACAACAAAACGCTAAAAGAATTGGTTGAAAACAATCCAAACTACGGAAACAATTTTCAGTTTTCAATTTTAATGCTGTTGCCCCGAACAATAACAGCAGATGAAGCGATTAAAAAGGAACATCTTTTTAAAAACAAACTTGGAGCAAGAACATTTGGACTAAACAACAACTAAAAAATATGGATTCACCACGAGTAGTTACACACGGCGGAGTAACTTTAAATTTAGCAACAATAAAGTGTTTTAAATTGCAAACAAATTCTGATTTAGGAAAAACAAGTGTGATGACTGTTGAGCATAAATCACGTTTTGGTTATATTCAACATCCTGAAACTGGAAAATATGAAAAACAAGAATATAATGAAAAAACTGAAGTTGATTATTCTACATATTCATCAGCGGAAGCTCACAGAAACGAATGGGAAGAAATTTGGCAGGATTATTTAGACGACCAAGGTTAATTTAGCTCATACATTTTTGTAAATTTGTCGCTTACAAGAGATAATATGGCAAAAGGAAGAACATTAAACGTCAACGAATCCACAATTACAGTTATTCATCAAAATGAAACTGACTATATCTGCTTGACTGATATGACGACTTCTTTTCGGGAAGGAAGTGGACTAATTGGGAAATGGATATCCAATAAAAACACATTGGAATATTTGGGAGTTTGGGAGAAAATCAACAACCCGAATTTTAATTACCCCGAATTCGGGGTAATTGGACAAGAAGCAGGAACAAACAGGTTCATAATGTCTGTTGGACAATGGATTGACCGTGTAAAATCGGTTGGAATGATTGTTAAAGCAGGGCGTTACGGAGGAACTTTTGCACACAAAGACATTGCTTTTCACTTCGCAATGTGGTTAAGCCCTGAATTTCAGATTTATTTAGTCAACGAATTTCAACGACTAAAAGATGATGAAAACAGTCGTCTGAAATTAGAATGGAACTTACAACGAACTTTAGCAAAAGTGAATTATCACATCCATACAGACGCAATCAAAGAAAACCTAATCCCGAAAGAAATCACAAAACAACAAGCAAGTTTTGTGTACGCCAATGAAGCGGATTTATTAAATGTTGCACTTTTCGGAATAACAGCTAAAGAATGGAGAGAAACCAATACAGATAAAAACGGAAACATAAGAGATTATGCAACATTAGTACAATTGGTTGTGTTGAGTAATATGGAAAGTATAAATGCTTTACTTATTCAACAAAACTTACCGCAAAACGAACGACTTATCCAACTCAACAAAGTTGCTATTGCTCAAATGAAATCTCTGTCGGAAAGTAATGCAATGAAGAAATTGAAATGAAGCAGAGGAAAAACAACGAACCGCCAACAGCCGTTTTGATATAGTGGGGATTTAGTGGAATTACCGCTTCGCATTATAAATCTGCAAAGCAGAAAGTTGAAAGGTTACGAAATCCCCACCATCTCAAAGCCCCGAAACGTAGCCTTAATTGAAAAAAAATGAAAACATTTATGAAAACCTTAAAATGCTCACTCAATAGAATAAAAAAAATAAAAATCAATAACTTACAAAATTATTTGCACATGAAACAGATAATAACATTGCTCTTTGCTACTTTACCATTTATTAGTTTTTCGCAAAACACCTCCGACCCTAGAGAATTTAATCACGGAACTTGTATTGTTAAATATTTAGATAATAATAATAACAAATATTATTTAACATGGTCAAGTTCTTATCCTGGCGGATGGGAACACAATATTTATAATTCTAAAATTTATTTTGATACTAACGGAAATTTAGTAACACAAACACCTGATCAAGTATTTATAAATGATAATGAAGCACAAGAACCTGTCAATTCAGTAATTAATCATAACAATAATTATATGCTGTCAGTTTGGGAAGACGGAAGTGGTACTGATGCTCCAAATGTAAAAGGACGAATAAATCTGCCTGGAGCAGTAAATGCTATAAAGGAAAACTGGACTATTGCAGGGGGAAATGGTTCTCAGCATTCTGCGTACACATCACAT
>DYSW01000068.1 GCA_020726285.1 Melioribacter roseus
CTATATCTTTCTTCACTTTCTCGAAGACTTCTTTCAGCAATTTTTCTTTCTGTAATATCTCTAATAAACGATTGATATGTTCCATCTTCCATTCTTTTCGAGTTCATTTCAATTGTTTTTACTTTGCCACTTTTAGTAATTATTTCGCGTTCAGTTTGAATTGTTTTTCCGCTAAGAAGTAGGTCATATCGTAAAGGTTTTTTTTCCAGAACTTTATTATCAAATAAATCCCTCATATTCATATTCAAAAGTTCGTTGCGGCTAAATTCGGTTAATTCACATGCGGCATTATTACATTCAATAAAATTGCCATGCTCATCACCTTGAAAGAAAGTATCGGGTGCAAATTGAATCAAGTTTTTTAATTTTTCTTCACTTTCTTTTATCTTATTTTCAGAATTGATTTTTTCAGTTATATCATAACCAAATGCAATTGCAACATCTTGTCCAGCAAATCTGCCTTTAAATTGTCTTACTACTTTAGGAAATATTTCGCCATTTTTTCTTAAACCCCAAAATTCAAATTCTTGATTTTTGCCTTCAAACGTTTCGATTAAATATTGCATTACTTTATTTAAGTCATTTTTGCCAGGTGCACTAACAAAATATGGAGTTTTTCCTATAAACTGCTCTTTTTTATACCCATACATTTTTTCAGCACCCTTATTTACGTCAACAAAAGTGCCATTTTTATCTAAAATGTAAATTGCATCTGAAACGGCATCAAAAATTCCTTTATAATTTTCTTCGCTTACAACATCTTCAGATTTATTCGAAAATATATCATTACTTTGAATAGTCTTAAGCAGACTTATAATTTCTTGTTTATTAACATCGCCATCCGACATTTTTCGTAAAACATCAGATATTCTATCTTTTATTAAATTTTTGAATCTTTCACTATTTTCCATTATATACTCAAAAACAACATATTAAAATAATAAGTGCATGTAACTGTTTGCTTATTATCGAAAAAAAAACAAGAAAAATTTAATCCAATTAAATTTCAAAATTGAGTTTGAAATTAGTTTTTCTTTTGCATAAAATCAAGAAAAGTTAGTTCAATTAGGCTTTTATTTTGCATGTTTCACAAATTCCGAAATAATTACAGCAGCGGCGGTTGCCACGTTTAGCGATTCAGCATTTCCATATTTTGGAATTGTAATTACTGAGTTTGAAATTTCTCGCAATTTTTGAGTTGGACCGTTTGCTTCGTTACTAAAAACCAAAACTGACGATTCATTTTTTGAGAAATTATAAACATTACTTCCCTCCATATCCGCACAAATAATGGCTTTTCCAGATTTTTGAAGCATTTTAAGTGTTCCATAAATATTTTCAGTAATGTAAATATTAACATGAAAAAGTGAACCCATTGTTGAACGAATTACTTTTGGATTATATATATCAACCGAATTGCTACTAATAATAATATCTTTAATTCCAAACCAATCGCAAGTTCTAATTATTGTTCCAACATTACCTGGGTCTGAAACATTTTCTAAAGCAACAATAATTCCATCTCGCGTTTCATCAATGTAGCGTTGTAGCGGAATTTCCACAATTGCCAAAATTCCTTGTGGTGTTTGGGTATCGGCAATGGTTGAGAACTCACTATCGGTAATTGTTTGCACAATTGTACTGTGTTTATATTTTGAAAGTGTGTTAGTTTGTGTTTTGGCAAAGGTTTCGGAAACAAGAATAATTTCACAATTGAAATTGCTATTTAACGCTTCATCAACAAGTTTAATTCCTTCAACTATAAAACGTTGCTCCAATTTTCGATATTTGGCTTTATTGAGTGAGGAATAATATTTTAATTCCCGTTTTGTAAGCATTAATTATTGCTCTCCAATTCTTTTTTTTCATTGCTCCGCGAGTTTGACATAATTTTAATAATTGGTTCAGCTTCGTCAATAATAGTCTCTTCTTCAATTCGTTCAAGTTCTTTTTTATACGTTTCTACTTTTGCGTGAAATGTTTTTTCCATTGTTATTAGTTGTGCAATTTTGGTTGAATGGTCTTCTTTTTCCATTTCTGCTTTTGCAATATCTTCTTTCAATTTCTGCATTCCAAATTCTAAATCGCTAATATTTTCGGAAAGTTCGTGAATTGTTTCTTCTTTTTGAATAATTTCTTGGTTCAACAATTCACTCTGTTGGTGAAATTCTGCATAAGATTTGCTACTTTCGTTCAAAATATTTGAAAGTTCGTAACTAATGCTTTCTCGTTTATGCACCAAATCTCTAATTTCGGAATTATATTTTTCAATTGTTAGTTTAGCTTCACTCGCCTTTTCTTTTAGAACAATTACCTTTTCACTTACTTCGTTTTTCTCAATTTGTAAATCACGCAACATATTTTCAACCGAATCTTTTTCCTTTCGTAGCATTCTAACCATTCCAGTATATTCGGCAAGTTGTGTATTTCTTTCCAAAAATATTTGTTCTTTTTTGTTGAAATCGCGGTCTTTGTCAATAATTAGTTGTTTAATTGAGTTTAATTTTATTTTTGCTTCGTTAATTTCTTCTGCAAATACTTTTGTTGCGTCCGCAAAATGGCTTTCCATTTTTAGGATGTTCTCTTCTATTTTAAATTTTCTTTCTTCACAATTAGTAATCTCATTTTTCACTTCGTTAATTTGCTCATCAAAACTGCTTACTTCTTCCCTTTTTCTAATTAACTCACGTTCAATTTCTTCCGAAATCACTTTTCTGTTTTCAATATTTGATTCAATTTCTCTTTTTTGTTGAATTAGTAACTCGTTTTCTTTATCTATTTCTACTAAACGCTCGTTTCTGCTAACAATTTCAAAATTTACGCTATCAAGCTCATTTCTTTTTTTGGATATTTCATCAACAAATTCATTTTTCTTAACTTCATATTCTCTAAAAATCTTTTCTTTGGAATTAAGTTCGCTAATCAATTCCGCAATATTTGTCTGCATATTGCGTCTTATGCTTTCGTCATTTTTGAATTGCTCTAAAATTGATTCATGTTCCAATTTGGTTGTTTCAAGTTTGGAATTAACATTTTCTAACTCATTTATTAAAACATCGCGTTTTTCAACTAAAATTGAAAGAGATTGCGAAATAGTATCAGATTCAATTTCAGCTTTTGCTTTTACATTTTCTTTTTCGATAACAATTTTATCAAGTTCGTCAATTAGCAATTTGTTTTTAGCAATACTTTCTACTAATTCATTTTCCGTTTTAATCAAATTTTCAACTTTTGATTCACCACGAAGAATTTCTTCTGCCAATCGATTGGCATTATTGTTCAAAATGTTCAGCTTTTCTTCTATTCCAAAAAGCTCGCTCTTTTTCTCTTCAATAGTTGTGGATAAAAAATTAACTTCATTTTCGCTTTTTTCTTTAATCGCCAACAAAGATTCATTAGTTTCACCAATTATTTTAACACTTTCATTCAATTCAATTTGTTGTTGAGTAAGTTCCTCAATTTTCTTATTTAACTCAAAAACAGCTTTGGATTTTGCAACTTTTTCATCAGTAGAATTTTGCAAAAAATCTATAATTCGCTGTTCCTCTTTTGATAATTCGGAAAGTTTTTCAGTCTTTTCGGCAATTCTTTTCTCTAATGTATCAAAACCATCTTGTTTGATAAGCATTTGGTGAACTGTGTTTCTAAGTTCATCATTTTCGTCTTTTAATCGTGTTATTTCGGAAGCTTCTTTTGGATTAAAGAGTTTCATTTTGGCAACTCAAATAATTAGTTACAAATTCATTGTTTAATAGCAAAGATAATTAAAAAGAATGAATTTTTTGGAAGAAATAAGCCCAAATTAT
>DYSW01000033.1:0-16529 GCA_020726285.1 Melioribacter roseus
TTTAACTTTTAACTTTTAACTTTTAACTGATAAAAATAAATTGTGGCAATTGTTTTAGCGTCAATGATTTCACCATTTTTAATCATATTTTCAATTTCAGTAATTGTAAAATTGAAAATCTCGATTCCCAATTCACCTTCTTCGCGAGCCAATTTCCCATTTTGTAAATTTTCAGCTAAATATAAATGAAGAATTTCGCTACAAAAACCTGGAGTTGTAGCAATTTCACCAAGTTTAACTAAATTCTTCGTTTTGAAGCCTGTTTCTTCTTCCAATTCCCTATTCGCGGCAAAATCTGGATTTTCGGTTTTTTCCAATTTTCCTGCAGGCAATTCCCAAATAACTTTATTTAATGGATAGCGATATTGTTTTATCAACATAATTTTCCCATCATTTGTAATTGGTAAAACAACTGCTCCGCCGTTATGTAGAATTACTTCTCTAATTCCCAAATTACCAGAATTGTATTGAATTTTATCGATTTTTAAATCAAATACAATTCCTAAATGCTTTGTTTCAGATGAAATTACTTGAAAATTCTGCATTATTTCTCATAATATGGAAGGATTTCACTTCCGAGATATTTTAACACTGCTGTGATTACTCCCAAATCGTCAAGATAACCAATCAATGGCGTAATATCTGGAATTGTATCAATTGGAGAAATAAAATACAACAAGCCAACTACAACAATTGCTTTTCTATACCAATTCACTCTTTTATCTTTCATATACTGATAAAGTGCAAAAATATCTTCTTTGAATGAGATTTTTTTGCCAGTTTTTTCAACTTTAGCCCAAAGTTTTTCATCAACTTCAGATTCCATTTTGTCATATTCTTCTTCAGAATCGATATCAATATTTACATCTTCAAAATCTTTTACATCATATTCTTTCATTTTTTACCTCTTGTGATTTTCATACCAATCAAAAATTGAATTCCACCAAAATCTTGCGTTTTGTGGTTTGGTTACAAAGTGAGTTTCTTTTGGGAAATATAATAATTTAGATTCAACACCCATTTTTTGTAGCGAAGTAAATAGTTGGAACGCTTGTCCTTCTGGTACTCTAAAATCATTTCCGCCCTGGACAACAAGCATTGGTGTTTTGAAATTCTTAACATAAGTGCTTGGCGACCATTTTGAGTAAAATTCTGGATTTTCCCAAGGAGTTCCGTTCATTTCCCATTCTGGAAACCAAAGTTCTTCGGTTGTGCCATACATACTTTCTTGGTCAAAAACTCCATCGTGCGAAACTAAAGCATTAAATCTCGTGTTTTTTCCTTCAATCCAATTTATCATAAATCCGCCATAAGAAGCTCCAGCAGCAAAAAGATTATTTTTATCAATAAATAAATATTTATCCAAAGCAAAATCGAGCGAATTCATCAAATCTTCGTAAGGTTTTCCGCCCCAATCTCCTGAAATTTCATCTACAAATTTTTGTCCATAACCAGTACTTCCGCGTGGATTTGTGGCAATTACAACATAACCTCTTGATGCGAAAAGTTGGATATTCCAACGATAATGAAAATCATCAGACCAATGTCCTTGTGGTCCGCCGTGAATTAAGAAAATTAGCGGATATTTTTTATTTTCATCCAAAAATGGTGGTTTTATCAGAATTGATTGAACATTATCGCCATTTGCACCTTTTACCCAAAAAGTTTCAAGTTTGCCAAATTCAATTTCATCAAGGATTTTTTGGTTGATGGAAGTGATTGGAAAAACTTTTTTGGTTGTAATATTTATTGAGAATAATTCACTTGGTAAATTAGATTTCTGCTTTTTGAAATAGAGGGAATTTCCATTTGCTGAAAGAATTAAATCAGAGTTCACGTTTTCTTTTTCAAGCAAATCTACTTTCCCGTTTGTAGCATCTATTTGATAGATTGATTCGTGAATTTCGTTTGATGAAACAAAATAGATTTTCTTTGACGTGTGCGACCAAATAAATTCAGAAATGGAGAAAGCAAAGTTTTCAGTTAAATTTTTATATGATTTTGTTTCAACATCATAAATAATCAAATCTTGTTTATCAGCTTCAAAACCAGCACGTTTCATAGAAGTGAATGCGAGCATTTTTCCATTTGGAGAGAAAATTGGTTGATTATCATTTCCTTTACTTGTGGAAATTAGTTCAAAATTATCTTTCCCATTTTTATCAACATTTATTCTGAAAATCTCGTTATTGGTTGATGTTGCTTGAACTTTATCTGGATTCATTGTAAAAACTACTGATTTTCCATCTGAAGAAAAATTGTAATCGTTTGCACTTCCGAGAGCAATTGTGGGAATATCCGATTTGCAATTGTGGGTTAAATCAGTTGCGGAATTTGTGTTCAAATTATAAACAAACAAATGACTTCTCTTTTCACCTCGCCAACTATCCCAATGTCGGAAAAGCAGATTTTCAATAACCTTTACTTCCTCTTTCGAATTTTCAATTTCTTCATCTTTCTTCTGATTGCAATCTTGAGTTGTGCAATTTGGATAAACTTCGGCAACAAACAAGAATTTACTTCCATCTTTGTTAAACTTTATTCCGCTAACTCCACAATAAAAATCGGTAATTTGTTTGATATTCTTTCCGTCATAATCGCAAGAAAATACTTGTCCAGTTTGCTGAAAAAATATTCGTTTTCCATCTGGATGAAATACTGGTGAACTTTCGTTTTTTTCAGAATTCAGAATTGATTTCACTTGATTTTCTTCCAATTTCACAATCCAAATATCTGTATTTCCATTGTTTTCGTCCATATTGTAAGAAGTTACAGAAAATGCTATAAAATCACCTTTTGGTGAAAGTGAAGTTGAGCCAATTCTCTGCATTTTCCACATATCTTCAATAGTCATTGCGTGTTTTTGAGCAAATGTTTGTGTTGCAAAAAGCAAAATCAAAAGTGCGAAAAATCTTTTCATATTTCCTCGTAAATAATTATTAAATTATTGTAAAAATAGTGTTTCTTTAGATTTTCTTCCCACCAAAATAGTTTCATTTTCGAGCAACCCAAAATAATTTTCTTCATTTTGATTAGAAAACGAAAAGATTTCCACAGCAAAACCAACTTTTTCAAGGCGATTTTTCAAACCGTTAATCGAATAAACTCGAACGTGGTCTGATTGTCCAAATCGCAGTTTTCTTTCTTCTGGCTGAATGATATTATCATTTTCGTAAATTTCACCTTCTTTGAACGGTGTTTGAATGAATATTTTCCCGTTTGTCGAAAGAATTCTGAAAAGCTCTTTCATTGCAGAAAAATCATCTTCAATATGTTCTAAAATGTGATAACAAATTATTGTTTGAATTTCATTTTCGGGCAAGTTAATATTTGTAATATTGAAATGGAAATCAGATTCAAATTCATTCAAGTAATCCGAAGAAAGATAATTTTGCTTGAATCTTTCCTTAAAATATTTCATCTGCGATTTCGGTGGCGAAAAATCAAGTAATTTGCCATTTTTATGATTATCGTCAACTATTTGGATAATTCTTCGTTCTCTACTTGAACTTCCGCATCTCGGGCAAATTAAAGTGTTATTGAATTTGGCAAAATGAGAGAATTTTGTTTGACAAACATTACATTCAACATTTTTCCCAATGTAAATAATTGAGAAAATATAGCGGAAAATATGTTCGTATTTCTTTAATGAATTCTTGGGAATAATTCTTAATAAAACGCTTTTTAACGAAGAATAAAATGACATTAATCGGCAAAATTATTATGTTGTTTCCACCAATCTTCGTTGTAAATTGTGCTAAAATATTTATAACCCGAATCTGGTAAAATTGTTACAACTCGCTTGTTTTCATCCAAATCTTTTGCAATTTGTAATGCTCCCCAAATATTTGCACCACTCGAACCGCCAGCAATAATTCCTTCTTCGTAAGCCAATTTCATCGTATATTCGAAGGAATTTTTATCAGTAACTTTTATCATATCATCAATATGTTCAAGTTGTGCTGTTTTAATTAGGAATTCATCACCCAAACCTTCAATAAAATATCGATAAGGTTCTATTAGCTTCTTGTGTTTGAAATAATCGTAAAATATCGAACCAAAAGGATCGACTGCTATAATTTTTATATTCGGTTTTTTCTCTTTCAGAAACCTTCCAACACCGCAAATTGTCCCGCCAGTTCCAATTCCAGCAACAAAATAATCAATTTTCCCTTCTGTTTGTTCCCAAATTTCGGGACCAGTTGTCATATAATGCGCTTCGTTATTATCAAGATTATTATGTTGATCGATATAGAAAAAATCGGGATTTTTTGCCGCAAGATTTTTCGCATAATTATTATAAGAATCTTCTCTTTCTGGTGGAAGAGAAGCGTCAACTGCGATTACATCAACTCCGAGAACTTGAAGCATTTTCAATTTTTCTTTGCTTGTTGTATCACGAATTACGATTTTTAGTTTGTAGCCTTTTTGACGAGCAACAATCGCAAGTCCCATTGCAGTATTTCCAGATGAATTTTCGAGAATTGTTTGTCCCGGTTGCAACTTCCCTTCTTTTTCAGCTTTTTCCACCATATATCGTGAGATTCTATCTTTTATGCTTCCGCCGGGATTTGTGAATTCCAATTTCGCACAAATTTTAGCTTGTGTTCCTTTTGTGATGTTGTGTAATTGTACGAGCGGAGTATTTCCGATTGCGTCAAGTAAATTCATAAAATTTATCCTTTTAATAAAGTATTTCCTCGTAAAAATTCTTCAGAAGTAATTCGTTTTCTATCTTCTGGTTGAATTTCGAGGATTTCGATTGAAAAATTATTTGTACCAATAAAAATTTGTTTTTTCGTTTCAAGAATTTCCCCAATTCCAAGTTTTTTATCAGATTTTATTGCTTTCCAAATTTTGATGATTTTTTTATCATTCAAGAAAAATGCCCCGGGGAATGGCGAAAGTCCGCGTATTTGGTTTACAATTTTTTCAGATGAATTATTCCAATCAATTTTCTGAATTTCTTTTGTGATTTTGGGTGCTTTTGAAGCTAAAGAATCATCTTGGTTTTGTAAATTGACTTTGTTTTGTGTAATTAAATCGATTGTTTCAACAACCGATTTCGCTCCAATTTCAGCCATTTTATCGTGTAAAGTGCCAAAATCATCATCTTCTTCAATTTCAATTTCCTTTTGCAAAATTATATTTCCCGTGTCAACCGTTTTTTGAAGAAAGAATGTTGTAATTCCCGTTTTCTTTTCACCGTTAATAATTGCCCATTGAATTGGGGCAGCTCCGCGATATTTCGGAAGCATTGAACCGTGCAAGTTGAATGAACCAAATTTTGGCATCGTAAATACAATTTCTGGAAGAATACGAAACGCTACAATTACAAATAAATCTATATTAAATTCTTTTAATTTGCCAATGAATTGTGTGTCAGTTAAATTTTCTGGTTGAAGTACATCAATTCCATTTTCTATAGCAAATTGTTTTACGGGTGTGAAACTTACTTTTCGTCCGCGACCGCGTTCTTTATCTGGAGCAGTTACAACTGCAAGAATTTTATGGTTTGAGTTGAAAATCGCTTTTAGTGAAAATACTGCAAAATCTGGAGTTCCAAAAAAAATTATATTCATCAAATTTTCTTTTCAGTTATTGGGTAATCAACATCAACTTCGCGATTTTTTATCGAAAGAAGTTCTTTTTTAAGCTTGTCACGAACGGGTTTACAAACTCTATCTGGAATCATTTTCCCAATTAAATGATCATATTCATGAAGAATTACTCGAGCAAATAATCCATCTGCTTCAATTTCCTGAATATTTTCGTCTGCATCAAGATATTCCACTTTAATCATTTTTGATCTTTCTACATCAACTCGCAAATTTGGCAACGATAAACAACCTTCATTCATAACAACTCTTTCATCAGAATAAAGTAAAATTTTTGGATTTATCATCACAATTGGTTTGATATGCGAATAAGATTCAATTTCGCTAACATCAACTACAAATATTTGCTTATTAAGATTTACTTGATTTGCGGCTAATCCAATGCCATAAGCATTTCTCATTGTATAGAACATATTTCGAATAATTGCAATTAGATTATCATCAATTTGTGTAATTCGTGCAACCTTTTTTCTAAGTATTGAATCTCCGTAAACGGTAATCGGTAAAATTGACATTTTCACTCCATTTTTGTTTCTTCATTAAATCGAACTCGAATTGGTTCAATTATTAATGCTTTGTAAAGATTTAATTCAGTTGAAGCAAATAACATTTTAATTCCAAAGCGAAAGATAATTAAGATTTGCTGAACTGTAAATGTGATAATTATATAAACATACGGCGTTCTTGAAATGTAATTTCCAACAATATTGTATAAAATTGCAATTCCGATGCTAATTAACGAAAGCACAAAAAACACCAGGAAAACCACCAAGAAATTATTTTTTAGGAAAACCACAACTCTTTTTAATGATTCCCAAATTGAATTTTCATCACGAAATAAAATATCAACTTTTGCATAATCCGAAATGATTACAACCGTGCCAATTAAAAAGATTAAAATTGTATATCGTGCAGAACGTAGAATGAAATCGCCTAAAACATAATCAGTTTTACTGTATGCCCACGTAATTAAATCGCCAAGTAAATCGTTAATTACAAACGCTATTCCAATTAAAATAAGTGCAATAATTGTTACTTTTATAAATCTAAGCCAATATTTAACTCCACCGTAGAAAAAATCTATTATGTGATTTTTCTTTGTGTTATTGAAAATTGTGAGTAATCCACCAGAAAAAAATGTTTGAATCATTATATACAGAATTGCTGCAACAATTATTGCGGTCGGAAGTTTATCAAGTTGTGTTGAATACAAATTCCTAAATTGCAAATACCACAAAAAATCTGAATTTGTAGCCATTTGTTCGCTAATTAGTGATTTTGAGAGATTTTCCCACAAAGTCTGAAATACTTGAATGCTTAAAGTTAAAGCAATAAAAAAATTTGTGGCAAAAAACAGCAACACAAACTTGAAGTTGTAAACTACATTTCTAAAACTTTCAATCAATTCTCGCTTTATCATCCTAATAATCCCAAAAACATTAAACTATTTTGAACCCAGAAAAACCAATGTATTGCGAAAGAAAAAGGCGTTGTGAAATTATTTGATGTAGATATGGAATTATTGGAAATATTAATATCAAGAATATTTTTCTTCATCGGGTCAATTTCAGCACCAATAACTTTGTAATTTGTCTGAAAAAAGAAATGCTTTATTTCATCATTTCCGTTCCAAGAAAAGTTTAAAGTATCATTTTCTGTGTAAACATTTATGTCAACTGGCAAAAACGAACCTCCATTTCGCGAAATAACCAAATTGTAAAAATTAGGTCTAATTTCGTTTAATTCGAGAATTGAAAAATCAAAATTGCTATTTGTGTTATATAGATTTTCAATAAACACTTCAGATTGAGTTCCAATGTACTTTTTGAAAAGATACAAATAATTATCAGATGAAACGGTAGAGTTTCTGTAATTAATGAAGTAACTGCGAGTTATTGAGTCAATTTTCTTTTTCCCAAAATAATTTTCAACAACTTTTAACGACAAAGAAGGTTTGATAATTGTTTGATATCGAAAAGAATCTTTACTAAAAATTTCGTAAGCGGATTTCTTTAATGAAACTCGGTTTTCGGAATTGTAAAGTTCATTTAGATTATTCAAATACGGTTCAAATTCATAATTCCTAAATCGGTAAATTATTGGAATTTCATTGTATGAATAGAAAACTTCACCCTCCAATGGTAAATAACCAAGCAAATTGAAATATTGTGATATTTTTCCGTAATAATTTGAAAATATTCGGTTGGAATAATATTCGCTCAAACCAGAAATTAACCATTTATCGTAATTTTCACTGACCGAGAATTGTTCTCTGAAAATCTGCTTGGAAAGTTCAGTAACAATTTGGAATTCGGGTTCTTTGGCAAAAATTGGAGAAAACAATGGAATATGAAATCCCATGAGAGACTTTGAAGAAAAATTCTCTGGAATTGTTCTCGGCAACGAAACAAAAGTTAGCTTATTTGGCAAATTTAAGCCAAGAGAATCATAAAATCCGATTGTTTTTTTGATTGCAATTGAAATTCTTTCAAGATAATTTTCATCTTTTTTCTGATAATAAAAAACTATTTCCCGATTCTTAATTTCTGATTGCGAAAATTGGAATTCATCTTTTTCAGCAAAAAAAAGTAATAATTCGTGTGAATTGCTCTGATTAACTATAATTTTTCCATTTTTATCACTTATCACTTTTGCCGAAGTAATTGGAATTAAAGATGTCGGATATTTAATTTGAGCAGAATAGTTTGAATAGTACAAATCCAAAGAAGCAAATTGCGTAAAATATTTTTGTCTGTATACATTTCTAATGTAAATCGGATACCAATTTTTTAGAACAAGAAAATCTAAATCGCTTGCTTTCCCAATAAAATATTTGGCAAATGGTAATTTTATTGAATACGTAAATTCCACATTCAAAGTATCTGAAACTGAATTATTGGTAAGTTCTATAATAGTACTATCGAAATAGACCAAATTAGAATCAATCAAATAATGATATTTGGCAGAAATTCCGTTTATTGAAATTTTATGAATATTAATAAATGTCTTTTCGCTTTCTGAAAGTTGTTTGTCGATCGCAAAATGTGTTGAATTACTCTTTAAGCCATTCATCGGAAGCAAAAAACTAATTTTCTTCAATTTTTCATTATTAATAAATCGGAAAATACACTTCACTTTCAGATTCGAATTTGAATCAATCTCAGCAAAAATTGAATAATTAAAATTAGAATCTGATTGACTTAGCCGAAAATTAAGATTTGTAGTTAGGGGATTTGGAATAATAGTGTTTTTCTGTTGAATTTCTCTATAAGTAAAATAGCCGGAAATTAACAAAACGACAACAAAAAGTAGAATTAGTTTTAATAAACGATTTTTCATAACCCAAATTTACAAAAGACGGGAATATCTTTTTGTAAAATCTTCTAAAAAGGGATTAATGTTTGTGTGGGAAATAAAAAAGCTGTTTCAAAAGTAAAAAGGAATAAACTTCTGAAACAGCTTTTGGGAGCTTTATTATTTTTTATTTTTTCTTGAATCTAAAACTGTGTCAATTAACTTGTACTCTTTTGCTTCATCTGAAGTTAAATAGTAATCTCGTTCGCAATCTTTTGCTATATCCGCAAGTTGCTTGCCAGTGTGATAAGCAAGAATTGAATATAATTTATCGCGGGATTTTACCATTTCACGTGCGTGAATTTCAATATCCGTTGTTTGTCCTTGTAATCCACCAACCCAAGGTTGATGAATCATAATTTTTGAATTTGGCAAAGAAGAACGTTTATTTGAAGAACCGCCAGCAAGTAAAACTGCACCCATACTTGCAGCCATTCCAACGCAAATTGTTGCAACATCTGGTTTTATATATTGCATCGTATCATAAATTGCGAGTCCAGCAGAAACAGAACCACCAGGCGAATTGATATAAAGATTGATATCTTTTTCTGGATCTTCAGCCTCTAAAAATAAAAGTTGAGCAATTATTAAACTTGCGACATGATCATCAACGGCGGTTCCAAGAAAAATAATTCTTTCACGTAATAAACGGGAATAAATATCCATTCCGCGTTCACCTTTTCCGGTTTGTTCAATAACGTAAGGAACCAAATAATTATTCTGTATATCCATTTTTAACCTTTTCTATTTATTTAATTTATTAGATTTTTCGTATTCTTCAGGTGTAACTTCTTTAATATTATTGTGAGCTTGCAAAAATTCAATCACTTTATCTTCCAAAAGAACATTTTCTCGGCCTGAATCTTTATAATATTGGATTAACTTATCTACAGAAAGTCCGATTAATGGAGCTTCCTTTTCAGCAAGTTTTGAAAAATCATCGTCAGTAACAGTAATATTCTCTTTTTTAGCAATTGCTTCCATTAAAATTTGCCAACGCGCTGTCCATTCTGATTTACTCATCATTTGTTCTTTGCTCAATTGTTCGTCATACTGTCGTTTATTTCTCTTTGCATTTTCTTTTTCATAATCATTCAACCTTTTATACATAATATCAATATAACCTTGCGGAACATCGAATGGATTATTTTCAGAAATTTTAGATAATATTGAATTAAGCAAAATCTCTTCTGTTTGGGTTTTATTATAATGCTCGTAAGTATCTTTCAAGAATTTTTTGTATTCATCAACTGAAGAATATTTGTCTTTTGTTTCTTCTTTAATGAATTCATCAGTAAGTATTGGAAGAACTATTCTTTTTATAGATTTGATTTTATTTTCGTATTTGTATTCAACTTTATGTACTTCTTCACCGTGATTGTGTTCATCTACGAATGAAAATTCAAAAACATCACCAACTTTTTTACCATTCGAATTTGTTACAATTTCTGGATTTACATTCGAAGAAAGGTCAATTTTCATCGGTTGCGAAGTCTCATATTCTGATTCACTTGCATGTTTGTCAACTCGTTTAATTTCCACTTCTATAACAAAATCAGTTGAATCTATTACATCAGCATCTTCATAAGTTGCTTTTTTCTTTAACATTTCAGTAAATTCTTTATCCAACATTTCGTTAGTTACTTCAAAAATCATTTTTTGAAAATCAAGATTTGTATAGTCTTTTGGTTCAATAGTTGGGATAACTTCAAATTCAGCTTTAAACGTTAACCCTTTTTCAGCTGAATAATCAATGTCTGTAAGTTTTGGTATGCTAACTGGATTTATTTTTTCTGATTCAACAGCTTCCCAAAATTTCTTTTCTGAAATTTTCTCTGTTGCCCTATATTCAATAGTTTCGCCGTACAATTTTTTAACCATCGACATTGGAGCTTTACCTTTTCTGAAACCTGGGATTTGTAATTTCTGACTTTCCTTTTTGAATATTTCCTCTATTTCTGGTTTTACTTCTTCTGCATTTAATAGTACAACTATTTCCCTTAAATTTTCCGATAATTGACTTATAGTGATATTCAACATAACCTCTTGAATAAATTAGAATTGATTTGTAAAATGGTACGAGAGGAGGGACTCGAACCCACACATCTTTCGATACTAGATCCTAAGTCTAGCGCGTCTGCCAATTTCGCCACTCTCGCAAAAAAGAGTTGTAAAAATATGGCTTTAGTCTCATTTAAGCAATATTTTTTTTCTTTTTTTTCTTTTTTTTGCTTTTTATGAAGCTTTTATTTCATTTTTAAGTGAAACAAATAAAATAACAACAGGTTGTTTCCGATAATCCAATTGTTAACTCATTACATTTCAGGATAGAACATCTTTTACATACCATACAAAAATTAATAAATAAATTTTCAAATTAAAATTATGATTTTGGTAATAGGAAAAAAATGATACAAGGTTCAAAATTAAGTTCGTTGTTGCAGATTAACACAATGATAAATTTAGCAAAATCGGGAAGAGATTCTTTCTTAAACGATATTTCAAATTATATCGTATCTGAATTTGAGGTTTATGCAATTGCGGTTTTCAAATTGGAAAGCAAATCTGCCCTTTTATTAGGAAATTCGACAAATGTTAAAAATATCATATCAATTATTCGAAAAATATAATCTCGATGATTGTGCTGGTTTCTCTAATACTGATGAATTCTTTGTGCATAAAAGCGATACTTGCAATATTCTAATTAGTGATATTGCAAGTAGTGAAATAAGTCTAACATTCCGTGCAAGTATTGATACCACAATTTTTGTTAAAATTGCACAAAGAAATGATTTTCTACCGAATGACGTTGAATCGATAAAATCACTTGGCAAATTTCTAAATTACATTGTGCAAATTTGGTTAGATTCTCGAAACGGCATTGTTTTCAAGTGAAAAAACAATTTTCTTGCAGAGCATATTCCAGCTCGGGTTGTGGATTTGATTATGGACAAAGATATTGATTTAGCAATTTTTGATTTAGATATGCCACACCCAAATGGATTTGAATTGATAAAAATGGTTAAATCGATAGATAAATTTAAGAATCTACCAATAATCATTTACACTGGGAAGGAAAATTTTGGGGATGATTTACGCGAAGTAGAAGGCTTATTTGATGAATTACTCAGCAAAAAAAGCACAAATATTGAAGATTTAGCTGAAACGATAAAATCAATGATAAATCGTTATGAAGAGCCAAAAACTGTTGAAGAAGTTGTTGAGGAAACTAACGAGGAAGTAATAAAAATACTTTTGCAGAAGATTACAAACATTCTCAAATAATTGTAACTATATTACTGAAGAAAAATGGATTTGAAAATATTGCAATAGTGGAAAATGGCGAAAAAGCGTTAAAATTAGCTAAAAAGGAAAAATTCGATATAATTTTAATGGATATGCAAATGCCAATTATGAATGGATTCGAAGCAATTGAAAGAATTAGAAAAATTCAAAATTACAAAGACATCCCAATTATTTCATTAACTGCATTTGCAATGAAAGGTGATCGTGAAAAATGTTTAGATGCTGGAGCTACAGATTACATTCCAAAACCTATCGATAGTAAAGAATTTATCGAAAAGATTAAATATTACGCTCAATTGAAATAAAACGGATAGCAACTTTAGGTAGAATTTAGTAAGTAATTATCTCAAAAATAAGTTTATTTTCAATTCATTAGATTCTACCAAAAATAAGTGTTTTTTACTTTTTAGGAATTTCTCAAGGAATAAACCAGTTCAATCGATGGTCTTGCCTCATCAAGTCCAAAACCGCCACCATTTAGAAGATCTTGATAAACTTTAGTATGTAAATCTGTAAATCCTTCTGAAAATTCAAATTCCTCTCCATCAATTAATATTGAACGAAAAGTTCGTTTTCCTTCCAATTTCTCATTTTCTGGAATATCAGAATAATCAATCGACAAAAACCACTCAACATCGGCATTTTCAAGCTCGAGTTCACCTTTCATTTTTCGATTTTCTGAAAGAATTAAAGATGATTTCTGAACTTTACCAAATAGAAAAATTAACATATCGAAGAAATGAACCCCAATATTTGTAGCGATTCCACCAGATTTTGAAATATCTCCTTTCCACGAAAAATCATACCAAATTCCTCGCGATGTAATATACTGCAGAGAGATTTTATGTCGAGTTGTACTTTTCTCAACTTTTCGTTTCAATGCCAAAACGGAATCGTGTAATCGTAATTGAAGAATATTGAAAACATTTCGACCAGTTTCTTTCTCAATTTCTTGTAATGCGTCCAAATTCCATGGATTTAGAACAAGCGGTTTTTCACAAATAGCATCAGCGCCCATTCTCAAAGCCAATCGAATGTGAGAATCATGAAGGAAATTAGGTGAGCAAATCGATAAAAAATCGATTCCTCTTTTTTCTCTTCTTAATTTTTCAAGATGGCGTTCAAAACGTTCATATTCCTTAAAAAATGCGCATTTTGGGAAAAAAGAATCAATTATTCCAACTGATTCGTGAATATCAAGCATAGCAACAAGTTCATTGCCTGTATCTTTAATTGCTTTAAAATGTCTTGGAGCAATATAACCAGCAGCTCCTGTAAGTGCGAATAATTTCATAAATACTCATTATTAATTGCCAAATTACAAATTTGCTAATTTGTAATCTTCTGAAGGTTAATTTATTATTCTAACCAACCTCAATTTATTTATTTTCAGCTAAATATCTATTGAAAACTTTAATTTGTTTTCTGATATCTAATGCTTTCGAGTAAATCTCATCAGATTTTCATCTAAAAGATATATTTCTTTCAACACATAAGTCATTGACATTATTTCCGAACATGAACGTTGAGAATATTTTAAGAATCTGCTAAATTCAACATTACTGCCTGAATCAAATCCTTCTGCAATATTATTCATAATTGAAATTGATGCACCAATTAATTGATTTTTTTAATCTCAAATTTTTTACAATCCTATCATTACTATCGAATAATTGATAAATTAGCTTTGTAATTTCTTTTGCTTCTTTCCAAATAGGTAATTCTTCGAAATTTTTGTAATTCATAAGTAATATTTTTTGAATCTATTATTTCGCAAATTCGTAATCTCTTAAGATTTAAACACTTTCACCGATTTTAATCCGTGTCTGCCAAAAGCGTTTCGTGTATCAAGTAATAATTTGGAATGTTCGTGAATAAATGAATAATCAAAATCATCATGATCTGTACTTAACACAACTAAATCATATTTGGAAAGATTTTCAGCGTTGAGTTCAACTGAATTCATACCAAAATTATATTTTCTAGTTTGAGGTAGAATAGGAATAAAAGGATCACTATAATCTACAACCGAACCTTTTTCGCGGAAAATTTCAATCAATTTTAACGATGGTGATTCTCGCATATCATCAACATTCTTTTTATACGCAGCACCAAGTATTAAAACTTTAGCATTTTTCAATGATTTTTCGTGTTGATTCATTACTTCAAGAGCATTTTGTACAACGTAATATGGTTGGAATGTGTTTATTTCACCAGCCAGTTCGATAAATTTGGTATTTACTTCAAATTCTCTTGCTTTCCAAGTTAAATAAAATGGGTCGATTGGGATACAATGTCCGCCCAATCCTGGACCAGGATAAAACGGAGTAAATCCAAATGGTTTTGTTTTAGCTGCTTCAATAACTTCCCAAATGTCAATTCCCATTTTGTCAAAAACCATTTTAAGTTCATTTACTAGAGCAATATTTATTGAACGGAAAACATTTTCAACAATCTTTGTAGCTTCTGCGGCTTCAGCGGATGAAACTTTTACTGTTCTCACAATTACTAAATCATAAACTTTACTAGAAACTTCTAAGCAATTTTCGGTTACACCACCAACTACTTTTGGAATTGTTGCGGTGTTGTAATTTGGATTGTTCGGATCTTCTCTTTCGGGACTAAAAGCTAAAAAGAAATCTTCGCCAACAACCAATTTTGTTGGATTTTCTATCCCTTGATATTTTTCCGCATTCTCAAATTCGGGTAGCATCAATTCACGAGTTGTTCCAGGATAAGTTGTTGATTCCAAAGTAACTAATTGCCCTTTTCTTAGATATTTTTTGATAATATCAACTGAAGAAACAACATATTTCATATCTGGTTCGCGATGTTCATCTAATGGAGTTGGGACAGCAATCAAAATTGCATCAACCTCAGGCAAGCGAGAAAAATCAGATGTTGCTTGAAAATATCCAGAATTTACAGCTTTTGCAATTCGTTCAGATGGAATATGTTTTATGTATGTTTTTCCAGACATCAATAATGGGATTTTCTTTTCATCAACATCAAATCCAATCACATTTATTTTCTTTTCGGCAAATTCCAAACCAAGTGGCAAGCCAACATAACCAAGACCTATAATCCCAATGACAACAGATTTTTCTTCAATTTTCTTCATAAAATTTTGTTTATACATTAATAACCTCTAATATTTTATTTACAATTCTTTCGGCAGCTTTACCATCCCAATATGGTGGGATTGTGCCATTTTTTAATTTACCATTTAATACTTCTAAACAAGCTTTTTCAGCTTTAATTAAATCTATTCCAATCAACTGGTTGGTTCCCAAATCTACAGTAATCGGTCGTTCAGTTGTTTTTCGCAATGTAATACATTGAACACCCAAAAATGTACTTTCTTCTTGAATTCCTCCACTATCTGTAACAATTAATTCTGCATTCTGCACAAGCGACTGAAAATCGATATATCCAATAGGTTCAGTTAAAATAATTTGAGTATTCAATCTTTCAATCAGACCGAATTTTTCCATATTGTTCTTTGTCCGTGGATGAATCGGAAATACAACTTTTCTTAATTCAGCAATTTTATTCAAAAAGTTAATTAAACCAAGCAAAGATTCCTCTGTATCAACATTACTTGGGCGATGCAAAGTTACAAGTACAAAATGAGTCTTTTCGAGCTGCAAAAATTTAAGTATTTGGGAATTACTTATTTTATCTTGATAATTCACCAAAGAATCAATCATAACATTCCCAGCAAAAAACACCTTTTCGTTCGGAACACCTTCCGTTTTCAGATTATCCAATCCACTTTGCTCAGTAATAAATAAAAAATCGGAAATTCGATCTGTCAGAATTCTATTTATTTCCTCTGGCATTTCCATATCAAAACTACGCAAGCCAGCTTCTACGTGAATTACCTTGATATTCAACTTCTTTGCCGTCAAACTGCAAGCAATTGTCGAATTAACATCACCAACAACAAGCACAACATCTGGATTTTCTTGCAATAGAATTTTCTCAAACTCTATCATAATCTTAGCTGTTTGTTCAGCATGCGAACCCCCACCAACTCCCAAATAAAAATGAGGTTTAGGCAATTCCAATTCATCAAAAAACACTTTACTCATCTTTTCATCATAATGTTGCCCTGTATGACAAATAAGATGCTTAATCTTATCTTGATGCTTGTTGAATTCTTTATGCAATGGAGCCACCTTCATAAAATTTGGCCTCGCACCAACAACGGAAATTATTTTCATTTATCTCTCTATAGCAATATTTAGT
>DYSW01000033.1:16629-18293 GCA_020726285.1 Melioribacter roseus
ACAACAAACTCAATCTGTTGTTTAGAAAGTTCTGGGAAAATTGGTAGTGCGATTGAATTATCTGCAGCAAAATCAGCAACTGGGTATTTGCATTTGGAAGAAGGAACATTAGCAAAACACTCTTGTTTGTGAAATGGAATTGGATAGTAAATTTCAGTAACAATTTCATTCTCAAGTAAAAAAGCTCTTAATTTATCTCGATTTTCAGTTCTAATAATATATTGGTTATAAATATGATGGTTTTTCGCATTGTTTTTATTCGCTTCATAAATAGCTTTTGGTAGAAGAACTTTATTTTGTTCATCAAAAGTGGTTTTCCCAGTAGTTTCAGCCAAACCTTTTTCGATGAATAATTTTGTATAAAGAGCAGCATTTTGTCTTCTCTTTTCTGACCAAGAATCAAGATGTGGTAATTTCACGTTTAATACTGCAGCTTGGATTGCATCAATTCTAAAATTTCCACCGATCATTTTGTGATAATATTTTGGATGACTACCATGCATACGGAGAAGTTTCACTTTTTCACCTAGTTTTTCATCCATCGAAACAACCAAACCAGCATCACCATAAGCTCCAAGATTCTTGCTTGGAAAAAACGAGAAACAACCCAAATCGCCTATACTTCCAACCATTCTACCATCTTCATACTGAACACCAATTGCTTGCGCCCCATCTTCAATTACTTTCAGATTGTGCTTTCTTGCAATTTCCATAATACGATTCATTTCGGCTGATTGCCCATATAAATGCACTGGAATTATAGCCTTTGTTTTTGATGTAATTTTCTCTTCAATCAACTCTGGATTGATGTTAAATGTAATTGGATCAGAATCAACAAACACTGGGATAGCATTAAGTCTTGAAACAACTCCAGCTGTTGCAAAAAAGGAATATGTCGGAAGAATTACTTCATCGCCAGGTTGCAAATCAATTGCCATCAAAGCAATAAGCAAGGCATCAGTTCCCGAGGAAATTCCGATGGCTGATTTTACTCCCAAATATTCACAAAGTGATTTTTCTAATTTGTCCACTTCCGGACCTAAAATAAAATATTGAGATTCAGCAACTTTCAAAATTGCGTTATCTAATTCTGTTTTTAACGATTTGTATTGACCCACAAGGTCTAATAATGGCACTTTCATGTTTTAAAAATCCTAAAAATTGTAGTTCAAAAATAGTTAATAAATTGCTTAGAGTTAAACTAAAAGTGAGTTCTCAGATCTTTCTGATTAGTTCTTTTATAAGAATATGAGGAACTCTATATTTTTTATATTGAGTTTAGTGGGGATGATAAAATTTGATGTTAGAGTTTGATTGTTAATCTACAAAATATAAACACAGCTACAAAATATTAAATTGAAAGAATAATTCGTTATAAAAAGAAAGTCCGATAATTTCTGACGCAACTGAAAAAGATTACATACCAAAATATGCAGAAAAAGTAAATTCATCTTCTTTTGTAGAATTATTCTCATTTTCAATATTTCTTTTATAATATTTTAGAATAAACCCAGCATCATGAGTAATCTCATATTTCAAAGAAACGCCCCAATCGAAATAATACTTAATCTTTCCAAACAAAAAAGGAAGTTGAGGAACAACATATTGATCATCTACAACACCATTTTCACCTTTTCTAATATATTCACCCCAAAGATTCAATT
>DYSW01000034.1 GCA_020726285.1 Melioribacter roseus
TGCGAGAGAAAAATTTGATGAACGAAAACTTACTGAAGAATTAGAAAAATTATATTCAAAAATGATTTGGGATATTTGATGAATATAACCTTTTTTGTACCGAATAATATTGTTCTAATTGAATCTTTTATGATAACTCAAATAATTGATTTTATTGATAATGGTCATAAAGTTAAAATCTTTTCTTTTGGCAAACTAAAAAATTACACACAATTTACTGAAACTAATTATCCGCAATTTTCAGAAACAATATCACTTTCTCCACCAACAAATGATTGGAAAAAAATTAAAGAAATTTTCAAAATGTTTTATCAATCGGAACAAAAAGGAAAAGTTTTAAAAAGCTTGAATTTTAGAAAATTCCCGTTTTTATCCAAAAAACTATATTTGCTTTATTATTCGCTAAAATTTGAAAAATTAGAAATTGGAGAGTTTGTGATTTGCCATTTTGGGCATATTGGCAATATTTTAGCTCAATTGCGTGAAATTGGAATAATTAATTTTCAATTTATAACTTTTTTCCACGGTTTTGATTTTAATGTTTTAGTTAAAAAATTCGGGAAAGATTTTTATAAATTTCTTATTAAATCGAACTTACCCATTTTTGCAGTAAGTATCTCATTAAAAGAAAAATTGATTGATATTGGATTTTCGGAAAAACAGACACAAGTTCATTCAATGTCAGTTGACCCAACTTTTTTAGCATCAGAAATAGAAAAAAATAAATTTGAAAAAATTGAAACACTAAGAATTATTACTGTTGCGAGGTTAGAAAAAATTAAAGGAATTAGATTTTCGTTGATGGCTTTTTCAAAAGTGCTTGAAGACGGAATTTTAGCAGAATATTGGATTGTCGGCGATGGAAAAAATCGAGAATCCCTGGAAGAATTAGCTGTTGATTTGAAAATTTCAAAAAATGTTAAATTTTTGGGAATGCAAAACAAATCACAAATTAAATTATTGCTGGATAAAACTCACATTTTTATACTTCCAAGTATTGTAAGTGAAGGTGGTTCGCCTCTTGTATTACAAGAAGCAATGGCAAGAGGAAATTATTGCATTGGAACGAATAAGGGTGGAATAGTGGAGTTGATTAAAAATACTGGAAAATTGATTGAACCAGAAAATTCTGATGAAATTTATAAAGCAATAAAAGAATTTTTGCAGTATTCGTCAATAAAAATTATGGATGAAAAAATAATTCCAGGACGAAAAATTATTGAAAAAGAATACGAAATTAGTTTACTAAACAAAAAACTTCTGAATTTATCTCGAAGAGAAAATCTGTTATGAATAATTCGATTGCAGTAATAGTTCCAGTTTATAATTCTGAAAAATACTTAAACTATGTTTTTGATAGCTTAAACAAGCAAATTGAATATCCAGACGAAATAATTTTTGTAAATGATGGAAGTACTGATAAATCCGAAGAAATGATTTTAGAATTCGTTGGAAAAGCTAAGTTGGGGAAAAATATTCTAATTAATCAACCAAATGGCGGAACATCTTCTGCTTGTAACAAAGGCGTTGAAAAAGCTATTTCTGATTACATAATAATTCTTGGAAGTGATGACATTCTTCTTCCAGAGCGAATTAAATCGGATAAAGCATTGCTAAATATGAATGGTGTTGAATTACTTTTCCGACCGTCTTATACTTTTGAAGAATCTCCCAATAAATTGAATTTTCTTGATAAAAAGCATAATTTGAATAAAAAATATTCTATAGCCGATGGTGTGGAATCTACAATTAAACGAAGAATTCATATCCCAACAAATTGTGCTACGCTAAAACGAACGAAATGGAACGAGATTGGCGGTTATAAAAAGGAAATTCGGTTTTCTGAGGATTTTGACTTTTGGTTGCGTTTTTTTGCTACAAAGCCAACAATTCAATATGAAGAAATTCCATTATCTGCATATCGGTTTGCAAGAAATTATCAAAGTAAAAGCAAAAATGTGGAATTAAAGTTCAGAAGTAGATTGCAGACTTTATCCGATTTTTTTGGAAATGAAAAGAATTTTGAATATAAACATTTGTACAATTTTGCATTCGCTCAACTTCACGAAGCAATGGCAAACGATTCATGGGCAATTTCTAAACTTGAAGATTTTAAATTTTACTATTTGTCTGGAATTTCAAGAGGCTGGAGCAATTATTCTATTAAAACGCATTTTCGCTTTCTAAGAGCCTTATTAAAACGATGAAAATTATTTATTTTCATATCGATTCTAAGCAAGCGAGTTATAAATATAGAGTTGCGCAATTTATTCCATTTTGGCAAAAAACAGAACACACGGTTGATTATCAACAAGTTGTTGGGCTAAATTTTTTCCAGAAATGGAAGATTGCTAACAAAATTAAGAATTATGATATTGTAATTCTTCAAAAAAAATTACTTTCACAATTTTTGATAAGAAATATTTTTAAAAAAAGTAATCTTGTTTTTGATTTTGACGATGCTTTGTTTGCTAAAGAAAGTTATAAACAAAATTCTCACAAAAGTGTTGATCCTGGTTCTCGAACTTCAATTAAACGCTTGAATTACATTTTGTTGAAATCCAAGTTAGTATTTGCGGGAAGTCCATTCTTGTACGATTACGCAAAGAAAATCAATCAAAATACAATTCTTTTACCAACTTCCTTAAATTCAATTCCATTTTATCCAAATATTTTTGATACCAAAATTCGATTTGGTTGGCTTGGAAATGAGTTTAATTTATTCTATTTGAAATTAATTGATGGTGCTGTTTCTCAAATTCAGAAAAAATTTGAAGATAAAGTTGAGTTTCATTTGATGAGTAGTAAATCGGATGAAAGTTTATCTGCGAATTGGATTTTTTCAAAATGGGACAGAGAATCGGAGAAAAATTGGCTTTCGATGATAAACGTTGGGTTGATGCCGCTATCAGACGATGAATGGAGTAAAGGAAAATGTGCGTTCAAATTGATTCAATATTCCCAAAATGCAAAATCTTTAATTGCTTCGAATGTTGGAGCAAATAACACTGTCGTTCAAGATGGGAAAACTGGATTTTTAGCATCAAATGAAAACGAATGGTTCCAAGCATTTGAAAAATATGTTGAAAATCCAAAATTAATTACTGAGTTTGGAATAAATTCGTATCAGCATTTTTTACAAAATTTTGAAACGGAAAGAAATTTTAAGAAAATTCTTAAATCGATTGAAATACTTGTACAAACCGAGGAGAGAAATATAAATTGAAACACTTTTTAATAATTACCGAAGATTTTCCACCTGCTCCAGGTGGTATTTCGCAATGGGCATACGGCGTTGCAAATGAATTGAAAAAAAAGGGAAATCGTGTTACAATTCTTTCTCGTAAAAATATTTTGAACCAATTCCTCATTTCTTCACTTGAATTTGATTTCATTAAATTCCCGACTTGGCAATGGAAAAATTTAAAACTAATGTACATTTATCCCGTTGTTTTTTATTCAATAGTTATTCAAAATCCAGATTTTGTTATTGCCACAACTTGGGATTTAGGAAAAATAGCCTCTTTTTTCTGTTCTTCTAATAAACAAAAATTGATTACTGTTTATCACGGATTAGAAGTTACAAAAAAAATGACGAAGCAACGTTTGGTAAATTTGACAAAAACAATTAAAAAATCTGATTTGAATATTGCGGTAAGTAAATTTACAAAAGAGCAATTGGTTAGTATCTCAAAAGCTGATGAAGAACGAATTTCAGTAATTAATAATGGCGTTGATTTGGAAAAATTCAAACCATTATTGCCGAATAAAGATTTAATTGAAAAATATGGTTTGCAGAATAAAAGAGTCGTTTTAACACTTAGTAGAGTTATTGAAAGGAAAGGTCACGATATTGTTATTCAAGCTCTTTCAAAAGTTGTAAAAAAATATAATAATGTAATTTATTTGATAGCTGGAGCATATCATACTGATTTTTATAATAAATTAGTAGATTTAGTAAATAAGCTGAATTTAGGACAAAAGGTTATATTTACTGGAAAACTTAGTCCAGAGGAAATTTACGAGATATATAATTTGTGTGAATTTTACATTATGGTTAGTAAAGGAAATAGTAGAAATGGAGATTCTGAAGGTTTTGGAATTACATATTTGGAAGCAAATGCATGCAAAAAGGCTGTAATTGGTTCAAAAACAGATGGAATTATTGATGCTGTTGAAGATGGAGTAAACGGATTACTTGTTGCCCCAAATAATATTTTAGAAACAGAACAAGCAATTGTTCAATTACTAGAAAATAAGGATTTAGCAAATAAACTTGGGGAAAATGGTTTACAAAGAATTAAAATGAATTTTACTTGGGAAAAAATAACTGAATCTATTTTACTGAAATTTAATTAGGATATAAAATCAACAAATAATTGTGAAAAGAGAATTTGCAACTATATATATGTAAATTTGCTAATAACATATAAAAAAACACGGAAATTAAATGCATGTTTATAAAAGAATTTTAAGTTTCATACTACCATTTTGGAAGCACCTTGTAGCAACAATAATTTTTACTTTCCTATTCTCTGCTTTGTCTGGAATTTCAATCTATTTAACAATTCCGTTGCTAAATACATTGTTTTTACAAAATGAAGTTGAATCACAAAATTCAGATTCTCTTCCAACAAGTAATTCCGATTCTATTATCCCAAGTTGGATTATTGAGTTGCAACAATCAATCTCAAATTCGTTTGAATCTTATGTTTATAGTGGTACAACGCACGAAGTTCTTCTTAAAATTTCGTTTTTAATAATTATAGCATTTTTTTTAAAAAGCATTTTTGGATATTTGCAATCCTATTACATTGCCTATATTCAACAAGGAATGATTAAAAATATTCGAGATAAATGTTACATCCATATTCACCAATTACCAATGAGCTTCTTCAAAAATGAAAGAACTGGAGATTTAATCTCAAGAATTACAAATGATGTAAATTTAATTCAATCAAGCACAACACAAGTTTTCATTAGTTTTATACGAGAGCCAATAACAATTTTAGTATATGTAGTTATTGCTTTATCAATCAGTGTAAAATTATTCCTCTTTTCAATTATTATTTTGCCGATTTCAGCATTTATTATTGGAATAATAAGTGGTTTTTTGAGAAAGCAATCAATTATTCTTCAAAAAAAAATGGGAAATATTACCACAATTTTACAGGAAACAATTGTTGGAGTTAAAATTGTTAAGGCTTTTGGAATGGAAAATTATGAAATTGATAAATTCCGAGATGAAACAAATAATTTCTTTAGAACAGTAATCAAAAAAAGTAGAATCCAGAATATTTCTTCTCCAACAACAGAATTTGCGGCAGTAATTGTTGGTGTTATTATTATTTATTATGGTGGTTTGCTTGTGCTTGTTGATCATACTTTGAAAGCCAGTAATTTTATGGGATTTTTATTTACAATTTTTCAGATAATTCCACCGATGAAGCAAATGGCAAATGTAAATAACCATATTCAAGAATCAATTGCGGCTGGAACTAGAGTTTTTGAGATTCTTGATATTGAACCTTCAATTAAAAATATTGAATCTCCTAAATCGGTAGTTGATTTTTATGAAAAATTGGAATTTAAGAACGTAAGTTTTAAATATGATAATTCTGATAGAGAGATTCTCGATAATATTGATTTAACAGCGAAAAAAGGTGAAATTATAGCTTTTGTGGGAAGTTCGGGAGCTGGAAAAACTACAATTGTCGATTTAATTCCAAGGTTTCACGATCCAATCAGCGGAGAAATACTTTTAGATGGAATTAATATTAAGGAGATTAAAATTGAAGACTTGCGAAAATTAATGGGAATCGTTACGCAGGAAACAATCCTATTTAATGAAACGGTTTCAAAAAATATTGCATACGGTCTTTCAAATATTCCACAAGAAAGAATTGAACAAGCCGCAAAAATAGCAAATGCTCATAATTTTATACTAGAATTGCCAAATGCTTACGATACAATTATTGGTGAACGGGGTGCAAAACTTTCTGGTGGACAAAGGCAGCGTATTTCAATTGCGAGAGCTTTGTTGAAAAATCCGCCAATTATGATATTTGATGAAGCAACTTCGGCATTGGATAGTGAATCTGAAGTTTTAGTTCAGGAAGCAATTGAGAATTTAATGAAAGAAAGAACAACTTTTATTATCGCACATAGATTAAGTACAATTAGAAAATCCGATAGAATTTATGTTTTGGACAAAGGCAAAATTGTTCAAGTTGGCAAGCACGAAGAGTTACTGAATGAAAAAGATGGAATTTACAATAAGCTATATCAACTTCAGTTTAGTAGTCAGCAAAGTGAATAATTTTTAATTTAATTGGATTTCTTCTGTTGCATATGAAGTTGAAGTCTCAAAAATTGTAACTCGAAGCATTTGAATGTGAGTTGGTAAATTGAGTTTAATTTTATCAATAAAATAAAAGCAAATATTTTCGGCAGTAGTTTCAAAATCCACAACTTTATGTTTTGTTTTTAATTCTTCAATTTTATTAAGAAGAATTTCATCATTTTTATTAATCATAAATGAATGATCAAGTTCTTCAACAAATGGTTCGACAGTTTTTTTCAAATCATAATAATCAACTACCATTCCATTAGTTAAAATTTCACTTGAAATTTCAACTTGCATTCTGTACGAATGTCCGTGTAAATTTTTACATTTTCCGAGATGACACAAAAGTCTATGACCCATTTCCCACCTAAATTCTTTTGCAATTTTCATTATACTCCTCTTTTGTCTTGATGCCAAATATATTTGTGCATTTGTAACTGAAATCGTACTTTAATTTTTTCCTCTAAAATCCATTCCGCAAGTGTTTGATTGTCCAATTTACCAAAAACATTTGAAAAAATAATGTTTTTTGAGTCCAAATTAATTTTTGGAAGCATACTTTTGCTCCATTCAAAATCGGTTCTATTGCCAATTACGAACTTTACTTCATCAAATTTTTTTAGATAGTTTAGGTTTTCCAAAAAATTTTTCTTTTCCATTCCACTTGAGGGAGTTTTCAAATCCATTATAATTTTCACTCTTTTGTCAACATTTTTAATTGGTAAGCTTCCGCTTGTTTCTAAAAGTACTTCATAATTTTTGTCGCAGAGAATTCTCATCAAATCTAAAGTATTCTTCTGAAAAAGTGGTTCTCCACCTGTAATTTCCACAATTTTGCAATTGTATTTTTCAATTTCAGTGATTATTTCATCTATTGAATAATCTATTCCGTCGTAAAATGAATATTCTGAATCACAATAAGTACAACGTAAATTGCAAAAAGTAAGCCTAATAAACACAGTTGGTAAACCTGCATAAGAGCTTTCGCCTTGAATAGAATAAAATATTTCGTTTATTTTTAACATTATTTACTTAATTGTTACAATAAAAATAGTAAAATTCTAAGAAGAAAACGGAGTTGGAATGAATGAGAAAACTCTTACTCAACTTTTTTCATTGGAATCGAATATTTCACACCAAGGCACAGATGGCGAAAAAGGAACTGGATTAGGTTTGCTTGTTTCTAAAGAATTTGTAGAAATGCATGATGGAAAAATATCGGTTATTAGCCAAGAAAAAGTTGGTAGCTCTTTTTGCTTTACCATATTTTAAGAAAATTATTTCATTTTCACCAATTTTCCAGTTGACGTAATTGTTTCGTCAGCCTTTTTCATTATGATTTTATAAAAATATGTTCCATTTGCAATTTCATCTCCATCTTCATCTTTCCCATCCCAAAATAACTTATTAAAATCATATTCTAATTCACTTGAATTTGCTTTTATTGATTTAATCAATCTTCCTGCAACTGTAAAAATTTTAATTTCCATTTCATCTGGAATTTGAGGTAGTTTGAAAGTGAAGTAAGTTTCATTTGCAAAAGGATTTGGGTAGTTGTAAACATCCATTAATAGCAATTGACTAGATATTTTAAAAGATTTAGTAATTCCATTTTCCATTGCAATATTTCCATTTGCGTCTTTTCCGTTGACAAATAATGTGTAATCTCCATCTTGCAAAGTTGGTGTAAAAGTTACAACATATTTTGGATTCGATTGGTTTATTGCTATTTCAATATCTGGATTGTTAGAATAAATTGATTGTCCGTTTAGTTTAATAATTGCACTCGAAGTATCAGTTATTGGCAGAATTGATTCATCAGAAATTGATAGAATTATTTCTGGAGTTGGTGAAATAAATTCGCCATTCAAAATATCTTTTTGATCAATCAGCAAATCAATGCTTGGTTTTGTAGTGTCAGCTTTAACATAAAATGGAATTGTGAAATAGTTATTATCTTCAAAATATTCAACAACTTTGTTGGAATCGTCGATTGAGATTTCAAAAAGATAACTTCCATTTAAGTTTGCTGTTGCTTGTATAACGGAGAAATTCCTTTTGTTTTCGGCTGAAATAGAATCGACAAATTGCGTGAGAATAACGGTTGAATTATTTTCATAATCTTTCAATTTAACATTGATATAGAAATTATCGGCTTTAGAATCACCAGCATTATAAATAGAAAAATTGAGCGTTTCATTTTCACCTTGTTCAACGGAATCCTGTTCAACACTTACAACTTGGTAATTTATCGCGAGTTCGGGGATTCCAACATAATCTACACCGAGTGAATAAAGTTCGGGCGAAATTTTGTTGCTACTTGCAGAAAATTGTGCAAGCAATTTGATTTGGGGATAAATTTTAGCATCAATAAAACTTAAATCTGCAGTGGAATCTTGAACAATAAATTGCTGTAAAGTATCAATTTCACCATTTTCACGAATTCCAAGTGGGATATAAGTAATTTGAGAATTTGAAACTAATCTTTGCTGAACATTTAACGATTTCCATTTAGTAGCTTTCCCAATTTGTGAAGTAATAAGGGAACCGGAATCTGAAAGGAAAGTGATTGTGGTATCCAAAAAAACTTGCCCGTCATAAGGTCTCTTCATTATTTCAATGCAGTCACCAGGGCTTGCACCTTTTCTACCAATAATTGCCCAAGAGCCTTGAAATTTGAGTGTATCAATTTTTGTGCTTCCTATTGTTTTAATTGCATTTTTAAGTTCACTTATTAAGCGATGTTGTCCATCATCTGACACACCCATTACAACTATTTTTCCTGTCGGAATCGAATTGATTAATGTTGCTAAAGCTTGTGCATTTGGAATATTATCAAATAAAGAAAAAGACGCAGAAGTATCAACTTCGAGTGAAAGGCTATCGAAAACAACTATTCCCATTCCAGTAAAATAGGAATTTGGAAGTAAGTTAATAGCATTTTTGGTAATAACACACGTTGCCCCTGCGTAAGTCCCTGCAGATAAAACAGAAATAGTGTTGATTTGATTTGATATTATTAATGTATCAGTATTCCCTATATTTACTTTTCTTTGAGGATAAAAGGAGAATTTGTCATTTATTAAATATTTGATAGAATTTCTGTCATTAAAAAAAGAAAAAGTGGAACTATAATCATTTGAATTTGGTAATTTTAAGCGAAACCAATATCTATTATTGATATCCGAGTTGAGTAAATACTTAATATAAATTGAATCTAATATGAGATTATAATTATTAGTTATAGAAAAATTACTATCTGTACTAACTTGCAACTCAACATTTTTAATTTCGGAATTAGTAGTTGTGTTAAGAAGAATAATGGAATTTAGATTCCCGTTTTCTCTTGAATACGATAGTAAATTTCTAATATCCATTGAATAAATATTTGTTTCGTAAGCAGTTATATTATCGTCTTCATCAAATTCCTCAATTATATTATTTGGGTCTATAATAAAATTAAATGTATGTTTCCCCGGTTTTTTATAAGTTGAAATTGGGATGGATAAAGTATCTTGATTTTTGGGAAAATTAAAAGAGTAAATTGAATCGGAAATAACTTCAGAATTGTAAGATTCTTGAATTCTGACATCAATTGTTGTTCCATTTACAATTCCATAATTATTAATTTGTATGTTGAAGAATTGATTTTCCATGTTATCATTGAAATCATAATGTTCTAATACGGATTCATTTTCAAAAGTTAAATTGGGTGAAGATGGAATTTTTAACTGGATTATTGGGTCTCCTAAAAGAATATTTGTCTGAGCGAATAATTTATTTACGTTATTTGTACCTAAATTTGACAAAATATCAATTTTTGTTTGTAAATGAGCTTTTCCTACTTCATGAATTGAATCAGAAATTATATTTTCATAAAAGTAATTTGGTGCTGTGGTTGCGGTTGAACTAAAACCTAAAGAAGAATTACCAATATACCCCAGAGCCTGTCCGTCATTGTTAATAATAAAATGTTCACCGAAACAAATAATATCAGGTTCTGCAAATTTATTTGTTGAACAACCAAAATCAGTAATTAATGGGTTCCTATTCACAGAATTAGTTAATTGCTGAATTGAGTTAATGCTATTATCCCAAGTTGAAGTGCCACTATGCCCAATATATGATACAAAAACTGAACCTTCAGAAATTGCGGTTTGAATTAATTCGGGAGGGAATGGTCCAAAATCAGTTTGTGGATCTTGTGTTTTATAAAAATGATTGAAACTACCATAAAGTGGCTCAACATCAACATATTGGGAAATTACGTTTTGATTAACATTCTTGAATGAATTTATTTCTGAGATATCATCACTGCTACCACCTGAAAAAAAGAGATATTTTTTATTCCATGAATTATAAAAAGCCTCTTCATTATTAATCAATTTAGATTGATAATTGAGTAGTTCATTCTGATTTGTAAAAGGGACACGACCAACTATCAAATTTGGTATAACACTATTCTCTTCCCAAATACCATAGCGATAATCTCCTACAGGATTTCCAAAAGATGGTATTATATTATAACTAAGAGTTGTTCCTATATTATTTTTGATAAAGTACTTATAATCGTAGGTAGCATCACCAAATAATACTAAATAAGTTAATTTGGGAGAAGGGAAAGTATTGTAAACATCTATAATAAAATCTTGAATAGATTGTGGTGTTTGATAACCAAATCCATAGTTGTTAAAGATATCCTCCACAACAAAACAATTAGTAGAAACATTATATTTTTCTTCAATTATTTCAAGGTATTCCTTTACAGATGTAAAAAAATTATTTGATGTAATTGCTAAATAGTCTGTTTGGTAAGAATCTAATAAGTTTTTAAATCTTCCAGATATTACAAATTTTGGAGTAAGCTGTTTTTCTTCAGATATTATTGAGTATTTATCTCCAAAAGACAGCGTATCAGTAAACAATAAACTATTTTCTTGAATTTGATAGTTGGTTATTTTTTTGCTTTGATTACTAATTTTGAATATTTCATAATTCTGTGATGTTGCATTAGTAATCTTAAAAATATAAGGAATATTATTTAGATTATCGGTAATTGTGAAACTAATACTGTCATTTTGGAGTTGTAAAAGTCTTGGGTATTCAATTTCATACCAATCAAATGCAAGATAATTTGGGTTTGTTTCGTTGTTATATAAATAGATGGTTAATTTATTAGTTCCATTAGTTAAAAAATTACTATTTATTGAACCTTTTAATAGAACTTGGTTAAACCGATTAACATTTTGTGAATCTATTTTAATATCATTTACTGAAAATTTAATTTGGTGGGAATTTTGACTTATATTTGAACCGGAACTAACTAATTTTGAATAGAAATTCGCACTTTTATTTGGATATAAATCAGAAATTGTGAAATTGATATTTTTTGTTGGTCCCCAACTACCAAACCAACCCCAATACCATGTTTTATTTCTATTCCATGTCGGCTGTTGGTTTTCTACTTCATCATTATAACAATTTTGAAACCAAGAATTTGTTTCAAAATGTTCAAAATGAGTGTAATAATCAATTGTATCTATAATTGTATCCGAAAAGTCGGTTTGGAGATTTAACCTATTCCCATCTTGAAAATTCCAAGTTAAAAAATAATAGGAAGTATCTGAATAAATATCTAAATAATTGTTGTATTCTTTGTCAGCGTTGTTAATTATTCTATTAGAAATTTCAGAATAATTTTTATTTCCATAAAATTGTATATAATCTGTTTCACTGAAAACATTATTGTCAGTTGATAAGAATAATGGTATTTCAATTCCTTTGTTATATAATTGAAAAGTACGAGAATCAATTTGGCTCAAATCAATACTATTTGCCTCAAAAAATTGCCTATCTAACCGATATATACCATCTTGAATAATTGAGAATTTTAAAAATTCTTGCCCATCATTAAACCACTTTTGTTTTTCATAATTTTTAGCTTTGTATTTTTTATTGCTTTCTCGGAACTGTTCTGCAATTTCCCCATTAACCACCATATTATTTATTATTTCGTCAAATTTAGTATTAATTATTATTGGGCTATTATTACTAACTTTATCTTCACCATTAAATTCAATTTTGATTTGATATTCTTCAACTTGCTCAATTGAATACTTGGCTAAATTAAACTTGTGAGTATATAATTTTATCGGTAAAATATTAAATTCTCGAAACCAAAATTGTGGTTCAAGTGTAAATTCGGGTAAATCAATATTGGGAAATTGTACATTCGAAATTTCTTTATAAACTAGAGTAGAATCGTTTTTTTTGATAATAGTTGGTTGAATCTCTGGAATAGAATTTTCCAAATTAGTTATTTTTTGTGAAATAATGGAAATTTTTGGGTTTGAATTTTGAGGAATTGCAAAAAAAATAGTTTTTGAAGGTAATTTATATTTCCCGGCGTCTTCAGGATTTGAATATTCCCAAAAATCAATTTTATTAATTTCATCGATTTTATGAATCTTTTTTGAGGGTTCTTGAATTTTTATTTTATAAGAAAATGAATTCTCTTGAGCAAAAAGACTTATTATTGAAAAAATATAAAATAGAAAAGCAAAAATAGTTTTCATAAAACCTCTTGTTTTTTTAATCTTAATTTAGTTATTCTGAAAATAAAAATTGGTATTCCAATTAAATATCTTTTCCAATATAATTTTGGATTATTAATTAATCTAACCAACCACTCTAATCCTATTATTTGGATAAATTTAGAACCACGCTTCTTATTTCCTGCAAATACTTTTATTCCATCTCCCACAGAAATAATTACATTTACATTAAGAACTTGAAAATTATCGATTATCCACTTCTCTTGAAGTGGACTTCCTAATCCAACTACCAAAATATTTGGTTTAAGTGTATTTATTTGTGAAATTAATTTATCGTTGTTAAAATTATAACCATTTTGAATTCCTGAAACACTTAATTCAGGAAATTGATAATGAATTCTATCTAAAGTTTTTTCAGTATCACCAAAGAAAAAAAAACTAAAGGAATTAGCAACTGCAAATCTTATTAATTTTGGATAAAAATCAGAACCTGTTAACCTTTTTGAAAAACTTTTCGAATTACTCAAGATTTTCGAAGCCCAAAAAACTCCTATGCCATCTGGATGTATAATATCAAAATTGTTTATTGTTGTTAATATTTTAGAATCTGAAATCGATTTGTTTATGATTTCAGCTGTAACATATGTGATAGCAATTTTATCTTGATTTTCGATTGCAATCATAATTTTCTGAAGAATTTCATCATAACCCAAATTATCAATTAATATCCCAGCAATATTTATTTTAATGTTGTTATTGAACATTTCTTTGAATCTGGATAGTGATAATTTGCTTTTCAAATTCAATATTGGATAATTTTCGGAAATCGCTATTGCAGAACTTAATTGATTTATTATAATTCGTTAAAACGGATTTTGGATTGGTTTTAGAAAATAATCCGATAAAATTTGTATTGTATGCATCTGCTAAATGTAAAGGAAAAGAATCTACTCCAATAAATAGTGTGCAATGCAAATTTCTGATTAAAGTGGTAAGATTTGGTGATATTAATAATTCTAAGTCGAACTTTTCAGCAATTTCTAATATTTCTTCAGAAATATCTTCATTGTTCCCAACAATTAGAATTTTTTCATTTATTTCGTTTCTTAGATATTTCACGATTATTTCAAGCTGTTGTATTGTCAACGACCTGTCCTTTTCTGTTGAACTAAAGTGTATTAAGCAACTTTTTAATTGTTTAAACTCTGACTTTAATAAAATTGGCTTTTTAATGATGTAGGAATTTTTCAATAGGTTGCTAATAGCGTTGCTAACTAACTGAAGGTAAGATTCATTTGGAGTCCATATTATTTTGTCATAGAAATCAAGGGAAGAAAAAAAGTTATGTTCTTTGGAAAACCAATCTTTTTTTCTACTAAATTTTAGTACACCTGACCTAAATTTTGATTTTATTGTTAATAGCAACAAACTATTATAAAAGCCTGGAATGAATGAAAAAGAGTAATAAATTTTTTTTTTAAAAAGTTTTGCTACTATTAATAGAAATTTTATTACTCCTTTCTCAAAAAAAATTACTTCATCAACAAAATTTCCTTCAAATAAAATTTTGGAATTAGAATTAGTGAGCACAATAATTTTAGATTTAGGGAAAGTTTCTCTTAAAAACTCAACTGCAGATAATGATAAAAATGTATCGCCAATTGCATTTACAGAAATAATCAGAATATTCATTTTCTGACCAAAAAATATTCAGAAAACCCAAGTAAATCCCAAAAAACACTTCCCCTTATATAGCCAAATCTAAAAAATGAAATTAGTATGGTTAATGGAAGAGCAAAAATTCTCCAGAAGTCTCTTTTTACGCCACTTCTTAAAATTTCTAAGTTTTTATTAAGAAAAAGGTTTGTCAATTCTGAAAATGAATAAAATCTCTTGTGTGTAGGGTCATCAAAAAAATTCAGCGTTCCTTTCATTGATGGAAAGTATTTACTCCGTTCACTAGGATATTCAATATACATCAAGGCATCCTTTTTCATTTTTTTTATTAAATGACCTAGAACTTCTTCTCCATTTGCAAGATGCTCAATTACATGAGCAATAATGATATAATCATAATATTCATTTGGAACATCTTCTAATAAGTCGGTTTCCAAGTCTTTTGGAAAAAATTTGTCGATAACTCTAATTGAATTTTCTGATATGTTATAATCTAAGTTTTTATCAATACCATGATATATTGAATTCCGAAATAATTTTCTAAATTTATATGGACTATCGTTCCCAATCCCTATTTCAAGGATAGTAAATATTTCATTTTTCTTTTTCTTAAAAAATTTATAGCGATATTGTTCGAAAAACAAATTCATTTCTGTTTGTAGAATAATCCATCTTTTATGCTTTTATACAATTGTGTCAATTTAACAAAGTCACCAAGAATAATAAAACCAAGAAAGTACTTAAAGATTTTTAAAATCAATAACAATGAAGAGGTAAAAAGAAAAAAACCTTTACCATAGTGTTTTATTATAATTATTTTATTCCTTATTCTATAATAGTAAATATTGTTACTGAATTTTAAAATTTTATTACCTGATTTTGTGCTCGAGGAAACATTGTGAAAGATTTCTGATTGGGGTATTAAATAAAGATCAATCCCTTTTCTAATTGCCTTTATTGAAAAATCCAGATCTTCGTAATAAAGAAAAAAATCTTCATCAAATCCGCCAATTATCTCGAAGGTTTCTTTTGAAAAATACAAAAAACATCCCGAAACAAAGCTAACTTTACTTATGTCATTCACTTTTACGCGGTTAATTTCTTTGTCGATATTTTTATGTTTTCCTTCAAGTTGAAATAAATCAACAACTCCACCATTATACCAAATTTTTGATTTATCATTGAAATATAAAATTCTTGGTGATGCAATTACTTTTTTATCATTAGGAAGATTTAACAATAGATTTGAAATGGAATCACTTTTTAAAACAACATCATTATTCATAATAATAAATTCAGAAAACCCAAATTCTATCGCCTTTTTTATTCCTACATTTACTGCTCCAGCATATCCCTTATTTTCAGGATTATTGATAATTACTATATCTTGTCGAGTAGACAGAAAATTTTGTGAATTATCTGAGATGAAAATTTTTGAATTACACTTATTTTCATAAATCGACTGTAAACACCTTTCTGTTACTTCAATTTTCCCGAAATGAACGATTATAATGGCAATATTAATTTCCACGTATCTTCTCAAGCATTTCTAATGTTTTTAGATAAACGATTTTATCTGATATTTTTGTATGACAAAATGGTTCTTCCTTTATACAATTCCACTGGCATCCAAAACAGTCCATTTCCTCAAAAATTAAAGTCTCAAATTGATTTTCAAGGTAAGGATATATTCTGCCAATTGCTCCACCACCAATAATTCCAATTATTGGAACTTGAAAATATTTTGAAATATGCAACAAGCCAGAATCGTTTCCTATAAAAAGATGAGAATTATAAATTATTTGAATTATTTCAGTAAGTGAAGTTTTTCCAGTAAGGTTCTCAACAACCAAATTTTCTGAAAATAGATATCTTTTTTTCCCAACTATCGAAATATGAATTTTTTCATGAAATGAAAGTTTAATTATTAGGTTTTGAAATTTTTCCATTCCCCAATTTTTTATTTCAGCCGATGAATCTACATTTATTGTTATTTCAATCTGGTCAGATTTAGGCTGATTCTTAAGGATCGGAAAAATTTTTAATGATTTTGTTGAGTTATTTTTTGTAATACTTTCAATTAAAAATGCATACTCTAAAAAATCGTTTTTTGATTTTCTTTCTAACAATTTACTAAAGCTTTTATTAAAAAATATTTCAAAATATCTTTCCACTTCTTTGGACTTATATGCAAAAACTTCATTTGCTCCAGAAAGCAATGCAATTTCATCTTCCATTGAATGTCTTACAAAACTTAAATTATAACTTATCCCGATTTTATTTTTTCTAATATTTCTTAGAACAGATATTCTATAGAAGATATTTAATTTGTACTTTTCAACATTAATGAAAACCACATTAAATTCACCTTTATAATCAGCAAACAAACTTTTATACTCTTCTCTTACAACGAAGAACACATTTCTTGCACAACTAAAATTATTTTCATTAGCGAGAATTATAGTTGAAATGACTGTATCACCTAATAATCCTAAGTTTGTAAATAATATTTTAGTAGAATTATATTTTCTTCGGAATACTTTTGACAAAGAAAAATATAATAAAAAACTCAAGAAATTTTTCAACAAGTATTTTTTCATTTTTTCCCAAAGGGAAAAAAATCACGGTCAAAAATTGGAAACACTTTACCTCTATTATAAAAATTTTGAATATCCTTTTTACCGACTTTCCTTGCATTAATATTTAAAAATATCTTTATAATGGAAGAGTAAATGCCTACAAAAAACTCTTTAAAATATAAATATCGAAAAGTGATAATTAGTCGATTTAAAATCCAACGGAAATAGTTATACAGAAAAGACTCGAAATCAAAATAAAGGAAAAGAAAAAGTGACATATTGACAAAATAAAAATGGAATCTGTATTTACTTGCAAAAGGATTTTCTTGAGAATTTCCTCGTGAATTTAAACTTTGGTTATGAATAATCTTTGAATTTTTATCATAAATTACTTGCCAGCCAGAATTATAAGTTCTGAATGAAAAATCAATTTCGTGTAAATAAATAAAAAATGCAGGATTGAAAAAATTTATTTCTTTAAGTAAATTCTTATTAATTAAAGCACCACAACCAGTAAAAGATAAGGGATTTTTCGGATAATTCATCGTTTCAGAAAAGTGAAATTTAGTATTATAAATCTCGAAGGCTACTATTCCAATTTTTTCATCTTTTGAAATTGTCTCAATACCAGCATTTATTGCATCTTTTTCAGGATAACTATCGTCATCCAAAACTAAAACATATTCGCCTTTTG
>DYSW01000069.1 GCA_020726285.1 Melioribacter roseus
AAAAACACATCCATTGTTGGATTTCCGTCAAAATTAACATATTGAGTTGCAATTTGTCCGCTTTCTTTTAATTTTGCAAGCCATTGCTCGTTTGCAACAAATCTGCCTTCGCCATGCGAAACTGGAACAGCTTGAATTGTTCCAACATTAACATTTTTAAGCCAAGGCGAAAGATTTGAAACCGTTTTTGCGTACACAATTTTGGAAATATGTCGTCCAATTTTGTTAAAAGTAAGTGTCGGTGTTGCTTCGTCAATTTCTCTAATTTCGCCGTAAGGAAGCAATCCCAATTTTATTAAAGCCTGAAATCCGTTACAAATTCCAAGAATTAGCCCGTCGCGATTGTTTAATAAATCAGAAACGGCATCTTTAATTTGTGGATTTCGGAACATTGTAGCAATAAATTTTCCACTTCCTTCTGGCTCGTCGCCGGCACTAAATCCGCCTGGGATAAAAACAATTTGCGATTTTTTTATGCTTTCGGTCAATTCCGTTATTGTTTCTTCCAGCATTTTAGCCGTTAAATTTCTTACTGGAATTATGCTCGTCGTTCCGCCCGCTTTTTCAAAAACTTTAGCTGAGTCGTATTCGCTGTTTGTTCCTGGAAAAACTGGAATTAATATTTGTGGTTTCGCAATTCTGTTTTTGGCTAAATAGATGCTTTTTCCTTCATATTTGTAATCTTCAAAAGTTGTCTTTTTGCATTCTACTTTTGTTGGAAAAATATCTTCAAGCGGCTCTGACCAAGTTGAAATTGCTTCTTCAAGATTTATTTCAACTTCGCCAATAATAATTTTTTCTTCCAAAATTGTGTTGCCAAGATTGATAAATTCCAAATTAGCAAAATTTTCTTGTGGATTAACATCCAATTTCAATTCCAAAATCAATCCACCAAAAGCTGGTTGGAAGAGTATTTTGCTATCAAAACTTGAGTCAAATTTGAATCCAATTCTATTTCCAAAACACATTTTGCTAATTGCTTCGGCAATGCCATTGCCTTTTACCGTGTGAATTGCGTTTATTTTTTTCTGTTTCACCAACTCAGAAACTACTTCGTAATTAGATTTAAGCAAATCAAAATTTGGCAGATAATTTTCATCATACTTTGCTGGAAGGTAAATTACCACTGAATTTGTGCTTTTAAACTCGGGCGAAATAATATTTTCCAAATTTGCAGTATCAACAGCAAACGAAACCAATGTTGGTGGAACGTCCAAATCCTTAAATGAGCCGGACATACTATCTTTTCCACCAATTGCGGCACGACCAAATTGCATTTGAGCATAATAAGCACCAAGCAAGGCTGCCATTGGCTTTCCCCATCTTGTGGAATTTTCGCCAAGCCTCTCAAAATACTCCTGAAAGCTAAACCAAACTGATTTATAACTTCCGCCAGATGCAACAATTTTTGCAACCGATTCAACAACCGCATAAATTGCTCCGTGAAATGGCGACCAACTTGAAACAAATGGGTCAAAACCGTAACTCATAATTGTTCCAGTTGTGGTTTCATTTATTAAAGTGGGAATTTTTGCAGTCATGCTTTCGGTTGGCGTTAGCTGATATTTTCCACCAAAAGGATAATTTACGGTTGCAGCACCAACGCAATTATCAAATCGCTCAACCAATCCTTTTTTACTTGCCACATTCAAGTTTGCAAGCATTTTTAGCCATTCATTTTTAATGTTTTCTGCTTCGCTTCTGTTAAAATAGCTTTCCGCTTGTGGCTCAGTAATTTTAACTTTGCTGATTTTTGTAGCTCCGTTGCTATCAAGAAATTGTCGCGAAATATCCACAATAGATTTTCCACGCCAAAGCATTTTTACTCTTTTTTCTTCCTTCACTTCGGCAACAGTAGATGTTTCAATATTTTCTTTTGAAGCAGCAATTTTGAAATCAATTTCATTTTCTTTTGAAATAACACATGCCATTCGTTCTTGGCTTTCAGAAATTGCTAATTCTGTTCCATCAAGACCTTCATATTTTTTTGGAATTGCATCAAGATTTATTTCCAATCCATCGGCGAGTTCACCAACTGCGACCGAAACTCCGCCAGCACCAAAATCGTTGCAGCGTTTAATCATCCGCGTAACTTCTGGATTTCTAAAAAGTCGCTGTATTTTTCTTTCTTCTGGTGCGTTTCCTTTTTGAACTTCTGCACCGCAAGTAATAATTGAATCTTCCGTGTGAGCTTTTGAAGAGCCAGTTGCACCGCCACATCCATCGCGTCCAGTTTTTCCACCAAGTAGAACAATTACATCGCCTGCGGTCGGTCTTTCGCGTACAACATTGCATTTTGGAACAGCAGCAATTACGGCACCAATTTCCATTCGTTTTGCAACATAACCTGGATGATAAATTTCATCAACAAGTCCGGTGCTTAATCCAATTTGATTTCCATAAGAACTATATCCGTGAGCCGCTTCGGTGGTAATTTTTCGTTGCGGCAACTTGCCTTCAATTGTTTTATCAATCGAAATACGCGGATCGCCAGAACCAGTAACACGCATTGCTTGATAAACGTACGCACGACCCGAAAGCGGATCGCGAATTGCACCGCCAAGACAAGTTGCAGCGCCGCCAAAAGGTTCAATTTCGGTTGGATGATTGTGCGTTTCATTTTTGAACATAACAAGCCAATCTTCATCTTTTCCAGCAATATCAACTTTAACTTCAATGCTGCAAGCGTTTATTTCTTCCGATTCATCAAGTCCAACAAGTTTTCCTTCTTTTTTCAATTTTTTCATTGCAAGAGTTGCAACGTCCATAAAATTTATTTCTTTTTGCGTAATTCTTTCGCCGTAAACAAATTCTCTATCTTTTAGATATTGTTCATAAATTTCTTTTATTTTGGAAGCTATTTTTCCGTTTTCAAATTCAATTTGGCTAATTGTTGTGGAAAAAGTGGTGTGGCGACAATGATCTGACCAATATGTGTCCAAAATTTTCATTTCAGTAATTGTTGGATTTCTTTTTTCATCATTGCGGAAGTAGTTTTGACAGAACGTTAAATCATCCAAATCCATTGCCAAAGCCATTGATTTTAGTAAGTTGCTTAATTCACTTTCATCCATTGAAATAAAATTTTCAATTATAGAAACATCATCTGGAATGAAAGTTTCATCAACAAGAGTTTTGGGTTTTGGGTTTGTTGCTTCGCGAGAATCAACTGGATTTATCAAATAGTGCTTAATTTTGCTAAAATCCTCATCAGAAACACTTCCATTAACAATCACAACTTTAGCATATTTAACATTTGGACGTTCGCCTTGAGTTAAAATTTGAATACATTGCGAAGCAGAATCCGCTCGCTGGTCGTATTGACCTGGCAAATATTCAATTGCAAAAATTTTGTCCTTGGGATTTACTACAAATTCTTCATCATAAACAAAATCAACTGGCGGTTCCGAAAAGATTGTTTTTCTCGCAAGTTCATAAATTTCGTCCGAAATATTTTCAATATCGTAACGATATAAAATTCGCACATGTTCAATTCCAGAAATAAAAAGATGCTCTTTTAATTCCTTTGTTAAAGAAACGGCTTCTATGTTAAAACCATCCTTTTTTTCAACGAAAATTCTTTTGATATTCACTAATTCCTCAAGCGGTTGTATTTTTTGTTTATGTGGTAAATGAAATTTGAGAT
>DYSW01000035.1 GCA_020726285.1 Melioribacter roseus
CTTTCGGCAAATATTGGATAAAAGAGAAAATTAATGGAAATATTCTGAACATTATTACAACTTATGCTTGGACTGGCTCAGGTTATGTTGTTCCTTCAGCTGTTTCAAAAGGTGGAATTTTAGCTTTAACTCGCTCGCTTGCAGTTGAATGGGCAAAATATGGAATTCGATTGAACGCTATTGCTCCTGGTCCATTTCCTACAAAAGGAGCTTGGGAAAGATTAGTCCCGGGCAATTTAGTAAGTAAAATCAATTTAGCGGACAAAGTTCCATTAAAGCGAACTGGAGAACATCAAGAATTGGCTAATCTTGCAGCATTTTTAATTTCAGATTTTGCAGCTTACATTACTGGTGAGGTTGTAACAATTGATGGCGGCGAATGGCTAAAAGGTGCTGGACAATTCAATTTCTTAGATTTTATACAACCTGAAATGTGGGACGAAATAGAACAAAATATCAGAAAAACGAATAAGAATAATTGATAATTTCAGAATTTAGAATTAACAGTTAACAATATATTTATTTCCCTGACATAGTTTCAGGCATTTGAACTGCAACTACTTTCCCTTTTGCAGTAAGAATTCCATTTGCAGAAACTGAAATTTCAGTTACAACTTTCTTCCCTTTAACTTCCATAACTTTGCCGCGGAGTTCAAGTTCTACTCCAAGTGGCGTAGGTTTCAAATAATCAACTTCAAGATGAGCAGTAATAAACCGAAATGCTGGCAAGGAATCATAATTGCGATTTTCATTTTTGTATGAAATTATTGCCGCAGTTCCAGTTCCGTGGCAATCTATAAGCGATGCTATTAATCCACCGTAAACAAATCCAGGAATTGCTGTGTGATATTCTTTCGGAGAATAATATGCAACCGTTTCTTCTCCATCTAAAAAACTTTTGATTTGATGTCCATTTTCGTTCAACTTTCCACAACCATAACAATGTGCAACATCATTTGGATAAAAATCTTGTACGGCTAAATTTTTGTATTCTATCATAAACTCACCAATTTGTATTTTGCGTACAAAATTAAACAAAATTTTAATTGGAGATAATTTGAAAGAAATAAAAGTAGTAGTATCCGATTTAGGAAATGTGTTAATTCCTTTTGATTATAACATAATAATTCAAAGATTGAATGAAATTGAAGAAAATCTCGGGAATTTTTTCTATTCAAACTACAAACAGAATTATGAAATACATCGCGAATTCGAGAAAGGAAATCTAACAGAAAATGAATTTTGGGTTTATATTAAAAAATGGACAAAAAATCTTCTTTCTTTTGAGGAATTTGCAGAAATATATTCCAACATTTTCACGTTGAACGAAGAATTAATTTCATATTTGCCAGAAATAAAAAGCAATTTCAAACTCGTTTTGCTTTCAAACACGAATTCAATTCACCAACGGTTTGGTTGGGCGAAATACGATTTTTTACAATATTTCGATAAATTAATTCTTTCGCACGAAGTTGGATTTGCCAAACCTGAAGTTGGAATTTACCAATCTGTTATCAATTTCACACAAGAACCGCCAGAATATCACCTTTTTATTGATGATATTTTGGAATATTGTCAAGCAGCCGAAAATATTGGGTGGAAAACAATCCAAGTAAAAAACCAATCACAGATTATTTCTGACTTAAAATTATCTGAAATAATAAAAATTTGATATTTGGAACATATTTCAATTCATCTCGTTTTAACTCCAACTATCTCACATTTTAGAGGAAAACATGAAAATAATATTATCAACAAGCTTGCTTGTATTGTTCTCAGTTATGTTTGTAATTGCACAAGAGACACCAAAACCACCACAAGATTTCAGTGTTGACGGAAATATCCAGAAAATTGTAATCATAACTGACAAATGCGAAAAAGTATTTGAAGGAAAAGATGCCGAAGAATTAGGCAGAATCCTAACTGCACCACGCCACAAAATGATGTGGATAGACAAAAATGACGGTAGAGTTCCGATGCATCCGAAAATGAATAAATTTATTTTCAAGGAAGATGCTACAGAAGGAATAGAAAAAAATATAAATGTCGAAATAAAAGATGGTAAAAAAGTTGTTACAATTACAACATCAAAAGATGGTGAAGAAAAAGTAGAAGTTTTAACTGACGAAGATGCTGAAAATTGGATAAAAGATTACGAAGGAAAATCTGAAGTTGATATGAATTGGGTTGTAAAAGATAGTTCAGATTCTTTTGTTTTTATTGCAGAAAATGGCGACAGAATGAAAATGCGAAGACATCATCATCCTATGATGTGGGAAGAAATGCCTTGCGGTGAACCAATCGAACTCCAAGTTGAAAAGTTGGAAGGAGATTTACACAGAATTAAGATGGAACTTGGTTTAATGGACGCTGGAATTACTCAAAAAGTGATTATCAAAGAAAAAAATAAAGATGGAAAATTTGAAACCAAAGTTTTAGTTGGCGAAGAAGCTGAAAAATATATCAATGAAAACGACGAAATAACTGACGAAAATGGAAAAGTTATTATCATCAAAAAAGTTGCTGAACCAATGATAATAAAAGAGAAGAGAATTGAAAAGATTGAAACAGACACAAAAAAAGATTGCAAATAATTGAATTAGAGAGAAAATAGAAAAGTCCGCTTTATAGCGGACTTTTCTATTTTAAATAATGCAAACTATTGTCAAAATCAAGAACAACCTGTTGTTGCACCACAAGTATTACATTTCAAGCAAGTTCCATTTCTAACCATAGTAATACTACCGCATTCTGGACAAATATCACCAGTATAACCTTGTTGTCGAGCATTATCCACGCTTCTCTTCTGCTGTAATGAAGATGAATCTACGTTAATTGTTCGAAGTGAAGTTGACGATTCTGATTTATCCAAAATCATAATCTTTCCTCTTGTCTCCGATTCTTCATTTTCCAAATTTCCACCAAGATAAGTGAATGGAAAATCTTTCTCCTTTTCGGCTTCATCTCTTGAAACGTGTGCAAGATCATTTCTGCTTAAATATGAAACTGCAAGTTCTCTAAAAATGTAATCGATTACAGAAGTTGCCATTTTTATTCGCTTATTACCCATCACCATTCCACTTGGGTCAAATTTTGTGAAGACAAAAGCATCAACAAATTCTTCGAGCGGAACTCCGTGTTGCAAGCCAAGTGAAACTGCAATTGCAAAACTATTTAACAAACTACGGAAAGCCGCACCTTCTTTTGCCATATCTATAAAGATTTCGCCAAGTTGACCACTTTCGTATTCACCAGTTCTGATGTAAACAGTTTGTCCATTAATTTTCGCTTTTTGAGTATAACCGCTACGTCTATCTGGCAATCTTTTTCTTTTAGCAATATATTTGTGAATAATTCTTTCAGCTACTTTTACAATGTCATTTTCTTCAATTGTCTCTTCTTCCGAAACATCTTCATCAAACGAAGTATTTAGCGGTTGCGATAATTTTGAACCATCTCGATAAATTGCGTTCGCTTTTAAGCCAAATTGCCAAGATTTTACATACGCATCGCTAATATTCTCAATTGTTGCTTCATTTGGGAAGTTGATAGTTTTTGAAATTGCTCCAGAAACAAACGGCTGAGCTGCTGCCATAATGTTTATGTGGGCGTCGGGACGAATAAATCTTGTTCCTTTTTTGCCACATTTATTGGCGCAATCAAAAACGGCATAATCTTCATGTTTTAGAAATGGCGAATTCTCGATTGTCATTGTTCCGCATACAAAATCGTTAGCAACAGCAATTTGTTCTTTTGTAAATCCAAGCCATTCTAACAAATTAAAGCTAAAATTATTTAATGTTTCTAATGGTATTTGAAGATTTCTTTTAAGAAAATCTTCCCCGATTGTGTATTTGTTGAAAGCAAAACTCAACTCAAAAACTGTTGGTAAAGAAGAATCAATTTTTTTGATAATTTCGTCTGAAAACCCTTTTGCTCGCAGTGTTTCTTTATTTATGTACGGACAACCATCAAGCGTTCCTGAACCTTTTGCAAACTTTACAATTTCTTCAATTTGATTGCTATTGTAACCAAGACTTTCCAAAGCTGGCGGAATTGACTGATTTATGATTTTGAAATATCCTCCACCTGCAAGTTTTTTGAATTTAACCAAAGCAAAATCTGGTTCGATACCAGTTGTATCGCAATCCATCAATAAACCAATTGTTCCAGTTGGAGCAATTGCAGTAACTTGAGCGTTTCTAAATCCATATTTTTCACCAAAAAGCACCGCTTGCTCAGAACTTTCTCGAGCTTCTTCCAATAAATCAGATGGACAATATTGTGGGTCAATTCCCAATGGTTTTATTGTCAGATTTTCATATTCTTCTTTCGGGACGTTAAATGCTGCTCGTTTATGATTTTTGATAACACGAAGCATATCTTCTTTGTTTAATTCATATTTTGAAAAAGGTCCAAACTCTTTTGCCATTTCGGCTGATGTTGCATAAGCTGTCATGTGCATTATAGCACTTATTGCACCAATAATTGCTAACGATTCTTTGCTATCGTAAGGAACACCTTGTCGCATCAACAAAGCTCCAACATTTGCATAACCCAAACCGAGAGTTCTAAAATCGTAACTTTTTTGAGCCATAATTTTACTTGGAAATTGAGCCATTAAAACGCTGATTTCCAACATTAATGTCCAAAGTCTTGTTGTATGCTTGAATGATTTTACATTGAATGATTTCTTTTTGGGATCGTAAAATTTGACAAGATTTATCGAAGCCAAATTGCAAGCCGTATCATCTAAGAACATATATTCCGAGCAAGGATTTGATGCATTAATTTGACCACTTTTCGGAGCTGTATGCCATTCATTAATTGTTGTATGATATTGAATCCCAGGATCAGCAGAACTCCAAGCCGAATAATTTATTTGTTCCCACAAATCACGAGCACTCAATATTTTACTTGGTTTTGGATTTCTATCTTCAACTGCTGCTTTTTTCTTTTCTGTGCGGAAATACAAGTTCCAACTTTCATCATTTAACACAGCTTCCATAAACTGGTTAGTAACACGAATTGAATTATTGGAATTTTGCCCCGATACTGTTGCATATGCTTCAGAAGTCCAATCTGTATCGTAAACCGGAATTTCAATTGATCTGAAACCTTGTTTCGCCAATTGAATAACGCGTTCAATAGAGTTTGTAGGAATTTCTACTTTTCTTGCTTCTTTTATTGCATCACGTAATTTTTTGTTCGAGTTTCTATCAAATCGGTCATTTTCTGGATGTTCGGCGTAACACGCTTGCATAATATTATTTAAATGAAAATTGGCTATTTTTGACCCTGAGACCAAAGAAGCTACTTTTTGTTCTTCAATTACTTTCCAATTAATATATTCTTCAATATCTGGATGATCTACATCTAAAGTAAGCATTTTTGCAGCGCGGCGAGTTGTTCCACCGGATTTTATTGAACCGGCTGCTCTATCTCCAATTTTTAAGAAAGACATTAATCCCGATGATTTTCCTCCACCGCTTAATGGCTCATTAAGTCCGCGAATATCCGAGAAATTACTTCCCGTTCCTGAACCATATTTAAACAACCGAGCTTCACGTGTCCACAAATCCATAATTCCGCCTTCATTTACCAAGTCGTCAGTTACTCCTTGAATAAAACATGCGTGTGGTTGTGGATGTGTATAAGCATCTAATGATTCTGTTAATTCTCCCGTTTTGTAATCAACATAATAATGTCCTTGGGATGGTCCAGTAATTCCATACGCCCAATGCAAACCAGTATTAAACCATTGTGGACTATTAGGCGCCGTCATCTGTGAGGCAAGCATATATTTCATTTCATCGTAATATGCCTGAGCATCTTCTTCCGTATCAAAATAACCAGCTTTCCATCCCCAATATGTCCAAGTTCCTGCTAATCGATGAAACACTAGACGGGCGTCCGTTTCCGAAGTAAATCTCTCTTTTTCCGATAAACTATTCAGAAGTTCGGTATCAGGAATAGATGGTTGCAGCCAATTTGGAATATTTTTTTCCTTAGACTTTTTTAGAAAAAGAGGAATGTTAGCACGACGGAAATACTTTTGAGCAATTATATCGGTTGCAACTTGCGACCAACTTTCCGGAACTAAAACATTATCCATTTTAAAGATAATTTTTCCGTCCGGGTTTTTAATTTCTGAAGTTCTTTTTACAAAATTCAGTGATGCTAAAGCATCTTCACCTAACTTGGTAAATAGTCTTTTTATCTTCATAAAACCTCTTGAAACTGTAAATTTATATAAATCAAGTCGTTAGACTTTGTGAATTAATATTCTTGTTTAAATCGCATAAAGTGCGAAGAAGTGACTTTCAAGTTAAAAGATTTTTATTAATAAATAAAATTAATTTTATTTAAAATTATAATATTGATTAACCTCCTTATCTTATCTTTACCTAATTGTTTTATATAATTCATCTAAAAATCAAATAATCGATTTAAAGATGATTTTTCTTCATTTATTAGCTAATTAAGTTTTTTCAAATATTTCTTTTTATTAATAATATTTTTAAAACATATCTTATTTTTAGCTACAATTTTTTAACAAATTTCAAGGATTTTTTATGACTTTCGAACGTTCAGCTGGAATTTTACTGCACCCAACTTCTTTACCCACAAAATATGGAATTGGCGAGCTTGGTGAAGATGCTTTCCGATTTATTGATTTTCTAAAAAGTGCTGGACAAACACTCTGGCAAGTATTTCCACTCGGTCCAACTGGTTATGGTGATTCTCCTTATCAAAGTTTTTCAGCTTTTGCGGGAAACCCTCTTTTGATAAGTCTCGATAAATTAGTAGAAGACGGTTTTTTAACTTCTGATGATTTATCAAACATTCCAAATTTTAATCCTTCAGAAATTGATTTTGGGAATTTGATTATTTACAAAACAAGTCTACTTAAAAAAGCTTTTCAAAATGCTAAAAATGAAATTGAGAATAATCCAAATTTTAAAGTATTTTGTAATGAAAATACTTTCTGGTTAGAAGATTATGCTTTGTTTATGGCTGGAAAAGATTTCCACAAAGGAATGCATTGGACTAAATGGGACAAAACTTTAGCCTTTCGAGACGAAAAACACCTCGAAGATTGGAAAAATACTCTTTCTTCAAAAATTCTTTATCATAAATTTGTGCAATATTACTTCTTTAAACATTGGCACGAAGTAAAAAAATATGCAAATGAAAATGGGATTAAAATTATTGGCGATATGCCAATTTTTATTGCATACGATAGTGCCGATTTATGGGCAAATAAACATTTGTTTACTGTTGATGAACAAGGCAATTTGGATTCTGTTGCAGGCGTTCCACCTGACTATTTTTCCCCAACTGGACAACTTTGGGGAAATCCTCTTTATCGATGGGATGAAATGCAAAAAGATAATTATGCTTGGTGGAAATTACGTTTCAAAAAATTATTAGAACTTGTAGATATTGTCCGCGTTGACCATTTTCGAGGTTTTGAAGCATTTTGGCAAATTCCTAGAAATGCTGTTACTGCTATAAACGGAGTTTGGACAAAAGCTCCAGGAATGCACTTTTTTACTGAATTAATTAAAGAATTTGGCAAATTGCCAATTATTGCTGAAGATTTAGGTGTTATTACAGACGAAGTAAAAGAATTGCGAGATTCTTTCAATTTGCCAGGAATGAAAATCTTGCAATTTGCTTTTGGCGAAAACGGCGATAAAAATTTTCTACCTCACAACTATCCTAAGAATTGTATCGTTCACACTGGTTCGCATGATAACGATACAACTCGAGGTTTTTTTGAAAAAGCAAAAATTGAAGATGTTGATACTTTCAATTGGACACAAAACTATCTAAACTATTTTGGTGAAGACATAGTTTTTCCGTTGATTAAGGAAGCTTACAAATCCGTAGCCAATATCGCAGTAATTCCTCTACAAGATATTTTAAATTTGGGAAGTGAAGCAAGAATGAATTTCCCCGGGACACTTGGAGGAAATTGGGTTTGGAGATTTAATTGGAATCAGATTACACCAGAACTTGCTTCGACATACAAAAAATTAGTTGATATTTACGAACGAAAAGCTAAATAATGAAACGATTCTATTTTGAAGCATTTATTGGATTTTTAATGCTATTTGGAACATATTTTGTCGGACAACAAAGTTTGTTAGCACTTGTTCTTATGGCTTTATTACCAATTTATGTAAAAAAATACAATCAAGATTTAACAAAAAATCAACTTATTGTTTTTTATAAAATTCACAATTCCTCAGTTGGAATAATTGTTCTAACTTTATTTATCATTTTTTCATCTTCACAATTTCAATTTGGAATTGGGAAAGTTGGAGAAATGTGGCTTCCTATTTCAATTTCATCAATTCTGATTATTCATAGTTTATTGGGAATCATTTTCTTTGTTTCATCAAAAGGAGAATAAAATGAAAATTGCCTTTGTTTCGAGTGAAGTTTTTCCATTTTCAAAAACTGGCGGTTTGGCTGATGTTTCTGCTTCACTGCCTGTAACTTTAAGCAAAATCGGAATTCATATCTCAGTGTTTTCACCTTTTTATGCAGAAGTAAAGAAAAATGTAAAGTCAAAATTTAAAAATGAAATAAAACTTGATGTATTCATTTCTGACAAAAAATACACTGTTAAGATAAAATCCACAAAAATGCCCGATTCTAATGCAAAGATTTATTTTGTTGATTATCCCGAATTTTTCAATCGTAAGCAACTTTATACATCAGATAATGATGAACATCTCAGATTTGTTTTATTTCAAAAATCAGTTCTCACATTTCTAAAAGAAACTAATTTCATTCCCGATATTATTCATGTAAATGATTGGCAAACTTCCTTAATTCCATATTATTTAAAAACTCAATTTCAAGCGAATTTCCCCAAAACCAAGTCGCTAATAACTATTCACAACATAGGTTATCAAGGAGTTTTTGATTATGAATTTTTAGATGAAATCGAAATTGCTGAAAATCTTTTTTATCCAATGGGACCAGCAGAATTTTTTGGCAGAATAAATTTCTTAAAAATGGGATTAATTTTTTCGGACTCAATTAACACAGTAAGCAAAACGTATGCAAAAGAATTACTACTTCCCAATTTAGGCGGCGGAATGGAAAATATTTTGAAACAACGCCAAGCCAATTTTTATGGAATATTAAATGGCGTTGATTACAAAATTTGGTCGCCCGAAACTGACATTTTAATTCCCAAACAATATTCCTTTTCAACCTTCTCAGAAAAGAAAAAAAATAATATTGAATTGAAAAAAGAATTTGGAATTTCATCACGCGATAACAAAATGATAATTGGGATGATAACTCGTTTAGTCTCGCAAAAAGGCTTTGATTTACTGATAAAATTGGAAAATTATCTTATAAAAATGAATGCAAATCTTGTAATTCTCGGAAATGGCGAAAAAGAATACGAAGATTTTTTTTTCAGATTGCAGAAATCTACTAAAAATATAAAAATTCATATCGGATACAACAATAATTTAGCTCATTTAATTGAAGCTGGCTCAGATGCATTTTTAATGCCTTCTTTATATGAACCTTGCGGACTAAATCAGATTTATTCTCTTAAATATGGAACAATTCCAATTGTTAGAAAAACAGGCGGTTTGGCTGATACCGTTTTGGATTGGGATGAACGTTTTTGGCAGAATTATGAAGATGGAAACGGATTTTCTTTTGTTGATTTTACTTTACCAGCCTTACAAAATGCAATTGAACGTGGAATATTTTATTATCAAAATCCTAAAACTTGGATGAAAATAGTAGAAAATGCTATGAAATCAGATTTTTCTTGGGACAATTCCGCAAAAGAATATAAAGTATTATACGAAAGTCTAATTAATTAAAGAAAACTCAAAAACGATAAACAAAGTTGCAATTTTCTTGATAATTATAATTTTTTCAATTTCGTGTTCAAATGCACAAACTTTTTAACAAAGCAAAATATTGTTGAATAATTGATATTTTTTTACCGAAGATAATAAACATTTTCTGGCGGAACAATTGTATTAAAAATATCTTCATTGTGCGAAATCAGCAAAAATGACTTACCAAACGAAATTTGTTCTTGTAGAAAAATCAGAATTTGCTTGATTCCACTCAAATCTGAACCAGTAATTGGTTCATCAAGAATTGTGATTTCCGTTTCAAGAATTAATGCTCGAATTAGATTTATTTTCTGCTTTTCGCCTCCACTTAGTGTCTCCACTTTTCTCTCAAGCAGTTCAGAATAATCATATTTTGGAAAAAGTCGTTCAAAATAATTCTGAAGTACTGCTTTTTCAATTTTTCGTGAAAAATAATTAAAAAGATTTCCAACCGTTGTTTTAGGATTCAAAGATTCATCTGCATTCTGAAAAACCATTGACAATTTTTTCCCCCACAAATGATTTTTAAAATACAAAATCGGTGTTTTTTCAGTTATATGTTTGCCATCTAAGTTCATATTAAATTTTGTTGGAATTAAACCCATAATTATTTTAGCAATTGTTGTTTTTCCCGCACCACTTGCTGCTTTTAGATATGTGATTTCTCCTTTTCGCAAAATTAATTTTGTGTTTTCTGAGTTATTTTCATTCCTATAGAAATTCAACTCTTTATCATAAACTGAAATTCCCGATTGCAATTCCATTACAATTCCCGATTGTTTTCCTTTATTTGGTCTGCTTTTAACTGCATTTTCCAACCAAAAAAGATATTCAAACTCATCGAATAATCGCTGTTTTAAGTTTTCGCCATCTTTGTAAATTTCTGTGTAAGAAAAAAGATCGGCATATTCTGAGAATTGTTCCTTTATAAATGATATTATTGAGTAGTCGTGTGTAATAATTACAAAAGTTGGTTTATCAATAATGTAACTTTCAACCATATTTTTGATTAGTATATTTCTGGTTTTTACGTCAAGAAATCCAGTCGGTTCGTCAAAAAAGAAATATCCATTCCAAGATGTTGAAATTGTTAGATTTTGAATTTTCAGCAAACTCATTAGATTAAAAATACGTTGCTTTTCGCCACCACTTGGGCGATAAGATTTAGGGTAAGTATTTAACAATTTTTCAATTTCCGCCGCAGATTTATCATAAAACAAAGATTTTGCAAATTCTTCTTTTCTTGGCGTTTCCGAAAAACATCCTTCAGAAATTTGCTCACGCAATGTTTGAGTTTGCGACAAATGACTTGAAGGTTCTTGAAAAACAAAAAAGTGTTTTTGCATAATTTCCTTCACGCCTGGCAACTCTAAATATTGTGGATATTCAACGCCATCAATCTCTATTTGAAGTTCGTCTTTTGGTAAAATTCCCAAAATTGCTTGCGAAATAAGAGTTTTACCAATTCCAGATTCTCCAAAAATGAAATTGATTTTTCTGTTCGCTAATTTGAAAGAATTAATTTCAATTATCTGCTTTTCGGGCAATGTTATTTTTACGGAAAGTTCCATCAGTACAATTTCATTTTTTGAATTAAAGAATTTGAAATTTTATAGGACGAAATAAGTGTTAAAATCAAAATACTTGCCGCCGTAATTCCTTCGAGATGAGTTGTTAAAATTTCTGAAAGATAGAGTGGATTTTTTATCAACATAGAAATCGCCAAAATATCTTGTTTGCTATCTAACGAAGCTAAAATATTACCTAAAGTTTTTGGCAATTCTGCCAAACTTAAATTTGTGGAAAGTCCGACCGAAATGATAAAATCGACACTTGAAAAAAGGAAAATCATCGATGAAAAGACAAGAATTATTCTGTTGAGAAGATGATTTTTACTATTTGATATTAAAATATCTTTTATGATAATTTTTCTTTCAGAAATTCCCAAAACAAGCGATGCGTTGTAGAATTCATTTTTCTTGAAATACTGAATTCTATTTGAAATTTCAATGAAAAAGTCGTTAGCATAAATTATTGAAAGCGAAAATACAAGCCACAACATTTGAGCTAATTCATTGTTGTAAAAGAAGATAATTAGGAAAACGTAGCTCGAAAGAAGTAATAATATTTGCGGAATTGAATTTATAGAATCAAGAATAAATTTAACCAGAAACCGAATTACAGAGTTAAATCTAAAATTTGCTTCAGTTGCAAAAGCAAAAAATATTCCCAACAATAATGAAACCAAAACTGCAAATAACGAGATTACAAATGTGTTGAAAATGGCTGAACTTAACATTTTAAAAGCCGATGAATTTAGAAAGAGCAAATTCCAAACAAAAATTGCAAAAAACGAAATTAGATAAATGGAAACCCAAAGTTGAAATTTATCTTTCAGAAAATGCTTAAAATACTCAAATATTCGAGCTTTTAGTTCAATTTTCATATTTCATATTCTTTCTAATTGAGATAAATTCAATTACGATATCGCTTAATTTGACAACGAGAAAAGTAAGATAAATGACTATTGCAAGTATTTTGTAATTTCCAAAAAGTACAGATTTTAGCATCAAGTAAAAAAATCCACTTTGAATATTTAAGGTAAGTTCAATAATTACCAGACTTGTAATTATAAGCCGACTAAAATTCTTAAAATTTGTTGTGAAATGTAAATCGGCGTTAATGTAAATCTGATTTAATGTATTATTTGGAAATACTTTCTTTAATGCGAATAATTTTTTCCAATTTAAGTTTTCATCATTTTCAAACATATTTTTTAAGTTTTTTAGTTTGGCAGTTTTCACATACCCTTTTTTGCTTTCAGATTGAAGGAATTGATAAAAAGAATTTGTTGAAGTTATCAACAATCCGTTTGAAATTAAACCGAGTAAAACCGCCATTACAATCGAAATTTGTTCACCTTTCAAATTAATGGAATAACCAATTACATAAACTGGCGAAAATAGGACGACAAGTGTAATTATTTTAAGCAATAATTTGAAAAATAATTGGGCATTTCTCTTTACTTTTGATGAAGTGGGAAATTGTCGAAATTTTTCGATTTGCCAAGTAATGTTTTCAAGTGAAAAATAGTGTTTTTCGGTTAGAAATAAGATTTTTTGTAAAGCCAAAGTTTTTGATAGATAGAATATTAAAATTGATAAAATCGTGAAAAGGAAAATAAATCTCATTAAAGCAAAAATAATTGTAGAAACAAGTTCATCATTTTCAAGATTTGAATAGAGTTCATTCTTCTGAATTTCCAAATTCTGCGAATAAATTGTCTCAATTTCAGCTGGTAATTCATCAGAAATATTTGTGCGATTAAAAAAATCTGCTCTACTTTCCTGGAATATTATTCTGTCTTCGTAGGAATTAATATCAAGATTCAACTTTTTGAAAAGTATAGAAATTTTTTGATAATCTTGATTAATTGTTTTGTTTGAAGGAATGATCTGAAAGATTCCAAAAAATATTAACGAGAAAAGCAGTAAAATGATAAAATGGTACTTTATTTCGGGGAATCTTATCAAAAAAATCTCGTATTTAATTGAAAGGAAAATAAGTAAAAGGAGTGTAAATATCTTTAATTACTGAACAGATATTTTAGAATTAATCACAATTTTTGATTTTAACGAATTTGAAATGGGACAAATTTTCTCGGCTTTATTCAATAAACGAGAAGCTCTCTCGATTTCTCTTTCTTCATTTACAACGATATTAGGTGAAATAATAATTTCCGTGAACAAAAAAAATCCATTTTCCCCTTTTTCCATTTTTCCAAAGATAGTGGAATTGTATTCAATTAAATTCAATTTGGAATTTTGTGCGATTGCGGTAAAAGTGGTCATCAAACAAATATTAGCGGCAGAAATTAATAAATGTTCGGCAGTCCAAGTTTCTGGAACACCATTTTCAAAATCAATAGGTGAAGCTACTTTGATTTGCGGCATTGTTGGTTCGGTTAAAATTCCATTTGAGCCATTTACCCATTTTACTGCGGTTGAATAATTAAAAATCTTGTTTTCCATTATTCAAATTCCGCCAAATCTAAATATTTCATTAATCTGGAATGGCAATCATCTGAGACTTTGGTTTTGTATTGCTTATACATTAGAACAGTTTCTTGCACTGAATTATAGTAATTATTGCAAATTTCGCAATGTTCCAAATGCTCTTTAATGTCTTTACATTTGGGTGAAGTTAGGTTTTCACCAAGAGTTTCGCAAATGTAATGAGCAACTTCTTTACAAGTAATTTTTTTTATTTTCATCACTAAATATTTTATTGAGTTCGTCTCTTAAAAATGCTCTTGCACGATGTAATCTTGATTTTATTGCTGGAATTGTTAATTCTACAATATCTGCTGTTTCTTTGGTCGAAAATCCTTCAACATCTCGGAGCATAAAAACAATTTTATAATCTTCTGGTAATTTGCTGATTGCTTTATCCAATGCTATTCGTAATTCTTCATTTTCCGCTATTTCGTCTGGATGATTTTTCCAGTCAGTTGGCGTGTAATGTGGCGAATCGCTTAAATCTTCGTTAAGAAAAGTTCTTTCTCTTCGTTTTTCACCTCGCGCCAACATCAAACAATGATTTGAAACAACAGTATAAAGCCAAGTTGAGAGTTTGGAATTCCCGCTAAATTGCGAAATTGATTTCACCATGCTTAAGAACGTTTCCTGAACAACATGCTCGGCTCTTTCGTGATTTCTGCAAATTTTAAATGCAAAATTGAAAATTGTAGATTCGTACATTTTCACTAAATCTGAAAGAGATTTTCTATCACCTTTTTGGGCTTTGGCAATTAATTCAGTTTCTTCAATGCTATTTGATGGATTTTCAATCACTTAGATTCACTTAAATTTTAGAGAAAAAAAAAGGGGTAAGTCTTACGAAATTACCCCTAAAAATTAAAATCATATTTTATCTGAAGAAATTGTAACGATAATCTTTTACTTCAGCTTCTTCTTTAACTTTTTCCATCCAATCGGTTAAAAATTCTCGTTGTTTGGCGCGTAAAAGTTTTTCGTAAATAGATAATCGCTGAACGGAATAACCTGTTTGGTCAAATGGTGTTCTACTTGTAAGTTTTACAAGAAAACTTGCTCTATTGCCTTTAATTGGTTGTGATACTTTTCCAACTTTTGCTGTATAAGCATATTCTGAAAAAGCAAATTCACGGCCTATTGTTGGAATATTTACACCAATTTTAAAATTGTTTACTTGAGCAACTTTCGCAGCTGGAAAAACTTGTTTTGCTAATTCCAGATTGCCTGTTGAACCAATTTTTGCTTTAATCTTTTTAGTTATTTCCATTGCTTTTTCTAACTTAAGTTCATTAAGTGCTTGCGAATGAACAACTTCCTTAACTTCTTCATAAGGTTGCGGACCTTCTTCAATTTCCTTTAAAACTTGGAAAACTACATATCCATTTTGCACTCTAAACACATCACTAACTTCGCCAATAGAATTATTGAATGAATAACTAGTTATTGAGAAGTTTGAACCAAGTCCAGAAATTGATTTTTGTGTTTTTGTAAATGGTTTTGATTCAATTGATTTTAATTTCATCAATTCAGCTTCGCTTTTAAAATTGTTTTCTTTTGCTAAATAGGAAAAGTCTGATGCTTTTTGATAAATATTATCAATTGTTGTTGCAGTTGGTTTTAACTCATTTATAATACGTTCAACAACGTAATCTGTGCTAGATTTTTCAGTTACCAAAATTATATGATATCCAAAATTTGTTTTCACAGGTTTCTGAATTTGTCCAATTTGTCCATTAAAAACCGCTTGTTCAAATTCCGGCACCATTTGTCCTTTTGAAAACCATCCTAAATCTCCGCCTTTTACAGCACTGCCAGGATCTTCTGAAACTTCATTTGCAATTTGAGCAAAATTCCCACCAGAAGTAACTTTTGTGTAAATATCATTAGCTTTTTGTAATGCTGCTTTTTCGTCAGTTCCCAATTTTACTAAAATGTGAGATGCACGCACAGAAGGTTCTTTTGAGTCTGTTTTTGCTATCAATTTTGCTAAAATAACACCTTCGCGTGTAATTGCTGGTCCAATAATTTCCCCATCTTTGGCATTTGATAATGCTTTTTGAAGTGTTACATCAATTTTTGTTAATGATAAAGTATCTACTGAATATGGTTTTTCAGAATAAATTTCAATATAATTTTTAAAAGGAAGTGTATCGTTTTTAGATTTTTCAATAATTGAAGAAAGATTATTCAGAATTGTTGAAGTATCTTCTTTGGAAGGTTGGAGTGAAAATAGAACGTAATCAATAACTCTTTTTTCTTCTTGATTATAATTTAGAATATTTTTCTTGTAATATTCTTTCTGATATTCATCAGTAAGTTTAACGTCTTTATCAGAGATTGAACTTGTCATAACTGCAACATAATCAGCATTCATGTAAATATGTTGTTTAGCAAAATCTTCCATCAATTCATCTTCAGAAACTTGTACCGCAGCAAAAAGGTGGTCTGTTAATTTTTGTTGAGTTAGCTGACGTTTTACCATTTCTTCTATTTGTAAAACTGCTTCCTTGTTTTCTGGATTTCGCATCGCGGCATCATAGGCTTGTCTGTTAAAAGCACCAGTTGAATCAGTAAAGTATTGTTTTACAAATTGAGGAGGATTTGCTCCGAGTATCAAATCTATTACTTCCTGATCAGTTACTTCAATGCCAAATTCTTCAATTTTCTTTTCGATTAATGCTTCATTTACCATTGCATCCCAAACTTGATCTCTAAAATCTGACATTTGGGTTTCTTCAATAACTCTTCCTTGCTTTTCAAGGTTAGTTTTCTCAAACTCAACTCTATTTACAAAGTCTTGATAATAGATTTCTTTCCCATTAATCTCACCAATAATTCGGCTTTGATTTCTGAATATTTCCGAAACGTTTGCATCGGATAAAACCATAAATAAAACAAAAACTGCACCAACTGTTACAATAAACCAAGGTGCAAGATTTCTCATACGTGTCATCATACCCATATTAGAAGTACTCCAATAATTTAAAATTTAGAACGATTAAGATAGATAAGCGAATTAAGAAATGCAATTATTTAATTTCTGGAAATAAAATTGTTACTTCTTTTTAGTAATTTTCTAACTTGATAAACAAAATATTTTTGTTTTATTTGACATCCTTAATTAATAGAGATAAATAATGAAAATAATTAGCTTAAAATTCGTTTCACTTTTTGTTGTAATTTTTCTATCAGCATCAATTCCCTCATTCTCCCAATCTGCAACAGGAAATGTAATTTTCCTTC
>DYSW01000070.1 GCA_020726285.1 Melioribacter roseus
CTGTCAACAAAAAATATTAATTAAAATTAGTTGATTTTTTAAGTAAAAGAAATATGAAAAATTTAATAAAAATAATGCAAGAAATGGAGAAAAACGCTAATGGGAAGAATGTATTCCACAATGGAGATAGACGAACCTCCAAGCAATGGAATTTTGTCTGTCAACAATCCTTCAGCTTTGCAGAAGGAAGCCACTATTTTAACAACCCACACCAATTATAATTCGTCTCTATCGAAGAAGCCCTTAAAAATTCACCAAGAAGATAAACTAAATTCCAAAAACGTTATGCGACGCGTGACTAAGGGAAATTTACGCACCCACATTACAATAAGTGCAAATACTCGTGAATTTATCAACAAATTTTATCCCGAAATAATTGATGAAAAATGGAACGATTGGCATTGGCAAGTTGCAAGTAGAATTAGAACACTTGAAAAATTGCAACAAATGATTGATTTATCCGAATCGGAATTGGAAGCAATTAAATCGCATAATGGTCCTTTGCCGTTTGCAATTACGCCATATTATGCAAGTTTATTAAATGCAAAAGACGCAAGTCAGCCAATTCGCAGGACAGTTGTAATGACACGCGACGAAAACTTTCTTGCTCCAGGCGAAGCTGTTGACCCGCTTGGCGAAGAAGAAGATTCGCCAGTTCCTGGAATTGTTCACCGCTATCCCGATAGAGTTTTGTTTTTAACAACAGGATTTTGTTCGGTTTATTGTCGTTATTGTACTCGTTCGCGAATGGTTGGTGTTCCTGGTGGAGAAGCTCAATATAACATTCAACAATGGGGAAAAGCTATTGAATATATAAAATCGCATACAGAAATTAGAGATGTGTTGCTTTCTGGTGGCGATCCATTAACTTTAGCTGATGAACGATTGGAATGGTTACTTTCAAATTTGCGAGCAATTCCTCATGTGGAATTTATCCGAATTGGAACAAAAGTGCCAGTTGTTCTTCCACAACGAATTACTCCTAAATTAGTTCAAATGATGCGAAAATATCATCCAGTTTGGATGAGCATTCATTTTACGCATCCAGATGAAATTACTCCAGAAGTTTCGGACGCAGTTCAAAGATTAGCCGATGCTGGAATTCCACTCGGAAGTCAAACCGTTTTGCTTAAAGGAATTAACGATTCTGTTGAAGTAATGAAAAAATTATTCCACGAACTTTTGAAAAACAGAGTTAAGCCATATTATATGTATCAATGCGATCCTGTTGCAGGAACTTCTCATTTTAGAACTTCTGTTTCAAAAGGAATTGAAATAATTGCAGGGTTACGCGGACATACAACGGGCTACGCAATTCCTAATTATGTTATTGATGCTCCTGGAGGTGGTGGAAAAATTCCAATTCTTCCAGAATATGTTCAAGGCAGAGAAAACGGAAATTTAATTCTCAAAAATTTTGAAGGAAAACTTTTTAGCTATCCCGATTTTGAGGAAAATTTGCAAAATAATTCCGAGTTAATTTAATGAATGTTGGAATTACTTTTGACTTAAAAGACGATTATCTGGCTCTCGGATTCAGCGAAGAAGAAAGCGCTGAATTCGACAAACCAGACACTATTGAAGCAATTGAAAATGCAATAAAATTTGCGGGGCATAACACTGAACGAATTGGAAACATTTGGTCTTTAACAAAAGCTCTTTCGCAAGGTAAAACTTGGGATTTGGTTTTTAACATTGCCGAAGGTTTTAGAGGAATTGGTCGCGAAGCCCAAGTTCCAGCTTTGTTGGATGCTTACAATATTCCTTATACTTTTTCTGACCCACTGGTGCTTTCGTTAAGTCTGCATAAAGGAATTACAAAACGCATTTTACGCGATTTGAATCTTGCAACAACAGATTTTGCCGAAATAAACACAATTGACGATGTTGAATTGGTAAATCTTCCCTTTCCGCTATTTGCAAAACCAATTGCCGAAGGAACAAGCAAAGGCGTTTCACTAACTTCAATTGTAAAAAATAAAGTTGAATTAAAAGCAGAATGCGAAAGACTAATTAATATTTTTCATCAGCCAGTTTTGTTGGAAACGTTTTTGCCAGGTCGCGAATTTACTGTTGGAATTATTGGAACAGGAAATTTGGCTAAATCCGTTGGCTGTATGGAAGTTTTGCTTCAAAAAGATGCAGAACAGGGCGTTTATTCATATAACAACAAAGAAAATTATGAAAATTTAGTTAAATACAGATTAGTAGAAGATGAAATTTCCAAAGAAGTTGAAAATCTTGCTTTAAGTGCTTACAAAACACTTGGTTGCCGAGATGCAGGAAGAGTTGATATTAGGCTTGATTCAAACGGAATTCCTAATATTATTGAACTAAATCCTTTAGCAGGGTTGCATCCTGTTCGCTCCGATTTGCCAATGATTTGCAGTTTTAAAGGAATTTCATACCAAACTTTGATTAACGAAATACTTAAAAGTGCTTCAGAAAGAGTTAACCAACCAAATTATTTTGGCGAAAATAAATGAAAATTCTATTTGTTTACAATAAACCCAAAGACGAATTTTCGCCCGACGATGACGATATTTTAACTCAACTTGAGGCAACAAAATCATCAGCAGAAAAATTGGGACATATTACAAATTCGCTTTCTGTTTCAATGAATTTGGAAGAATTTGAAAAAGAATTGCAAAAATATAATCCAGATTTAGTATTTAATTTAGTCGAAGCACTTTCTGGAATTGAAAGTTATATGCACTTTGTTCCGCTAATTATAGAAAAAAACAACTTTAAAATTACTGGCTGTTCATCAGAAGCGTTATTTTTGACAACAAATAAAATTCTTGCAAAAAAAATAATGAAATCAGCTTCAATTAACACTCCAAATTGGTTTACAAAGGCTGATTTGAAAGAAAATATTGAATTATTAAAAAATCCTTTTATTATAAAACCAATTTCTGCCGATGCTTCGGTTGGCTTGGATGAAGATTCGGTTATTAGAAATCCACAAAATTTTTACTCGGAATTACAAAACAGAAGTGAAAAATTTGGCGAATGTTTTGGCGAAGAGTATATTGAAGGTCGCGAGTTTAATCTTTCCATTTTGGAAATAGACGGAAAACCAACCGTAATGCCAGTTGCCGAAATTTTATTTAATAATTTTCCAATAGGAAAAGAAAAAGTAGTTGGCTATAAATCAAAATGGGAAACAGATTCTTTTGAATATATAAACACGCCACGAAGTTTCGAATTTGCAGAATCGGACAAAAATTTGATTTTGCAATTAAATGCAATTGCAATTAATTGTTGGAATTTATTCAATTTATCGGGTTATGCGCGAGTTGATTTTAGAGTTTCGGATAAAGGAGAAATTTTTGTGCTTGAAATAAACGCAAATCCTTGCATTTCGCCAGATGCGGGTTTTGCTGCAGCTTGTTCACAAAATGGATTTAACTATAATTCAATAATTGAAAACATAATAAATTCTGCAATTAAT
>DYSW01000036.1 GCA_020726285.1 Melioribacter roseus
TAACATTTGCGATGCGGAAAATTTCTGAAGTATCCGAAATTTGGGAATTTATGCTTGATTTTAAACGAATTCGAACATTATCATCAGAAATATTTGGAATTATCCAACCGTATAATTCATCACTTGCAGTTAAATTTGAAGCAATTGATTGCCAAGTTAAATTTGAGGAAGTTCTATATTCCAAATCGACATTCGAAACATTCGTTCCAGAATTCCAAGTTATATTCAATGTTTTGCCAACTTGTAAATTCTCATTTCCAACTGGCGAAGTGATTGCGAGAGTGTTCACAGAAAAATATGAATCCGAGGTATCGGCAATTATTCCACCGGAATTTGCATCTAAAATTCGAATTAAAATACTATCTTCAGAAAGCGAACTTGGAACAAGCCAATTATAACTTCCAGCCGAAGTTGTTCCTGATGCAATATTAACCCAATTTGTTCCATCATCAACCGAGTATTTTATATTAAATCTTGAAATTGAACTTGAATAATCCCAAGTGATTGTGTGTGTTTGTCCACTTTGAAGAACTTCACCTCCATTTGGAGAAGTAACTTCAATTTGTCCGACAGTAAACGGAGAATTCATTCTCGTGAAAATATTTGCATTTTCTAAATCAATAATTTTAAGATAAGTTGTATTTGATGATAAACTACTTGGAATTACCCAAATATAGCTTCCCAAAGCCGAAGAGACAGAATCAACAATTGTATTCCAATTTACGTTATCTGTTGAATATTGAATTTTGACTTCATCAATATAATTTGATGTCCAAGTGATTTCGTAATTAAACTTCGAATTTATGTATTCATTAACTCTTGGAGTTTGTATTGATAAATCTACGATTGTAAAAAATCCACTTTCGTAATAAACTCCACTTGAATTATCTGAAATTCGTATTAGAGCTTGATTTGTACTCGAACCAGATGGAACTTCCCAATTATAAGTTGTTGTTGAAGTTGGATTAAAATTCCCAGCAATTTCATTCCAATTCATTCCACCATTAATTGAATATTGCAAACTTGCGGAAGAGACGGAATTATCGATTTGCCACGAGATTGGGTAAGTTTTTCCAACTTGCCATTTTTCGCCACCAACTGGATTTGTTAGTTCAAAATTCACGATATTAAAAACTTGTTGACTTGAATCTCGAATTTCAGGGTTTTCGGAATCAATAATTCTGATTAAAGCTGTACTTGATGAAAGATTGCTTGGAATTAACCAAGAATAAGTTCCTGCAGTAACATCTTGATTTAAGATAATATCTGTCCAAGTTTGTCCACTATTCAAGCTATATGATAAATTAACTCTATTTACTAATCCATAATTCCAATTAATTGAATGAAGATTATCATTATCCCAAGTTTCACTTCCGTTTGGTGAAGTTAAATCAAGATTTTTTATCGTGAAAACTTCTGATAAATTTATGATATTCGAGTTTTGGCTATCAAATATTCTGATAATTGCTTGATTAGTTGAAATTCCATTTGGAATTTGCCAATTATAAGAATTTGTGTTTGCTTGCAAATTTTGAATAATTGTATTCCAATTATTTCCATTATCCACTGAGTAACTCAAAGTAACTCTATTTACAAAATTATAATTCCAAGTTATTTGATGACTTCTATTTGCTTGAAATTCGGTTGCAGTAGTAATATTTGAAATTTCCAAATCGCTAATTCGGAACGCAGAAGCAACTGAATCATAAATTGTTGAATAATCGTCACTAACAATTTTTAATCTAACTTGGTTTGAAGTTGTATCTGGAATTGTCCAATCGTAAGAATAATCAGTATAATTAACATTATTTGCAATAGTTTCCCACGAATTTCCATTATTCCAGCTTACGAATAATGAAACCGTGTTTAGCAAACCATTATTATCAAAGTTTGCCCAAGTGATTTGTTGAATGGAATTTGCTTGCCATTGAGTTGTTGAACCTGGAATTTGCAAATCAAGATTTGCAATTCCAAAAATCGGTGAAACATCCAAAATAAAATCATCTGAATTTAAGTCGGAATCTGAATCGTACAACCTTAAATAAACACTTGCAGATTGCTGAATTTGTGTAATTCTCCAATTATAAACGCTATCTGTAGAATTTACAAATGAAATAAAATTCCAATTTGTTCCGTTTGTGGAATATTCCAACCGCAATTGTCCAAGATTCTGCGAAGAATTCCATTTTATTTGATAATAACGATTATATTGCCAAACATCTAATAATTCGGGTGAATTTATTTCAATTGAGCCAATAGTGAAAGCCTCAGAACTATCAAAAGCAGAAATATTATCGGCATCGTAAATTTTAATTCTAACTTCGCGGGAATCTATAGAATCTGGAACAAACCAAGAATAGCTTCTAGTTGCAGCAGAAGTGGAAGCTGTGATTGATTGCCACGAATTTCCGTTGTCAACCGAAAGTTGTAAACCAACATTTATTATGTTCGAGCTTGTCCAAGTAATATCATAATTATTTTCATTCATCCAAAGTGATGATGAAGTTGGGTAAGTAAGCTGAAGATTATTAATTGTGAAGAAATCACTTTCATCCGAAATATCTGAATTTTGAGTCGCATCCGAAATTCGAACTTTTGCTACCGAAGTAGAAGTATTTGGTAAAACGAAAGAATAAATCCCAACACTTGCTGTATATGAACTTTCCAATTCAAACCAATTTGCATTGTCTACAGTATATTCAATCTGCACATTTGTTATGCTGGAATCTGCAACCCAAGTAACTTGCTGAACACTTCCGCCTTGAGCAATTGTTGATGTGTTTGGCAAAGAAATTTCAATTTTTCCCGTTCTAAAATAGGTTGCATTTGAATCTTTAATTTCAGGTAGATTTGTGTCTGAAATCAGAATTAATCCTTCTACTGAAATTAAAGTATCTGGAACTAACCAACTATATGATAAATTGCTTGCAAGATAATTTGTGGTTATCGAGTTCCAATTTTCGCCGCCATCAGAAGAATAATCCAGGTTTATTCGCGAAACATTCCCAATTTCCCATTCGATATTATAATTTTCACCGCGTGTCCAACCTTCAGCATTTGTAGGAGAAGTTAGAACTAATCTATGTGTTGAAGCACTTGCATCACTAATATCCAAAACAGTTGGGAAATCATTTTCGTAAATTCGAATTAAAAGACCATTTGTAACCAAATTCAATGGAACTGTCCAATGATATTCTCCACTTGATGCTGAAACTCCAGAAGCAATATCAAACCAATTAGAGCCGTTATTGTCCGAATATTGAATTGTTACCAAATTTACATTTGAGGAATTCCACAAAATAGCCAAATCTTGATTTGTTTGGTAATTTTCGCTACCATTTGGTGCAGTAATATTAATATCTGCAATAGAGAAAGCAGAATTAGATTCATCAAATACATCAGAATTTAGAGAATTTTGAATGCGAATAAGTGCTTGTCCGGTTGTTACTTCATCAACAAGCCAATCCCAACTTTCCAAATTAGCATTAATGTTCGAGGCAATTGTTGTCCAATTTGAACCATTGTCTTCAGATAAAAGAATATCAATATTTGAAATTGAAGAAATGTTTTGCCATTGAATAGGTTGAGTTGAACCAAGTTGCCATTTTTCGCCACCGTTGGGACTTGTTAAAGTTATCGAGCCAATCGAAAAGTTAGCGTTACTTTGGTCATAAATATCAACATCAGACTCGTTAACAATTCTAATAAGTGCTTCAGTAGTAACAACATTTGGAGTATTCCAAATATATTCCAAATCCGAAGCTTGAACTCCGTTGGCAATCAAATTCCACGAAATACCGTTATTTGTAGAATAATCCAAGCGAACAGTTGCAACCGAAGAATGAGCGTGCCACTGAATTGTAACGTTTTCGCTAACAACATAACTTTGACCGCCATTCGGATTTGTGATGTAAAATTGATTTATTTCAAAAGTGTTATCTGAAGTATCTGCAATATCATATTGTGGATAATCTGCATCAGCTAATCTTAAAATTGCTTGTTGAGTTGATGTATTTGGAACAATCCAATTATAAGATTGAACATCTGCTGGAACTGAAGATTCAATTTCGTACCAAATTCCGCCATTATCAGTAGAATACTCGATTTTGATATTATTTACTTGCTGACTTATCCAATTTATTGTTGAATTGCTATCAACCAAGAAATAATTTCCACCATTTGGGAAAGTTAATCGAAGTTGCTTTATCGTAAAATTTGCGTTACTTTCGTCTAATATTGACGAATTTTGAGAATCAACTATTCTAATTCTACCAAGATTTGTAGAAACATTTCCAACTAACCAAATGTAACTTCCACTTGCGGCAACGTAACTTTCAATTGGCATCCAAGATAAACCTTCATCAAGTGAAAGTTCAAAATTTACGTTCGAAGTTGTTGTACTATAATTATATGTAATTTGATATTCTTTGCCAGATTGGAATATTTCCCCGCCATTTGGATAAGTTAGTTGCAAATTTGTAATTCTAAAATATCCAGAAAGTTGATAATTTGATGAATTATTAAAATCGCTAATTCTAATTACCGCATTATTAGTGTATGAAGTTGGGATTTCCCAAGAATAAGTTTCAAGATTTGCATTAATTCCAGCAACAATTGTTTCCCAATTATTCCCACCGTCGCTGCTAAATTCCAAAGTTACATTCGAAACATTTTCAGCATTCCAAGTAATATTTATTGCTTGATTTGGCGAAAAAGCTTGTCCACTTGTTGGATTTGTGATTTGCAAAAGTCCAATTGTAAAATCAGAATCAGAAGCATCAACCAAATTTCCAGTTTGGGAATCCGAAATTCGAATTCTTGCTTGAGTTGTTGAGACAAAAGGAACTGTCCAATTATAATTCCCATTTGCAGCATTGATAAATGCCGCACCAGGAATATTTGTATAATTATTTCCACCATCAGTAGAATATTCTAATCTGATAAAAGCTACGCTACTAGTTGCTGTCCATGTAATTGGGTAAGTAATTCCGCCAATAATATCTTCAGTACCATTTGGAGTAAGAAGTTGAACATTCCCGATTGTAAAATATCCCGAATTGGTTGATGAATAGCTTGAATTTTCTTCAGCAGTGATTCTAATTTTCATACCAGAAGATGAAATCCCATTTGGAATTGTCCAATTGTAATTCCCATTTACTGATGGAATTCCATTTTCTATTAATGTATAATTATTTCCCCAATCCGTAGAATATTCTATCCTAACATCTGTAATATTTGCACTTGCACGCCAAGTTATTGGTAAAACATCACCCCAATTATAAATAGTTGCGTTCAACGGCGAAGTTATCTGAATTGAGGCAATTGAAAATGGATTGGAAATATTCGTTGTTTTACCAAGCGAAGTAACAGCATCATAAACACGAATTATTGCAGAATTTGCCCAAACTCCAAAAGGAATATACCAACTATAACTTCCGCCAGAATTAGTTGTAGAATAGCTACTTTTGATTGTATTCCAATTATTTCCGCCATCGGTTGAATAATCAATAGTTACAACTTCAATCCCTTCAGTGTTTGTCCAACTAATTGTCTTATAAGTTCCGGCAGCCCAATTTTCACCACCGAATGGATTTTGTATTGAAATTGTGCCAATCGTAAAATTCCCGTCACTTTCGTCAATCATTTGAGAATTTTCCGAGATTCGTACTATCGCAAGATTTGTTGGATTATCTGGGACAATAAATTGATAAAAGCCTAAAGTTGCATCTATATTTTCGGCAATACTGATTGGGAAAGTGTTTCCGCCATCAATCGAAAGTTCAATATCAATATTCCCATTTATATTAGAATTCCAAGTAATATTTGCAATTTCGCCAATTTCCCAAAAATCAGATGAATTTGGTTCAACAATTTGCAGATTTTCGATAGTGAAATCCGATTCTGAAATATCGAAAATATCTGAGTTTTGAGCATCACTAATTTTCACAAGTACTTGCGATGAAAGGACATCTGGAACTTCCCACGAATATCTTTCCAAACCACCATTTACTGAAATTTCAATTGTATTCCAAGCACCGCCATCAACCGAATATTCCAATTTTACGAATGGGATATTTTCAGCTTGCCAACCAATTGTAAAAATATTTCCTACTTTAAGTTCTTCACCACCATTTGGCGATGTTAATTCCAATTCAGCAATAGTAAAATTTCCAGTTTCGTAAAAAATATTACTTGAGTCAGATTCGTCATAAATTCTAATTCTTGCTTCTATTGTGGCATTTTCGTCGAAATTATAGATATATGAATTTTCACTCAGACTATTGATATTTGTTTCAATAGTTTGCCAAGAATCTCCGCCATTTTCCGAAAATTGCAAAGTTAACAAAGAAATATCGTTGCTTGTTTCCCAATTTATTGTTGTTGCAGAATTCCGTTGAATTGTTTCATCTGAAAATGGGTAGTTTATATGAATTTTAGACAGAGTAAAATTATTGTCGCTTTCATCTCGAACAGAAGATTGCGAAACATCAGAAATGCGAATTTTTGCTTGCTGTGTAGCGTTTATAGTAGTTGAATCTATAAACCAAGTATATCTTCCAAGACTTGCTTGAACGTTCGATGCAATTGCCGACCAACTTGTTCCACCATCGTATGAAAGATAAATATTAACATTTGCTACTTGATTACTTTCCCACAAAATATTAATCGTATTTCCAATTTTTATTCTTTCATTTCCATTTGGATAAGAAACTGTAATTGTTTCCTGTGCAAACGAAGCTCCAGCTAACAAAAAGATAAAAAATAATATATGGTTTATTTTCAGTTTCATAATGCGAAATTATTCGTTTTATCTTTTAATGAAATGATAAATATCACTAGTAATTTATCCTAATTATTGGAGAAACAAGTAGATATGTGGAATTGCGATAATATGGTAAATCGCCGCTGAAAGCTAAACCAGTAAAAAATCTAAAATCTATACCGAAACGGTTCGTTATCATAAACAAAGTTTTAATTCCTAAATAACTTGTTCCTTCAGAAAAATTAAAATTTACTAATGCTCCGGCTTTATAACTTAATAACCCACTTGGGTTTGATAAATATGTTTCTATATTAAGATTATAATTGAAATTATCATCAATCAGAAGCAATTCTTTGTATCTCGGATTTAGAAAGTAACTATAAACATCGTATCCTGAAATTATTGCGGCAGCATTTAACCAACCAATATCCATAAAATGATAAAAGTTTTTATATTCTGCCATAACAGTAAAATAATTTCTATTTGAATAGAATTTCGACAAATAATCTATATCATAATCAGATGTTTGAAATTGGGTTAAAGCTAAAGCAAGAGAAAGCCCGAAATTGAATTTTTCCAAATTATAATTTTTTGAGAAAAGTGTTAATGGATTTCCGTTAAAAGAGAAATAAATCGGAATTCCACTACTATAAAATTGATTATTTACAATAGAATTCCCCAAATTAGGTTGATGAGTTGTAACTCCAACACCGACTTCGAAGGAATAGGTTTTATGCGGATTAAAATTAGTAATTCTATCAATAAAAGTAATTTTTGATGAAATTATATAGTGTGGAGAATACCAACCTGGTTGAACAATATAATCTTCTCCCCATTTTCCTGTAAAAGAAAGTAGGAATTTGTTTTTATTTAATGTTGTAATTGAGTAAAACATAAGTTCAGGGCGAAACATTTGTAGATTTACATCGAAAGAATAAGCGTCTTTATTATCGTAATATGTTTTTGTTAAATCATTTAAAGCATAAAATTGACTTTTAATATCTTCATAAATGTTTGTACCAAGAACTTTCCTTATCTGAACGTTATCTTGAATTTCATCAAAAAAATAATCTTCTTTAGTGGAATCAAATCTAGATTCTGTATAAAATCTCATTAATTCAATTTCATTATCAAAATACCTTTTTCTCAATTCAATGAAAACTTTTCCATCGTAAATATCATAAGCTCGTTCTTTAATTTCTTCTAAAATTGGCTTTTTGCCATTAATTTTAAGTGCATTTACAACAATGCATCTATTAAAAATATCACGAATTATAATTGGATCAGTAATATCCCAAGTACTTTTTAAGTCGTTAAAAGCTAATGTACTATATTCAAGATTTCGGTAAATTTTCAGCAATCTTTCAACTTTGGTAGAATCTGTAGTTTGGCTAATAATTGTTGTATAAAAAATGATAATATATATCAGAATCTTTTTCACTAAAATCCCAATCTATAATTTAGTTGAACCGAAGTTCCACCGTCATTTTCCCATTCAAATTGATTTCTGAAAAATGGGGAAGAAATAAAATTTACTTGGAAACGAATTGTATGAATTTCTGAAAATTCTAATATTTTCAACCAAATATTCCCTTTTATTACATTATCAAAATATCTGGCTTGCAGACTAAATAATTCTATTTTGTTTGGAACAAAAGTAAAATTAAATCCTAAATATGGCTGAATTTGATAATAAGCACCTTTTGTAGTTAATGAATTATAGTAATCAATAGCTTTTACAACATCATAAGCACCTAGACCAATATATAATTTGAATCTGGAATACAAAAGTTCGTTAGTATTCCAATAGAATGACATATTTGCAAACCACTGATTTGTTGTAAAATATGACCAAGTTGAATCTGCAGAACCAAAATATACATATGGATTAGAATAATCTTGTATTCCACCAGAATAATAAAAATTCAAAAAGGGCATTCCTAATGCTCGTGTTGTGTTTAATTCAAGAATAATTCCAGAAGTTACGTTGAGTTTTGGTTGTTCATTAAAAATGAATGGAGCTTTATAAAATCCCGAAGTATTTAGACGAAATCTTCCTAAAATTTTAGCATTAATCAGAAAATCGTCATAAACATTTTGAACAACATTCGAAATAGATAAAAAAGTGCGTAAACCAAAAGCCATTGTCATAGATTGCCAAGGTAATAAGTTAAGAGCTTTATCTTCGGCAGTCAATTCTAGTCCAATTATATTCATTTTTTTGCTGTCAAGTGCAAAATATTCACTTTGGTAGAATGATATTCTGCTAAAATTTGCATCGATATAATATTCCGAAGTTTCAGTTTTTGATTTTCTTCCACTAGATTTCAATTGTACAATTGGTTTTGGATAGAAATGTTCGGAATTTACCCAAACATCATTCAAATAATCCTGATTATTTTTTCCAGAAATACCTTTACTTCGCTTCAAAGATTCATCCTGAATTCCCTCTTGTACCAACCAATCTGGTTCAACATCATTCATTACAATTTCTTCAAAAATTATTGAATAAAATTGATTATAAAAATCCTTTTCTGAAAAATATAATTCCTGAACATCCTTAAAAGATAAAAATTGAGTTGTATCGTAGATAATTGCGGAATTTGCAGTTGCAAACATTTCATCATTTTCAGATAAACTTGGGTCTTTTTCTTCATAAATGGATAAAACAATTATTGAATCTGTTTCCACACTTTCGCCTAAAAATAGTGCGAAATAAGAAATTCCTTCCTCATTTTTAAAATTTATAGGTTGGTTTCCTTTTGTAAATTTTGGGATATTTTTGATAGTTTTTAATCTATCTGTAGGAAGTTTGATTGCGTATACATTTAAGTATTTTTGGTCAGCTTCAATTTTCTCAGAAATCATATGATAAATATGATCAATTTCCTGCCCATAATTGAAGCTAAACGTAATTAACAATATTAATAATAACTTTCTCCTCAAATTATTTTACCATAGTATTAATAGTTTATTCTTAGAATTGGTGAAAAGATAATTTGAGTATCTGTTCTGTAAGGATAACGTGATTCGTTATAACCTGAAATTGAATTATATTTAATTGAAAGTCCAATCAAATCACTCAACATCATTTTCATGTCAATTCCAAAAGCAAAGTATTCTTGGTTTAAACCATAACCTAAGTTGAAAATTATATGGTGTTGAACTAGTCCTCCATATTTTTCAACTCCAACTTTTGCAAAAATTGTATGATTGAAAGTGTCGAAAAAATCCTTATTGTAGATATCTATTAATGAATTTGCACCAGGAATAAATCTATAATACTTTTCGGAGTGCGAAGAAATTCCTCCTCCGGCAAGCAAATTGCCAAAATCAAAGATGTTGAAAATTTTTCTTTTAGTTACTGAAAATGAAAAGAAGTCTGGAATGGAATAGAAATTTGTAGTATCAACAAAATCAAAATCTGTCATTTCATAATCACGAAAAGCTAAAGCACCTGTAAAATCAAGATAGTAGCCTGAAAGTGATGGGTGAATATTTTTGAAAACATCTCCATTGAAATTAAAAAACAAGTTTTCAGAAGATTTTACTAACGGTGATTCTGGTAAAACAGAAATGTAAGGGGTTCCAGATTTGAATCCTGTACCAATTGCAACTTTGTAAGTGTGATCATTTGGGTCGCTTTTTAGAAAGTCGTAATATTTGAGTTGCACTGCACCAAAATAATCAGAATTGTACCAACCTGGTAGATAAACATCGTTATTTCCCCATTCACCTATTATTGAAACTAAGTATTTATTTCGATATTCCGAAGTTGTTGCCCAAAACATTAGTTCAGGATTTGTGAGATTGAGATTTATATCAAAAAAATATCCAGGTTTTACATCATAACTTTTCTTAGTAATATCTTGAAAATAGTACTCTTTATTTTGCAAAAGTGAATACAGTTTACCATTAATAATTTCTCTTAAATAATAGCCATCTACAACTGGGTCAAAAAGATACTTTGGTTCCATATTATTCAATTCTTCTTCTGTAATAAATGCAAAGAATTCAATTTCATCATCATAATATCGTTTTCTTAAATCGAGGACGATATTTCCTTCAAAGACTTCTTCCGCTTTTTTCTGAAGTATTTGCTTCGTGATTCTATTCCCATTTAATCGTAAAGCATCATTTACTACAAATCTGTTGAAAACATCTCTAACTAAGTCTGGATCACTAATAACCCACTTTACCTTCAAATCATTATAAGCAATAGTATTATATTCCAAATTTGAGTAAATAACTTTCAAATTTTTTGTATCGGTGGAATCTGTTCCATTTTGAGCATAAATTGAAGAGAAAAGAAATAAATATATTAAAAACGAGAATTTTAATCTATTATAAGCCATATCTATAACCTAAATTAAGTGACAAACCACCTTGAGTTTCCCAATCGTAAGTATCTCGAGCAATTGGTGGTGTAATATAATTTGCGTAAAATCTAAATTCGTGAACCATGTCTTTTGTTTTGAAAACGCGTAACCAACTATCGATAGTAATTCTGCTATCATAATATTTCAATTTTAGATTTATAAAAGGATTTTCATCTGGAGCAAAAGTATATCCAATTGTTAACAAAGGTTGAAAACCATCTTTTATCAATTTGCTATCTCTGAAATTCGCCCAACCAGCGTAATTCGCTAACCAAATATCGTAATAGCCAGTACCTAAATCAAATCTAAATGAATGTTCTACAGTTTCATCAATATTCCAATAAAAAGACATTGTAGTGAAAAACTGTGAAATTGAATAATAAGCGTAAAGTCCACCATTATTTATTGATGGATTTCCAGTTAAATATATATTTGCATCGCTAAAATCATCGCCCATAACAGATAAATATATTCTTAAATTTGGCAGTGTGAATGGTCTTGTAACTTCAATATCACCAAGCAAACCAGTGTTCATATTTAACCGACCCTGATCAACAAAAGCAAATGGATTATTCTTAAAAATATAGTCTCCGTCCATGAAAGACCTTCGTGCCATATTTGCTCGAACCTGAAATTTTGCGTCAATATATGAACTTTCTTCTCTTGTATCTGCTTTTTCTAAAAGAAATACAGCTCTAAAGCCACCATTTAAAGTCATTGCTTCAATTGGTAAAAGGTTCAATAAAGGTTCATACACATCTAATTCAAGACTTGCTCCGCCTCTATCGTTCTGAGCTCCAAATCCCATAATATTATGTGCGAAACTTAATGAGTATAAAGTTGCATCAACTTGAAATGGGAGTTTTTCAACTTTTTTAATTCTTCCACTACTTGTAATTTCTTCTTCTTTTCTAGGATACCAATGTGATGAAGAATTTGTAATCATGTAACGAAGAAAATCACGATTATCACGAGAAGAAAAACCAAAGCTACGGTTTAGTTTTTCATCTGGTCTTATTTGTAAAAGTCCAGTAATGCTTTCTTCATCATTTTGTAGAAGATAATTTGTCAAATAACTATAAAGATGCTGATATTTATCTTTATTTCCTTTTTTTAGAAAAAAAAGATCCTTAAACGTTACCACCATATTTGTATCGTCATTTACAACAGCGCTTGTCATAAATTCATCACCAGCTGAATTTGAGTTATCCTTTATTTCATTAACATAAAGTATAATTAATGAATCAAGTTCAATTCCCGTTTTAATAAACACTAGGCGATAAGTAAAATTATCACTCAACTTAAATTCAAAAGGGATTTTTCCATCAGTTCGTGGTAAAGTTAGAATTTCAGCATTTTTGTTTTTATCTAAATACATAGGAATAGAATGTATATTAAGATATTTTTTGTCCTTCTCAAGTTTGATGTTTATCATGTCTATTAAATCATCTGTTTTTTGTGCAAATAACGGTAGATTTAGTAGAATGAATAGTAGTAAATACTTTTTCATAGTTTTACTTATATAAAGTTGAAGAATAATCATATTGTATTGTTTCGTTAAATTGTGTCTTAAATTTCACTTTTAATTTTGCCGATATCTCAGCGAATTCTTCAAGTGAATCTAAATATTCTTGATTTAGCTCGAATGTAATAAATACCCAACTTCCACTTTTAGAAGATTTATAGGATTTTATAAGATTTTCTGGTTCCGAAACTAAACTAAGTGAGCGAATATCTGGTTTTACTACCACAAATCCACTTTCTGTTTTTCCTGTGTATGTATAAAGAATTTTCATTGCTTGATCGCTATAAACGCTGATAAAAAATGCTTTTGTGCTATTATCTTTTTCTTCGTTTTTCCAATCAGTAAATTCATTTAAAGTTGGTTTTTTGATAAATATTTCCCACTCTGATTTTTTTGGTGTCGTATTTCCATTTTCCAAATATTCAAAAACTTTATCTGCATAGTAGCCTTTTATTTTCAATTTTGAATCAATTAAACTTAGATTTGAAAATAATGTATCAAGTGTTATTACCGGACCTTTTCCTGATAGCAATTTATTACCACTTTGATCTTCAACATCCCAATAATATAAATTTACATCAGAATATTCTTGTGTAGCAAAGCTAAATGTTTTCTTTTCAGAATAGAAATATTCGGGTTCAAGATCTACAACTGAAGCAATATGTGGGTTACTAACTCGAATTAAATAATATACTGAGTGTTGTTGAATCTGACGATTTTCTCCCATTAAGCGTACATCTATTCTCATAAGATATTCACCAACTTCATCAATTTTATCTTCCACATGGAATTGTACATTTGCTCCTCTGCCTGTTTTAACTTCTTTTTCCATCGTTTTTTCGTCTGGACTTCGGAAATATTCATTTGCATCGTGAATTTGATTTAAATTTTTATCAAAAAGTACTGCTTTCCCTTCAAATTTTAATAAATTAGCAAAAACAATATTTTTTTCAGCAGGAACTTTAAAAGCTTGGGAAGTAACAACATCTATTGTGTCTAGAATAGTAATTGATTCCTGAGAATTAATAAGACTAAAGAATAAAATTAAAACATAAAAAATATTTCTAATCATTTTTTCACCTTTACCAAGAAATTTGCACGTCTTTTTTCTCTAAACCGCCTATATTTTTGACATTTACAGTAAATTGCACAACTTTACTTTTCCCATTTAGATTTTCACCAACCATTTTTTGTAATTCTTTTAATAGAAAGTCGGGCAAATAATTAGGTAATTCTCTATCTACAAAAAATTGAGCTTCAAATACGTACTCACCAGGCGAGGAGAACATTCCGTTAAATTCAGCTGTTCCATCTTCATTTACTTTTAGAAAATATTTTTTATTCGTTGTTTTGTTGGTTAAACCACCATTTGGAAATTCATTGGGAATATTTCTTGATTCTCTAGAAAGTTTAACGGTGTACTGAACTTTTTTCTTTTCATTATCTGAAACAAGTCCTAAAGGATTCATTACAACAATTTTTGGTGAATCCTGATTTATTGAATAATCTGATTTTTTTTCGGGTACATTTAATAACAATGGTTCCTTATATTGTTCAGCTATTGTAGCTAACATTTTATTTCTGATGATTTCTTCTTGAGCAATTAATTCGTCTCTTTCAACAATCACCATTAATAATTCTGATATAAGAACAATGTATAAAATGAAATAAACCATGTTCTTTTTCATGGTGTTTTTTCCTCTTACTTAGTTAGTGAATTATTTAAGATTTAACTGCTTCTTTCATATCTTGAATAGCTTTTACACTCTTCATTTGCATTCTATTTAGTTTGTCGGCAATGGCTTCATATTTATCGAGATATTCATTAACCATTTTTACTTCCTTTTCAACTAAATCTCTTAAATCGTTTAATTCACGTTCCATATCAACTTTAGGTCGTTGAGGAATTTTAATTTCATCTTCAGAAGATTTTGCACTTACTGTGTGATGTGCTTCTTCAGGCGTGAAAAATGTTACTATTGCTAGTAGTGCCAAAAGGAAAAATTCTAAGAATATTGCTCCGATAACCCAATTTGGATCTATCGAACCAACTTCGTTTAACATAATATTTGGAATTATAGCAATATTTCCAGCTTCTCTTCCTAATCCACGTAATCCAACAATTATAATTAGAATTGCTGCCCCCATATACACAAAACCATTTACGTTATTTGCATAGCTCGGAATAAAGGTATTAACCATATATTTTCCGAAAGCAGTTTTTGGTTCATTAGCATTGTTTTGTTGCATTTTTTCTCCAGTATTAATTTTAAAGTTTAAACCAATTAAAAAATTCTATTAACGCATCTTTTTCAACATCATTAATATAATAAAAATTTATTCCTCGTGGTGTGATTTCCCAGAACTCCTCTTCACTTGTGTCAGAGATCAACTTCTTAATTTTTTCAATTCTATCTCTTGGTTCATTTTTCATATCTTCGTATATTTTTTCAGCTAGTTTAATTTCACCTTTTTTCAAAAAATAGGCTGCTAACTTAACTTGTGCAATTCTTACGCCTAGTAAACTCATTTCTCTTTTATCAAATTGTAATTTTTCGACAAGATCAATTGGTTCATCAAGAGTTAAGTAAAGTTCAAGAAATTCATCAAAATTTTGAATTTTCTTTTCATGTAATAATTTCAAAAGCAAATATAAATCGTAAGCAGCCGTTTCTAATATGAACAAAATATTGTTTTTATTCGATTCCTGTCCGTAATATTTGAAATTCTTAAAAATTGTAAATAACATCTTAGTATTTTTTTCCATTACAATTTCACCAATTATTCTGTAATGTTCCATTGTATTAAATGCAGACCGCGGGTCTTTAGATGAAATTGAAATTCGCAAATATGAATTGAAATACTTAATTACAGTCCATTGCACACCAAAATCATCAGAATAAACGGCTTGTTCAAAAATTTTACGAGTGTTCATTAAAATCCCTGAAGAAATATCTCTTTGATTAGCTTTAGTCAGATTAAACACAAGTTCAAACAGCCTTAACACTTTCCTTTCAAAAAGGACTTTGTTTTCTTCAATTTTTTTCAACACAAATGACGAATAATTAGCGAAATCCGGGTCAATATTTTCATCTCCGCTTAATTTATGCCAATTTTCTGGAAATAATTTCTTTTGAGAAATGTAATAATTCGAAATATTCTTAAGTGTTACAATACACATAAGTGCAATTGCTCTATCGCTATTATGAACAGAGTTCAGAGCTACATCGCCAATAAAATCGATATTATATGCCATTTGTTTTTTATAAGATGGGAATTTAAGCTCATTTTTAGTTCGAATCTTTCTAAAGATTTTTTTAGCGTCTTCTTCAATAATTTGCAGAAAATTCTCTGGACGTAAGAAATTAAAAACATATGCAAAATGAGGAATTACAATTATTAGACTTAAGATTAGGAAAATATTATTAATAAAAATACTAAAATAGGGTATCATTACATTCCCTGAAGTTAATACGAGTAACATAGTATTTACACCAGTTACTACGTACACAGAAAACACATAAAAATTCACCCTATCTGTAATAAATAATTCCATAATCTTTGAAGAATATTTGTTAGCTGACAATTGAACAATAATTGCGACAGCAGTTATTTCAATTCCCAACAAAGCAGTAACTACTTCTCCCATATTTGTAAAAGCACTGAAAAGAAAAGTGATATCATTTGGATAAATATATTTTGAGAAAATGAATTGGATATGATTATAGTAAGTAGCGTCAATTATTCTATTTACAATGAAAACAAACAAACTAATTGTTGTTAAAAAAGATAATGGTTTTAACCAAGTAATAATTTTTGTTTTAGATGACATTTTTGATTTGTTTTTTTAAGAACTAAATCTATTATTTTATATTTATTTGTACAAATAAAATAAATGCCTAAATTTATGTCCTAATTTTCAAAATTATTTGCACCCGTAGCTTAATTGGATAGAGCATCTGACTACGGATCAGAAGGTTTGGGGTTCGAATCCCTACG